>NZ_JAOVTZ010000009.1:0-15832 GCF_027737655.1 Campylobacter sp. JMF_04 NA10 | reverse complement strand
AAAGTTTCCTTTTTTAACACTGTCCGTGACTATACAGATGAGGAAACGCCTTGCTCCATACCGAACCAAGAAGCTAAGCTCATCATGGCTGATGATACTATCCCTTACTGGGACGGGGAAAGTAGGTCGTTGCGGACTTTGTTTTATTCTTATGCTTTTTTAAATCAATTAAAATTTTATGTCAATCAAATTTTAAATCAATTACAGGATTAGTATTTTTCAGAATTTTAAAATTTAAACAAATGCCATGAGACGATACGATCGTGGGTGGATAGGGTCGGTGATAAAAATGCCTCTTATCATTTTGGAAATTTGAGCCTCAATGAATTTTGGTGTAATGAGCACGGCAAAGCTTTGGCTTGCGCGAGGCTAAGCGAGGCGTATTATTACGGCAAAGGTGTGGAGCGCGATGAGGCAAAAGCCGAAGAATTTGCCCAAAAAGCCTGTGACTTGGGGCATGAAATCGCGTGCTTTATCGCTGGGGTCTATGCAGATCGCAACAAAACCAGAGCCAAATATTATTTTGGCAAATCTTGCGACCTTGGCTATGCATCCGCCTGCGATGAGTATAAAAAACTAAAAAAATGGCGATAAGCTAGCTTTTTGTGATTAAAAAATGAAGTTTAAATTCTAAGATTACGCGAATATTGCTAACGAAAAATTCTTGTGATGACAAATTAAAGTTAAAGAAATTTTTTAATTACTTTGTCACTATTGAAACAGCTTCTTGTGTCAATAAACAAATTTTACAACCGCTCGTAGTGTGTTAAATTTAGTAAATTTTAAATTATTTTAAGTGGGGGGGGGGGTATAATGACAGTTTTATTTTGAAAGGTTTTTTAAGATGAAGATAAAAAAATTATTATTTTTATTTTTTGTTTGTTTTTCTTGCGGTGCTTTGTTGGCTGATGGGTCATTTGTATTGAAAAAAGAATCAAACGAAGTTTCTTCGCACGAAACAGAGAAACAAATAGACGAAAATGTAATTTATGTAAGAAATATAAGCGGTGCAGGTGAAAGTTTAGAAATAGCAAAAAAAGACGCCATTCAAAATGCTATGAGATTTGGTGTAGGCGAATTATTAGTTTCCAAAGAAGAGTTGAATAATGACGAGCTAAGTCAAGAAATTATGAATTATTCAAACGCTTATGTGCTTGATTACCAACAGATTTCCGAAGTAAATGATGGTGGAATTTATAAAGTTCAAGCCGATGTAAAATTAGAGAAAAATAAAGTTTTGGGGACGCTAAGTAAGTTAAATATAAATGCACTGGATTTAAGCTCTGGTGTTTTAAAAAATTATTCCGAAGATATGGCTAACAAAAAAGAAAATGCCGAGAAATTGATTATAGATGAGATAGTTGAACCCTTTAAAAATGGGTATGCTTATGATCTTGAAATTTTAGATTTACAGCCAATAGATAGAAGCGATTTGATGAAATCAAGAAGCGAAAAAGGAAGACTTTTCCGATTAACATACAATGCTTTATCGGATTTTAATATCCCTTCTAAAGATTTGTTTGTTGCTAAAATAAAAATTAAAATGAATGAGAATTTTGCAAAAAAAACAGAAAAAATTATAAGTCAATTTTCTGAAAAATTAAGCTATAGCGAAGAAAATATGAAGCATGCTGATTTTGTGATAGATAATCGTTTATTTGCTATTACCGATGAGTATATTCGCAAAGAACTATTTAAGAAGCAACTGGAGAATATCCGTGTATATGGACTTATGTTTAAACTTATTGACAGTGAAAATGAACTTTGGATTAAGAAATGTTCTCCTATTAGCAGTGGAAGTAAAAGATATTCTCCTTATAGTATAGAAAAAAATCAAGACCGCGATAGAGTAGCTAATGGATGGATAGAGTATGCTTATAAATTAAAAAAAATAAAAAAATTTACAGAGGAAGATAAAAAAAACAATGTAGAATATTATTTTAAAGGGCGAAATGATTCTCGTTGGGGCGGCTATGTTTATATGAATATTTATGAAGAACCTGCTATGCATTGGCTTCTTTCAGAAATACCATATTTAATAGATCCAATACATGAGAGCAATGGTAACGAATTTTTAATGCTAAATACAAAAGAGTTGATATTGCATATAATAATACAATTGGATGAACAAGATATAGCAAACACAAATAAAATTGAAGTAGATTTTCTTTATACTAAGAAAAACGAATGCAACGATTAGGGGGGTTAAAATGAAAAAAATTTTATCTATTTTTGTTATTTTTGCAATTGCAAATGCTGGTATAGATTCGGTTGATATTGACGAAAACGGAAATATTAAACTAAAAGCCACAGGTGAAGATATTATGAAAATAGGCGATGTAAGAGATAAACAATCTTGCTTAAAAAAAGCCGAGTTGAAGGCTAAGGCTGATATAGCTAAATTTTTTAAAGAGCAAATTACTACAAATGAGGTAGTTGATGAGTTGCTACAACAAGCCGAAACAGCACAAATAAATAATGGCAATGAGTCAGAAAGCATAAACAGAGAAGCGCTTATAACCGAAACTTCGCGGATACAAAACAATGCCGAGGCAGCATTGCGCGGTGTCGTGGTAATAGAAAAAATAGCTTCAATTGAAACAAAAGAATGTAGTGTTACGGTTGGCTTTAATAGCAAGACCTTAAAGGCAGCAGAAACAGCAACTAGGGCTATGCAGCAATCAATGGCAGAAGATACGGCAGCAATCAAATCTAATGGTAAATCCGCGACAAAGTCTAATAATTCATACAATGGCGGTGGAATAGAAAAAGCTCAAAGTTCATCTAAAAGATCGTCTATGTATGATGAATTTTAAGAGATATCATAAACCTAACTCTGACAAATCCATAAAAGCTTTCTTTGGAAAATTTCCAAGAAAGCTTTTATGATTTTTGCTTTGTTCTATTATATATCAAATTTATCCCAATCATACAAACTAAGGCTTCTATCAGCGAAGCCACAATCATTGCGTAATAAATCTCTTTGCTTATGAAATTTGCCTCGAAAAACAGCGTCGCAGTCGCGATCAAAAGCGTCAGTGGCATTGAGAGGCTAAGCGCAAAAAGTGCGCCTGCTCGCGCGTGCAGTATCTCCCAAAACACCCCAGCGCATAAAATTCTCGTAAAAATCATTATCCCAGCTAGCAGCAGGCAAAATTTCAAAACCCCGGGCATTAGCAGTGCGTCCAGCTCGACCGCTGCGCCTGTGTGTATGAAAAATATCGGCACGATAAAGCCAAAGCCAAACGACGATAGCTTTGGCACGAGGCCCTCTTTGTGCGAGAAAAATGTCGGCAAAAACGCCCCCGCGATGAAGGCTGCGATAAAGATTTCGATATCTAGCCACGACGCGCTCGCGCAAATTAGGCAAAAAATCGCCATAGCAAAGCGTATGTCTTTTTCGTTTTTGTCATAGTGTGGCATGATTATGGTTTTTAGGCTCGGATACCACCAAAACACCATTTCTAGGGACTTAAACACTAACGCGATTGCGCCGATAAATCCCACAAGCGAGCCGATTTTAAGCAGCATGCTCGCCCCAAAGCCGTCTTTTAGGTAAATCCCCACCACGCTAAGGGCTACGATGCTTACTATCTCGCCAAGCACGCCTACTAGCATGGCTAGATTGAGCCACTCTTCGTCCTTGCCGTAGTCCTTATACAGCGTCGAGAGCAGTCCCACGCTCATAAGTGGCACGGCGATGATGATTAAATTTGGCAAATCAAAAATCGCTACCAAAATCGCGCCCAAGATATAAAGTAGAGCCAAAAACAGAAGCGATTTTTTTAAAATTTGGCGCGAAATTTTAAACAAAAAGCGAAAATCCACTTCCGCCCCAGCCAAAAACATAAGGTAATAAAACCCGATTTTAGAGGCGAAATCAAAGGTGGGATTGGCATAAAGCAGGCCTAAATTTCCAGCGATTATGCCTAGGATTATCTCTGTGGGCGAGACTGGGATTTTTAGCACTTTGGCTAGATACGGCGAGGTAAATATGAAAAATCCTAGCGTGATTAAAATTAAAATTTCGCTCATTTTGGTTAAATTTCGAAATTTAGCCACGCCAAATTTGGCAATGGCTAAATTTGTTTATTCGATTCCCTCTTTAAATTTGCATTTCGGACACTCGGCGAAATTGCCTTTTTTAAGCTCTTTTCGCACCATGTAGGTGTTTTGGCACTCAGGGCATTTGCGCGAAAGCACGGCGTAGTTGCTCACAAAATCGCACTTTGGATAGTTCGAGCAACCATAAAATTTCCCCCTGCGCGAAAATCTCTCGACCACATCGCCTTTGGCGCATTTTGGGCAGATTACGCCGGTGCTGGTGGCCTTTTTGGCTGGGGCTTTGGCTGCGCCTTCGATTTGGCGAGAGTATTTGCATTTCGGATAGCCCTCGCACGCGATAAACTCGCCAAAACGCCCAGCGCGCTTGACTAACTCTTTGCCACATTGTGGGCATTTCTCGCCGATTTTTTCAGGCTCAGATTTGCTTGCCTCGTCTGCGCTCTCACCTAGATTGCGAGAGTATTTGCATTTCGGATAGCCCTCGCACGCGATAAACTCGCCAAACCTGCCAGCGCGCCTTACTAGCTCTTTGCCACATTGTGGGCATTTTTCGCCGATTGGTTCGGAGATTTTTTGGCTAGCGATTTCGCTCTTGCCTTTGGCGATTTCGTCCATAAATGGGTAGTAAAAATTCGCCAAAATTTCTTGCCAATCAGCCTTATTTTCGGCGATTTCGTCGAGTTTTTCTTCCATTTTGGCGGTGAAATTGCTATCAACGATATTTTTAAAATGCCCCTCCAAAACCTCGGTGATTTTAAAGGCGACCTCGGCTGGGATTAGTTGTTTTTTGTCGATTTCGACATATTTTTTCGATGTTAGAAGCGTGATAGTAGGGGCATAAGTGCTTGGTCTGCCAATGCCTAGACTTTCTAGCTTTTTAATCAAACTAGCTTCTGAATACCTAGCTGGTGCTTCGGTGAAATGCTGTTGGCTTCCTAGGCTTTCAAGCTCCATTTTATCGCCTTTTTTAAGCTCAGGCAAAATTTTATCCTTATCTAAATCGCCATAAACCTTGTAAAATCCGTCAAATGTAACCTTGCGCCCGCTTATGCGAAATTCGGCGCTCTCTCCGCAAATCGTGATTGTTTGGATATCTGAGGTAGAAGCGCTCATTTGGCATGCGATGAAACGGTTATAAATCAGCGTATAAAGCCTAGCTTCGTCGCGTGGGAGCGTAGCCTTTGCCATTTGTGGCGTAAAGGCTATGTTTGTAGGGCGAATCGCCTCGTGGGCTTCTTGCGCGCCTTTGGATTTGGTGGTGTAAATGTTTGGCGATTTTGGCAGATACTGCGCGCCATAGGTTTTTTCGATCATATCGCGTGCGGCAGCAACGGCCTCTTTGGCTAAATTTAGACTATCTGTTCTCATATATGTAATCGCACCGCCAAAATTCGTATTCACCCCCTCATACAGGCTTTGGGCTAGGCTCATAGTCTTGCGCGGATTAAAGCCAAGGCTAGTCGAGGCTGCTTGTTGAAGCGTGCTTGTCATAAACGGCGCGCTTGGGGCTGTTTTGCGAGATTTGCTCTCAATCGCGCTAACGCTAAATTCTTCGCTTTTTAAAATTTTTAGAATTTTATTAGCCTCTGACTTTGTTTTTATGGATAGTTTTTCCATTTTTTCGCCGTTAAATTTGACAAATTCAGCTTCTAGCTTTTTCTTAAAAACAGCGTCTATGCTGTGGTATTCCACTGGCACAAACGCCCTTATCTCGCGCTCTTTATCGACAATGATTTTTAAAGCCGCGCTTTGGACACGCCCAGCGCTTAGCCCTCTTTGGATTTTGGTGTTTAGTAGCGGACTTAGCTTGTATCCTACTATGCGATCTAGCAAGCGACGCGCTTGTTGGGCATTTACGCTATTCATATCGAGCGTGCGTGGTGAGTTTATGGCGTTATCAATCGCGCTTTTTGTGATTTCGTGAAATACAATGCGAGGCAGGCTGGTTGGGGCTTTGCCGATTGATTCTGCGATATGGTATGCTATCGCCTCTCCCTCTCTATCCTCGTCGGTTGCTAGGTAAATTTGACCTGCTTTTTTGGCTAAATTTTTTATCTGCGATACGATCGCTTCGTGATCGGTGCTGATTTCGTATTCGGGGCTAAATTTGTTGCCGTCGATTTTAATGCCAAATTTTTTCTGCGGAAGGTCGCGGATATGACCTTTGCTAGCGATTACTTCGTAATCTTCGCCTAAAAATTTTTTTATCGTTTTGGCTTTGGCTGGTGATTCAACTATGACTAAATTTTTCATATTTCTCTCTTATTTTAAAATTCTTGGTAGCGTAATGCCCTCTTGGGCTTGATATTTGCCCTTTTTGTCAGCGTATGTTACTTCGCACGGCTCATCGCCTTGCAAAAACAGCACCTGCGCGATTCCCTCGTTTGCGTAAATTTTGGCTGGAAGCGGGGTTGTGTTTGAGATTTCGATCGTGATATGCCCCTTAAATCCCGGCTCAAAAGGCGTTACATTTACGATGATTCCGCACCTTGCGTAAGTGCTTTTGCCAAGGCAGATTGCAAGCACATTGGAGGGCATATTAAAATACTCGATTGTGCGAGCTAGCGCGAAAGAATTTGGCGGGACAATGCAGATATCGCCTACGAAATCCACGACATTTTTTTCGTCGAAATTCTTAGGATCGACGACCGTGCCACCGATATTTGTGAAAATTTTAAATTCATTTCCCACTCTGATATCATATCCGTAGCTTGATACGCCATAGCTTACTACGCCTTTTCCCACTTGCTCTTCGGCAAATGGCACTATCATAGCGTGCTTTTGCGACATTTCTCTAATCCATTTATCGCTTTTTAGTCCCATATTTATCCTTAAACTGAAAAATTTTTCGCGCATTATAGCAATAAAATTCCACGATTTACAAATTTGGTGCTATAATTCAAATTTAATTTTGCAATTAAATGCAGAAATTTATCAAATTTTAAGGAGACAAGATGAAAATCTTAGGCAAATTCGCGTTCGCTGCGCTTTTTATCGCTTCATCACTAGTTGCAGCTAAACCAAATATCTACATTTTGGCCACAGGTGGCACAATCGCTGGTGGAGGCGATAGCGCTGTTAGCGGTGATTACACATCAGGCACAAAAACTGTCGATGAATTGCTAGCTGCCGTTCCTCAAATCAACGACATTGCAAATGTCAAAGGTGAGCAAATTTCACAAATCGGCTCACAAGAGATGAACGATGAAGTTTGGCTAAAACTAGCAAACCGCGTAAATGAGCTACTTACGAAAAACGATGTCGATGGCGTAGTCATCACTCACGGAACTGATACTATGGAAGAGACAGCATATTTTCTAAATTTAGTCGTAAAAACTAAAAAACCTATCGTAATGGTTGGCGCGATGAGATCTGGCACTTCACTAAGCGCAGATGGTCCGCTAAATATCTTTAATGGCGTAAATGTCGCAATCAACCCAAGCGCTCGCGAAAAAGGCGTAATGGTCGTAATGAACGACGAAATTCACGCTGCACGCGAAGTAACTAAAACAAACACAACTGCTGTTGATACATTTGCTTCACCAAACGCAGGCAAAATCGGCACCGTAAATTACGGAATCGTAAATTTCTATATGAATCCACTTCGCAAACACACAGTCGATAGTGTATTTAACATCAAAGATGTAAAAGAGCTTCCACGCGTTGATATTTTGTTCGCTCACGCACAAGATGTCGCTGATTTCGTTGAAACTGCTGTTGCAAATGGCGCCAAAGGTATCGTGCTAGCTGGTATGGGCAACGGAAATCCTTTTCCAACCGTCGAAGCAGCACTTGCAAAAGCTAGCGAAGCTGGCGTTGTCGTAGTTCGCGCTTCACGCACAGGTTCAGGCTCAACAAGCGTTGGCGCAGAGGTCGATGACGCAAAATACGGCTTTTTGACAAGCGATAACCTAAATGCTGCAAAAGCAAGAGTATTGCTTCAACTTGCCCTTTCAAAAGGTCTAGACAAAGCGAAAATTGCTGAAATTTACGCTACTCATTAATAACTCTTGGGCGCAGATTTTGCGCCCTTTTTTAAATTTTACTCAATTTCAAATTTCACAAAATTTCGCCAAATTTAAATTTAATGTAAGAATTAACTAAATTTAGGTAAAATGCGCCTTTGGAATTTCTATTTTTAGGAGAAATAAATGAAACAAGAAGATATTAAGGAATTGATGACTTTCTTCGACGAAAAATCATCTCTGAGCAAGATTAAAATTAAAAACGACGATTTTGAAATCGAAATTAAAAAATTCGGCGCAGATATCGAGACCGGCGCAGCATGTGCCACACCTGCACCGCACGCCCCGGCTGCTGTGCCAGCTGTAAATGTCGTCGTAGGCGACTCTCACGCAGCTAGCAAGGCTAGTATGGATACTATCGATAGCCCTATGGTTGGCACTTTTTACAAGGCTGCAAGTCCGGGCGCAAACCCATTTGTAAGTGCTGGTCAAGTCGTGCATAAAGGCGATACTATCGGCATTATCGAAGCGATGAAGATTATGAACGAGGTCGAGGCTGAGTTTGATTGTCGTATCATCAAATCGCTAGTAGAGGACGGACAGCCAGTAGAATACGCTATGTCGCTATTTGAGGTTGAAAAGCTATGAAAGAGCTAAATAAAATTCTTATCGCAAACCGCGGTGAGATAGCACTTCGCGCACTTCGCACTATTCAGGAAATGGGCAAAAAGGCCATTGTCGTGCATTCAACAGCCGACCAAGACGCGCTTTATGTCAAATACGCTGATGCTGCGATCTGCATAGGTGGGCCACGCTCAACCGATAGCTACCTAAATATCCCCGCAATCATCACAGCATGCGAGCTGACAGAGGCTGATGCGATTTTCCCTGGTTATGGATTTTTGAGCGAAAATCAAAATTTCGTCGAAATTTGCGCTAAACACGGTATTAAATTTATCGGCCCAAGTGTTGAAGCTATGACGCTAATGAGCGATAAAAGCAAGGCTAAGCAAGTAATGATGAGAGCTGGAATCCCAGTAGTGCCAGGATCAGATGGTGCGATTGCCGATGTCGAGGCTGCGCGCAAACTAGCCAAGGAAATCGGCTATCCTGTCATCATCAAAGCAGCCGCTGGTGGTGGCGGACGCGGTATGAGAGTGGTCGAGAGAGAAGAGGATTTAGAAAAGCTTTTTTGGTCGGCTGAGAGCGAGGCTATGAGCGCGTTTGGTGACGGGACAATGTATATGGAAAAATACATCACAAATCCGCGCCATATCGAGGTTCAAGTCATCGGCGACGAGCACGGAAATGTCCTGCATGTGGGCGAGCGCGACTGCTCTATGCAACGCCGCCACCAAAAGTTAATCGAAGAGAGTCCAGCAGTGATACTCGACGATGAAACCCGCGCCAAGCTCCTAGAAACAGCTGTTCGCGCGACTAAGGCGATTGGCTATGTCAGTGCGGGAACATTTGAGTTTTTATACGACAGCAAGGATAAGAAATTTTATTTCATCGAAATGAATACGCGCTTGCAGGTCGAGCATACAGTCAGCGAAATGCGCTCAGGGCTTGATCTGATCGAGCAAATGATTCGTGTAGCCGAGGGTCATAAGCTCCCTAGACAAGACGAGATTAAATTTAGCGGACATGCGATCGAGTGCAGAATCACAGCCGAAGATCCGAAAAGCTTCATGCCAAATCCGGGCAAAATCACTCGCTACATAGCCCCAGGTGGGCGCAATGTGCGTATGGATAGCCATGTGTATGAGGGGTACAGCGTGCCGGCATTTTACGATAGTATGATTGGCAAGCTCATCGTGCATGACAAAGACAGGCTTCGCGCGATTTCGAAGATGAAAATCGCACTATCCCAGCTCGTCATCGGCGGTATCAAATCGACCCGCGATTTCCACATCGCTATGATGAATAACCCTGATTTTATCAACAACGACTACGATACAAATTATTTGTCAAAACACTAAAATTCTAAATTTAGCCCATTTTTGGGCTAAATTTAGTTAAATTATTTATTTTTATTCCTTGTAAAATATTTTATTACTAAATTTATACTCATCTCCACACTTCTTAGTGCTTTGAAACCAAAATTCCCCGCTTCCAGTATTTAAAAAAGGATAACCAAATTTATCATAAATAATATTTTCAGACATTATTACTTTGCCGTTTTTATCCACAATACTTATTTGTTTGCCACTAATGAATAAATCAAAAAAAGGATTAAAATTAATTTGCGTAGTGGTTATATTATAATCATTTAAATTTATTCTTTCCAATGTAGTTTGTAAAATAAAATTTTCGTTTTTTTTACACAAACCATAAGCTATTGGTTTTGATATAATAAACCCACACCACGGCAACAATACAATTAAAATCAACACAAACTTATTTACTTTTATTTTAAATTTTTTAAATAAAAAAATAAAAAAAAGTATATAAAATGGATAAACTAGCAGCATTTAAGAAGCCTTATTTCTACAAATTCTATATTTTTGTTTCAAATTCACAAAATGCACCCATTTCACTTTTTAAAAATTTTATTGTGCTTTAAATAAGCCATTTCGGCTAACAGCCCAAATTCCGTAATGTTTTGTTCTAATGTATTCATTAGATTTCTCCTTATTAAAAATTTTATTTTAAATAATTATTGATAAATATAAATAGACAAACCTTTGCTCCATTTATCCATATCAAAGACTTTTTCTATCTCTTGTATTTTGCCACATACTTTTCTTGTAAATTGGTAATCATCGGCCAAATGTGGCATTAATATTTCAGGGAAAATAAAAGTCGCTTCTTTATTTCTAATATACATTTTCCAAAAAGCTATCTCTTTTTCCGTTTTATTTTCTACAATAGATACATTTACGATATGATAAAAAGCATTTTCAAATAAACTATCAGAGATTTTTTCACTTTTATTTATTATTATAGAATAGTTGTAATTTTTGATAATATCTCTATCTTTTTCCACTTCATTGCGTTTTGTTATTTTAAATTTGGCTTCTTTGATAGCCTTTTCATTTTCTTTATAAAAGTGAAATTGAGCTGATTTATCGGCGTGTAAATTTTGATATTGTGAAATTAAATTTATGTATTGCGTGTAATGGGTCGAATTTTTATCAAAATATACTTCTTCTATTTTTCCAGCATTGCATTTATATTTATCCGTTATTTTGCTATTACACTCGATTATAATTTTTTCAATATGAATTCCGTCTAATAAAGCCTCTATTAAATTTAAGCTAGTATGTATATCACCAACTTCGGCGTTGTCAATTTTGACATATACACTTTTTGGATATTCTACAATTTTATCAATCTTGGATTTAGGCTCTATTTGGCAATATTTATTTGCGATAATCCTAGTAGGAACGACATCGTAAAACGGCACTAAAATACATAAGGCAACAGATATAGCCACTGCTTTATTGCTTTTTGAAACTGCACCCACAATAACGCATATTATAACGCTTACTACTACATAAGCGGCAAATACAAAAGTTATAATTAAGTCCATAAATTTTCCTTTCAGGTCGTATCGGTTATACACGATACGAAATGTTTTGCATTTTTGCAATGACGCATTGAACGCAAATTTTGCCAAATCTGTCATTGCGAGGAAAGGCGTAGCCTTGACGAAGCAATCTACGAATTAAAATCGCCAATCGCTAAATTCGCAAAATTTTAAAATTCAATGAAATTAGCCAAAACGCTGACTTTGAATTTCAAGCTCGTAGATTGCCACGCAAGCAGGCTTGCTCGCAATGACAAATCAAGGGCTAGGGAATTTCTCTGAATCGCCACAAAATATTTCGCAAATTTTGCCGATGACAAAACAGGCGAAATTTACTCCAAAACCTCGTCTAATCGCACGAACTCAAAGCCATTTTTAACCAAAATTTTAAGGCCCCCCACCACGCCTGCGCCACTTGGCTTTTGGGGGTGGTTTGCGTGAGCGATGATGATGTCGCCGCCGCGCGCACTAGACACAGCGGTGCGCGCCCCTTCCGCGCTCATCGTAGCCCCAGCATCTCCTAGCACGCTAAATCCCACGGGCGCGTATCCCATATCATAAATCTGCGCCACGGCAAGCTCATCGTAATACGCCGTGCCTGAGCGGTAAAATTTCGGGCGCGCGCCAGTAAGCCTTGCGATTAATTCCGCGTTTCGCGCGATTTCATCGTATAGTTCGCCAGCATTCGCCGTGCCCTTTATGCCGTAAATGCTAGCCCCATTTAGCGAGGCTGGGGAGTGTGCGGTGCCGTGATTTTCGATTTCGAAATTTGGATTTTGGCGCAAACGCTCGAATTTTTGCGGGAATTTCTCTATCCAGCGCAAATTTACAAAAAATGTCGCTTTTAGGCTGTGTTTTTCTAAAAATCCCACGATTCGCTCGTCCAAATCGTCCGTTTTGCTTCCGCACAGATCGAGCGTGAGGGCGACTTGCTTTTTGTCGGTTTTGAAATTTTTAATCACGCCCTGCAATTCCTCGCCCCAAAGTTTGGGCGTGGGGGCAGAGTATTTTTGCAAAATTTGCTCTTTGGTCAAATTTTCGCCCTGCGCGCCACACAAAACCCCCAAAGCGCAGATAAAAATTAAAAATTTTTTCATTGATTTCCCCTGTAAATTCGGCTAAATTTTGGCTAAATTTAAAAAGGGGCAAATTTTGAAATTCACTAAAATTTCTAAATTTTACCCCAAATTTGCGCTTAAATTTTGTTTATTTTTGCGCCAAAATGTCGCCAAGCACCTTTGCGGCGTGGTCTTTGGCTTTGACAGATTTATAGACTTTTTCGATTTTGCCGTCTTTGCCGATTAGAAATGTCGAGCGCACGATCCCTAGATACTCGCGCCCGTAGTTTTTGCGCACTTGAAGCACGCCATAAGCCTTGGCAACTTCGCGTTCGTGGTCGCTTAGTAAGATATGGCGCAGGCTTTGCTTGGCAATGAAACCTGCGTGTGATTTCACACTATCTGGGCTAATGCCTATAATCAGGGCGTCCTCGGCGATAAATTTATCCCAAAGCTCGCTAAATTCGCAAGCCTCGGTGGTGCAACCGGGCGTATTATCCTTAGGATAAAAATACAAAACGACCCTTTTGCCGATAAAATCGCTTAGGCGAATTTGCACCCCGTCGGCGTTTTCTAGGGCGAAATTTGGCGCCATATCGCCCGGGGCAAGTGTGATTTTGCGCGCTAAATCCTCTGCGCTAAATGTAGTCTCAGCCATTTTGCGCCTTTTTGCGCATATCTGCGACGCTTTCGCCACCGAAATAGAAATTCTCAGCCTCGTCGTATTCGAATTTCACGACCACGCGACTTGGCACCTTGCCTAGGTTTTCGACCATTGTTTTGGTGATTTCGCCAGCGATTTTGTCCTGCAATTCCTTGCTTGGGGCTGGTTTGGTTAGGTGGATATTGATGATTGGCATTTTTACTCCTTTATAAAATAATCTCCGTCAAAACTGATTAGCGAATATTTTCGCTCATCTCCTAGCGCGCCGACAAGCTCATTTATGCTTAGAAATGTCAGGCTGTCTGCGCCGATATACTCGCGCACCTCTTCGGTGCTTTTGTTTGCGCTGATTAGCTCGGCATAGCTTGGCGTGTCTATGCCGTATCTATCTGGGTGCTTGATTTCTGGGCTTGCGATACACATGTGAATTTCCCTCGCCCCAGCGTGGCGCAGAAGCTCGACGATTTTTTTGCTAGTTGTGCCTCGCACGATACTATCGTCGATGACGACTATGCTTTTGTCTTTCAAAACCTCGCTCATAGGGTTTAGTTTGAGTTTGACCTTTAAATTTCGCATTTCTTGCGTCGGCTCGATAAAGGTGCGCCCCACATAGTGATTTCTCACAATCGCTAGCTCAAAAGGCACCTCGCTTGCGCCTGAGTATCCCAAAGCCGCTGGCACGCCACTATCTGGGACAGGGACGACAAAATCAGCCTTGATATTTTTGCATTTTTCGGCTAAAACTGCGCCTAGTTTTTTGCGGATATTATAGACATTTTTGCCCTCGACAGTGCTATCTGGGCGGGCAAAATATATGTATTCAAACGCGCAAATTCTAGGATCAACCTCTTCGAAAATTTGAAGCGATTTTATCTCGTCTTTGCCCTCTTCGAAAATCACCATTTCGCCGGGCTTCACATCTCGTATAAACTCCGCTCCCACCAAATCAAAGGCGCATGTTTCGCTTGCTACGATATATCCGCCGTCATTTAGTCTTCCGATACTAAGGGGCCTTACGCCGTGCGGATCGCGCAGGGCAAACATTTTGCTACGACTTAAAATCAGAAGCGAATACGCCCCAGCGCATTTTTTCACAGCCTCGATTATGCGGTTTTGCAATTTTTTTTCTTTGCTTCTAGCGATTAAATGCAAGATATTTTCTGTGTCCATATTTGACTGAAATATCGCTCCTTCGGCGATTAGCTCAGATCTAACGCTATCTTTGTTTATCAAATTTCCATTATGCACGATTGAAATTTCGCCCAGAGCGTATTTTGCTGAAATAGGCTGAGCATCATGGATACTCTCGTTGCCCGCTGTGGAGTAGCGATTGTGGCCGATTGCGCTATTTCCCTTTAAAATTTCAAGGGCTTGTGGGGTGAAAATTTTAGTTACTAGTCCTTGACCTTTTACCGTGTTTATATGGTGGTTGTGATTAGCACTTACTCCGCTTGCCTCTTGGCCTCGGTGTTGCATCGAAAACAGCCCATAAACCGCCGTTTTAGCCGCATTGGCTGAATTTATAACTCCTACTATCGCGCACATTTTAAAATCCTAAACAATCATTTATGCTATAAAGGCCATTTTTTTGTGTGGCAAGCCAAATTCCAGCCTTAATCGCGCCATTGGCGAAGGTTGCACGGCTCGTGGCGGTATGGTTTAGCTCGATATACTCGCCATCGTTGTAAAACCCTACCGTGTGGCGTCCGACGATATCGCCACCACGAAGCGCCATGACAGCGATTTCGTCTTTACCCCGTTCTCCGATTAGCCCGTCGCGCCCGCTAATTCGCACGCTTTTGATATCAAGCTCTCGCGCGCTAGCGGCGCTGCTAGCAAGCGTCATAGCTGTGCCACTTGGAGCGTCTTTTTTGTGTTTGTGATGCATTTCGACTATTTCGCAGTCAAAATCGCGCAAAGCCTTGCTAGCTAGATTTACGAGCTTGTTTAGCACGGCTACTCCAAGGCTCATATTTGTCGCGTGAAAAACTGGCATTTTTTGCGCGCACTCTTTTAGCAGTGCTTCGCCCTCATCGCCTAGGGCAGTAGTGCCGATGACAAGGGGTTTTGGGTGAGTTTGGGCGAATTTTAATAAATTTATCGCTCCGTCTCTAATGGTAAAATCAATCACCACATCGCAAGAATCAAAAAATTTCGCCAAATCGTCTGTGATTACGCATTTGGGGCTGTATGAGAGCTCCTCGATAGTATAAATCGTGCTAACTACCGCGTTTTCGTAGTTTTTCAGACACTCATAAATCATACTTCCCATTCTACCGCTGCCGCCGTGGATACCAATCCTAACCATTTTAACCCTTTCTGAATTTGTAAAAATTTGGCGTAGTATAGCCAAATTTAGCTTATTTCTGAATTGTGTTGTGATTAATTTATAGTGCAAAGAAATGCGAAGCATTTCCGTAAAAATAAAACCAGCTAAATTTTAAAAAGCAACGCTTTTTAAAATTTAGCCACTTCTAAGGTTTTACAGGGGTGGGGGTTGGTAAGGGGGAGGGTAGCGTCTCCTAAAAAGCGCGCCCTCCCCCTTACA
>NZ_JAOVTZ010000008.1:0-16279 GCF_027737655.1 Campylobacter sp. JMF_04 NA10 | reverse complement strand
TCCATACCGAACCAAGAAGCTAAGCTCATCATGGCTGATGATACTCTCCGTTACTCGGATGTTGGGAAAGTAGGTCGTTGCGGACTTTGTTTTATTCTTATGCTTTTTTAAATCAATTAAATTTTTATGTCAATCAAATTTTAAATCAATTACAATGAAATTTTTAAAATTTTACTTGTAGTTTTTAAATTTTAAAATTCCAAATTCTATAAATTTTATCTTTAAATTTAAAATTTCGCTTTGTGAATTTAACTTTATCGCTAAATTTTAAAATTATTCTTATCAAAATTTAAAAAAATTATTAAATTTTAAGTAGCTTAAATTTAGAATTATTTTTCAAATCAATTAAAGGAGAAAAAATGAAAATCTTTAAAATCCTATCAACAACCGCAATCTTTGCAAGCCTAGCTTTCGCTGGGATCAACCTAAACACCGCCACAAAAGACGAGCTAATGGCACTTCCTGGCATCGGCGAAGCCAAGGCTGAGGCTATCATCGAATACAGAAAAAACAACAAATTTAACTCAATCGACGAGATTAAAAACATCAAAGGCATCGGCGAGAAGCGCTTCGAGGCTATCAAAGACGACCTAACTCTTACTGGCAAGACGGACACTAGCGACTTAAAATCTACCGTGAAAAAAGAAAAAGAAAAAGCCACAAAAAAAGCCGATAAAAAGGTCAAAAAAGAGGTCGTAAATCTAAAAGACAAAGCCGCGAGCACCGATACAGCTAAAAAAGCCAAAAAAGTAAAAGATATGGCAGATGAAGCTAAAAAAATCAAAAAAGCTGTGAGCGAGTAATTAAATCAAAAGAAAAGGCTTATAAATTTAGCTTTTTTCTAGCCTTGGCTTGCTAAAATGCGAGGTTTAGGAGAGTTTATGAGAGTATTCGTGTGCGCCACGAAGTCCGAGGCGCAGGGTCTGGTGGAGAGATTTAGACTAAAAAAAAGTAGCGTTAAATTTGGCGAAAAGGGCGTTAAATTTGGCGAGAGTGGCGCAAGTTTTGGCGAAAAAAGCGTCAATGTGTGGCTAGGCGAGGGAATTTTGCTTTTTATCTGCGGTGTGGGCTTTGGCAAAAACGGCGAAAACGCGCAAATTTTTGGCGAAATTTTGGCGAAATTTAGCCCCAAAACAGCCATAAATTTTGGAATTTGTGGTTGCAATAGCGATGAAATCGGTGTCGGCGATGGGTTTTTGTGGGACGAAAACAGTGCGCCAAAAGGGGCGAGCCTAATCTGCGTTAGCACCCCGCAAACTACGAAAATTTCGGCGCCCACGATAAACTTATACGACATGGAAAGCGCGAAATTCAAAGAAATTTGCGCTAAATTTGGCGTGAAATTTAAAATCTACAAGGTCGTAAGCGATCATTTAATCGACGCTAAAATCGACAAAGCCAGCACTTGTGCGCTGCTTAGGGCGCATGCGAAAAAAATAGGAGAGTTATGAGTGAAATAAACGGCGAGTTCAAACTCGCACTAAATGCCGAAAATAGCGAGCTTTTGCGCGAATTTTTTCTATCAGGGCATTTTAGCTTCCAAGAGCGCAAACAAATTGCTGAAATTTGCGCTGATTTGCAGGCTTGGGGCGAAAATGTGGGGGAAATTTTAAAAGTAGCGAAATTTGGCGAAAATCGTGGCGTAAATTTTGCTTCGAATTTCAGCGGAAATTCTAACGCAAATTTCGCCGAAAATTCTAACGCAAATTTCGCCGAAAATCCTAGCGTAAATTCAGAGCCAAATTTACAATCCAAACCCGCCTTAAACTACGCTTGTAAGCAGGTTTTCGCGCGCATAAAATCCGCGTATGAGCTAATCAAATCGCGCCCGCCTGCGTATGAAAATTTCACTCCGCACTATACGCCCAAACGCTACGAAATATCGCGTTTTGCGGGCGAAAAGCTAGCCCTTGGTCGCTGTCCTGTCGCTAGTGAGGGGACGCGTTGCTGCAATCTACTCACGCTCGATGCGGTCAATTCGTGCGGGTTTGATTGCTCGTATTGCGCGATTGGCTCGTTTTACAAAAAAGGCGTCGTGGGATTTGACGAAAATTTCGGCGCAAATCTAGCGAAACTGCACCTTGATAGTGATAAAATTTATCATATCGGCACAGGTCAGAGCTCGGATTCGCTCATGTGGGGCGATAATTTCGGCATTTTAAGCGCGCTAAATTCCTTCGCCAGAGCGCATGAAAATGTGATTTTAGAGCTAAAAAGCAAGTCGAATAATATTTCCTTTTTTTTGCAAAACGACATTTCGCGCAACATCATCGTGACATTTTCGCTAAATCCGCAAATCATTATCGAAAATGAAGAACATCTCAGCGCTAGCCTAGATGAGCGCTTAAATGCTGCCAAAAAACTGGCGCAAAAGGGCATTTTGGTGGGATTTCACTTTCACCCGATGATTTATTTCGAAGGTTGGCGTGATGAATACAGCGCGATTTTTGCGCGATTGGTGCGCGAATTTGACCCTAGTAGCGTAGCACTTGTATCCTTTGGCACGCTGACATTTATAAAACCAGTTATCAAAAAACTGCGCGCCAGAGGCTTAGAAAGCAAAATTTTGCAAATGCCATTTTCGCAGGCAAATGGCAAAATTTCATACCCTAAAAATATCAAACTCAAAATGTTTAAATTCGCCTATTCTAGCCTGCGCGCGTGGCATGAAAAAGTGTTTTTTTATCTTTGCATGGAAGACGAGACGCTTTGGGGCGAGGTTTTTGGGCGCGAGTTTGCCAGCAACGACGAATTCGAGCGCGCGATGAAAGAGGCGTATATGCGCAAAATAAAGGAAAATCGATGAAAAAAGCGTTGATTACGGGCGCAGGTGGCGGGATCGGCAGTGCGATAGCGCGGAAATTTAGCCAAAACGGCTTTGAAATTTTAACCTTGAATTCGAGATTCGAGGATACTGCCTCGCTTAAAAAAGAGCTAGCAAATTTGAGCAAAGAGAGCTTCGATGCTGTGATCTTATGCGCTGGCGTGGGGAATTTCGACCCTTTCGAGGCGGTGAGTGGGGACGAGATTTCGCGCGTGATAAGCGTGAATTTAAGCGCAAATTTGATAATCCTAAATGCGCTAATCAATTCGCTCAAACGCTCGCACGCCCATATTATCGGCATTGCTTCGATTGAGGCGCACAGACACTCGCGATTTAGCGCGCTGTATTCGGCTTCTAAGGCGGGACTAAGAGCGTTTTTGCTATGTTTGTTTGAAGAGTATCGCAAGGATTTGCGCGTAACCTGCATAAGCCCCGATATGACGCAAACGCCCTTTTTTGCGGATTTGCGCTTCGAGCCGAGTAGCGATGAGCACGCCTATATCGACCCAGATGAGATTGCAAATTTCGCCTACGAGGCGTATAAAACCAAGTCAAATTTGAGCGAAATCGTAATTCGTCCGCGTATCGTGGGAATAGTGAAAAAATAAAATTTTGGCGTTTTTGCGTATAGTTTTTGCTACGATTAGACTAATTTACTTTTAAAATAGTTTATAAATCAATATTGCAAATTTTAGTTTTGATTAAGGGGGGGGTATTATAATGTAAATATTTTTGAAAAGGGCAAAAATGATACTAAAATACCCAAATTCTAATTCAAGTCCGTATAATTATTTTGATATATTAGGCGATAATGAAAATGCTTTATCAAAAGCTTTTGCATATTTAATAAGTGTAAATCAAGATTGCTTTTTTGAATTCTTAAAACTTGTAGGTATTAGAAAAACAGATTATTCAAAATATCAAATAGAAATTCAAAAAAATCGAGATGCAGGAATAACAGATATAGAAATTACTGACAATGAGAAAATACATATAATCGTTGAGTGTAAAATAAAAGGCGGAAAAGTAGATAAACAAAGAACTCAGTATAATAAAGAATTTGACAATAAATGTGAAAAAAAGATTTTATGCTTACTTACTGAAATTCACGATTCAAATTATTCAAGCGAAAATGAAATAGAAGTGATTACTCTATCTTGGCGTGATATTGTTGATGAATTTGATAATAAAACTTTTTTATCAAATGAGTTGGTTAAAAATTTTCTTAAATTTTCAGAAAGGATTTTAAAAATGAATACCAAAGAAATACTTATACAAGATTTAGGCGATGAAAAAGAAATACAAAGATATAATTGTTCCGTATATCGAACCGGCGAACTTCACGGCGCTCCGTTATACTTCGCTCCATATTTTACTAAGCAAAATAAAGACACCGAAGGAATAAAATCCTTATCAAAAATATTGGGAATTATTACTGCAAAACCTAATGAAATAGGAAATTTCGTTGAAAGATTTGAAAGCTTTTTTGATAAAAAAGAATTGCCTAATAAAAAAGAGTTAATCGAAAAATGGAAAAAAGGCATAGCGATAAAAAATAAAGAAAACGAAAATAAATTATATACATACTATTTTCTAGAAGAAGAATTCAGCTTTAAAAATCCATTGAAAAAAGACGGCGGAATAGAAAAGGGAAGAGGCAAAAATTGGATTGCTGCCGCTATTCCAAAAAATAGATGTGTATCTTTTACTGATTTTTTGAAACATATACCTGAGTTGATGAGTGAAAAATAGAAAATTGGACTATGAGCTATAATTTTTAAGATTTGAAAAATATAGCGCAAAACACAGTAAGTGGGGCTTTGAGTGCATTTTTTAGACTTTAATTTGTTATGATTTAAAACACTTTGTAGATTATTGCGCCAGCTTTGCGGGCTTACTACACTTAAAAGCAAAATTTGAAATTTTACACAAACTCAAAATTTCGGCGCAGTATTTTAAGCTTGCGACAGCGGAATTTATACTAAATTTTGCAAAAATTCATCTTTGCTAAAATCGTCAAAAATGGTGTAATTCTCAAATTTCGCCGCATTTAAAAGCAAAGCAGAGCGCCCGAAGCCGATGATTTTGCGCGCCATTGCGCCGGAGCGAAGCCACGCGGTAAAGATCGAGTTATAGACCAAATCCTCGCACTCTCCGTCGCAGACGATCACGGCGTCGTTTCCATAGAGGCTATCGTCGCTGACATCGGCCCTCACGCAGGCTTTTTGCGCGCTTTGCACGGCTTCTTTGAGCGCATAGATTCGCACTTTGTGCTGGCAAGCACTCAGGGCGTTCAAAATTTGGGCTAGGTTTAAAAGCGAGAAATTATCATAGATTACAACGGCAATTTTCACGGATTTCCTTTAAATTTTTACGCGATTTTAATTAAATTTTGTTTAAAATTCCATATTTTTATAAGGAGAAAATATGATATACGAAGATGATATAATTTTTATCGAGCGCGAGGAGAGCGAAATCCCGTGGATTAAAATTTTCACCAAAACGAAAGCAAAGGAGATTACGGATTTGCCAAGCGAGCAGATTGCACACCTTTGGGCGGCTGTTTTGGAGTGCGAAAGGAGCATGCGAGACTTCTACAACCCCGATAAAATCAATATCGCAAGCTTCGCAAACTATGTGCCCAAAGTCCATATTCACCTGCAAGCTAGGTTTAAAAACGACAGCTTTTTCCCTGAGAGTATGTGGGGCAAAAAAATGCGAAAAGCCAAACTCGATCTGCCAAATTTCGACGAATTTGCCCAAATTTTAAGCGCAAATTTAAAGATAGCGTTTAAGTAGGTTTTGATTTATTTCTACGCAGATAAAACAGAGCCAAAAGCAAAATTAGCGCGCAAAATCCGCTGATAAAAAAGCCGAATTTTGCGCCAAATTTATCCGTGAAAAACCCCGCAAAAAGCGCGCCAAATGGCGTGCTTCCTAAGAAAAATAGAGTGTAGATACTCATTATCCTGCCGCGAAATTCGTTGCTGGTGTGCATTTGCACGGTCGAGTTCATCGACGAGTTTGTCAAAACGAAAAAAAATCCAAGCAGCGCGATTAGCGTAGCATTGTAAGCAAAGCTCGCCACAGCCCCAGCCAGCGCGCAGATTACGCACACAAGCACGGCGCAAATACGGATAGATTTCAGCGACAAATTCCCAAAACTAGCCACGCACAGCGCCCCACACAGTGCCCCAAGCCCCAAAATCGACATCAAATACCCAAAATACCGCTCGCCCTGAGCCAAATCGAATTTCACAAAGGCTGAAATTGTGATATTGTAATTAGGTATGAAGGTCGATAAAATCAACACAATAAAAAGAATTTCGCTTAAAATTTTTTTAGAAAGCATATACGAAAAGCCCTGTTTAATGAGTGCTAGGGGGCTTAAATTTGAGCGCGACACTTTGCTTGCGGGCTCAGAAATTTTGACAAAAAATAGCGAGATAATGACAGCTAAAAAGCTAATAGCATTTATCACGAAGCACCATTTCGCGCCAAAGTGCGCCATTATCAGCCCTGCAAGCGCAGGTCCTGTGATACGGGCTAGGTTGAAAGAGATCGAATTTAGCGCGACTGCGTTTGGAAGCTCGGAGCTAGAAGCGATGAGCGAGCGCACGAGGGCTTGGCGCGAGGGCGAGTCAAACGCCGTAAATACGCCGTTTATGAGGGAAAGCGTGAAAATGTTTGCGAAGTTAAACGCCTCAAACCACGCCAAAAAGGCGAAAATACACGCTATAATCATCATGCCGATTTGCGCGCACAAAAGTATGCGAAGCTTGTCAAAGCGATCGAGCAAAACGCCCGAGAATAGCGTGAATAGTAGCGATGGTAAAAACTGCGCGAGGCTGATTAGACCGACCTTAAAGGGGTCGTGCGTGAGTGTGAGCGCAATCCAGGGAAGCGCGATTGTTTGCATCCACGAGCCGATTAATGAGAGATTCATACCAATCCAATAAAGCCTGAAATTGCGGTATTTGAGGGAGTGAAATGGATTTCTCATAAATTTTCCTTGCCAAATTTGGGCTAAATTTTACTCATAAATTTCGAAAATTTCGCTGAAATATGGGGTTTGGATAGGGCAAATTTTCGCCACGACAGCGACTGTGCGTCGCTTGATTGTCATTGCGAGCACAGCGAAGCAATCCAGTAAAATTTAAAGCAAAATTCTATTTAAATTTTGAAATTCTGCAAAAACACTGCGCCGAAATTTTTAAACTCGTAGATTGCCACGAAACGGCTTGCGCCGTTTCTCGCAATAACAAATGAAAGGCAAGGAAATTTCCCTGGATTGCTTCGCTACGCTCGCAATGACAGCAAATTTAGCGCAAGGAATTTTAAACTCGTAGATTGCTTCGTCGCTAACGCTCCTCGCAATGACAATGGTTCGCGTATCGAGGCAGTATTCCCGGCTTGCGAAGCGCAATGATAGATTATCGTCATCGAAAGGAGCTGTTTAATGCGCTAAATTTCAAAAAATTATCTATTTAAAATCATTGATTTTAGTATGCGTTTGCCTGCTTCAACGCCTGGCTGGTCGTAGGTATTCACGCCCAAAATCGCCCCAACCCCGCTAGTTAGCAGCTCGAAATAATAAAATAAAAATCCAGCGTTTGCCTCATCTAGCGCGCCCACTTCGATGACATCGACGCTCACGCCTTCGTTTATCACAGCCTGTGCGGTTGCATCGCACTGGAAATTTAGCACGCTTTCTAAGCTTAGATCATTTACAAAGTCGCAACTAACCAAATTTCCCAAGCTCAAATTTGGGATTTTTCGCGATGTGCCGGAGTTTTTTAGCTTCATAAATGTTACTGTCTTGTCCTTCACGCCGTCCATGATAAGCTGCAAGAAGCTGTGCTGATCGCGCGAGCCAACTAGCCCTACTGGGGTAAGCCCGTAGCGCGTGTAGCCGATTTTTTTGCCGATACTCTCTGCCCAGAGCTGGACATACCAGTCGTTGAAGGCTTTGAGCCTGTCGCAATAGCTGAAAATCACATTGATTGTGGCGTTTTTGTGAGTGGCGTAGTGGCGGGCTTTTTGCACGACTTCGTTATTTTTTAAATTTTCAAAATTTCCGTTTAGGATTTCGCCTAGAAACCTTTCTTGCGCCATTTTTGCGCCACTAAGTAAAGCGCGCGCATCAAGCCCAAGAGCAAGAGCTGGCACGAGGCCGACTGCACTAAGCACGCTAAATCGCCCGCCCACATTGGCTGGCATATTTATCACGGTGGCGTTTTGAGCTTTTGCGTAGGTTTCTAACGCCGAATTTGGGTCTGTGATAAAGATGAAATTACGGCTCAAATCCTGCGCGCCAAACTCATCTAAAACGACCTTAAATAGCGAAATGGTTTCGATTGTGGTGCCGGATTTGGACGAGATGATAAAGAGTGTATCGCTAAATTTGAGCCCATTTAAGGCGTTTTTTACGCTAAAATCGTCTAAATTATCCAAAATTTCAAATCTTAAATTTGACTCTATTTTTTCGCGTAGCATTTCGTAAAACGCCCTTACACCCACGCTCGAACCGCCGATTCCCACGACTACGACAGCGCTAAAATTTTTGCCAGCTAAAAATTCGCTAGCCTGCGCGATTGCGCTCTCACCGCTATCTGGTAGGTGATAATACCCGATCTCGCCACCTTCGAATTCATCTTTTAGCGCCAAAGCGACATTTTTTAGCTCGTCGTTTTTGGCTTTGGTAAAAAAAAGTTTATTTTTTATCATTTTTTTTCTTTCCGAATTCTTTTTCATAAAAATACTTCGTCGCCTCGACATATCCCTCCACAGAGCCACAATCAAAGCGTTTGCCCTTGAATTTATACGCCATTACAACGCCGTTTTTGGCCTGCTCCAAAAGCGCGTCGGTGATTTGGATTTCGCCGTTTTTGCCAGCTGGCGTGCGCTCGATGATATCGAAAATATCAGGCGTGAGTATGTATCTGCCAATGATCGCTAGGTTTGATGGGGCGTCCTTTGGGGCTGGTTTTTCGACCATATCGCTAACCATAATCAAATCATCGCTGATGCTTTTGCCCGCGATTACGCCGTATTTGCTGACATCTTCTTTTTCTACTTCCATTACGGCTACGATTGAGCAACGATATTTCTCATAAACTTTAACCATTTGTGCTAGCACTCCCTCGCCAGCGGTGTTTATACACAAATCATCAGCCAAAACTACGCCAAATGGCTCATCTCTAACGAGAGTTTTGCCTGTGAAAATCGCGTGTCCTAGCCCTTTCATATCCTCTTGACGGGTAAATGAAAACTGACAAGATGACATTAAATTTCTAATATCATCTAGCAAATACTCTTTGCTAGTGCCCTTGATTTGGTCTTCTAGCTCATAGCTTCTATCGAAATAATCCTCCAAAGCGCGCTTTCCACGCCCTGTGACAAATGCCATATTATCCATGCCGGCCTCTAATGCCTCATCTACGCCATAGTGAATTAGCGGTTTTGTAAGGATTGGGAGCATTTCCTTAGGTAGCGATTTTGTGGCTGGCAAAAAGCGCGTGCCATACCCCGCAGCAGGAAATAAGCAAGTCTTAATCATAATTGTATCCTTTTGAAATTTTAGTAAATCTTGATTATAATATAAAAAAGGTAAATTTAATCAAAAAGGCGAAAATGTATATCATACAGCGCGAATTTAGCGCGAATTTAGAGGTCAAAAAGTCAAATTTCATCGCGCATTTGGTGCCGTTAGCTGAGTTTGAGCGCGTGCGTGAGCGACTAAAAGACGAACACCCCAAAGCCCGCCACATCGTCTGGGCGTATCGAGCGCTAAATGAGTATTCTCAAATCGTCGAAAACCAAAGCGACGACGGCGAGCCAAAATCCACGAGCGGGCCATCATGCCTAAATGCGCTTCGTGGCGCAGGTCTGATTGACACGGCTGTGCTTGTGGTGCGGTATTTTGGCGGGATCAAGCTAGGCACTGGCGGGCTAGTGCGCGCGTATGGCGGGGCTGTAAATTTGGCGATAAATGCGAGCGAGCTAGTATTATACGAGCTCAAAAAGCCTTGCGAATTTTTCGTGCCATTTGCGCAAATTGCGAAATTTGAGCACTTTATGAAAAAGCAAAATTTCGCTTACACGCTAAATTTCACCGACACAGGGGCTGTATTTTCGTGCGCTCTTTCTCAGGCGCAAACAGCGATTTTTGCGGATTTCACGCAGGGTTTCATCGCGCCGTTTGAGATACTTAAACTGCCTGAATTTTAAAATTAGCGCATAATATTATTGTTGTTTTTTTATTTTAAGTTAAATTTTATAAATCACTTTGTAAAATTGAGAGAAATTTTATCGTAAAGGAAAAAAATGCCAAGACCAACCCCTAAAAACAACGAAATCAAGCTAGATCCGGGCAGGTATATCGTCTCGCGCACCGATCCTAAGGGTATCATCACATTTGGCAATGTGTATTTTTGCGCTATTTGCGGTTATAGCGTCGAGGAGCTACTCGGTCAGCCACACAACATAATCCGCCACCCAGATATGCCAAAAATCGCGTTTAAGCTCATGTGGGATACGATCCAAAAAGGTCGCGATTTCGTCGCAGTCGTCAAAAATATGGCCAAAGACGGCAGTTACTACTGGGTCATGACCGAATTTATCCCTAAAAAAGACCCCGCCACAGGCGAGATTGTCGAATACACAGCCTACCGCAAGGCTCCGCCACGCGCTGCTATCGATATCGTCGAACCGCTGTATAAAAAGCTTTGCGCCGCAGAGGAGCAAGGCGGTATGGAGGCTAGCGAGGCGCTTCTAAACGAGTATCTCAAAAAACAAGGCGAGACTTATGAGAGCTGGATTGTGCGCATTACTGGCAAGTCAAACCCGATTACTGCGCTGTTTTTCAAGGCGATGAGAAAGCTTTTTGGCTAAATTTGGCTTGAAATTTGATGATTTAAATTTGTGTGGATTGTGAATTTTGATTGTTTAAATTTTAGTTTTTTAAATTTTTGGTTTGAAATTTTAGTCGTTTAAATTTTATGATTGAAATTTTAGTTATTTAAATTTTTGTTTGAAATTTTGGTCATTTAAATTTGTGATCGAAATTTTGATTATTTGAAATTTTACTTGAAATTTTGTTTAAATTTTAAATTTCATTCCCCCCTTTGCCTAGACCTTGCGTCTAGGTTTTTTTATTTCGCATTTTTTCCGCTAGCGTAACTCCTAAACACTGCCCCGAGATTTATATAGTAATTTAAGCATACTTTTAAAAAAATATTTTATTATTACAATATAATTATGGAGTAGGTAAAAATGACTTATGAGTGGGACGAGGTAAAAGCTAGGTTAAATATCGCAAAGCACGGTGTGAGCTTTGATGAAGCAAAGAGTGTTTTTGGCGAGAGCGTGGTCTTGTTATTTTCGATGAAGACCACTCGGAAGATGAAGAAAGGTTTTTGCTTTTGGGCGTAAGTCTAAAAGAGAGAATTTTGCTTGTGGTGCATTGTTATAAGCAAGGCGACATTATTCGCATTATCTCGGCACGAAAAGCTACTAAAAACGAGCAAAAACAATACAAGGAGCAGTTATGAAAAAAGAGTATGATTTCTCAAAAGCCGTTAGAAATCCGTATGTAGATAAAAGCCTAAAAAGGCAAATTACCATAAATTTAAGTGGCAAAGTGATTGATTATTTCAAAGAAATGGCAGACAAAAAAGGTGTGCCATATCAAACCCTTATCAACATTTTTTTAAATGATTGCGTTGATAAGAAGCTTGATATCGCTGTCGTTGGTGCAAATTAATTTATTTGGTTGTGACGAAGCAATTTACGACTTTAAAATTCCAAGCGCTAAATTTGCAAATTTAGCGACTTTAAAATTCCCCCAAATTTCCCCCAAAAACGGCTCAAAACAAACGGCGATAAATTTTATCCTTTACAAATGTGTAATTAAACTTTTTTTAAATTTTAAAGAGATAAAATACGGAGTTATTTATCACATTTTGCGATTGAGTTCGCAGAAAAAAGGAGTTTTTCATGAACAAGGTCTATAAGCTCAAAAGGAGCTCACACGGCGTCAAGGTCGTCTCTGAGATAGCCAAAGGTCACAGTGGCGAAAAAACTATCGATGAGCGCGCTGGTTTTGGTGGGTTTATAACTCAGAGTATCACTTCATGTAATACATGGCGATTAACCATGTCGGTCGTGGCTGCCCTAGCACTCGGTTCAGTCTTTGTGCCTAGCTCAGCATTTGCTAGTGCGCCTGGTATAAATAATAGTGCAACCAGAGCTGCATGGGGATCTGGTGAAGCTAAAAAGAATGATGGAAGTGATGTTTCTGGTAGTCATACTAACATTGCAAATAATGTTACAATTACCAATAAAAATGGTAGCACTACAACTGCAAATTATGCTACAAATACAACACCTACAACTAGAAATTCTACTGCTATTGGAACGAATAGTTTGGCTTGGGGTGGAGCAAATGCCACAGCAACAAATGCTACTGCATGGGGCTATGGAGCGAGTGCTGATTATTGTATAGATCAAACTACTGGTTTAAGAAAAGCTTGCGTATCTGGCGATACTACTAGAACGCAAGCTAGATATTTTTCGCAAGCTACTGGTATTTATTCTACTGCATGGGCTGGTGGTAGAGCTACTGGCATGTTTTCAACTGCATTTGGTGGTGGTGCTTGGGCTAATGGCGTGCGCGCTGTTGCATGGAGTTCTGGTTGGGCTTTGGGAGCAGATACTACTGCGTGGGGTAGAGCAACAGCTAGTGGAAATAATGCTACTGCTTGGGGTAGTAGTGGTGTCTTAGCAAGTGGTGACAACTCTACTGCATGGGGTGGTGCTAATGTAACAGCAAGCGGAAATCAAGCAACAGCATTTGGTAATGGCACTACTGCTTATGGTAATCAATCAACTGCTTTTGGCAACGATACATACGCATTAGGACATGGTGCTACTGCTTGGGGTGTTGATACTAATGCTAGTGGTGATAAATCAACTGCTTTTGGTAGAAATACTCTTGCTAAGGGCGATAGTTCTGTGGCGTTTGGTCTTGACAACAACGCAACGGGTGCAAATTCGCTAGCAGGTGGTGGTAGGCTTAATGTAGCTAGTGGCTATGCAGCAACCACGCTAGGTGGTAGAGAAAACAAAGCTATCGGAGAAAGATCAGCTACTCTTGGCGGTAGATTTAATATAGCCAAAGGCGACGGTTCGGTTGTGCTTGGTGGTGAATACAATGAAGCAAACGCTACAAATTCTGTCGCTTGGGGTTTTGGCTCTATAACACATGCAGGAGCTAATAATTCAACTGCTTTTGGTGCAAATTCACACGCTTATGGTGCAAATTCTCTTGCTGCTATCGGTGGCACGGCACTTGGAGAAAATTCTATCGCTATGGGTGCGGGTGCAACAGCAAATAAAAAGAATACTTATGCTATCGGTAAAGGTGCATTAGCCGATAAAGAGAATACTATTGCTTTTGGTGAAAATGCAAAAGCCCAAGCTAATCGTGGCATAGCTATCGGTATGAATTCAGATGTTGCTAATGGCTCTGCCGGAGCCATAGCTATCGGTAGTTCAAACTATGTTGGCGGTAAGCCTGAACATACAATAAACGGTCAAATTCTTTATGATCAAAACGGAAATTTGATTGTGGTAAAAGGGTCGAGCGCACAAGGCGTTGGTGCCGTCGCTATCGGTTCTCAATCTGTCGCCGAAGGTGATGGCGGTGAAGGCAATATCGCTATCGGATATATGGCTTTGGCTAAGGATTTATCAAAGGCAAGTGATAATGCAGGACAAAGCACAGCTATCGGAACGAACGCTAAGGCTATCGGTTCGCAATCAATGGCACTTGGTGCAAATGCCGTAGCTAGGGGATATGGTTCTATCTCAATAGGTGGTGATGATATCGGCGGAGCGACAGATAATACCGGTGAAGGTAATAAATATAGTTTGATTACAGATTATATAAATTTTATCGGCGGCAATAATAATGTATCAAAAAGGATTAATGCTTTACAAGAAATGTATAATGGCGACATGACCGCAAGTTCTGATACAAATAGCGACTGGATGAAAAATGACGGCTATAAATCAACAGAAGCTAGCGGTCTTGCTTCACTTGCAATAGGTCAAAGCTCAGAAGCAAGTAATACCTTTGCAAATGCTATTGGTTTTACAAACGAAGCTTTTGGTATAGCTTCAAATGCCTATGGTGTAAGCAACAAAGCACACGGCAAAGGCTCTATCGCTTTTGGTTTGGAAAACAAAGTTTATGATACAAATTCTAGTGCGATAGGTGTTATCAATATTATTAGTGCAGGCTCTGAAAACTCCATGGGTTTGGGTAATATGAACCAAATTCAAAACGCAGATTTCTCTATCGCAGCAGGTTACTATAACAAAAATACTGCTGATAATACTATAACAGTAGGTTTGTTTAACCGCGCTACTGATCAGGCTGCTTCGGCTGTGGGTATCGAAAACAACGCAACAGGCTTCGGCTCTATCGCTGTTGGTGGATACAATAGCGCTAGTGGTACTTACTCTACTGCGTTTGGTCTTAAAAACGACGCGGCTGCTGATTTTACGCTAGTTATCGGTTCTGACAACAACGCATCAGCTTCGCACTCTATGGCACTAGGTGCTGATAATAACACCACTGCTGCTTACTCTGTCGCTGCTGGTATGAGCAATGTCGCCGAGGGCGAGAAATCAGCCGCTCTTGGTTTTGGCAATGTCGCAAGCGCTGATAGGTCTTTCTCAGTCGGTATGGATAACAATGTAACCGAAACAGGTGTCGAGAGTATTGCTCATGGTTATAGAAATGTCGTAACTGGCTCAAAATCTATTGCTATGGGTAGTGATAATAATGTCAGTGGTAACAACTCTGGTGCATTTGGTGATCCAAGTGTGCTTTTGACAGATCAATCATATGAAGTAGGTAATGATAATTACTTCGGCAAAGGCGCAAAAGATGGAGCAAGCGAGAACGATACTACAAGCAATAATATCTTTTCTTTTGGTAATAGAAATGTTATAGGAAATAGTGGAAATACAAAAAATGTATATGTAGTGGGTTCTGATAACGAGATAGATAAGTTAGAACATGTATATGTTTTAGGAAGTAATGTTAAAACAGCTCTTGAAAATTCTGTTTTCTTAGGCAATGAGAGTGCTTATGTCACAGGAGATACTACGGCTGATAATGGTGAGGTAAAAAATGCCACAGTAGGCGGCGTGACTTATGGCGATTTTGCTGGTGCGCAATCTAAGGGCGTAGTAAGCGTAGGCGATAAAGATAAAGAGCGTAGAATCCAAAATGTCGCAGCGGGTCTAATCACAAAAGATAGCACCGATGCTATCAACGGCTCGCAACTATATGCTGCTTACGATCAGTTACAATGGCAAGTAGGCGCAAATACCGCTATCGCTGGCACTGTGGGCAAACTAGACAAAAATACAAATAGGTCAAATGTATATTTCGTCGAGGGTAATGATGGTATAACAATCACAGCCGCTGAAAATGCTAGTAAAAATGGCTATGATGTTACATTTGCCCCTAAATTCCAAAACGCCACTATCAAAAACAACAAGATTGTTTCAATAGGATATAACGGAGATATATATAGTGTAGCAGGAGACGGAGTAGATACTAATACAACCGTCGTCAATAAAGACGGAAGCGTAAGTGTAACAACTGCTAGTGCGCTAAATGCTGAGGGTGGTAGAGAGTATATCCTAAGCATAGCAAATCAAATGGAAGCCAATAGAACCGAAATTTCAAATGATATTAAAAATTTCTTTGGTGGCGAAACTAAAATCGAAGGCAACAAAACTATCGTTACAAATCTAGGTGGTACTGGTGAGACTACTATCCACGATGCTATCAAAAAAGCGTATGACAGAAATGATACTGTCAAATCTGGCGATCAATATGTGACTGTCGAAAGAGATAGAAATGGCGCAGAGGACGGAAATGATTTCACTGTCAAAGTAACACTTCCAGTGCAATATACAGATGATACAAATAGCACTGTTACGCTAACTAATAACATTAATAACAATCCAGTTAAGATTACAAATTTAGCTCCTGGTGAAGCTGATACAGACGCAGTCAATGTATCTCAACTCAAAAAAGGTGTTGAAAGCAATAGAACAAAAGTTACTGTCAATGGTGGCACAAAAGCACCTGATGATGGCTCTTACACAGATGGCAATCTAAAACTTGCTGCTAGTGATAATAACACTACTTACGACCTAAAACTTGCTAATAACCTAACAATAGGTGAGGCAGGCGATGGCACACCTGGAAAACCTGGCGAAGATGGTCAAATCAAAGTTATCGACAAAGATGGCAATGATGGTGTAACTATCGCTGCAAAAGATGGCAATGGAACTATCGGCTTAAATGGCAAAGATGGTAATGACGCAGTTAAAGCTGATATTACTCTTGAAAAAGGCGAACCTGGTGTT
>NZ_JAOVTZ010000007.1:0-27466 GCF_027737655.1 Campylobacter sp. JMF_04 NA10 | reverse complement strand
GTTTTACAGGGGTGGGGGTTGGTAAGGGGGAGGGTAGCGTCTCCTAAAAAGCGCGCCCTCCCCCTTACAGAGAATTTCAAATTTCGCTTAAAATTTAAAAAAATCGTTCAATGCAAAATTTAAGTAGAATTTTGCATTAAATTTTACTGGATTGCTTCGCTTCGCTCGCAATGACAGCAAATTTAGCGCAAGGAATTTTAAATTCGTAGATTGCCACGAATTTTGCTAACGCAAAATTCTCGCAATGACAATGGTAAGTGTTTCAGGGCAGTATTTTGCAATGACACACCCGGCGTAAATTTTGTCCGCTATTGTCATTGCGAGGAAAGGCACAGCCTTGACGAAGCGATCTACGACTTTAAAATTTTTACCGCTAAATTTGCAAAATTTTAAATTTCACTTCTCTACGCCAAGGCCGACGCTGATGAAGCTATCTTGCTTCGCGCTGACATTCGCAGGTTTTTTAATCACGATTTGTGAGTCTGAGACGCCCAAATTTGCAAGCGCGCTTTGCACGGATTTAGCGCGCGCGACGGCTAAATTCTCTAAACGCGAGGTTGTGAATTTTTGCGCCTGTATGAGTTTTTCAAATCCCTCTTCGCCACCCTCTTTTATACGGTGTTTCGCCCTTAGGCTCGCAATCGCAGCGTCAGATGAGAGATTTTCTTTTAGCATTAGTCTGTCTATATTTTCGTTTAGCGTGACGAGCTTAAATGCCCTAGTATCGAGCTTCTCGTTATATGCTGGGGTTATGGTGATTTTGATTTCTGGCTTTGATTTTGCAATCGTGGCAAGATTCTCGATTTTTTCGTTTTCGCTGATCAAAATCTCGCTACTAGCTGGCTCGAAGTCGATTCCATCGAGCGAGGCAGTATCGATTCCAGCGATTTTGCCTAAAAACCTAAACGGACTTAGCACGATATCGCTAAATAGCTTCGTCACAGCCCCCACAATCACGCCACCAAAGCTAAATTTCGGATCGTTTAGATTCCCACTGATTGGCAGGCTGACATTGATTTGGCCGTCGCTGTCTTTGAGAATCGAAATCGCTAAATCCAGCGGTAAATTCAGCGCGTCTTTGCTCTGCACCTTTTCGCCAAGCACGAGATTATCGAGGTTTATGTCGTTTGTGGCGTTTAGTTTGGAGGCGTTGATTTTATAATTTAGCTTTAAATTGCTCTTGCCACTTTTTATCTCATAGCCCACGAATTTCGCGCTGTATGGGGTGATATCACTGAGCGCGACATCTTTTAAAACCACGCTAATATCGCTTTTTTGCTCTGGTGCGAAAGGGTAGGTTTTTAGCGCTATTTGCCCTAAGCCACTTTTGCCCACAAGGCCGTTAAATTTGAGGTTTGCTTGGGATTTGTCGCTGATTTTATCTATTGTAGTTTTGATTTTGGAGACCGTGATATTTAGTGGCATAAAGAGCGTATCGTCGATGAAGTTAAACGAGCCGTTTTGCACGCTCACATTTGAAATATTCACGCCAAAAGCGCTTTTTTGCCCTCCGGCTTGGGCTTTTGGCGCAGGTGTTTTTGAGGCAGATTTTGGCGAAGTTTTGGCTAGTTTGGCTAGGTTTATCTCGCCGTTTTTGGCGATATGGATTTTCGCGTAAGGGGCGTTTATGGCTATATTTTTGATATCGATTTTGCTCTGATTTAGGCTTAGCGCGCCCACTTTTGCGCTATTTATGCTAAAAACTTTCGCCCCTTTTGCGTCGTTTAGGGCTAAATTTTTGCCCGAAATTTCAGCATTTAGCGCGAATTTATCGCTAAATTTGAAATTTCCTTTTAAATTTGCATTGCCGCTTGCGATTTTTGCGTTTAAAAACTGCTCCAAATACGGGTTTGCTTTGCGCAAATCAGGGTGAGCGACATCAAAATCAATGTCTAAGTTCAGCGGATTTATGGTGATTTTCGAGGTTGCATTGGCGCTTATTTCATCGCTTGCCACGCTTACTTTGGCGCTAAAAGGGGCGCTAAAATTGCTAGATAGATTTTGCACGCTAGCCTCAATTTTAGCGAGATTGTGGGTTATCTTTGGGGCTACGAAGCTCTCTGTGATTTTCGCGTGGCCGCCATTTAGCGCGATTTGCGCGATAGCAAAGCTAAATTTTGGCTCATTTTTGGCTTGGGGGATACTGCGCGCGGAGCCGTTATTTTCGCTAAATTGCGTGAAATTTCCCTCTGGGGCGAGTGTGTGTATCTGAGCTAATAAATTTTGCCTAAATTTCGCATTTTCCACCTTGCTAGGCGCGTAAGAAATCACGCTTAAATCGTTTATGCTTTTTGCGCCCTCTTCGCTAATCTCTGAGTTAAAAAACGGCGCGTCAATGCCGATTTTGTCGATATTTAGGGCAAGTTTATCTAGGGCAAAATTTAACTTTTGCACGCTTAAATTTTTAATTCCGCTAAATTTTTCGTTTTTATTGGCTAGGCTAAGCTCGCCAAATTTTGCCAAATTTAGGGCCAAATTTGAACCTTTTTCGCCCATTTGGAAGCTAAAATCATCTGCGCTTAAATTTGCCAAATCTATCTTGTCAAATTTCGCCAAGGCTAAATTTAGTGGCAAAATTTCGATTTTTGCGACTTTTGCCTCTGTTTTGGAGGCGTTGTTTTCGCCCATAAAATTTGCGCTGATTTGCGAAATTTCGCCACCCTTTGCGCTTAAATTTATTAAGCTATCATTAAATTTGCACTCGCCTAAATTTATCTTGTCTAAATTCGCATTTAAGCCTAAATTTTCGTCCTCTAAGCCAAATTTTAAACCAAAATCAAAAGCCCTGAATTCGCCCAAACTCGCGTTATTTTCTGCGCTTAGAAACTCGCTATTTTTAAGGGCGATTTCACCAGCACCCAAAGTGGCGGCTAAATTTTCCCCAAATTTGGCGTTAAAATCAATATTTGCAAGTGAAATTTGCTCCGATTTGATTAAATTTTGGCTAGCAAGCAGGGCAAGGTCATTTAGAGCGATTTTGCTTTTTTTCAAATTTAGCGCGATTTCCTCGTCTAAAATCACCTCATAAAGGGCATTTGCGCTGATTTTCCCACCAAGGAGATCAAGCTCTTTTATATCCAAAAACGATAGCCAAAACGGATTGATTTTGAGATTTTCTACGCTTAAATTTCCCTCGATTTTAAGCGGATTTAGGCTGATTGAGCCTGAGTGAAAGATATTATCGAAAGTCTGCGAAGAGGCGTTAAAATCGTGGTTTCCGATAGAATTACTAGCCAAATTTAGCCCAGCGATTTCGTAGTTTAAGCTACCAAGCTCGATTTTAAAGGGTCTTTCTAGGCTCAAATCTTCGTAAAAAACCCCGCCGTTTTCGATTTTGAAATTATCCAGTTTGACATTTATGCTCGAATTTTCGTCCGTTTCTTCGCTCTCGCTATTAGCATAAAGGCTCTCGAAATTAAACGAGCCGTTATTTTCGCGCGAAATGCTGATTTTAGGGCTTTGCAGGCGCAGGGTTTGGATATCTATGGTTTTGTTAAACAGCTCGCCAAATTTCAGCTTGACATCGATTTTCTCTGCCGAAAATAGTGGTTTGAAAGTCGAAAGCGAGGGAGCGGTGATGTTTAGCTCGTAGGTAAAGGGGTTAAATTTCGCGCTTTTAACGCTGAAATTTGCCTCGTTTTCTAGGATTTTTGGAACTGCTTTTTCGATGAGAAGTGGCACGCCAAAAAAGCCAAAAAGCGTGTAAAACGCGCCAAGTCCGCAAATGCTATAAATAAATTTTTTCTTGTGTTTTGCTAAAAATTTCACCATTTTTGCGCCTATTGATTGTTAAATTTAATAATCTAAAATTATAGCAAATTAAATTAAAAGGCTGATTTTGTTAGTTCATATCTGTTGTGCGGTGGATTGTGATTATTTTTTGCGCAGGTTAGCGCGCGAGTGCGATGAGCCCTTGGTGGGGTATTTTTACGACCCAAACATACACCCTTACAGCGAGTATTTGCTGAGGTTGGAGGACGCAAAGAGCGTGTGCGAGGGGCTTGGGATCAAATTTTACGCTGGGGTGTATGATTATGAGGCGTGGCTTAGTGGGGCAAAAGGCCTTGAAAACGAGCCAGAAAAGGGCAGGCGCTGTGAGTTTTGCTTCGATTTTCGTATGCAAAACACCGCCTGCTTCGCGCGCAGTATTGGCGAGAAAAAAATCACCACGACGCTTTTAATGAGCCCCAAAAAATCGCACGCCCAGCTTGTAAATTCGCTAGAAAAAATCTGCAAAGAGCAAAATTTGGAGTTTGTCGCGCCTGATTTTCGCAAAAACGGCGGCACGAACGAGCAGTTTGCCCTAGCCAAAAAAGATAGGCTCTATCACCAAAACTACTGCGGCTGCATGTTTGCGCTATGCGCACAGCGCACAGAGAGCGAAATTTACGAGCTTATGTCGCCAGTTAGCGGGGAAATACTGCCTGCTTCGATAGAGGAAAAGTTTAAAATTTATAAAAAAGTGGCGAAATTTAGGCGCGAGGGGGTAAAATTTGAGATTATCAGAGATGAGTTTTTAAACTACCGCTTGCTTAGGGCGTGGGTGAAATTTTCTGGGCAGATAAGGCCTTCGTTTATCTTACATAACTCCCATTTTAGGCGTGAATTTGTCAAATTTAGCATAAATGAGAGTTGCGAGAAATTTTACTGCGATAAGGGCGAGATTAAAATTTTAAGCCTTAAATTTTTCAACGAAATTTTAAAAACAGATTTCAAAAACACAGCTGAAATTTTAAAAAATCCGCCAAGCCTGAAAAAACAAGAGCAAATTCGCGCGAAAATTTGCGGTGCGCGCTCGCTTTCGCCAATCATCGTCGTAGATGAAATTTACCCAGCCAAAGTGGAGATTTACGCGCTATCTCGGATATTTTTAGATGTTAGGGAAATTTTAGTAAAGTTAGGGTAAAATGGCAAGAATTTTTATCAAGGATACGAAATGATTGACATAACCGAAATCTTAAACATACTCCCGCACCGCTACCCGTTGCTTTTGATCGACAAAGTTACCGATATGGATATGGGAAAAACGATAATCGCTTACAAAAACATCACCTATGGCGAGCAAATTTTCCAAGGACATTTTCCGGGCCACCCGATTTATCCTGGCGTGATGATTATCGAGGGACTTGCCCAAGCTGGGGGAATTTTGGCGTTTAAATCAATGGAAGCCGAGGGCACGGATTTAAGCGATAAGGTTGTGTATTTTATGAGTATCGACAAGGCGAAATTTCGCAAACCAGTGCGCCCAGGAGACCGCTTAGAATACCGCTTAGAGGCGATTAAACACAGAGGCAGAATTTGGCAGTTAAAGGGCGAAGCGTATATCAAAGATGACGCAGGAGGCGATGTTTTGGCAGCCGAGGCAGAACTTCAAGCAATGGTAATGGATAAATAAAATGAGCAAAATTCATCACACCGCTATCGTAGAAGATGGCGCAGTTTTGGGCGATGATGTCATAATCGAGCCTTATGCGTTCATAAGTGCTCAGGCCAAAATCGGCTCTGGCACACTCATAAAGCAGGGCGCGCGCATCATCGGCGATACTACAATCGGCGAAAATTCTAAAATTTTCTCTTATGCGATTGTGGGCGATATCCCGCAAGATATCAGCTTCGAAGTAGGCGAAAAAACAGGCCTCATAATTGGCAAAAACGCCACAATCCACGAATTTTGCACCATTAGCTCTGGTTCGCACAAGGGAGACGGATTTACGCGCATTGGCGATAATATCTTTATGATGGCGTATTGCCATGTGGCGCATGATTGTATTTTAGGCGATAATATCATTTTGGCAAATTCAGCCACTTTGGCTGGGCATGTGCAAATGGGCGATTACGCAGTAATCGGCGGTCTAACCCCCGTGCATCAATTCGTCAAAATCGGCGAGAGTTGCATGATAGCAGGGGCTAGCGCGCTTGGACAAGACATAGTGCCGTTTTGTCTAGCGGAGGGAAACAGAGCCTATATCAGGGGGCTAAATTTAACAGGAATTCGCCGTAGATTTGACAGAGATACGGTCGAAATCATCAACAAAGCGTATAAATTTTTGTTTAACCAAGGCGTGGGATTAAAAGAACAAGCCGAAATTTTGATAAACGAAACAGATAATGAGCATGTGAAAAAAATGTGCGATTTTATATTAAACACAAAACGCGGAATTCCGCTAGATAAGGGTAGAAATTAATGTTAGATAAATGCAGTTTTTGCGGCTTTACAGAAAAAGATGGATATACGATATTTCCAAACGAAAGAGGCACAGTAGCGATTTGTAATTATTGTGTAGATCAGCTTTATGCGGTAATTCATGGCGGGGAGGTCGCGAAAAAGAGCGAACGAATCGCAGGTGAGATAGATTTCGAGGCGATTAAACCAAAGGCTTTAATGGAGGTTTTGGACAGATATGTAATCGGCCAAGAAAGAGCGAAAAAGATTTTTAGTGTGGGTGTTTATAACCACTACAAACGAATTTTTCGCAAAGATGAGATAGAGGGCGACGATACTGAAATTTCAAAATCAAACATTTTGCTAATCGGTCCGACAGGAAGTGGCAAAACGCTTATGGCGCAGACTTTGGCTAGGTTTTTAGATGTGCCTATTGCAATCAGCGACGCTACAAGCCTAACAGAGGCTGGATATGTGGGCGAAGATGTCGAAAATATCCTAACTCGCCTGCTTCAAGCAGCCGGTGGCGATGTCGAGAGGGCTCAAAGAGGCATTGTATTTGTCGATGAGATCGATAAAATCGCTAGAATGAGCGAAAATCGCTCGATTACGCGCGATGTCAGTGGCGAGGGCGTGCAACAAGCGCTTTTGAAAATCATCGAAGGAAGTGTGGTAAATATCCCGCCAAAAGGTGGCAGAAAACACCCTAACCAGGACTTTATTCAGATTGATACGACAAATATTTTGTTTGTTTGTGGCGGAGCGTTTGATGGCATAAACGAGATTATCGGACGCAGAATCGGCAAAAATGTGCTTGGTTTTGGGCAAGAAAAACGAAGCAAAAAAGAAAACCAAAATTTGCTTGGCATGGTAGAGGCTGATGATTTGGTGCATTATGGGCTAATCCCTGAGCTTATCGGCAGACTTCATGTCATGGCGAGTTTAAATGAAATCGACGAGGCGGCAATGGTTAGAATTTTAACCGAGCCAAAAAATGCGATTTTAAAACAATACCAAAAACTTTTCGCAATCGACGGGGCAAATTTGAAATTTGACGATGAAGCTCTAAGCGAGGTAGCAAAACTTGCTATCAAGCGCAAAACTGGTGCTAGGGGACTTAGATCGATTATTGAAGAGATTATGATTGATATAATGTTCGACCTACCAGAGCTTAGTGGATATGATGTGATTATCTCAAAAGAGGTAGTCAGCGAGGGCGCAAAGCCGATATTAGTAAAACAAAATTTAACTGCATAGGGGAATAAATGTTACTTGATTCTTTATTAGGCTTATTTTCTAGTGATATGGGAATTGATCTTGGCACGGCAAACACGCTAGTTTTGCTAAAAGATAAAGGTATAATCATAAACGAACCAAGCGTCGTGGCTGTGCAAAACGAACGCTATGGCAAACAAAAAATCATAGCTGTGGGCGCAGAAGCCAAAGAGATGCTAGGTCGCACACCGGGCGATATCGAGGCTGTGCGCCCGATGAAAGACGGCGTTATCGCAGACTTTGATATGACTGAAAAGATGATTAGATATTTCATCGAAAAAACGCACAAAAGACGCTTTTTCGTAAGTCCTAGGATTATCATCTCTGTGCCTTATGGTCTAACGCAAGTCGAGCGCAAGGCCGTGAGAGAAAGCGCGATGATAGCAGGTGCGCGCGAGGTTTATCTAATCGAAGAACCAATGGCAGCAGCGATTGGCGCAGGGCTTCCAGTAGCCGAGGCGAAAGGCTCGCTAGTCGTAGATATCGGTGGCGGCACGACAGAGATTGGTGTGATTTCGCTAGGGGGCATTATAAATGCAAAATCAGTGCGCGTAGCAGGCGATAAAATCGACGCTAGCATTGTAAATTATGTCAAAGAAAAATACAGCCTTCTTATCTCAGAGCGTGCAGCCGAAGAGATCAAAATCAAAATCGGCACCGCAATCCAACAACCAAAAGATCTAACCTACACGGTCAAAGGCAAGGACCAAATCAGCGGGCTTTTAAGCTCGGTTGATTTAACCAGCGAAGATGTCAGAGAGGCGATAAAAGACTCGATCCGCGAAATCGCTGACGCGCTAAAATTTGTGCTTGAAAGTATTCAGCCAGAAGTCGCAGCCGATATCGTAGAAAACGGCGTGGTTTTAACCGGCGGAGGCGCGCTAATTAGAGGGCTAGATAAATATCTAAGCGAGGCTGTGAAACTGCCTGTATTCGTAGCAGATGAACCGCTTCTTTGCGTCGCAAACGGCACTGGCAAGGCCCTAGAAGAGATCAAATCGCTAAAACAAACAGCAAATGACTAATGTAAAGTTTCTACTCATCGCTGTGGTATTGGTGGCTACTTCGCTTATTTTTGGATCGCAAATTCATGGTAAATTTATCGGTCTTAGCGGAGGAGCTATTGATACTTACAAAGATATTACGAGCTTTATAAAAAACAAAATTTCAAAACACATCGATCAAGCAAACACTATCGAAGCCCTGCGCGCCGAAAACGAGGAGCTGAAAAAATCCGCCATGCTTCTTGGCACCTTTGCAGGGGAGTTAAATAAAATTTTGCTTGATAAAAACAGCTCCGCTTATGAACCGCGCGTCGAGCTTGTTAGGACGCTAAGTTACGCTAGCTTAAATGATTACAACAAATTTTGGATAAATTTTAAAAATTTCAATCCAGATAAAGTTTATGGTCTCATTAGCGAGGGCAAAACCGCAGGAATCGTCGTAAATCGCGATAACAAACCCTTAGCCATACTCCAAAAAGATGAAAAAAGCAATTTTTCTGTATCAATCGGCGAGAGCCAAATTCCAGGCGTTGCAAACGGCGAGGGAAATGCTTTGGTGGTGAAATTTATCCCGCAATGGCTAGATCCAAAAGTCGGCGATGAGGTTTATACGAGCGGAAAGGACGAGATATTTTTCGAGGGAGTGCCTGTGGGGCGGGTCAAATCAGTTCAGAGTGGTAAATTATACAAAAGCGCTGTCATAGAGCCATACGCAAATCCAAATATGCCAACGTTTTTGTATGTCGTTACAAAGGAAAGATAATGCCAAAAAGAGAAGATGTAAAGACGATATTGCTTATCGGAAGCGGTCCTATCGTCATCGGTCAAGCGTGTGAATTTGATTATAGTGGCACACAAGCTGCTAAAACTTTGAAAAATTTGGGCTATCGCGTAGTTTTGATAAATTCAAACCCAGCTACGATTATGACAGACCCTGATTTTGCAGATGCGACCTATGTCGAGCCAATCACGAAAGAGAGCATTTTGCGAATTATCAAAAAAGAGGGTGTCGATGCGATACTGCCTACTATGGGCGGTCAGGTTGCGCTAAATGTCGCAATGGAAGTCTATGAAAGTGGCGAGCTAGGCGATGTGAAATTTCTAGGTGCTAAACCAGAAGCGATTAAAAAGGGCGAAGACCGCGTGGCTTTTAAGGAAGCAATGATTAAAATCGGCATGGACTTGCCAAAGTCAAAATACGCCTACACTATGGAAGAAGCTCTCCGTGCAGCCGAGGAAATCGGCTTTCCGCTCATTATCCGCGCTAGTTATACGCTTGGAGGCGCAGGAAGTGGCGTAGCGTATAATATCGACGAATTTAAAGAAATCGCACAAAACGGCATTGATATCAGCCCAATCCATGAAATTTTGATTGAAGAGAGTTTGCTTGGCTGGAAAGAGTATGAAATGGAGGTTATCAGGGATAATAAAGATAACTGCATTATTGTCTGTTCTATCGAAAATCTCGATCCTATGGGCGTGCATACGGGCGATAGCATTACGATTGCACCGGCCTTGACGCTCACGGATAAAGAGTATCAGCGCATGCGTGATGCAAGTTTTGCGATTTTGCGTGAGATTGGCGTCGATACGGGCGGAAGTAATGTGCAATTTGCCATAAATCCGCGCACAGGTCGCATGATAGTAATCGAAATGAATCCGCGTGTCAGCCGTAGTTCAGCCCTAGCTAGCAAGGCCACAGGCTACCCGATAGCCAAGGTCGCTACCATGCTAGCTGTGGGATTTAGCCTAGATGAGATCAAAAACGACATCACGGGCACGCCTGCGAGTTTCGAGCCTGTGATTGATTATATCGTCACAAAAATCCCTCGCTTTGCATTTGAGAAATTCCCGGGCGCGAACCCGCACCTTGGCACTGCGATGAAGAGTATCGGCGAGGTAATGGCGATTGGGCGCACATTTAAAGAGAGTATCCAAAAAGCACTTTGCTCAATGGAGAAAAGCTACTATGGCTTTATCGAGTTAAATTTAAGCAAAGATGATTTGATTTTTGGGCTTAGAAACGCAGGACAGGATAGAATTTTGTATGTCGCGCAAGCTTTTCGCGAGGGATTTAGCGTAGATGAGGTCTTTGAATTTAGCAAAATTGATCCGTGGTTTTTGCGCGAAATTCACGAAATTGTCGAATTTGAAGCCAAAATCGACATGGATATCCTAAATGCTCCGAATTTGCTTCGCAAAGCTAAAACTATGGGCTTTTCGGACAAAATGATTGCGCATTTGATCAACAAAGTCGATAATCTAGGCCTTACGCAAAACGATATTTTCTTTGCGCGCGCAAAACACGGCATAAATTTAGAATATAACGAAGTCGATACCTGCGCAGGCGAATTTAAGGCTCTCACGCCGTATTTGTATTCTAGCACAAATATCACGCCAAACCTGCCAACCAGAACGCCACAAAACGCCAAAAAAGTCCTAATTATCGGTGGTGGTCCAAACCGCATAGGGCAGGGCATTGAGTTTGATTATTGCTGCGTTCATGCAAGCTACGCGCTAAGGGATCTTGGCATAAAGAGCATTATGTATAACTGCAACCCAGAAACGGTTTCGACCGACTACGATACGAGCGATATTTTGTATTTTGAGCCAATCGATTTCGAGCATGTTCGCACCGTAATCGAGACAGAAAAGCCAGAGGGCGTAATCGTGCATTTTGGCGGACAAACTCCGCTTAAATTTGCCAAACGCCTAAACGCAATTGGAGCCAAGATTATTGGCACGAGCGCGCGCACGATTGATATCGCAGAAGACCGCAAGAAATTTAGCGAATTTATCACTAAAATCGGCGTAAAACAGCCTAAAAACGACACAGCCATAAGCGAAGCAGAAGCGATAGAAAAAGCGGCAATCATCGGCTATCCGGTCCTTGTGCGCCCTAGCTATGTGCTTGGCGGTAGAGCAATGCGCAGAGTGCATAATGTCGATGAACTAAAAGAGTATATGAGCGAGGCTGTGAGTGTGAGCTACCACTCGCCGGTATTATTAGATAAATTTTTGCTTGACGCAACCGAGCTTGATGTCGATGCTATAAGCGATGGCAAAGATGTCTATATCGGCGCTATAATGGAGCATATCGAAGAGGCTGGAATCCACTCTGGCGATAGTGCAAGCATACTGCCTCCAATGAGCCTAAGCGATGAGATGATTGATAAAATCAACGAAACCACAAAACAGATCGCGCTAAATTTGGGCGTCGTGGGGCTTATGAATATTCAGTTTGCGATTTTTGAGGACGAGCTTTATATGATCGAGGTCAATCCGCGAGCTAGTAGAACCGTGCCGTTTGTGAGCAAAGCAACTGGAATTTCAATGGCAAAGGTCGCCACGCGCGTAATGTGGCAAGGAAATTTGCGCGAGGCGCTTAAATTTTACGATAAATTTGGCGTTTTGTGCGAGGAAAAAGGCATTTTAAAACCGCGCGTGAGCGGCAGAGTATGTGTCAAAGAAAGCGTATTTCCGTTTAACAAACTCCCAGGCTGCGACATCGCGCTAGGGCCTGAGATGAAAAGCACGGGCGAGGTTATGGGTATTAGCGAGAATTTCGCAAAAAGCTTTGCCAAAAGCCAAATTTCAGCCAGCAATGTCTTGCCAAGCAAGGGCGCTGTGTTTATGAGCTTGACTGACCGCGACAAAGAAAAAGGGGTAAGCCTAGCTAAGACTTTGGTTGAGACTGGATTTAGTCTGATTGCCACTGGCGGGACTTGCAAGGCGTTAAGAGAGGCTGGGTTAGAATGCGAGTTCGTCTATAAAATTTCAGAAGGTCGCCCAAATATCGAAGATAAGCTAAAAAATGGCGAAATCGCCCTTGTCATCAACACCAGCGACACCAAATCAAGCTCGTCAGATACATTTAAAATCCGCCAAGCTGTGGTGAGATTTAAACTGCCGTATTTTACGAATATCAAGGCCGCGCTCGCTGCTACTATGTCAGTGTGCGCAGTCCAAGACGGAAGCGCACTGGAAGTGAAAAGCTTGCAAGAGTATCTAAATGCAAGATAGAATTTCGTCTGAAAATGACGATGAATTGGGGCTAGGGGACAGTCTCCTACTCCAAATTCAAAATTTAGCTAATGGCAATCAAGTTAGCAAAAACGATGTTAAAAAAATTTCAAGCCAAATTTTCCCATTTAATACCAAAATTTTCGTTTATTGGCAGTTTTACGGCTCATACGCCACCCAAACCCTAAAAGGCGACGCGAGCGTTGATATACACTTTGGTGATAACAAAATTGATTTTGAGGAATACACACAAAGCCTTTTGGATTTAGCCCAAAATGACGAACAAAGTCGCCAAGATTTTGTGGAAAATTTAAAAGCCACCAAAGCAAACGAAGCGATTAAACTCTCAGGCTCTACACAAAATTTAGGCGATTATGAGAAATTTTCGTTTTCGTATTATTGCGGTAGTTGTAGCGGGCGCGGGCTTGTGCGCTGTAATAACTGCGGTGGGCGCGGAAATGTAGGCTGCTCATCTTGTGGCGGAAGTGGCAGAAGCAACTGCTTTGCTTGTGGGGGCACTGGAAGCGTGCTTTCATATAGACAGGTGTATCAAAACGGCGAGTATGTCTCGCAAAGCTATTATGCGACCTGCTACTCGTGTGGCGGAAGCGGTTTGCAGACCTGTGGCTCGTGCTATGGCTCTGGAAGCCTTAGGTGTAATTCGTGTAGAGGTAGCGGGGAGATAACCTGCCAAAAATGCAGTGGATACGGGATTTTCACAGATGTTAGAACTGTAAGCATAATGGCAAAATCAAGCGCAAATTTAAAAACCTCGTCTAAAAAATACGCTAACGAATTTGACGAATTTGCCAGTAGTGCTGGCATGGAGCTTTTAAGCGAGAAAATTCCTTTTGAATTGGTCGAATTTAATAATTATTCTAGCGATACCGAGCTTTGCGTTTATGAGGGAAATAGCTATTTTAGCGAATTGCAATATCAAATTTTAGATAAAACATATCTTGGCGTGGGGTTTGCAAATCCGCCTTATGCCTTTATCAAATCGAAATTTTTCGATGATTTATTTGCCGATGAAATCGAGCATTTAGAAAAAATCGGACTTGACGGCAAGATAACCAAAAGGGAGGCTTATTTGTTTTTTAACAAATACGCCTCCCAGAGCGTTTTGGATAAATCAATGAAGCTAATTGCCTCCATTAGGCGCGATAAAAACGAAGAGTTAGGCTATGCGGTAAAGCAAAGTTGCGATGATTATATCAGCGATGAGAGCGCGCTTAGGCTAAGTGCGATGATGAAGGGGGTGCTAGATAGGATTTCGCCTGTGTATTCTGGGCTAATCTGGGGGCTTGGAGGGGCGATTTTTGCGATTTTTGCGCTAATTTTAACGGAGCTAAATTTAGAAAGCTCATTTTCGCGCGCCCCATTTAGCGCTATTTTTCAAAGCGCGTTTGGAGTGTTTGTGTTAAGCCTTGTTTTAGGGCTAGTTTTTTACACGCTAAGCTCGCTTTCTACGCTACTTAAAAGGCGCAAAATCCCAAAAGAATATCGCCAAAAAATGCGAAATAAAGATCCATTTAAAAAAATGGCGATTTGTGGAGTTTTCGCTTGGATTGTGGGTGGAATTTATGGCTATTTTGCGTCGCAAAATCCCGCTTTGCGCCTTGAAAATAGGGTAGAAAATTTTGTTTTAGAGCAGATTGAAATCAGCGAAAAATTTATAAAAGATTATGAAATTTGCGAGAAATTTAAAACTCTAAACTGCTCTAATGAAATTTTGCCTGCTAAAAACAGCGAAATTTCGCCAAGCTACGAGCAAAAGGTCATATTCATACAACAAACCCTGCGCCAAAACGGCTACAATGTCGCAATAGACGGCAAATTTGGCAAAAAAACAATAAACGCTTGCACCAAATTTTTAGGCAAAAGCTTTAATTCGATTGATGAAATTTATGATGAAATGCTAAGACGAAATGAAGGCAAATAGTCAAATTTTTGGCATTTTCATAACCTTTCTTGGTGGGGTTTTGTGGGGATTTAGCGGGGTTTGCGGTCAGTATCTCTTCGAAATAAAGGGCGTGAGCGCAAACTGGCTTGTCCCGCTTCGCCTGCTTTGTGCTGGGGGAGTTTTGGTGATTTATTGCGCTTTTTCGTTGCGAGATAGGCGAGTTTTTGCGCCGATTTTGGACGCGAATTTGAGGGCGCAATTTTTGGCTTTTTCGATTTTGGGCTTAATGCTGACGCAATATTTTTACTTTTATTCTATCGAGCTTTCAAACGCCGCTGTTGCCACCGTGATCCAATACACCGCGCCCGCGATGATTTTGGCGATTGTGTGTATCACAGAGGCGCGACTACCTAAAATCAATGAGTTTATTTCGCTGATTTTGGCGATTTTAGGCGTTGTGATTTTGGCTACGCATGGGGATTTGGGCTCGCTTGTAATCAGCCAAAAAGCGCTTATTTTTTGTCTGCTTAGCGCAGCTTGCGTTTGCGTGTATAATCTCGCGCCCAAAAAACTAAACCAAAAATACCCCGTCGTGCTAAATTTAGGCTGGGGCATGGTGCTTGGCGGAGTGGTTTTAGGCGGGGTTTTGGGCGTGTGGAATTTAGCTGGCGTTAGCGATACAAGCGGTGTTTTGGCGTTTTTGGGCGTGGTGTTTTTCGGCACGGTTTTGGCATTTAGCTTTTATATGGTTGGGGTGAAATTAATCGGTGCGCCAAAAGCAAGCCTAATCGCAGCGATTGAGCCAGTAAGCGCAGCTGTGTTTGCGCATTTTTGGCTAGGGACAAAATTTGTATTTTTGGATTTCGTAGGATTTGTGCTGATACTTTCGTGTATATTTTTATTAGCGAAAAAGGGCTAAATTTAGCCAAATTTGACCAAATTTTGCGTATAATCCAATTTTTTAAATTTTCAAATTTAAGGATTTATTATGAAAAAGAAAATTTTACTTTCAGCGCTTTTTGGTGCAGTGATTTTCACAGGTTGCGCCACAGAAAAGCAAAGAGTCATCGACACGCCTGTCTCGCAAGTCGCACTTAGCCCGTATCACGGCGAAAAAGTAGCCGTCAGCGTGGGTAGATTTGCAAATCAATCGACCTATAATAGCGGTATTTTCTCAGACGGCGAGGATAGGCTAGGAAGCCAAGCTTTGAGTATTTTAATCACAAATTTACAGCAAAGCGGGCGTTTTAATGTCTTGGAGCGCGCAAATTTAGAGGCGATGAAACAAGAGAGCAAAATTTCGAAAAAAGCCCAAAGCTTAAAAGGGGCGAAATACATCATCACAGGCGATGTCGTGGAGTTTGGCAGAAAAACTGTCGGCGATCATCAACTTTTTGGAATTTTGGGCAAAGGCAAAACTCAAATCGCATACGCCAAAGTTAATCTTAATGTCGTAAATGTCGCTACTAGCGAGGTTGTGTATTCAAGCAGTGGTGCTGGTGAGTATTCGCTAAGCAACCGCGAAGTCATCGGCTTTGGTGGCACAGCTGGATATGACGCTACGCTAAATGGAAAAGTTCTAAGCCTAGCGATCAAAGAAGCCAGCGACAAACTAGCCCTTGGCGTCGATAATAAGGCGTTTTAATGAAAAATTTAATTTTTGCATTTTGCCTCGGGGTGCTTTTAGTAGGGTGTGCTGGCGGTGGCAGACAGAGCCTGTATCACTGGGACGGCGAGTATCAAAAATCGCTTTATTTATATCTTAACGAAGAGGGCGACATAAACGAGCAAATTTCATCGTTAGAGAAATCTATCGCCAAAGCAGAAGCTAGCGCGAAAAAGGTTCCGCCAGGGCTTTATGCGCATGTGGGGCTTTTATACAATGCGCTAGGAAATACAGCCGCAGCTAAGTCGTATTTCCAAAAAGAAGCCACAGCGTTCCCGCAATCAAGGGGATATATGGAGTTTTTGCTCAGTGATAAAAAAGCCAAAAAGGGTGCAAAATGAAAAATAAATTTATAAATTTGGCTATATTTTGCCTCGTATTTTTACTTTCTGGTTGCGCAAACAACGCTCCCAAGACCGATTATTCAGCATTTTTGCAAAAAAAGCCAACCTCGATTTTAGTCTTAATGCCGACAAACGAATCCGTTGAGGTTAAGGGTGCAAGCGCGGTTTTGGCTCACAGCGTAATGCCTTTAAGCGAGGCTGGGTATTATGTCCTGCCTGTAAGCGTGGCGCACGAGACCTTCAAAAGCAACGGCCTTAGCGAAGCGGGCGAAATTCACGCCGTTTCAGCAGCGAAATTAAAAGAGATTTTTGGTGCGGACGCCGCGCTGTATCTAAAAGTCCTACAATACGGTTCGAGCTACAAGGTCGTTTCTAGCAACACTATCGTCAGCGTCGAAGGAAGGCTAGTCGATTTAGGCTCTGGCGCGACGCTGTGGCAAAAGACAGCCTCAGCCCAAAGTGGCTCAGGGAGTGGTGGCGGAAATCTTTTTGTGATGCTAATCTCGGCTGCGATAGAGCAAATCGCATCGAGCATTTCGGATAAAAGCTACGATGTATCGGCTATGAGCGACGCTTTGCTTTTGGGCCAAGACTGCAACGATTGCTTGCTTTATGGCCCACTCTCGCCAAATTTCGGCAAAGATAAACAACTGCAAAAAAATTAGTTTTCGCTGGGCAAATTTATCAAATTTGGTAAATTTGCCCCATTTGTCGCTAAGAGAAATTGTGTAGCAGTTTCGTGGCAATCTATGAGTTTTAAAAATTCAAATGCTAAAATTGCAAAATTTAAAATTCTGCGAAAATTCGTAATAACACTGTGTAAAAAAATTGTAAATTTTAAAATTTGTGTTTTGAAAAATCAAAAAGAGACCATAAGGTATCTTAAAATCATTGAAGATCTTGGGTGATTTGGGCCAACCAAGCCTTTACGCGACCTTCTGTGAGGGCGCTTTGGTTGTCGTTATCGAGGGCAAGGCCTACGAATTTGCCGTCTTTTATGGCTTTGCTTGCGCTAAATTCATAACCCTCGGTCGGCACCGCGCCTATGATTTTTGCGCCGGCTGTTTTAAATCTGGCATACAATTCCGCCATTGCGTTGCAGTATGCGCCAGAATAGCTCGAACTATCGCCCATGCCAAAAATCGCTACCGTTTTGCCAGCTATATTAATCGCGAGCGAATCAAAATCAAAGCTCGCCCAATCGTCTTGGAGTTCGCCATCGTTCCAAGTAGAGCTTCCTACGATGAGCGCGGTGTAGTTTGCGAGGTCCGCTGGCGTGATATCTGCTACATTTTTGATTTCATTTACTATGCCTAAATTTTCGCTTATGAGTTTCGCGGCTGCTTCTGTGTTTCCCATCGAGCTACCGTAGATAATGCCTATCATTTAAAATCCTTTATAAGCTAAATTTCGAGGGTCTATATTACTAATTTTGCTATGAATTTATACTTAAATTTGATGATTAATTCGCATACAAATCGCGCAAAAATGCGAAATTTGGATTTCGCAAAAAGTGCGATAAAATCGTGGTTTGGTTAAATTTAGCAAATTTTAAAAGGGCTAAATTTGGGGTTTCGCAAAAGCTAAATTTCACCCAAAATTTCAGCGAGAAATTTGGGTGAAATTTTAGATTAATCGTTTTTGTCTTTATCGCAACAAAATGTATTTTTTAGCCCGAAAATTTTACAATACTCGCAAAATACACAGCTCACGCTTCGTTTTGCGCACACGAGCGGGATATTGCGCTTTTTGACTTCGCTTTTGATTTTTTTCATCGTGTTGTGGTTTAAAAAACTAGTTAGCATTACCACGCAGTCGGTATTTTGCGGGATTGGTTTGCGATTGACGCGATTTTCGTTGCGTGCGTCCCAATGCTCGATATGCGTCGCGCCAAGATTGTGCAAAACAGCCTTTATCGGAGTGATTTCATCCGCGCCTATTACTAAAACACTCATTTTATCCCCTTTTGTTTTGATATTGGTTATTATAACACAAAAAATTTAAAACTTTCTGATAATGGATATAAAAATCTCAGAATTTTTATAAATTTAAAAAGGCTAAATTTAGGGAATTTCGAAAGAATAAAGAAAAAAGGTTGCGGTAAATTTACCGCAACCTGCGAGATTAAATCTCGTCTGAATAATCAGAATTTGCTAAGCGTTTTAGCTGTCTGTATCGTTTTTGAGAGTCTTGTTTGTTTTTAGCATAAAGCTCGTCAGCGTGCTCTGGGTTGTTTTTCCTTAGAGCGTTGTAGCGAACTTCGTTCATCAAAAAGCTCTCGTATAGATCCCAATCAGGCTCTTTTGAGCTGATTTTTAGTGGGTTTTGACCAGCGTCTGCTAAGCGTGGATCGAAGGTATAAGTTGGCCAGTAACCGCATTTTGTCGCAAGCTCAGCTTGTGTGCCAGAGTGGTTTAGACCGCCTTTGATACCATGAGCGATACAAGGGCAGTAGCAAATGATGAGTGATGGACCATCATAAGCCTCTGCTTCCAAAATCGCTTTGATTGTAGCAGCTTGGCTAGCGTTTGAGTTGATTTGAGCTACGAAAATATTTCCGTAAGTCATAGCGATTTGTCCCAAATCTTTCTTTTGAACTGCTTTTCCGCCAGCTGTGAATTGAGCGATAGAACCACGGCGGCTAGCTTTTGAGCTTTGGCCACCTGTGTTTGAATAAACCTCAGTGTTTAGAACCAAAACATTTACATTTTCGCCACTAGCTAAAACATGATCAAGTCCGCCGTATCCGATATCATAACCCCAGCCATCGCCACCGATAATCCATTGTGATTTTTTGCTTAGGTAAGATTTTCTCTCTAAAATTTCACTAACGCCCTTAACGCCTTTGTTTTGCTCTAAGATTGGGATTAGTTTGTCTGCGACTTCGCGAGATTTTACAGTGTCGTTGCGATTTTCGATCCAGTCATTATATAGAGCTTTTAGCGCGTTTGGAGCTTCTTCCATTGTATTTAGCATAACATCTTCGATTTTATGGCGAATTGTCTCAGTTGCTACCTTCATACCAAGGCCGAATTCTGCGTTGTCCTCGAATAGTGAGTTTGCCCATGCGACACCGCGTCCGTTTGCGTCTTTGCGGTATGGAGTCGAAGGAGCAGAACCGCCGTAGATTGAGCTACATCCTGTCGCATTTGCTACAATCATGTGATCGCCAAATAATCTTGTGATAAGTGTGATATATGGAGTCTCGCCGCAACCTGGGCATGCGCCGTGGAATTCGAAATATGGTCTAGCAAAGCCGACATTTTTGACATTGTTTTTCGGTGCCAAATCATCTTTGTAGCGAACATTTTCAAATAAATAATCAGCGCTTGTTTGCTCGCCTTTATCCATTTCTTCGCCAAGTGGAACCATAACCAAAGATTTCTCTTTGCTTGGGCAGTTTTCAGCACACAATGCACAACCGGTGCAATCTAGCGGGCTTACTTGAATTTTGTATTTCATACCTGCAAAATCTTTGCCTTTTGCGTCAAGTAGGTGCTCTTTTGTGTATTGTGGAGCGTTTGCTACATCGTTTTCGTCTAGCAAGAACGGTCTGATTACAGCGTGTGGGCAGACGAACGCGCATTGGTTACATTGGATACAATTTGCCTCGATCCATTTTGGCACAAGCACGCCTACACCGCGTTTTTCGTATTTTGTAGTGCCTGCTTCAAATGAGCCATCTTCGTGTCCGATAAATGCTGATACTGGCAAATCATTACCGCGCGCTGCATTTACAGGTTTTACGATTTTTTCAACGAATTCTGTGCCTTTGTATCCTACGCTATCAGATTTTACTTCGTCTTTCAAATTTGCCCATGCAGGATCGACTGGGACTTGGACTAAGCCGTCAGCGCCCTTATCAATCGCGTCATAGTTCATTTGCACGATTGCATCACCTTTTTTAGCGTATGATTTGTATGCAAATTCCTTCATATATTTTTGAGCTTCTTCAAACGGAATAATTTTTGCTAGTTTGAAAAATGCTGATTGCATAATGGTATTTGTGCGGTTGCCTAGTCCGATTTCATGGGCTAGTTTAGTAGCGTTTAAAATGTAGAATTTAACATTTTTTTGCGCTAGGATTCTTTTTACTTTGTTTGGTATTTTTTTGATAGTTTCCTCTGCGTCCCAGATTGAGTTCAAAAGGAAAGTTCCGCCGTCTTTGATACCGTCGATTACATCGTAAATTTCAAGATACGCCGCTACTGAACAGGCTACGAAATTTGGATTTGAAACTAGGTAAGTTGAGCGGATTGGTTTTTTACCAAATCTTAGGTGTGAGCGTGTGTAACCGCCTGATTTTTTGCTATCGTAAGCGAAATATGCTTGCGCATAAAGATCTGTTTTATCGCCGATGATTTTGATTGAGTTTTTGTTCGCACCGACTGTGCCGTCTGCGCCAAGTCCGTAGAAAAGACACTCGATCTCATCTGCTTCGCCAAGAGAAATTTTCTCGCCAACTGGCAATGATAGGAAGGTAACATCGTCATTGATACCGACAGTGAAGCCATTTTTTGGTTGGTCTGATTTTAGGTTGTCAAATACAGCGATCATTTGAGCCGGATCGACATCTTTTGAGCTTAGGCCATAGCGTCCGCCGATGATTAGTGGAGCTTTTTTGCTACCATAAAATGCTGATTTGATATCTAGGTATAGTGGCTCGCCGATACTTCCTGGCTCTTTTGTTCTATCTAAAACACAAATTCTCTCTACTGATTCTGGTAAAACAGCAAATAGGTGTTTGACGCTAAATGGTCTGTAAAGATGAACTTTGATAACGCCAACTTTTTCGCCTTTTGAATTTAGATAATCAACTACCTCTTCAAGAGTTTGATTGACTGAACCCATTGCGACTATGACTCTTGTAGCGTCTTTTGCGCCATAGTAAGTGAAAGGCTTATACTCTCTGCCTGTGATTTTTGAAATTTTTTCCATATAATCAGCTACGATATCTGGCAAAGCGTCGTAGAATTTGTTTGTTAGCTCTCTTGTTTGGAAGTAAATGTCATCGTTTTGAGCTGTTCCGCGAGTTTTTGGGTGCTCTGGGTTTAGTGCATTATCACGGAAAGCCTTAACTGCGTCATAATCGAGCAATTTGTCAAATTCAGCGTAATCCATAACCTCGACTTTTTGAATTTCGTGGCTTGTGCGGAAGCCGTCGAAGAAGTGTAGGAAAGGAACGCGACCTTTAATTGCTGCTAGGTGAGCGATACCGCCTAGATCCATTACTTCTTGCACGCTGTCGCTTGCTAGCATAGCAAAGCCTGTTTGGCGGCATGCATAGACATCTTGGTGATCGCCAAAGATAGAAAGAGCTTGCGCTGCAAGGGCTCTGGCTGCTACATGGATAACGCCTGGTAGCATTTGACCAGCGATTTTATACATATTTGGAATTTTAAGTAGTAAGCCTTGTGAAGCTGTGTAAGTTGTAGTAAGCGCACCAGCTTGTAGTGAGCCATGCACTGTTCCAGCGGCACCTGCCTCGCTTTGCATTTCTACGACTTTAACTGGCATGCCAAAAAGGTTTTTCATGCCTTTTGCAGCCCACATATCTGTATAATCAGCCATTGGTGAGCTAGGTGTGATAGGGTAAATTCCTGCAACCTCGGTAAAAGCGTAAGAAACATAAGCCGCGGCTTCGTTTCCGTCCATAGTTTTCATAACTTTTCCCATAATTTCTCCTTACTGTTCGGGATTGTGTAAAACCTGTGAATTCTAGCTAAAAGTTGCTTAATTTGTTGTAAGTAATTAAAATAAAAATAGAATTTTACGGATACAAATTCAACTGAATTTAAGTAAAAGGAGTAAAATTTACTCCTCTTTTTTGCGCTCCCAAACGCGCTTTTTACCGAAGGTTACGACATTATCGGTTAGCTTCATCCAATCAAGCCTAATGGCAAAAAGCTCAGGGTTCATCGCCTTGGCAACGGCAAATCTTTTGAAGTAAATTTTAGCCTCGTTTTCATCTGCGCTACGAATTTTGCCCTTAAACTGAATTCCTTTAATCCTAGAAATGATTTTGGTATCCAAAGCAATCGTGCCAGAGACGAAACGATTGGTAAAAAGCGCTTTGATATGCGTAGAATCTTCATGCCCTGAGAAAATCAAGGTTTTATTATCTTTATCGTAAGCGTAAAATGCGTTTGAGCAATACGGCAGATTTTCGACTAGCACGGCGATTGACATAAGCTTCATTTTGCTTAAAAATAGGTCAAATTTATCCATAAATCCCCCTGTAAAATTAAAATTTCAAAAATTTGAGTAATTATACCTACATTTTCTTTTATGCGCTATAATTTCGCGCTAAATTTAGGAGAAGTTATGGAAAATTATAAAAAAATAAAAGAGATGTTTTTAATGCAACAGCGCCTAAACGACGAAACCAACGGCGTGGGCTGGGAGGACGGATACACCAAAAACGGCAAACTAATCAACTGGAAGCGTTGCATTTATATGGAGTGTGCTGAGCTGATCGACAGCTTTGCATGGAAGCACTGGAAAAACATCGCCGCAGCCCCTGATATAGATAATATCGTCATTGAAATCGTGGATATCTGGCACTTTGTGATGAGCTATGTTTTGGAACAAAACAAAAATTTAAAGAGCATTGATGAGATTGCTAGCGAAGTAATCAGCGTAAGCGCGTTTAGAGAATTTAGCGCGCACCGCGCAAATATCGAGGATTACTCGATTTATGAAATCGTAAATGATATCGAGCTTTTGATTCACGAGACGAGCGGATTTAATTTTAGCGTGGGTTCGCTTTTGCAGGATTATTTCAGAGTGGCGATCAAGTGCGGGGTAAATTTGGAGGTGCTTTTCGCCAAATATATCGGCAAAAATGTGCTAAATAAATTCCGCCAAAATAACGGCTATAAAGAGGGCAGTTACCGCAAAATTTGGAACGGCAAAGAGGATAATGTCGTTTTGGTCGAAATTTTAAATAGTGGCGTTTTGGAAGTGGGCGAAATTTACGCAAATTTAGAAAAAGCCTATAAAAACAGCGAAATTTAAAGAAATTTAATGGGTAAAATTTTTCGCCTTTCAATCAAAGATTTTTTTACGAAAAAATTCATCACCCTTTCGCTTTTGCCGTTTTTTTGCGCGCTTTTGGTGCTTGGGTATTTTATGTATTTTGGCGGAAGCGAGATTTTTGCCCTGCTTGAAGAGGGGGCAAAAAGCGGTGATTTTAGCTTTTTGGACGAGGAGCGATTTCCGCTGATTGCAAAACTGCTAGCTTACGGCGCGACGAAGTGGATAATTGGCGTGATTTTTTACACCTTTGGGACATTTTTGGTGCTAATGCTAAGCGTGTTTTGCGCACTTTTTATCGCTGGATTTCTCACGCCGATTGTCACAAAAGAGATAAATTTAAGACACTATCATTTAGAGCGCGCCGATGAGCCAAATTTGGGGCGAGTGCTAACCCTAATGGTGATTGAAATTTTAAAATTTATTGGAATTTTACTACTTTGCTTGCTACTTTTAGCAGTTCCACTAATAAATCTTTTTGTGATAAATATACCATTTTTTTATATTTATTATAAACTCATTTTAATCGATGTCGCTTCAAACACCCTAGATAAAAAAAGCTTTGAGAAATGCTATAAAAAGGGCGGTGGGTATAAATTTATGCTTAGCGTATTTTTGTTTTATTTAGCGTGTTTGATTCCGCTCGTGGGTCTGTTTTTCCAGTTGTTTTTTATCATATACTTATCGCATATAATATTTTTATCGCAACTAAAATTTAAAAAAATTAATGCAAATCAATGAAATTTATGCCAAATTTGTATAAAATAGCGGTTTAGTTTATTTCAAAGGATTTCTCATGAAAACTGGCAATGTCTATATCTGCAATATCTGCTCACTCAAAAGTAGCGATGACGAAAACGCTGTATTTATCAAAGCCCACAAAAACGGCGAAACCGTGCATATTTGCACCGCCTGTATGCCAAGCGTAATACACGGCTCTGGTATGATTGTAAAAAGCAATGCGGAGCTAGAATCTGAATTTTTCGAAGAGTTTAAAAAACACACAAAATAAAAATTTGGCAAATTTTAAAATTTGCCAAATTTAGCCTAAAATCCCTTTAATTTTTTTAGCTCTGGATCGATTACGAGTTTGTAGCCCTCGCTATCGACGGCTACATAGGTTACTTCTGCGCTTGTTACATGCTGGCAAATGCGAGAGCGCGACTCTTTGCAATACCTCTCGGCTGTAACATTTACCAAAACCGTAATCGAAGTGTTGCCGATTTTGGTCACGGTTGCGTGGCAAGTAACTAAATCTCCCACGAAAACAGGCTGTTTGAAAATCACCTCTTTCATCGATATCGTAACCACGCGCTCAGGCGCAAACTCCCTTGCTGCGACCGTTCCAGCCAAATCAATCTGTGATAAAATCCACCCGCCAAAGATATTTCCAGCTGGATTTGTGTCTGTTGGCATAGCGATGATTTTTATAACTGCTTCGCCCATGTGTTCCATATTTTCTCCTTATTTGTAAATTTAAGCTTGGCATTGTAGCAAAGCCAGATTAAATAAAAAGTTACTAAAACTCTCTTAAAAAAAATTTTGCTAAAATTAGCCAAAATTTTAAAGGGAAAAATATGAATAATTTCGATCGATTAAACGAATTGGTGAGCGAAACGAAGGCAAATTTAAACGCACTTTATGCAAATTCTGATAGTGAGATTATAAAACAAGGTCTGCAAATTTGCGAATTTAGCGACATGCAAAGCGCGAAAATCGCGATTTTAAGGCGCATTGTGGATTTAAAAGAAGAGGCGATGATGCAAGAATTTCGCCGATTAGGCTATGACGCAAACAAACAAAGCCTGCTACGCGAAAAAATGTATGATTATGTCAGGCAAATACACTCTGACATGCACGCCGCGCTTATCGCAAAAATTGAAGAGGAAAAAATTTTAAACCCATTTTATTTGGAACTTATCAAAAGCGTGCATAAAATCGGACTTGTAATCAATCAAATGCAAAAAAGCTGGCAAAAACTCATTATCGACACTAACAACAAACGCTTAGAGATGAATTTCGCCAGTATCGCGGACGCCAAAGAGTATCTTTTCGAAAACGAGCTTTTACAGCGCACGCCACACGATGAAATTTGTGATCGTTGCTATGGCGCGATTATCCAAGATAGCGAGGGCAAATTTGTCATGGCGCCCTATGCCGTGGCGTTTGAAGAGGAGTGCAAGGAGTTAATTGGCACATTTAATAAGGCTATTTTAGAACTCGAAGATCTAGCAAGCAACGCCGAGGAGCGGGCATATATTTATTATCTTGCCAAGCTTCGCACAGCCTTTGCCGAGCGCAATAATGTCTTTGTAATCGGCGCGTGGCGGGACGCTGAAATGGCGTGGATGGAGACCAAATCCCCGATACAAATCGGCCACCCGCTTGAATACTACGAGGATAACTACACACACGCAGTCGCGCTAGAATGGGACATCAGGCTATCTCAGCCAACTAGGTTTGACGCGGATAAATTTAAGGCCGAAATTAGCGCAAGCTTTGATAAAATTTACAAACAAATCGGCGCAAATAGCCCTGTAATGCGCTCGCTCGTGCTTTCAAACATTGATAAAACCCAGCTTTATATCTCCACGCCGATGATTTATTACGGCGCGGATTTAAACGGACTATTTTCGGCGCAGGTTGTGCCAAATGACGAATTTGTCAGCACAAACTGCGGAAAGAAAATTTTCGCATTTGTAAATTTTGTCTATGAAAGTGCCAAAGCCAAGCCGTTTATGAAAATTTCATCGCAAATTTTTGATTTGGATTATCTAAATTTTGGGCGCGAAATTTTATTCAAACAGCCTAAAATTTGGCGTATGGTCTATGAAATCTCCACAATCGGCCACGAGTTTGGCCATATATTTTTCATCGACGAGGACACGGAGTCGCTGATGAATAAATCGGGCGCTTTCAAGCTCGTCGAAGAATACAAGGCCACCACAGGCGGACTAATCAACTTCTTTTTCAACGAAAAACCAGAAATGCGCCTGCCGGTCCTTGACGAGCTAATCCGCCGCAGCGTGGGGCTCATCGCGTGGCAAAGGGTAAATGATGTGAGGCCGTATTATTGCGAGGGGCTAATTCATCTGACGCTATTATTCCGCGCTGGCGTGTTGAAATTTGACGGCGCGAAGCTTGCGGTCGATTTCAGCGAAGCGGGGTATGAGAGATTTAAGGAAATTTGCCTGAAAAATTACGAAATTTTAGCGAGCACTTATTACAAAAAGCTCGACGCTTACGACTTTTTGGACGGATTTGTCGAGAATACTAGCGGCGTGTATCTACCAAAAGACGCGGTGTGTAGGGAGTTTGTGGAGTATTACTACGCGCTTTATGAAAAAATCGGCAACGAAATCGACGAGAGTGGTGAGCGTGAAAAATGGGCAAATTAGAGTCAAATTTAGCCTTTTTGGGTTTTTAAACACTGTGCCCGAGATTTGAAATTTGCAAATTTGTTATCGCAAAACCACACACCACTTTTGTCATTGCAAGCGCGCAAGGCACTTTTGAAATGACAAATTAAACAAATTTTGCCCACCATTGTCATTGCGAGGAGCGACAGCGACGAAGCAATCCAGAAAAATTTAAATTCAAAATTCAACCCAAATTTAGCATTGAATTATTTTTTGAATTTTAGGCTAAATTTTGAAATTCTTTGTAAGGGGGAGGGCGCGCTTGTTTGCTCTGCTTCGTGCGTTGCGCTCGCAAGAAACCTGCTTCGGCTTCTGCCTCGCACCGCTACGCTGGTTTTGGAGACGCTACCCTCCCCCTTACCAACCCTCACCCCTGTAAAACCTTAGAAGTGGCTAAATTTAAAGCGAAGCTTTAAATTTAGCTAGTTTTATTTTTACTGAAATGCTTTGCATTTCCTTAAAATTTCAAACATAAAAAAACCCGAGATTGCTCTCGGGTTAAATTTCAGAAATTTGGCAAAATTTTAAATTTTGCCAAATTTAACTAAAACGCAATGCTAAGCGCCATTTGTGCGCTTACACCTTCTTGTTTGCCCACATAGCCTTTTACGCCAGCGTCGAATTTAAGCGTTTC
>NZ_JAOVTZ010000006.1:0-74651 GCF_027737655.1 Campylobacter sp. JMF_04 NA10 | reverse complement strand
TTGAAATTCTCTGTAAGGGGGAGGGCGCGCTTTTTAGGAGACGCTACCCTCCCCCTTACCAACCCCCACCCCTGTAAAACCTTAGAAGTGGCTAAATTTGGTAAAACGAAGTTTTTCCAAATTTAGCTAGCTTTATTTTTACTGAAATGCTTCGCATTTCTTTACAATTATAATGGATTGCATAAATTTTGGCTCATAGCTCAAAATTTCAATATTGCCACACAAGCAAAGCTTGCTCGCAATGACCCTTAGTGGCAAAATTTCGGCGCAGTGTTTTTAAGGTTGCGTAAGCGAAATTTTGCAAAATTTGAAAATTTACTTCAACTCGCCCCAGCTAGTAGCGATATCTAGGCTCGTTACGAGCGGGACATTTAAATTCACGACATTTTGCATGATTTCCCTAATTTTCGCGCCAAATTCCTGCGCATACTCGCTTTTTACCTCGAAAATCAGCTCATCGTGGATTTGCAAAACTAGCCTTGCCTCCGCGCTTAAATGCGGCGAAATCTCAACCATAGCCTTTTTGATAATGTCCGCTGCCGAGCCTTGAAACTTCGTATTTACCGCCTCTCGCTCATAAGTGGCTAGAAGCATTGGCGAAGCGTTAGCAAAATCAAAATATCGCCTGCGCCCAAAAAGTGTAGTGATAAATCCGTCGTTTTTGGCGCTATTTTTTAGCCCCTCCAAAAACTCCTTAATCGTCGCAAACGAGGCGAAATATCGCTCGATATAGCCCTTGGCCTCATTTCGCGGAATTTGCAAATTTTGCGCTAGTTTGCTTGCTCCCATGCCATAAATCAAGCCAAAATTTATGCTCTTTGCAATCGCCCTGTGTGCGGGTTCGCTATCGCCAAAAATGCTGATTGCAGTGCGCGAGTGTATATCCTCGCCCGCCCCAAATGCCTGCAAAAGCGCAGGATCCTTGCTAAAATGCGCCAAAAGTCTAAGCTCGATTTGCGAATAATCCAGCGAAAGCAGGCTATACCCCTCCTGCGCGATGAAGCAATTTCGCATATCCTTCGCCAAAGCCCCACGCGCAGGGATATTTTGCAAATTTGGGTTTTTGGAAGATAACCTGCCAGTGCTTGTGCCTGTTTGCATGAAATTTGAATAAATTCTGCTATTTTCGTTTTTCTTCGCAAGGGCAAAAAGTGGCTCACAATAGGTGCTTTGAAGCTTGTAAAGCTCGCGATAAGCTAGGATTTTTTCGATTACTGGGTGTGCCTGTATAAGCAGGGCAAGCACGCTCTCATCGGTGCTGTAACCTGTTTTGGTCTTTTTTTGGCACGGCAAACCCAAATGCTCGAAAAGCACCACGCCAAGCTGTTTTGTGGAGTTTATGTTAAAACTCTCGCCACTAAGCTCGTAAATTTCGTTTGTCAGCACCCTAAGCGCGCTTTCGTTGCGAGAAATCAGCTCGCTTAAATTTGGCTTTGAAATTTTAATTCCTGCATTTTCCATATCGCGCAAAACACGCACAAATGGGAATTCTAGCGTTTTTGCCAAATTTAGCAACTCTGGCGAGAGTAAATTTTGAAATTTAAAATAAAATTTCAAAGTTATCCACGCATCTTCGGCTGCGTATTTCGTGGCCTCATCAAACTCTAAACTCGCAAAAGTCTCGCCCTTGGCAACAATATTTTCAAATTTAATCGTGTCATAGTCGAAATACCGCTTAGCCAAGCTATCCATACCCACGCTCTCGCTAGGATTTATGAGCCACGCTAAAATCATCGTATCAGCGAATTTGCGTGGCGGTTTTATGCCGAAATTTTGCTCTATGATATTGAAATCGTATTTTAAATTTTGCCCCACAACAAAGCCAGAAAAAATCCGCTCAATCGCCATTTTCGCCGAATTTAGCGAAATTTGCTCGCCCACGCCTAAGTAATTATGCGTAAGTGGCACATAATACGCCTTTTGCTCGTTGAAACAAAACGAAAAGCCCACGATTTTGGCATTTTTGCTATCTAGGCCAGTGGTTTCGGTATCAAACGCCACGATAGTATCCTCGCTAATGCCCTCACAAAGGCGTTCTAGCTCGCTTTCGTCCCTCACGCACACTGGCTTAAAAGCTAGGCTCTCTTCGCTTTTATCGCCCTCGTTTTCGAGCGCGGAAAGAAGCTTGTGTAGCTCGTATTCGCGCAAAATTTCTTTGATTTTATGAAGCGGATTTTGCTCGGGAAAAACGGCGTTTTGCAGTGGCGAAATTTCGACCTCATCGCAAAGCGTAGCAAGCTTTTGACTCATAAAAGCTTCGTTTTTAGAGGCGATGAGATACTCGCGCTGTTTGTTTGGTGGCAAAAGCTCGATATTTTCGTAAATCCTCTCCAAACTCCCCCACTCATCAAGCAGTTTTTTCGCCCCCTTTTCGCCTATGCCTTTCACGCCTGGGATATTATCTGCGCTGTCGCCACAAATCGCCAAAAAATCAATGATTTGCTCGGGATAGACGCCGTATTTTTCATAGCACTCATCGCGGCCGTAGAGCATTTTTTTGGCATGGCTATAAATGCGTGTCTCGCCACCAATTAGCTGATAAAGGTCTTTGTCGCTGGTTACGATATTGATTTTGTGCGTGTCGCGATAGGTTTTAACGACACTTGCTATTAAATCATCGGCCTCATAGCCCTCTTTTTGCGCTGTGCAAAAGCCCATTTTCTCTATCATTTCTATGCAAACCGGAAGCTGTGCCAAAAGCCCGTCAGGCGGGGTTTGGCGGTTTGTTTTGTAATTTGGGTCAATGTCTGAACGAAAAGTCTTACCTTTGCTATCAAGGGCGAAAATTATATAATCGCTTTTGAACTCTCGCTCCAAATTTGCGATAAAATTCGCAAATCCGCTCACCATACCACTTGGCTTGCCGCTTTTGGTTTTTAAGCTACTCATCGCATAATACAGGCGGAAAAAAAAGCCAAAAGTGTCGATAATCGTGATAGTTTTCATACATTTCCTTAAATTTTGATTTTGCGTAGTGTAATGAAATTTGGCTAAATTTTGCAAATTTGCCAAATTCAAATTTATATAAAATTTATCGCAAAAACAGCTGGTTTTGAGAGTTTGCGTAGGCTGTCTTTGAGCATTAATTTATTTTTTGCGCCCGCGATTTGCAGGGTTAAATTTTCGAATTTAAACTCCAAATTTTTAAGTGCGTTTTCGTTTAAGATCCTAGCGAATTCGCACAAAAAGCTAAGCCACGCTAATGTTCGCTCATTTGGTAAAATTTCGCTTAAATTTGCAAAATTTGGGCTTAAATTTGGCTTGCCGTGCATTGCGATAATCGCCGCAATTAGGGCTTTTTGCTCGTGGCTCGTGCGGTAGTTTAGCCCATTTAGCACCATGGAAGCTGCGCTTTCGTGTTTGGCATAAAAGCCAAGCCTTGCGCCAATCTCGCAAAGTTTAGCGGCGTAGCAAAGTGGGCCAATGTATCTGTCTTCTAGCTTGTGAAGCGAGAAAAGCACGCTAAAAAGGGCTTTGGCGAACTTGTCTGCGTGCGAGCTTTCGCTAGCAAATCTATCTTGCAGACTTTTTAGGCTTGGGTTGAAATTCTTTGGCAAATTTGCCCCATGCAAAATCGAGCCCAAAAACACACCCTCTCGCACGCCCACACCGCTTGTAATCACGCTTTTTGCGCCGATTTTTTTAGCAATCTCGCTAAAAATTATCGCACCCTCTCTAATCGTATCATAACGCTCTTTTTTTATCGGAAATTTGGCTAGTTCTAGGGTTTTTGCGCCGATTAATTTGCTAAAAAACGGCGCGTATTTTTCGTAATCGTAGCAGTAATTATGCACGATTTTAATCGGATAATTCTCAATCGCCATTATGGCATTGCTTAGCGCTCTTGCCGAACCGCCCATAGCGATTAAATTTGAGCTGGCAAATTCGTCGCCAACCGCGCTGATTGCCTCATTTACATAGCCATATAGCCCAGCCATATCGCCTTTGTCGAAAAATAGCTCTTTTAGGCGAACGGTGCCTAAATTTAGCGAAATTTTGGCCTCGATTTTGCCATTTTTGATGCGCGCAAGCTCAGTCGAGCCTCCGCCGATATCCACGCTCACGCCCTCTTTGAAATCGCTAAGGAGATTGTGTGCGGCGTATCCTCCAAAATACGCCTCACTCTCGCCGTCGATTTTGCGGATTGCGATTTTGGTTTTTTTAAAAACTAGCTTGATAAACTCGCCCCCATTTGGAGCGTCGCGCAGTGCAGAAGTGCCTACGCAAAGCACCCTTTTGGCGCCGTATTTTTGGAGCAATTCTTTGAATTCCACAAACGCGTCAAGGCATTTTTGCATAGCCGCTGGTTGCAAAACTCCGCCGTTTTCATACGCGCCCTCGCCTAGGCGGACTTTGATTTTGTGCTCTGCAAGGATAAAAAACCCAAATCTGCTCGTTCGCTCAAAAATCACTAATCTGGCAGAATTTGAGCCTAAATCAATCACTCCAACGCGTTTTGGCATTAATAATCCATGTGAGCGTGTTTGTATTTAAGCTCACCCTCGGTTTCGATATTATCAGGATCGTAAGTTATACACTCGACAGGGCAGACTACGATGCAGGCTGGTTCTGAGTATTGATCCACGCACTCGCAGCACCTATCTGAATCAATCATATATGTCGGCTCGTCCTCGAAAATCGCCTCATTTGGGCACTCTTCGCGACACGCATCGCAACTGATACACTCGTCTGTAATCATCAAAGACATAAATTTAACCTTTACAAAAAAAATTAGTGCATTTATACACTAAAAACTTTTAATTTTATTTTAAAAAATACCAAATTTGCGCTATTTTTTGAGATTTTTTAGCGGAATTGTAAGGGTCGCTACAATCTTGTCTTTGGCGGGCGAATTTTTAAGGCTCACAGATGCGCCCATAGCCTGCGCGGCGTTTTTGGCTAAAAACAGCCCAAGCCCAGCGCCAGGCTTGCCGCCCTTGCGTTTAAACGGCGCGAAAAAGTCCTGGCTCTCGTCGATACTCTCGCCTAAATTTTCTACACGCACGATAAAATAATCGCCCGAAATTTCACTGAAAACCTCGATTACTTCGCCCTCTGGGGAAAATTTAATCGCGTTTTGGACGAAATTTTGGATAATGTGCATAAAAAGATTTTTTTGGATACTCACTTCTAGGGATTTTGGCGAAATTTTACTTACGACATCTTTTTTTTCATTTCTAGCCAAAATTTTAAAATTCACGCACAGTTCGCCCAGATACTGCACGATATCGAGCTGCTCTGGGCTCTCAAACTGCGCGCCCTCTTGGCGACCAATCTCTAAAATCGAGATTATCATTTTGTTCATATCGTCGATTGATTTGTTGTTGTTTTTGAGCGCCTCGATGTATTTTTCCGCCTCTCTTGGCTTTATGAGCGTTACTTCGTTTTTGGTTTTCATCACCGCTAGCGGGGTTTTTAGCTCGTGCGCGATACCGATAAATAGCTCTTTTTGATACATTATGAAGGTCTGAATTCGATCGATTAGGCGGTTTATGTTTGTCAAAATCGGGCGAAATTCGCTCTCGCACCTTTCCATGTCAAGCGGGGCTAGGAATTTCTCATCGAGACTGGCTAGCTTTTGCGAGATTACTTTAATTGGCATCAAAAGCGTGCGCGATAAAAACATAGCGTAAAAAATTATCAAAAATATCATTGTCAAATTTAGAATAATAATATCCACAAGTATCTGATTTGCGATATTTGCATAGACCGTTACATCGGTTTTGATCTGCAAAATTTCCTCATTGCTATATGGGTATTGAAGGGTCAAAAAATTGCTTTCACCCTCTTGGCTCTCGTAAAATTTAGGCTTGGTGATTTTCTCGCCATAAACGAAACTCGTGATAAACTCGCCTTTGGGATCTGGCAGATACTCTGGGATTTTTTCGACTGGAATTTTTGGCAGTTTTGTGATATTTTCAGCCCTTACCAAAAGCCCATGGACTGAATTTTCAAAAATCGTAATCCTTATATAGTTATAAAGCATTACGGAAAAAATCAAAATTAGCATCGCCGAAGCAGATGCTAATTGGATTATGAAACGGGTTCTTAGGCTTTTTGTGGAAAGCAAAATCTATATCCGCGACGACGAACTGTCTCGATTGTAGAAATATTTAGTGGTTTATCCATTTTTTGGCGGATTTGGTTGATTGCGACCTCGATTACATTTGGGGTTACTAGCTCTGGCTCTTCCCAAATAGCGTCAAGTAGTTGCTCTTTGCTTACGATTTGGTCTGAGTGGCGAGCTAGGTGAGTCAGCACCTCGAAAGGTTTGCCTTTTAGCTCGATTTCTTGGCCAAGATATGTAATTTTCTCCTCATCTGGGTCGATGATAAGATCGTCGATTTTGATGATATTTGAGCCACCAAATCTAAGTCTAGCTTCAAGTCTAGCCACCAAAACATCGAAATCAAATGGTTTTTTGATATAATCATCTGCGCCTGCTTTTAGAGCTTTTATCTCGCTTTCTTTATCGTCTTTTGCAGATAGCACGACGACTGCTGTGCGAGCGAATTTTTGTTTTATAATGTTGATTAAATCGACGCCGCTGCCGTCTGGTAACATCCAGTCTGTCAAAACTAAATCGTAATTTCGTATGCCTATGTAATATTCAGCGTCTTTAAAGCTTTCTGAGCTGTCTGTTTGGTAACCAAACTCCGCCAAACCCTCGGCGATAGTTTTGTTTAGAGTAACTTCATCTTCGACAATTAAAATTCTCATTGATTTTCCTTCGTAATAAAATTTGGCGTGATTGTAGCATATTTTAAGCCAAAATTCAAGTTTTTTTAAAGAAATTTTAAAAATTTATTTCGATTTGCGCGCCGACTTTTGCGTCAGCTAAAATTTGGGTTTTGTAAATTTTCATATAGAAGTAATTCAGGCTTTTATACTGAGTTTTAAAGCTCTTGGCGAAGAAATTTAGCGCGTCTTCGACGAGCAAAAATTTCTCCCTCTCAAAGCTAAATTTTATAAATTCGCACGCCTTGGCGTAGTCTATAAATTCATCTGCGCCAAATTTTGCACTTACTAAAATTTCTTGTTTTTTTTCTCTTTCGAAATCCAAAATTCCAACAATCGCGTCGAATTTCAAATCCTCAATCAAAACCCGAATCATATTACCCGTTTTTCCTCGCCACGAAGCAATCTTGCGATATTTGGAATATGTTTGTAAAACACGATAAAAACTATGATAAAAATCGGCGCGTGAGTGTGGATTGCTGGCATATCTGCGTGGAGTATGTAGCTAGCCACAATTAGCGCGAGCGCCGCTGATAGCGAGGCTACGGACGAAATTTTAAGCACTTTACCCACAATAAACCAAACAACAAGCGCAATGATTAGCTCGATTGGCACGAAGCATGCTAGCACGCCAGCTCCCGTGGCTACGCCCTTACCACCGCTAAATCCAAGGTATGGCGAAAAACAATGCCCCACCACAGCAAACACAGCCATGCCCCAAAGCACATTTTCATCAAAACCCATAGCCCTCGCCACCAAAATCGGCACCACACCCTTTAAAGCGTCGCAAACCACGGTCAAAATCGCTAAAATTTTAGCCTTGCTTGGGTCTGTTTCTTTAAGCACACGCAAGACATTTGTGGCCCCTATCGAGCCACTTCCAGCAGATTTGATATCAACCTTGCCAAAATATTTGCCAATAAGCAGTCCAAACGGCACAGCTCCTAAAAAATATGCTACCAAATAACACCAAAAATTTGAAGCAGCTAAAAGTCCTAAAATTATACCTTTAATCATTTTTTACCCTAACTCTTCCACAAAATCGAAATTTTCTCATCATAAATATCTGTCTTTTTCGGAGCCAGCGAGACTACGCCAAGCTCGATATTTTTGAGATCTAAGCTCTCTTTTAACTGCGCGATTTGCTCATCAAATCTCTCTTGCAGGGCCTGCATTTGCGAGTATAGCTCATCTACGCTAGCTTCTGCGTTTTTGGCTTCGTTGCGCTGGGTTAGCACGCGGTGAGCGTTTCGCACGCCACTTACGGTTTTGCTAATCGTAGTCGCACTCGTGCGCGATCTGCCAAAAAGCGAGCCTAGTATCGCGCTTCCTATGCTAAGGGCTGCGTTAATTCCTTGGCTAGTAACATCGCTTTTTTCTTTTTCTAGCTTCTCTTCGGCGCGGTTTATGCGGGTTTGAAGCGTAGATTTTTCTTTTTCAAATTTAGCTAGAATTTCATCTGTTTTTTGCTCTAAAATTTCATTTGCCTTATCTTGCAGTCTTTGATAAAATTCCTCTTTGCTCTCATCTGGCGCGCTGTGCATATCAAGCGCGCTGTATAATTCTAGCCTTTGGTTACGATAAACCCAGTCTTTGAAATTGCGAATAAAAGTGGCAAAATTTTTCGCGCTAGCAATAAAGCTTGGCAAAGCGCAATACGACGAATCCTCTAACTCATCGCTTCGTATATTATCAATAGCGCGGTCGCTCGCCTCGTCCCAGTTGATCTCGCTAGCATCCGAGATATCAAGCAAATACGCGTAATCCCTCGTGTATTCGCCCTCTTTGTCAGCATAGCGCACCTTAGCTGTGGCATATAGATACGGACTTAGCTCGCGAGAGGCGCCGTAGCTGTAAATTTGCGAAATTTCATTTGATACGATTGGTTTGGCACTGCTTGCGCTTTTTACTTTGTTTCCAGTGCTGTTCGCGCCTGGTGTGCCCTTTTTTTCGCTCATTAAATTTGAAATTTGCTCGTTGCTTAAAGGGCCTTTTAAATAGCTAAGTGCAAAGCGAGTTTCTATCGTTTTTAGGCTATCTTCGTTGATATTTTTGACTAAGAAATTTCGCTTTTTGAGGTTTGAGATTTGCTCCATTAGCGCAGATTTATCCACAGGATTTGAGCCAATTCCGCTAAGTCCGCCGATTACTCGCTCTTTATCTTGGGCGGTTTGGAGGCGACCGATAAACCAAGTGCCGATATTGCTAAGGCCTTTGTAATCCAAATCCACAGGGTTTTGCGTGCTAAGAACGCAGCCTAGCCCAAAAGCGCGCGCTTGTTTTAGAAGGGTCAGCATAGGGGTTTTTGATGGGGGATTGCCATTTGGCGGGAAAAATCCATATATCTCGTCCATATACAAAATCGCTCTAAGTGCGCTGGTCCCTTGCGTTTGGCGCATCCAATTAACCATTTCGTTTAAAAGCAAGGTTACGAAAAACATTCTCTCATCGTCGTTTAAATGCGCGATACAAAAGATATTCGCCCTAGCCTTGCCACTCTCGTTAAATAGCATTTTTGCGATATCTAGCCTCTCGCCCTCGCACCAAAGCTTGAAACTTGGGCTTGCGATTAGGGCGTTGATTTTCATAGCTAGCGCCATGCGTTTGTCGCTAGGGAAGAAGTTATTCACATCAAAAACGCCGATTTTATCAAATGGCGGAGTGATGATTTGGTTGATGAGATCGACCACGCTCACGCCCCTGCCCTCGCTGAAATTTGAACTAAAAATTTGAGAAATCAGCAAAAATTCTGGCGAGCTTAGATTATCGCTAGTAATGCCAGCTAGACTAAGCACGCTAGAAGCGATACCGCAGATATAATTATTCATATCCTCATCGTTTAAATTTTTTGGCGCTTCAAAGTCGCTAAGCAGGCTAACTCCTAGCCCAGCGCTTGATTTTGGTGTGTAAATTTTAAACTCGGCGCTGTTTTTAAGCAGCTCGACTCTGTCTAAATTTTGGTAAGAATTTTCTATGCCATTTCGCCACATTTGCGCGGTCTCGCTCGCCATTTGCTCCACGCTAAGGCCTTTGTTCGCAGCCTCTGTTTCGTCGATATAAGGCAAAAAATCCTGCGCGCTCATATTTGGAAATGTAAGAGCTAAATTTGTCAAATCGCCCTTGGGATCGATGATGATGGATGGGATATTATCAATCGCGGCCTCTTCTAAAAGCGTGATTCCAAGGCCAGTTTTACCACTACCAGTCATACCGATGATTAGCGCGTGGGTTGTGAGATCTTTGTTTTTATACAAATACGGCTCAGAATTTTCGAGCCCCAAATAAAAAAGCTTCAAATTTTCTTGCAAAGTCTTCATAAATTTTCCTTCGTAAAATTTGGCGCATTATATCATTTAAATTTTTAAATTTAAATTTGCTACAATATCCTAAATTTAAGGAATTTATCAATGTTGGAAGAAAAAATTAAAAACAATGCTAGCGGAATTTTGCTCTATGGTATCGTTCCGCCAAAAATCAGTTTCGAGCCCGAAAAAATCGAGCGACTTGGCGCGCTTTGGAGAGAGCGCATAACCTCTATGCCATGCGATGGCATAGTCATTTATGATTTACAAGATGAGAGCGCAAGGACGAGCGAGACGCGCACTTATGAATTTATCGAAACGCTAGATCCAGCGCTGTATTACACCAAACACCTGCGCGAGGTCAAACCAGCCATAATCTACCGCGCTGTGGGTAAATACAATGAGAGTAAATTTAGCGAAATTTTAAATGCAAGAGCGAGTAATTTTGGCGTATTTGTGGGGGCCTCCTCGAAATACGACGCGATGAAAATCCCACTAAAACGGGCATATCAGATAAAAAAAGAGATTGCTAGCGATTTGCATTTGGGTGGAATTTGCATAGCCGAGCGCCACAAACAAACACGCGCCGAGCACCTAAAAATCGCGTCAAAAAGCATAAGCGGGTGCGAGTATTTCATCAGCCAAGCCGTCTATGACGCTGAGAGTGTGAAAAATTTCATAGATGATTATGCTAATCTTGGGTGCAAAAAAGTGCCTATAATCTTTACTTTCACGCCGTGCGGAAGCGAAAAAACGCTCGAATTTATGAAGTGGCTTGGCATTAGCGTGCCGGATTTTTTGGAAAATCGCCTAAAAACCAGCACCGATATCTTGCAAAGCTCGGTGAGCCTGTGCGTGGAGCTGTTTGATTTCATCTACAAATACTCGCTTGCAAAGGGCATTAGCGTGGGTGCAAATGTAGAGAGCGTCAGCACCAAAAAGGCTGAAATCGAGGCTTCAATCGAGCTTTTGAAAAAAATCAAAGAAATAATCGTAAAAAGGGAAAATTTAGGAATTGGCGAAAAATAAAATTTGCTAAAATTTAGCAGATTTGTGGCGCAAAATTTTGTTTAAATTTCACCCAAATTTTGCAAAATTTTGCGCCAAATTCGCCAAATTTACTCGTCCGAATTCTGCCCTGCTTCATCAAACATTTTTTGCACGCTTGGAGCGTTGTTAGTTAGCTTTTTGATAGTTAGTTTTTCGGCTTTATCATTAGCTAGGCGCAGGTTATTTTCAGAAGATAAAAGCTCATTTTTTACCTTTTCTAGGTGGCTTATAGTTTTGTCGATTTCATCGATTGCCTTTTGAAATTTCTCGCTTGCTAGGCGGTAATTTTTGCCAAATTTATCCTTAAACTCGTCAATATTGCTTTTAAAGGTTTCGATGTCTAAATTTTGGTTTTGATACTCTACTAGACGCTTTTTATCTTCGAGCGAATTTAGCGCAGCGTTGCGTAGCAGCGAGATTATCGGCAAGAAAAACTGCGGGCGGATCACATACATTTTTTCATATTTGTGCGAAACATCGACAATGCCTGTGTTATAAAGCTCACTATCGCTTTCAAGTAGCGAGACAAGCACCGCGTATTCGCAGTTTTTCGCCTTTCTGTCCTTGTCTAATTTGGCAAAAAATTCCTCGTTTTTGTGCTTTGACGCGGTCGTATCGGCCTCGTTTTTCATCTCAAACATTATCGAAATATACTCTACGCCGTCTTTGAAATCGCGAAATATAAAATCGCCTTTGCCGCCCTCTTTGACCTCATTGTCTTTTTCAAAATAAGCGTTTGCAAATGCGGTGGTGCGGAGCTTCTCAAACTCCGTGCTACAATGGATCTCCAAGCTCTCGCCAACCATTTTTGTCGATAATTTCGCCTTTAAATCCTTGTAATAATCTATCATCGCGTCTTTGTCGCTGATTGTTTTTTCGAAATTTTCACGCAAAATTTGCTCTTTTTCGACGAAATTTTTTTCTTTTTCACTCAGTGTGATTTTAAGCTCGGAAATTTCGCTATCTTTGCTCGAAATAGCGTTGCTCACAGCCAAATTTTTCTCATTTTCACTTGCGCTGATTTTGGCGTTTAACTCGGTAATTTTCTGGTTTAGCTCGGCGATTTTAGCCTCATTTTCAAGGGAAATTTTGCTTTTTTCAATCTCAAATTTTTGCGTTAAATTCTCATCTTTGCCTTTTAGTTCGGCCTGTGATTTCGCCAAAATTTCTTTAAGTTGCGAAATTTCACTATCTTTTTGCGCTTTTAAATTAGCGATATATTCTTTTGCCCTAGCGATTTCTTGGGATTTTACAAGCTCTAATTCGCTTTGGAATTTTGCGTTTTCGTTTTGCAATCTCTCATTTAAAATTTTCTCAAATTCGCTATTTCTGATTTGCGCTACGATTTTTTGGTATTCACTCTCATCAATTGCGAAAATTTCGCCGCAGTTTGGACATTTGATCTCAGACATGATTTTTCCTTTACTTTAAAATTTTAGTGAATTTTACAATAAGAATTCGACAATTAATGTCTAAATTTGATAAATTTTGAAATTTAAGCGTTAAATTTAAATAGCACAGAACCCCAAGTAAATCCCCCGCCAAAGGCATCTAACAAGACTAACGAGCCATTTTTTAGCCTGCCAGCCTCATAAGCTTCGTTTAGCGCCATTGGGATTGAAGCTGAGCTTGTGTTGCCGTATTTTTGCACGGTTACGACACATTGATTTTCCGTAAAGCCTATCTTTTCGCGCACTGCCTCGATTATGCGCAAATTCGCTTGGTGCGGGACAAACAGATCAATATCGCTAGATTTTAAATTATTTTTTTCTAATGCCTCTTCGACCGATTTTATCAGCGTTGGAACTGCGATTTTATAGACATCTTGACCTCGCATTTTGATAAATCCGAGCTTATCGTCTAAAATTTGTTGCGAAATAGGATTTGCGCTCCCAGGTGCTGGTGTGATCAAATAATCAGCCTTTGCGCCGTCGCTCGCGCTGTTTGTGTAGATTATACCCTCGCCATCGCCCACGCTCACTACTGCTGCGCCAGCGCCGTCGCCAAAAAGCACACAGGTACTCCTGTCACTATAATCCGTAATCGCGCTTAATTTTTCGCTTCCGACGATTAGTATATGTTTTTTAGCTCCGCTTTCGATAAGCGATTTGGCTAGGTCTAGCAAATATACAAATCCGCTACACGCAGCACTTATATCAAACGCCATAACGCCAAATTTAAGCCCCAATTTATCAGCAATCAAAGCCGCAGTTGATGGCATACAAAAATAATCAGGCGTGATTGTGGCACAAAGCACAGCATCTATCTGCTCTGCTCTTAGCCCGCTTCTTTGAAGTGCCAAAGCAGCAGCCTTTGCGCCCATATCGCTGGTAGCCTCATTCGCATCTGCGATATGGCGCTCTTTAATGCCCGTTCTTTGGGTAATCCACTCATCGCTGGTATCGACCATACCCTCCAAATCGTGGTTTGTTAAAATTCTCTTTGGAGCGTAGGCGCCTATGGATACCACCGAAGCCTTCATCTTTATCCTTGGTTGTAGTTGCTAAGTTGGGTTTGGATAACTGAGTTTATGTTTGAATCCGAAAATTTAAGCGCTTGAAAAATTGCGTTTTTTATCGCTTTTGGCGTGCTTTTGCCGTGGCTTATGATTACGCACTCTTTCACGCCCAAAAGTGGCGCGCCACCAGTTTCATCGTAATCGGTCGATTTTTTGATTATCTTAAATACACGCCTCATCAAAATCGAACCAGCTATCGCAATCGGCGATTTTTTCGCCTCTTTTTTGATAAGTTTATTCATAGCGCTGGCTATGCCCTCGCTGGTTTTAAGGACGATATTTCCGATAAATCCGTCAGTGATGACGACATCTACCGAGCCGTCGAAAATCTGATTTCCCTCGGCATTGCCGACGAAATTTTGCATTTTTTTGAGTTTTGGGAAAATTTCTTTATTGACCTCGTTACCTTTGCTATCCTCTTCGCCATTTGACAAAAGTCCGATTCTAGGGGTTTTAATCCCCATAATCTCTTTTGCATAAGCCTCACCCATAACGGCAAATTCGAATAAATTTTCAGGTTTGCAATCCACATTTGCCCCGACATCTAAAACCAGCGTTTTACCACCCTGACTAGTCGGAAAAAGCGTAGCAATGGCTGGGCGCGAAATGCCTGGAATTCTACCGATTCTAAGCGTAGCTAGGCTGTGCGTAGCCCCGCTATGACCAGCTGAAACCACGGCCTTACAGGTGCCATTTCTGACCAAATCTACTGCTTGATAAATAGTGGAATTTTTGCGCTTTAAAACATCTGTCGCACCCTCTTTCATCTCGAAAACTTCGTCAGTCTGGACATACTCTATGTATTTTTGAAATTCTGCCGGGATAAAAGGGGCGATTTTTGCCTCGTCGCCTACTAAGAAAGCTTTGAATTTTTGCTCTCTTAGTGCTTCAATAACTCCGCATACAATAGGCTCGCAACCGAAGTCGCCACCCATTGCGTCGATAGCAATCGACGTCATGGGATTAGTATTCTCCTGTATTTTTATTTACTCTGTGAGGAATCTTCCAGCTACCGTCTTTGTCTTTGACTGGCACAGGTAGAGTTACAGTGTAATGAGTTCTTCTTTTTGCTGCGCGAGTTTTACTCACTCTTCGTTTAGGAACTGCCATTTTTTCTCCTTTATAAAATTTATAATTCTTTACATTTGTCGCAATAAAAGTAGTCGCTTTTTATCGCTTCTACTTCGCTTTGTAAAATTTCATCTATGTCGATACTGCCCTCGAAAAACTCGATTACATCTAAGCTATCAGAGCCTTTGTAGATCCCGTCACTTAGCATTAAATCGACATTTTCATCTAAGTTTAACTCAAATTCACTTCCGCAACGATCACAAATATATGGTATCGCTCCGCAAATTTGGGCGTTGCATTGATACAGGCTTTCTCCTGATTTGTGCAACTCGCCGCTAAATTTAACACCGCCACTTTGGATATCAAATTTAATCGGCTCTTTTGTGATTTTTACAAAGCTAATTTTCAAAATTTTACCTTAGCAAATCTCTTTTTTAGCAAAGAAAAATGCAATCTCGATAGCTGCGTTTTCTAGGCTATCGCTACCATGGACTGCGTTTGCATCGATACTTTCGGCGAAATCAGCGCGAATTGTGCCTGGCTTTGCCTCTTTTGGATTTGTTGCACCCATTAGTTCGCGGTTTTTAGCTACTGCGTTCTCGCCCTCTAAAACCATAACCACAACCGGGCCACTAACCATAAAATCAACTAATTCGCCAAAAAATGGGCGATCTTTATGAACTGCGTAAAACGCTTTTGCGTCATCTACGCTTAATTGCAATTTTTTTGCTGCTGCTATACGCAAACCGTTGCTTTCAAATCTATCTATGATTTTGCCTATAACGCCCTTTTTTACGGCATCTGGCTTAATTATTGATAGTGTTTGTTGCATACGAACTCCTTTATTGTAAAAGGATGATTATATCTAAAATAGGTTAAAATTTATTTAAGAATTAAATTTTCATGGCATTTAAGCCATGAAAATTTTGAATTTGTATTTATGCGACTACCGGAGTATCGCCACCGCGCAATTCTGCGCCGATTTCAGCTTTGCTTGGTTGTCCAGCGATAACTTCGCTCCAAACGATACAGCCGTCAGTTGGACAGGCGTTTGCACAGGCTGGTTCGTCATTGTGGCCTACACACTCTACACATTTATCAGCATATACATAGTATGTGTCTGCCCCTGTTGGGTTATCGCTATCATCAACAATCGCGCTAACTGGGCACTCATCGATACAAGAACCGCATGCTATACAAATATCAGTAATTTTTACTGCCATATTTTCTCCTTTATCAAAAAATACTCTAAATAATAACACACTATTTTTAAAAAGTCATTAAAAATTTGGATTAGATTTGAATTTTATATTGCGTGTAAATTTGGTTTAAATTTTTTATAAGATAAAATGTGTATAATTCGCAAATGATAAATTTTATTATTAAGGAGAAAATATCATGTTAGTAACTACAAAAGCAGTAGATTTCACAGCACAAGCCGTTCTTGGCGACAACAGCATTGTAGAGGATTTCAACCTTTACAAAAACATCGGCCCAAAAGGCGCAGTTGTGTTCTTTTATCCAAAAGATTTCACATTTGTTTGCCCTAGCGAGATTATCGCATTTGACAAACGCTATAAAGAATTTAAAGATAGAGGCGTAGAGGTCATCGGCGTATCTTGCGATAGCGAGTTCGTTCATCTTGCATGGAAAAACACACCAGTAAATGAAGGCGGTATCGGCAAAGTCCAATTCCCGCTAGTTTCAGATATCACAAAAGATATCGCTAGAAGCTTCGATGTGCTTTTTGGCAATGCAGTTGCGCTAAGAGGCTCATTTTTGCTAGATAGCGACGGCACAATCCGCCACGCTGTCATCAACGACCTTCCACTTGGCAGAAATATCGACGAGATGATTCGTATGGTAGATACTATGCTATTTACTAACGAGCACGGCGAGGTTTGCCCAGCTGGCTGGAACAAAGGCGACGCTGGTATGAAGGCTAACCCACAAGGCGTAGCCGAGTATTTAGGCAAAAACTCAGACAAACTATAAAACTCCAAATTTGGCGCAGCCCCCTGCGCCAAATTTATCACGCAAACGCGTGCGTATGGGGCCTTCCCCCTAAGGCTCCACCTTTATGTATCCCCATAAAATTGAAATTTTAAGAGAGCCTTTAAAAGCTCTCTTTTTTCATTTAAAATTTACTATTTTCAGTTAAAATCTCGCTTTTTTAAAAAGGATAATTTATGAAAAAAATATTTTTCGCACTTTGCGCGGCATTTAGCCTAAATTTCGCCGTATCACTTGATCCAAATTTAGCGCTAAAATTCGACGACAATGTCACCACAGGCACCCTAGAAAACGGCCTAAAATACTTCATACAGCAAAACCCCGTCCCCAAAAACAGCGCATATTTTTACCTAAATGTAAATGCTGGCAGTATCGACGAAAACGACGACGAGCAGGGATTTGCGCACTTTGTCGAGCACATGGCATTTAACGGCAGCGAAAATTTCGACAAAAACGAGCTAGTCAAAAAATTAGAAAGCCTAGGCGTGAAATTTGGCGCAGATTTAAACGCGCAAACTAGCTTTCAAAACACGACCTACAATATCCAAGCAAGCGTGAGCGATGAAAATTTAAACGACATTTTCACGGTATTTAGGGACTACGCTAGGGGCGTAAAATTTGATCCAGCCGAGGTCGAAAAAGAAAAAGGCGTGATTTTAGAAGAGGCGAAAAAGGATTATAAAACCAGATTTTACGAGCAAAGAGCCAAGTCCCTGTATCCAAACTCGATCTTTCAAAGACGCTTCCCAATAGGCAAAAACGAAGCCATAGCGGGTGCGACGAGCGAGAGTTTGCGGGCGTTTTATGATAGAAATTATGCGCCAAATTTAATGAGCGTCATCGTCGTGGGTGATGTAAATTCGACGCAAATCGAAAATTTAATCAAAGCTAAATTTAGCGATTTAAAACCTCGCTCTAAAAAAATCGCGCGAGATACGAGCCTGCAAAAATTCGGCGCAGGTTATGCAAACATCGTAGAACCACAGATTGGCACAAATGCCGTAAATATCGTGTTTGCCGGCGAGCACAGCCCCTTAAACAGCATAGGCGAAATGAAAAAAGCCTGGCTTGATACCTACATCGCAAAACTTCTTAGCCTTAGCTACGATGCCCTAAATATAGGCGCGAAAATCCCCCTAAAAGCGGGATTTGACAGCGATGATTTATTCGGTGAGCGCAGACTTTACTCTTTTAGTGCAAACATTTTTGATTTCGACGCAAATGCCACGCTGACTAGCCTATTTAGCGCGATTAAGGGCGCTAGGGAGCATGGATTTTCGGCTGGGGATTTTGAGAGTGCAAAGGCAGAATTTATCAACTCCGTCCAAACCAATCTCATCAAAAACGACACGCAAAACAAGCAAATTTATGAAATTTTGGATTTTGTAATAAACGGCAACACTAAGCTTGACAAGCAGGATAAACACGATTTAAGCCTTGCGATTTTGGGCGAAATTTCGCTAAGCGATGTCAATGAATACTTCAAGCAAATCACGAGTGGAGCGCACTTTACGGAGATAATTTCGACGAAAGATCTAAATTTAAGCGCAAGGGAAATAGATAAAATTTATCAAAACGCAACCCCATTTGATTTTAGCAAAAATGGTCAAAATGATAAAAAACTTTTAGAAAACGAACCTCTTCCAGCCAAATTTAGCCAAAATTTTGACAGCGATAAAAACATAACCACGCTAAATTTCGATAACGGCGTCAAGGCGATTTTAAAGCGAAATTTGGGCAAAAAAAATAGCATACAAATCAGCGTGAAAAAACTAGGCGGAATTTCGAATTTTGCGAGCAAGGCTGAGGCTGAAATTTTAAGCGCATTGCTAAATTCAGGCACTATTGGCGAGTTTAACGAATACGAGGCTAGGAGGCTTACTAGCGGGTTTAACTACTCTTTGCGCTTTGGTATAAACGAGCTTTCTAGCGGGTTTAGCGGGGAGTGCGCTAGCAAGGATTTCGAGGCGATGATGAGGGAGCTGTTTGTGAAAATGAGCACGCCAAAAATCCACGCAAATTCGCTGGAAAAATACCAAAGTAGCGCGCTTTCTAACCTTGCGCTCAGAGATGAGACGATAGATTTTCGCTTCAACAAACAAATCGTAAATTCGCTATTTAGCGGGGATTTGCGCTTTAAAGCTCCGCTTGAAATAAGCGATGTAAAAAGCGCGAATTTAGCGTATTTTGGGGGCTTAGCAAATGAAATTTTCGCTAATGGAGGCGAGTATTTGTTTGTGATAAGTGGCGATTTTGACGAGGATAAAATCACCGAAATTTTGGCCAAATACGCAGGAAATTTAAAAGGCAAAGCTGGCATTGGCGAAATCGCCCAAACAAAGCTTAGCGCAAACGCCGTAAAAATCGAAGAAAACTACGGCGATAGCGATAAAAGCGAGGTTAGAATGATTTATCTAAACTACGATTTGAGCGAGTTTGATATTTTAAACTCATACAAGCTCAAAGCCTTCGAAAGTGCCGTAAAAACGCAAATCACCGAAAAAATCAGAGAGGCCAAAGGGCTAATCTACTCAGCCAGCGTGAGTGCCTCATACGCGCAGTTTCCGCAGATAAAATCTGGGCTAAATATCTCGTTTTCGTGCAACGAAAAGGACAAGGAAGCGGTGATTGAGGGAATCAAAGAAATCGTCGCTGATATCGCGCACAACGGCACTAGCGCAGATCAGCTAGAAAATTTCAAAAAAGCGCAAATTTTATCCATGAAAAGAGCCAGCGAAAACAACGATTTTTGGCTAAGCAACATCGCTTCGCACGAGCTTTTCGGCTATCCGTTTTACGATGATGAAATTTATGCTGCGCGCATAAACGCCCTTAGCAACGAGGATGTGAAATTTGGGGCAAATTTAATCGCAAAAGAGCCGTTTATCGCGATTTTAAATCCGAAAAAGTAAGTAAATTTAGCCTTTTAACGATACTGCGCGCGCCATAAATTCGGCAACTTGCGCAGTGTCAAATTTATTATCATAAAAAAGATTAAACGCTAATGCGCCTTGGTTGATTAGCATTTCGCGTCCGTCTTTTGTGCGAACGCCCTGAGTGCTAGCCAAATCCAAAAACGGCGTAATCTTGCCATAAATTGCGTCAAATGCGAATTTTGCTTCCTTGAAAACAGCGTCCAAAATTTCGGCTGGGGCTGGTAAAAAATCATCTTTTAGCCCTGCGCTTGTGGAATTTACGACCAAATCGTAGCTTTGAAATTTGAAATTTTCGTAGGTATAAAAATTCTCGCATTTAAAATTTTCTGGCTCTTTTTCGCTGCGGTTTAAAATGTCAAATTTAACGCCATTTTTCGCCAAAATATAACCAATCGCCCGCGTCGTGCCACCAGCGCCCAAAACAAGCACGCGCTTTAAACTTCCAAACTCCCTAATCGCCTCGTAAAATCCGGGCGCGTCAGTGTTGTATCCGTAAAATTTGGAGTTTTTTCGCACGAGAGTATTCACTGAGCCGATCTCGCGCGCCGCCTCGCTTAGCTCATCGCTTATCCTATAAGCTTCTAGCTTAAAAGGCACGGTGATGTTCGCGCCATTTAAGCCTAAATTCAGAAATTTTTGTTTCAAATCCGTAGCTGTTTCTAACAAAACCCGCCCATAAAAGGCATCAAGGCCTAGCTCTTTAATCGCCAAATTGTGCATTAAAGGCGATATAGAGTGAGATATCGGATTGCCAAAAACGGCAAATTTGTGCATTATTTCACTCTGTAAATGTATGCGCCACTATTAACCGCACGCATGTCGCTAATAGCCTTGTTTAGCTCTTCTCCACTAAATGGACCGACCAAAATTTTAACCACATCTTTGCCATTTACTTGGGTTTTTAAACCCACTGGATTATAGCCTTTGGCTGTGATTTTGCGCACATCTGAGCTGTTTGGATCGTAAGAGTTCGAAGCGAAAACTTGGATATAATTTCCAGCCCCCACGCTCGAATTTGCAGTTTTTGCCGCAGTGCCTACTTTGGCAGGTTCTTTTTTAGGCTCAGTTTTTGGAGTCTCTTTTTTGACTTCGGCTTTTTTAATTTCCTCTTTTTTAGGTTCAGGTTTTTTCGCCTCTACCTTTTTAGGCTCATCTTTTTTAACCTCAGCCTTTTTCACCTCTGCTTTTTTAGGCTCAGTTTTTGGAGCCTCTTTTTTGACTTCGACTTTTGGGGCTTCTTTTTTGATTTCAACCTTTGGAGCTTGCAACTGCTCTTTTACGGTTTTTACCTCTTCTGGTTTTGGTTCTTCTTTTTTAACCTCGATTCTTTGGACTACGACAGGCTTAGGCTCTTCTTTGACCTCGGGTTTTTTAATCTCTACCTTTGTTTGAGGGGCGGTGTTTTGCACCACTGGCTTTGGCTCATCTTTTACTTCACTTTTGATTTCAACCTTTGAAATTTGAAGTTCGCTTGGTTTTGGCGCAGGGGCTGGCTCTGCCTTTGGAGCTTGGGTTTGAGGCTGCGCGTTAGAAGTATCACTGCTAACCACATTGATCTCTGGCTCTTTTTTTACCTCTTCTTTTTTAGTAAGTTCTTCTTCGCTAGGCATTGTTAGGGCTGCGTTTGTGTCAATGTCGTTTTTGTTGATAGCTTTCATTATTATAAGAACTATCAAAAACAAAACTATAATTCCAGCCGCAATAGTCAAAAGCTTTTTTAGGCTAGCTGTGCCGTCTCCTGGCGCTCCGTTCATAGTGATATCGCTCATATCAAATTTATCTGTCATAATATCTCCTAAAAATTTATTTACCCTTTTTAAAAAATTTAACAAATCTTTTAAAAAGGGTAATAAGGCGCACGAAGCGCCTTAAAATCAATACATCGCTTTATCGTAAATGATAAATTTATGCGCCAAATCAACAATCTCTTTTTTAACTTTTGCTTGAAGTTCAGTGTTTGTTATGTCGCTAAGCACATCTGCGATTTTATTTGCGATAAACTCAAACTCAGCCTCTTTCATACCGCGAGATGTCAGAGCAGGGCTTCCTACGCGAATACCGCTTGTGATAAACGGACTGCGAATCTCGCCCGGGACTGTGTTTTTATTTACGGTGATTCCTGCATTTCCAAGAGCTATGTCGGCGTCTTTGCCGCTAAATTCTTTATTTAGGAAGCTTACTAGGATTAAGTGATTATCCGTGCCGCCGCTTACTAGATCAAATCCCCTTTTTACCAAAGTTTCGCCTAAAATTTTTGCATTTGCTTTGACCTGTTTTGCATAAACTTTCCACTCAGGGCTTAGATTGTGTTTGAAGCCAACAGCCTTTCCTGCGATGACATGCATTAGGGGCCCTCCTTGAATGCCCGGGAAAATCGAACTATTGATTTTTTTAGCAAATTCTTCATCATTTGTCATAATGATACCGCCGCGTGGTCCGCGAAGTGTTTTGTGAGTGGTAGAGCTAACTACATGGCAGTGCGGGAACGGATGAGCGTGCTCGCCAGCTACAACTAGACCTGCGATGTGAGCCACATCGGCAAAAAGATACGCACCCACGCTATCAGCGATTTCTCTAAATTTAGCAAAATCTATCTCTCTTGTATAAGCACTTGCGCCACAAACTATCATTTTTGGTTTTACGATACCAGCTATGTCTGCTACGCGGTCGTAGTTTATGCGACCATCAAGCTCGACGCCGTATTCAAAGCTCTCGTAATATTTTCCGCTACTTGAAACCTTTGCGCCGTGTGTTAGGTGTCCGCCGTGGCTTAGCGACATACCCAAAATTTTATCACCCGGTTTTAAAAACGCTCCATAAACGCCTTGATTTGCTTGTGAGCCTGAGTTTGGCTGAACATTTGCGAATTCGCAACCAAAAAGTTTTTTACATCGCTCAATAGCGATTGTTTCGATTTCATCGACAAATTCGCAGCCGCCATAATATCTTTTGCCAGGATAGCCCTCTGCGTATTTGTTTGATAACACTGAGCCCATTACCTGCATAACCTCTGGGTAAGTGAAATTTTCGCTTGCAATCATCTCTAAATGGTCACACTGACGAGCTAGCTCCTTGCTCATCAAATCAAAAATTTCTTTATCAAAATCTGCCAACATTTTTACTCCTTATCTGAATTTAACGGTTTCATAGCTGGAAACAAAATAACATCTCGAATCGATTTTTTATTTAATAAAATCATCACCAATCTATCAATCCCAAGCCCCCAACCAGCGGTAGGTGGCATAGCATAACTTAGTGCTTTGACATAATCAGCATCCATTTCGTGCGCTTCGTCATCGCCTGCGTTTTTCGCGTCGATTTGCGCCTTAAATCTCTCAAATTGATCAAGCGGATCGTTTAGCTCGTTAAATGCATTTGCAATCTCCTTGCCAGCGATATATAACTCAAATCTCTCGGCGATTTTTGGATTTTCGTCGCTCCTTCTAGCAAGCGGGCTAATCTCGATAGGAAAATCCACGATAAAGGTCGGATCTATGAGCTTGGCTTCGACATAATTATCGAAAAGTTCGCTTTGCAAGTGGCCCAAATCTAGCTTTTCATTGACTTCGAATTTATCGGCTTTAAGCTTTGCTAAAATTTTGTCTTTATCATTTATAATCTCAGGATCCAATCCGCCTATTTCAACCAGCGCGTCAAGGTATTTTATGCGCGCAAAAGGCTTAGTAAAGTCGATTTCAAGCTCGTCGTATTGAAGCTTTTTATCAAGTCCTAGCTTATCCATTACAGCCCAGATTAAATTTTGTGTCAGATCCATGACATCATTATAATCATGCCATGCCCAGTAAAACTCAATGCTGGTAAATTCAGGATTGTGCGTTAAATCCATGCCCTCGTTGCGGAAATTTCTATTGATTTCAAAAACAGCTTCCATACCGCCTACAATCAGCCGTTTTAGGTAAAGTTCAGGTGCGATTCGCAGGTATCTATCCACATCAAGAGCGTTGTGGTGCGTGATAAAAGGCTTCGCGTTTGCGCCACCTGCGATTGGGTGCATCATCGGAGTTTCGACCTCCAAAAATCCATGCGCCTCAAAAAAGTTGCGAATTTCACGGATTATGACAGAGCGTTTGATAAAATCGCTTCTAACCTCTGGATTCATTATCATGTCAAGGTAGCGTTGGCGGTATCGCATTTCGATATCTACTAGGCCGTGGAATTTCTCAGGTAGTGGAGAAATCGCTTTTGAAGCTAGTTTGATATTTGAGGCATGTATCGAAAACTCGCCAGTTTGCGTGATAAAGGCGTATCCTGTAACGGTAATAATATCGCCTACTTCGAGATTTTTCTTAAATTTAGCGTAATCTTCCTCGCCGATACTGTCGCGCGAATAATAAATTTGAATATTTCCGCTTTCGTCTTCGATATTTGCAAATGTCGATTTTCCCGCAACTCTTTTTAGTTTCAAACGCCCTGCCAAAACTACAATCTCATCTGATTTTTTTTCTTCTGTATTTGCAATACTAGCGAATTTCTCGCGAAATTCTACGATTTTCATATCTCGTTTTAAAAAATGAGGGTATGGATTTACCCCTAAATTTCGCAATTCGTTTGATTTATCTATTCTTTGGATTTCTAATTGTGAGTCGAACAAATTATTTCCTTTTTGCCGCGCAATCAGCGCAAATTCCGTAAAGCTGCATAATATGGCCAGTTAGGACAAAGCCATTTTCTTTGGCGATTTGGATTTGTTTTTTCTCGATACTAGCGTCGCGGAATTCGACGATTTTATTGCAACTTTTGCAGATTAGGTGATCATGGTGTGGTTTGTTTGCAAGTTCGAATTTTTTGCCTTGCGCGCCGAAAGTAATAGATGTCGCCATGCCTGATTCTTCGAGCAAATTCAGCGTGCGATACACTGTGGCGATACCTACATTTAGCTCAGGATTTTTCGCCTTGATCTCGCTATGCAAAGCCTCTGGCGTAAAGTGCATATTGCTATTATAAAGCGTTCTTAGCAAAACCTCGCGCTGTTTTGTGTATTTTAAGCCATTATCGCTAAGTGCTTTTTTAAATTCAAGCAAAAGTGCGTCAAATTCTAAATTTTCGATTTTAGCGTCCATTACAATCTCCCTTCACTTACATTTAAATCCAAGCTTTGATTGATATCAAAAACCTCGTTTGAAATATTGTTTTGAATTTCTGTCGTATTATCTTCGCTTGGGGTTAAAATTTCACTAGCTTTTTGCTCTAAGCTTTGCAAATTTTCTTTGACTACTGGGTCGTCTTTTAAATCCATAATCCACTTACCCACGCTTAGTAGCACTGGGGCAACTGCGCTAGTTTCGAAAAATTTCTTTGTCTGCTCGTTTAGCATCATAGGACCTCTTGCAAAGGTTACGATAACGGCAAAAATTAAGAAAATTTTAGCCACGCTAAATGCAAATCCACCGATTCTATCGACAAATCCTAGCCCACTCCATTTAAAGAGTTTTGAGATAATCTCGCCCAAAATCAGGCAGATTATCCACACACCAAAAAGCACAGCCAAAAATCCGATTAAAGTCTGAGTAGTATCGCCAGAGAAAATTCCATTTGCATTTTGCAATGCAGGGACTTTACTAGCTATCCACGCCCCTGCCATCTCTTTGTAGCGCACAGCGATCCACAAACCACCAATCAAGCCTAAAATTCCAAAAATTTCCTTCATAATGCCATTTGTAAGACCCCTTAATCCAAAAAGGATTATCAGACCCACTACAATGGCGTCAAACCAATTTATACCTTCCATAATCACGCACCCACAACGCCGATAAGCTCTTGTAAATTTGTAGAGTAGCGCAATGCCGTTTCTTTGGCGATTTGATTTGCTCTGATTGCCTTAACCATAGCCTGTGTTTGCGTAATCATACCAGTGCTTTGTTGGTTAAGTTGCATTTGTGAGTAAATTTGATGAACTTTGTTTTCGCGGATTAGGTTGGCAACCGCGTTATTGTTAATCAAAATTTCATGCACTGCGATACGACCGCCACCAAGCTTTGGAAGCAAAGATTGCGAAATAACCGCAGTTAGTGAAACTGAAAGCATGTTTCGCACTTGAAGTTGTTCGCCGCCATCAAAGCTATCGATGATACGGTTGATTGTTTGGATTGCTGAGTTTGTGTGAAGTGTGCCAAAAACCAAGTGTCCTGTCTCAGCCGCAGTAATCGCGATAGAAATCGTCTCCCTATCACGCATCTCACCGACCAGGATAATATCAGGGTCTTCACGAAGTGAGAATTTCAAAGCTTGCGCATAAGAGTGCGTATCCGTGCCGATATTTCTGTGAGAAAATAGAGATTTTTTGTTTTGATGCACGAACTCGACTGGATCTTCAACCGTGATAATGTGCTTGCGCTCTTTTTCGTTGATTTCATTTAGCATAGCCGCCAAAGTCGTTGATTTACCAGATCCTGTCGGACCAGTGACTAAAATCATACCCTTTTCGCGTTTTACAACCTCTTTAAAAATGCTTGGAGCCTTCAAATCATCAAGGCTAGGGATATCGATAGGAATAATACGAAACGCAGCGGCCAAATCGCCGTTCATAGTGTAATAGTAGTTTCCACGAAAGCGTCCGATATTTGGCAACTCAATCGCGAAGTCAAGCTCTTTGTTTTCCTCTAAATCGCTTTTTTGTTGATCTGTAATCATCGCATAGCAAATATACTCGATATCACTTCCGCTAAGGCTATCCATAGCCAAAGGACGAAGCGTTCCATCTATTCGGATTTGCGGTGCTGAGCGAGAAACTAGGTGTAAGTCAGAAGCTTTATTAAAAACAACTGTCTTTAATAAGGTTTCGATATCTACTAAATTTTTTCTTGGATCTTCCATACTTTTCCTTTCTAATCAATAATTTTAGGCACTACAAAATAATCACCCTCGCTTGAAGGTGCATGTCCCAGAATAATAGAGCGAACATCGCTAGCGCGTGGCTCATCCTCGCGAAATGGAGTTCCGCCCTTTAAAGTAGTTATGGCTACTTCCTCACCATCTAATTTTAATTCGTTTAAAATTTCGACAAAATCTACTACCTTATTTAACTGACCGATAAACTCATTTCGTTTTTCATCAGGGATTTTTAAAGCAGCTAATTTTTCGAGCCTTGATAATAAAATTTCATCTATTATCATAAATTTTCCTTTTCTGATAAATGCGACATTATATCATAAAAATTCTTGTCTTTGGGCATATTTAAATTTTTTTATGCTACAATTACCGCCAAATTTAATCACAAAAGGATACTACTTTGGCTTTAAAAGACGACATCGAAGGCGTTAAAAAAGAAATAGGCACAGAAGAGCAGTTTTTAGAAGGCGTTATCAAAAGCGAAATTTTCATTAAAAAATACAAAAAACCTTTAATCTTTTTCGCTACCCTTATAATGGTGATTTTCGTAGGATACTGGGCAAACGAATTTATCCAAAATTCTCGCATAAACAGCGCGAACGAGCTATACTCAGAGCTTTTAGAGGCGCGAGATGACGCAAAACTAGCCAAGCTAAAAGACAAAGATTTCAATCTATACGCGTTATATATGCTAAATCACGGCACAGCTGACGATTTAACTTCCCTTGCAAACGATAGTAAGGTCGATTATTTGCTAAAAGAGATTATCAGCGTGCAAAACGGCAAACAAAGCCCGCTTTTGCTTAACGATTACGACGCTATCGTCAAGGGATACGAGCTTTTAAAAACAGGTCAAATCGAGGCTGCAAACGCCGAATTTGACAAAATCGCCATAGATTCGCCAGTGCGAAATTTAGCGTTAAATTTAAAACATTACAAAGGAAATAAATAATGAAAAAATCAATCATATTTACACTTCTGCTTTCGTTTTTATTTTTCGGTTGTTCGACCAAACGCCAGTATTTCGACCCAGGCGATGACAATATCACAGGCGAAATGGTCTTTAACGGCTCGCTTCCAGCCGAAATCGTCTATGCTGCCAAAGAGGGCGCCACACTATCAAACGGCGCAGTTATCACCAAATCAGGCGTAAATGAAAATATCAAACTTAACGAAAATGAACGATTTTTAGGCGAGTATAATGGAAATTTCATCGCCACAGACACAAACGGCACGACTAGGGTTTTGGGTAGCGATGGCAGTGTGAAATTTGAGCGAGATCTCAAACGCTATGCCCTAAGTGGCGCGATTGACGGCGATGATTTGGCACTTGTGATGAGCGATAATAGCGTAATGCTCTTTCGCCTAAGCTCGGGCGCTATGGTGCTAGATGATAAAATCGGCGACGCATTTGCCATAGATTCACGCACAGCCGCTCCGCTTTTTATCAACCAATTAGTAGCCTACCCAGCCCTTGATGGCTTAGTAAATATCGTAGAGCGCACAGGCGGTCGCTCTGTGAAGGATTTCGTCGTATCAAATCAACCATTTTTTAACAACATAACCACGCTTCAAGCCCGTGGCGATGACCTTTATGCAGGCACAGGCACAAGGCTAGTTCTCATCAGCCCAAATGGCAACAAAACCTACAACCGAGACATTAGAAATGTCCTATTTGACGGCGATAGAATCTATCTTTTGCTAAAAGACGGCACGGTCGAGCTTTTGGATAAAAACCTAAATTTAATAAAATCTCGCAAATTTACCTTCGCTCAGCTATTAGAGGGTGTATTTAGCGGGGAATACCTTTATATCGTGGAGCGCACAGGTTTTGTTATCCGCACGGATAAAAATCTGCAAAGCGAGGCGATTTTTGAGCTAAATGATGAGATTGACTCTCGCGCATTTAGCGCAAATTCGTCATTTTACTACGATGATAAAGTGCTAAATTTTGCTAAGTAAAATTTCCAATCTCATGGTTAGCCATGAAATTTTGCTTAAAAATTTCAAAACCATAGATTTGAAAATTTTCACTCGCTCCCGCGCATACAGCGCCTATTTTGGCGTGGATTTATCTGGGTTTAATACCATGATTTTCATGCGCGAGGCATCATCTCGCTTCATTATGCGAGATAGCGAATTTTTATTAAATTTAACCGAACAAATTTGCGCAAATTTAGGCAAAACTATCAAAAAACGAGTTTTGTTTCACAACAGCCAAATTTGCTCAAAAAGTAAAAAATTTTTAGAAGAAAACGGATTTAAAACCTATGCTTTTATGTGATATCGGCAACACACATGCCAAATTTTATGATAACGGCGCAACCTTTGCTATGGGTATCGATGAGTTTTTGAACTACGAACCAATCGAGAGAGTGTATTGTATAAATGTAAATGCCAGAGTGCAACGCAAGCTAAACAATCCCCTATTTATCGACATTACGCACCATTTCCACATAAACACCACCTACCAAGGGCTAGGAATAGATAGAATCGTCGCGTGCAGTATGGTCGAAACTGGCGTCATCGTCGATGCAGGCAGCGCTATCACGGTCGATGTCATGGAGGGTGGCACCCACCTTGGCGGATTTATCCTGCCTGGAATCCACGCTATGCTTCGCACTTATGGCGAAATTTCATCTGTCTTAGATGTCAATCTCTCGACGAAAATTTCCCTAGACTCGCTTCCGCAAAAAACAAGCGACGCCGTGAATTACGGCATTTTCAAACCAACAATCCTAGCCATAGCCGACATTGCTGGCGATAAACGCATACACTTTACCGGCGGGGACGGCGCGTTTTTAATGCGACATTTCAAAAACGGCGTTTATGATAGGGATTTGATTTTCCGCGCTATGAAAAATTTAATCTCACAAAAAGGACTTTTATGATTACGATTGCGCTACCAAAGGGTCGCATTGCCGATGATACACTCAAAATTTTCAAAAGCATTTTTGGGCTAGAATTTGCCTTTGAAGACCGCAAATTAATCATGCAAGAGGGTGATTTTAAATTTCTTTATGTCCGCAACCAAGACATTCCCACCTATGTCGTCGGAGGCGCAGCAGATATCGGCGTAGTGGGGCTAGATGTGCTCGAAGAGCACAAACCAGATGTTTTGCGCCTGCTAGATCTCAAAATCGGCAAATGCAGAGTTTGTGTGGGCGTGCCAAACGAAACCGAGCTTGATTACAACACCCCAGGTATCAAAATCGCAACCAAAATGCCAAATATCACGCGCGAATACTTCGCCACCAAAGCCGTCGCCACTCAGGTCATCAAACTATATGGCTCAATCGAGCTAGCTCCGATTATAGGGCTATCAGACGCTATCGTCGATGTGGTCGAAACAGGCGCTACGATGAAGCAAAACGGCCTTAAAGTCGCCGAGGTTATCATGCACAGCTCAGCGCACCTCATCGCCAACAAAAACAGCTTTGTCATCAAACGAGATGAAATTTTAGATTTGCGCGACAAACTCCAAACCGCTATCGCTTGAAATTTTAATTTGCCATTGCGAGCGAGCACGCCAAATTTGTCATTGTAAGACGGCAACGCCAGGGGAGCAATCCAGTAAAATTCCCTAATCCTAAATCTGTCGTTGCGAGAAATGCGAAGCATTTCAGTTAAAATAAAACCAGCTAAATTTAAAGCGAAGCTTTAAATTTAGCCACTTCTAAGGTTTTACAGGGGTGGGGGTTGGTAAGGGGGAGGGTAGCGTCTCCTAAAAAGCGCGCCCTCCCCCTTACGAGAAAAGCACGGCGCAATCTAAAATTCAAAAAATCGTTCAATGCTAAATTTGGATTGAATTTTGAATTTAAATTTCTCTGGATTGCTTCGCTCATTACACTCGCTCGCAATGACAGCAAATTTGCAAAATTTAAATTTTTTACTCATAGATTGCTTCGTCGCTTCGCTCCTCGCAATGACAAATTAGACAAAATTTGCTCTTTATGTCATTGCGAGACGGCAACGCCGTCGGAGCAATCCAGAAAAATTCCATTGCCTTTAATCTGTCATTGCGAGAATTTTGCGTAGCAAAATTCGTGGCAATCTACGAGTATAAAATTCACAGACACTCTAATCCATATCATTGCGAGGAGCTGTTTTACAGCGACGAAGCAATCCAGTAAAATTCCCTAATCCTAAATCTGTCATTGCGAGCCGTGCTTGCACGGCGTGGCAATCTACAAGTATAAAATTCACAGACGCTCTAATCCGTGTCATTGCGAGGAGCTGTTTTACAGCGACAAAGCAATCCAGCACAGCAAGCCGTAACGAAAAATAAAACTAGCTAAATTTTAAAAAATCGTTCAATACAAAATTTAAATAGAATTTTGCTTTAAATTTTACTGGATTGCTTCGAAAACTTCGTTTTCTCGCAATGACAGCAAATTTGCAAAATTTAAATTTTTCGCTCGTAGATTGCTTCGGCGTCGTAATACAACAGCTCCTTGCAATGACAAAATAGGCAAAATTTGCAATTTTTCCGAAAAAATTTTAAAATTAAAAACCAAAATTTAAAAAAGGAAAAAAATGAAAAACCTAATCCTACCCTGCCTAATCGCGCTAAGCTTCTCAGGTTGCGCCTTTTTCGCGCCACGCACCACGCCACTTTGCCCAGACACCACCGCCAGCAAAATGCAGATTTCTAGCTACACAAGACAGAGCAAAGTCGCATATACATATAAATTTATAAATGGTAGCGAGCAATGCAGTGCCAAATCAAATAAATACTTCGCCAACCCAGGCGATGTCGCACTTATCAGCGTTGCAAACGGCAGTGTTTCTAGCGCGCAAATACTCTCTCGCAAAATCACCCCGGGCAAGAAAGAGAGCTACACACCGACCAAAATCATCAAAAAACAGGTCCGCAAAAACGAAAATATCAAAGCCCCAACCGAGGAAAAAATCAGTTTTTGATAACTTACGCCCGAATTTCGCCCTTTAAATTTAACGCAAAATTAACAAAAAGGGCAAATTTCGCGCCAAAAATTATAAATTTTGCATAAATTTTATGAATTTTATCAGCCAAATTTAGCTTAACTACAAATTTTTCACTATTAAAAATAATTCTCATTTGTTGCCATATATTTACTCAAATTTAGCTACAATCACCCTATCGAAATCAAACTCCTTTCAATATTTGCGAGGCGCAAGAGCGTCTCGCTTTTTTTATGCAAAATTCAGCGATTTTGGTTAATACTCGGTAACAAAATGGTTATATTTCAGTAAAATTAAGATTGTTTTAAGCAAATAATTTAGTATTTTGTGCTACTATTACGACCATAACTTTTACAAGGAGTTCAAATGAAATTATTCAAACTTAGTTTAGCAGCTGCATTAGCAGCAGGTGCATTTGCTACATCAGCAAGTGCTGTTGCATTAGAAGATGCAATCAAAGATGTAGATGTAAGCGGTTTCGCTTGGATGCGTATTGATTCTACAAAAACAGATGATGGTCTAAAAACAGAAAACGATCACAGATGGAGATTCAAAAGCGTTGTTAATACAAATGTAAAAATCGATGACAACTTCTTCTTCGTAGCTGGTATTCGCTATGCTCACGACAATGACTGGGCAGAGGGCAGAACAGCTGATGCGGTTACAACAAAATTTGATTTATACCAAGGATACCTAGGATATAAAATTGGTGGCACTACATTCCAACTAGGTCGCCAAAAACTAGGCACATTCTTCACAGATGATATGTTTGGTGATGGTTTGAAAGTCGTTAATCAAGATATCGAGGGCTTAACTCTTGCAGCTCTATATATGGATACATTAGAGAGCGATGGCGATATCGATTTAAATGCGGCAGCAGCAACTCTTGCAGCAGATGGCAAAAGACTAGATCAACACGACCTATGGGGCGTAGCTGCTATCGGTTCTTATGATCCAGTATCTTTCCAACTATGGTATGCTGGCTTAGAGGATGTTGTTGATTTATTCGCAGTTGAAGCTGGTCTAAGCTTCGATGTTACAGAAGATATCAACCTAGGCTTAACAGCTCAATACGCTTACTCAAATTTCAGTGATGAATATGTTGCAATCGGTGCAGATGATGCTGATTTCTTTGGCGTAGAAGCTAGCACAAGCCTATTTGGATTTGATTTAACAGCTGGTTATGTTCAATACGATACAGATTCACAAGTTCATTCAAGAGTATCATTTGAAGACCAAGGCTCTTTCATCAGCCCAGGTGAAGACCTACTTAATTACAGAGATTTCAGAGGCGACAACCACGCTTGGTTCATCACAGCTGCTTATGCTATCGCAGACACTGGTCTAACAATCGGCGATGACTTCGTTAGCGGTGAATTCAACGATGAAGACGCTTGGGAAAATGTTGTTAGAGTTAATTACAAATACAACAAAAAACTTAGCTTCACAACTTTCTGGTCACATGTTAAATATGACGGCAAAGCTGGCGTGAAAGATAGCGAAGAAGATCACATCAGATTCCAAGCTAGATACGCTTTCTAATCATTTACTCTGATTAGTTATAATCCTAGGGCGAGGGCAAAACCTCGCCCTTTTTAAATTCTATCGACAAGGTATCAAATGAAGATTTTAAAACTTTCGTTTTTAGCATGTTTTTGCGCGGGTGCGCTTTTGGGGGCTAATGAGCCAGAAGAAAGCTATGTGTTTGAGGCAAAAGGCGAGTTCGCAAAAGAGCTAAAATCACTCATCGAAAAGCATTCCAAAGACGAAAATATCACAGTCAATGTCTATAAAAACGACGGCTCAAAAGGTGGCGTGCTAAATACTATTAAGCATAGCCCTGCCGCTGCCAAAGAAGAGGGAGCTAAGATTTTCGCTGCTAAATGCGCCTCATGCCACGGCTCAAAAGGCGAAAAGCGCGCTCACGGCGTCTCTAAAAAAATCAAAAATCTATCCGCAGGCGAGATTGCTATGGCTGTGAGCAACTACGGCACAGACCATGAATTTGGCGGTAAAAAAGCGTATTTGATGAACCCTATCGCACTATCTACAACCTCGACAGAGATAGGCTATATCATCGCATTTTTGAAGGGCGACACTTCATTTTTGCCTGGCGGTTCAGGCTCTGCGCGTGGTGGCAATACAGATATTTCGACCACTCCAAGCGAGCAAGGCTCATATCTAAAATAAAGGACAAAAATGAAAGTAGCTGTCATTTTGGCTAATGGCTTCGAGGAAATCGAAGCAATAAGTGTGGTTGATTTACTAAGACGCGCCGGGATCGACGCTAAATTTCTCGGTTTAGAGAAAAAATGCGTCACAGGCTCTCACGGCGTGGAAATCATCGCCGATGATTTACTCGTAAATTTAGACATTAACGAATACGAAATGATAGTCTTACCAGGCGGTTTGCCAGGTGCCGAGCATTTGGCAAAAAGCGAAAAACTAGGCGAAATTTTACGCAAATTTGACAAAGCTGGCAAAAAAATCGGCGCAATCTGCGCTGCACCTTGGGCTCTGGGCACAGCCGGTGTTTTAAAGGATAGCTACACATGCTACCCAGGCTTCGAGGGCACGGTCGCGCACGCCGGCTACACCGCTAGCGCAAATGTCATAATAGATAAAAATATCATTACCTCTCGTGGTCCAGCCACCGCAATGGAGTTCGCACTCACAATCGTGCGCGAACTAAAAGGCGAGCAAGCTTTTAGCGCACTAAAATCCGAGCTACTTTTTAACTAAAACAAATATTTTCACTAACTCTCAATGACAAATTAGGCAAAATTTACGCTTGATTTGTCATTGCGAGAATTTTGCGTTAGCAAAATTCGTGGCAATCTACGACTTTAAATTTAGAGCATGCGAATTCCGTGTCATTGCGAGGCGACGCAGTCGCCGTGGCAATCCAGTAAAATTCCCTAATCCTAAATCTGTCATTGCGAGAAATGCGAAGCATTTCAGTTAAATAAAACCAGCTAAATTTAGAAAAACACAGTTTTTCTAAATTTAGCCACCTTAAAAGCGTCGTCGGGGGTTGGGGGATTGTAAGGGGGAAGGGGCGCGACCTCGCAATTCAAGCCCCCATTCCCCCTTACGAGAAAATCAAAATTTCGCCTAAAATTTAAAAAATCGTTCAAGGCTAAATTTGGGTTGAATTTTGAATTTAAATTTCTCTGGATTGCTTCGAAAACTTCGTTTTCTCGCAATGACAACAAATTTAGTGCAAGAAATTTTAAAGTCGTAGATTGCTTCGTCGCTTCGCTCCTCGCAATGACAATAGCGAGCAAAATTTGTTTAATTTGTCATTGCAAGAATTTTGCGTTAGCAAAATTCGTGGCAATCTACGAATATGAAATTTAAGGTCAGTATTTTTGCAGAATTTATCAAATTTTGCAAAAATTTTATAAATCGTTCAATGCTAAATTTAGGTTGAATTTTGAATTTAAATTTCCCTGGATTGCTTCGCTTTCTGCGAAAGCTCGCAATGACAAATTTAAGCAAATTCTCCAAATTTCAAAAAGCCAAAATTTAACCCCTTTTTGCTAAAATGAGCGCAAAATCAAAGGACATTTTATGAGCGAATTCACACATTTACACCTGCATACAGAATACTCATTGCTTGACGGGGCCAACAAAGTCAGCGAACTAGCCAAAATCCTAGCCGAGCGCGGCGCCAAAGCCTGCGCAATCACAGATCACGGCAATATGTTTGGGGCGATCGATTTTTACCAAACCATGCGCAAAAACGGCATAAAGCCGATAATCGGTATCGAAGCCTATATCCACAACCACGATGATATCGCCGATAAAAGCGACAAAAATCGCTTCCACCTAATTTTGCTAGCCAAAAATGAAATCGGTTACAAAAACCTAATGTATCTTAGCTCGCAAGCGTTTTTAAACGGATTTTACTACTACCCACGCATAAACAAAAAACTACTTCGCGAGCATAGCGAGGGGCTTGTTTGCTCATCTGCCTGCCTTGCGGGCGAGGTCGAATTTCACCTAAATTTAAGCGAACGAAACCTAAGACGAGGTGCAGGCGGATACGAAGCCGCCAAAAAGGCCGCCGCAGAATACAAAGAGATTTTTGGCGATGATTTTTACCTAGAAATCATGCGACACGGTATCGGCGAGCAACTAAATATCGAAAAAGATCTAATTCGCATAGCGCGCGAGCTTGATATCAAACTCATCGCCACCAACGACGCCCACTACGCCTACAAAGAGCGCGCCACAGCCCACGATGTGTATCAGTGCATAGCCATGGGCAAAACCATAAACGACGGAGATCGCCTAAAACATGTCGTAAGCGAATTTTATGTCAAATCAGATGAGGAAATGCAAAGGCTCTTTGCCGATATGCCAGAGGTCATCACAAATACGCAAGAAATAGTCGAAAAGTGCGATTTGCACTTTGCTTTCGAGGAAAAGGGCTACGCTCCCACACCGCCAAATTTCAAATTTACCCTCGAATACGCTAGCAAACACGGACTAAGCTTACCTGAGCCAGAGGCTAGATATAGCTTTGCCAATGATGATTTTTTGTTTGATTATCTATGCCGTGAGGGTTTGAAAGAGAGATTAAAATTTATCGATGAGGCAAAACACCAAATTTACGAAGAAAGATTAAACAAAGAGCTTGAAATCATAAAAAGCATGCACTTTTCAGGCTATATGATTATCGTGCAAGACTTCATCAACTGGGCCAAAGACCACGATATCCCAGTAGGACCCGGCAGAGGCTCTGCGGCTGGCTCGATTTGTGCGTATGCGCTTCGTATCACCGACCTAGATCCGATACCTTATAACCTGCTTTTCGAGCGATTCTTAAACCCTGCTCGTATCTCTATGCCAGATATTGATGTGGATTTTTGTCAAGCAAGGCGTGGCGAAGTAATTGATTATGTCATAAAGCAGTATGGCAAATACAATGTCGCCCAAGTAGCGACCTTTGGTAAATTGCTAGCTCGTGGCGTAATCCGCGATGTCGCCAGAGTCTGCGATATGCCTCTCTCACAAGCTGACAAAATGGCAAAACTTATCCCAGAAGGCCCTGGCGTAACCCTAACTGGCGTCGGAGATCCCGCTAGTGATAAATACAAACCGGGCGCTTACGAGCAAGAGCCAAAAATCGCCGAGCTTTTGCAAAGCGATCCCACAGCCGCGCAAGTATGGGAGTTCGCGCTTCAATTAGAGGGCTTAAACCGCAACGCTGGCATGCACGCAGCAGGCGTGGTTATCTCAAACGAAGAGTTATGGCACAAGGCTCCACTTTTCAAGCAAGATAAAGGCGATGACGCGCGTATCGTCACGCAGTATATGAAAAACTACCTAGAAGATGTGGATCTCATCAAATTTGACTTTTTGGGGCTTAAAACTCTCGATGTCATCGACAGCGCGCTAAAACTCATAAAAAGGCGATATGATAAAGACATAATCTGGGAAAAAATAGATTTTAACGATCCTGCGACTTATAAAACAATCCAATCAGGCAACACGCTTGGAATTTTCCAAATCGAGGGCGCTGGCATGCAAGATTTAGCCGTAAATTTAAAGCCAGATAGATTTGAGGATATCATCGCGATGATTTCGCTATATCGCCCAGGTCCAATGGATCTAATCCCGCGCTTTATAGATATCAAACACGGACGCGAGGAAGCCTCGTATATGTTCCCGCAAATCAAGGAAATTTTAGAGCCGACTTATGGAATCATCGTCTATCAAGAGCAGGTCATGCAGCTAGTGCAAACTATCGGCGGATTTTCGCTTGGCGAAGCTGATTTGGTGCGTAGAGCCATGGGTAAAAAGGACGAAAAAAAGCTAGCCCACATGAGAGAGCAGTATTTAGAGGGGGCTAAGACAAACGGCTTTGATGTGGCAAAGGCAAACGAGCTATTTGATATGATTATGAAATTTGCCTCTTATGGATTTAACAAATCTCACGCAGCGGCTTATTCGATGATTACATTTCAAACAGCCTATCTTAAAACCTACTATCCAGCCGAATTTATGGCTGGTTTGCTCACATCTGAGGAGGGAAACACAGATAAAGTTGCAAAATATATCGATGAAGCAAAACGGCTTGGTATCGGGCTAAAACAACCATCAATCAACCAAAGTTTGCGCGGATTTAGCGTAATCGACGATGAAGCAAGCGAATCAGGGCAGTCTATCATCTACGGACTTGGCGCGATTAAGGGCGTAGGATCTGCTGCAATAGAAAATATCTTGGAACTTCAAAACGAAAGGCTTTTTGAAAATATCGATGATTTTGCCACCAGAGTGGATAATTTCAAGGTCAATAAAAAGGTCATCGAGTCCCTAACCTACGGCGGTGCGATGGATTGTTTGGGTAAAACTAGGCTTAGTATTATCCAAAACATGGAAAATATCCTAGATGTGATGAAAAAAATCACAGAAATCAAAAAAGACGCTCAAAACTCGCTATTTGGCGAAGATGAGGAGATGACCGAGGGAATAAAAGTAAGCTTCGTGGAAAACGCTGAGGAATTTGCGCAAAGTGAAATTTTAAAATTCGAGCAACAAACCGTGGGCGTGTATCTCTCAGGTCACCCGCTCGATGATTATAAAGAGCAAATGAGCGGTATAGATTACCTGCTCTCATCGCAATTTGGCGAGATTACAGGCGATAATGCCGAAATTTTAAGCGTTGGGCGGATCGAGGATATCACTACTCGTATCACAAAAACTGGCAAAAAAATGGGAATTTTGACCATTTTGGATTTGCACGGCTCGTATGAACTAGCCGTATTTGACAACACGCTAAAAACTATCGAAAATTTAAGCCCTGCTGAGCTTGAAAAACCATACGCTTTTATGATAAAAATCAGCAAAAGTGCCGCTGGCGAGGGAGCGTATCAGGTCTCCTTCCTTTCAATGCTAAGCCTAGAAAACGCCAAAGACGCTGGGTTTAGACCACGCTCTGGCGTATTTTTAGAGGGAAATCCGCTCAAAGTTTTCGAAAGCGAAATTTCGCCTATCGCACACAGCAAATCGAGCGAATTTGATGAAATTTTGCAAAATGATGGCTCATCAATGAAGCTTTTGTGTATCGGCAAAATCGAAAGCGTAAATTCTCGCACCACAAAATCTGGTTCGCAAATGGCGAATTTAACCATACTCGATTTATCAGGGAGCTTCGAAGTCGCGGCATTTGGCGATGTGTGCGAAAGCGTGCTAGCCCTAAGCGATAGCGACCTAGAACGCCCGCTGGCATTTTGGGTAAGACTTGCGAAAAACACAGGAACTTACGGCGGAAAATACCAAATTTACCTAGATGAAATTTTATCGCTCGATGAGGCGCGAAATATCGAAAACTACGCCCCTAGCGAAGCGAAGGCTTATGGCGGCTCTGCGCGCAAAGAGAGGCGAAATTTTGGCGATAATGGCTTTGACAAGGGCGAAAACGCCGCACTTGTGGCCTTGCAACAAAGCAAAAAAGAGCGCGAGGAACAGCGAAAAAAGGCCGTGGATTTCGAGTTTGAAATAAGTGCTAGCGAGCTAAACCGCGACAAAATTCAAAAAATCTACTCCCTAGCCTTCAACGACCGGGATTTGAAAAACTCCAAACGGCTAATTTTGCGCGTGAGGTTTGAAAACGAGGTTTTGATCTATCCTACCGAATACATCGTCGGCGACGATTTTGGCGAGAAAGTGGGCGAAATTTTAGCTGCGTGAAATTTCTGAAATTTACGAATTTTAAGAATTTTAGAAATTTGAAATTTTAAAATTTAGCCCAAAATTTGGGCTAAATTTATTAAATTTGGCTATGAACGGGCAAATTCCACAATCGCGCGCGCAAGTTCAAGCGTAGCGTCAAGGAAAACCTTATCCGTCTCAATGAGTGGCAAAAACAGCGGGATCTCCGTGCAACCAGCGATATAAACATCCGCGTCAATGCTATCTAGCACGCTTTTGAAAGTCTCCACATATTCTGCGGTTTTGCCAGCTTTCACACCTTTGTAAATGCAATCCATTAACTTAGCTTGATTTTCCTCGCCAAGCTCTACGCTGATTAATCCAGCATTTTCGAGATGCTCATCATACACCCTAGCCTTTTTCGTGCCAGAAGTAGCCAAAACTGCGATTTTTTTGGCATTTGGATAACGAGTCTGTATCGTGCTAACTGCGTTTTTTGCGATATGGATTAGTGGCAAATCCACAGCCTCCAAAACCCTTGGCGCGAAATAATGCGCTGTATTGCAAACCATGACAAACGCCTCGCAACCTGCGTTTTTAAGGCGAGTTGCACTTTCGATTAGCTTTGGCGTAGGATCCTCGCCCTCGCCGAAAATGCACGCCGTCCTATCCTCGATTTGCGGATAGCTATCAATTAGAAGCGGGATATTTTCTTGATCGCTTCTAGCCCCCGTTAATTCTATCGTTTTTAGATACAAATCAGCACTTGCTAGCGGTCCCATACCGCCGATTACTCCGACTCTACGCATTTAATTCTCCCATTTTGAGGTATCTAGTTTGCCCTCTGTTTTAGCCACATATAGTGAAGCCACGACATCACCTGTGACATTCATAGATGTGCGTCCCATATCTAGTATCGCGTCAATGCCTAGTATCATACCATAAGCCACCGCCACGGTTCCAGTTACGCTGATACCTACTGATTCTAGTATCAAAAGTAGCATTAGCGCGCCAGCACCGGGCACACCGGCTGTTCCGATAGCTGCTAGCATAGATGTGATGATAATCGTAAAGTAGTTTTGAGCGGTTAGGTCGATACCGCACGCATTAGCGATAAAAAGCGTGCAAACGCCCAAATATACGGTCGTTCCGTTCATATTCACAGTCGCACCCACAGGCAAAACAAAACCATAAATCGATTTTGGAATTCCCATTTCCTCATCAGCAGTCCTCATTGTAATCGGAAGTGTGCCGTTCGAGCTTCTGGTAACAAACGCCGTAAGCATAGGCGCACGGACTTTTTTGAGGAATTTCGCAGGATTTATGCCAATTAGCATACAAACCACGCAGTATATCGCAAATACCTGCACCGCAAGTCCCACATATAGCGCAATCGTAACGGTCAAAAGCGAACTAATCGCGCCAATTCCAGCTTTGTTAAACACAACGAACATTAGCGCAAAAACGCCGATTGGTGCGTATTGCATAACCCAGCGAATGACCTTAAACATAATCTCACTCATACCATCAAAAAACGCATACACGGTCTCTGCACTACGCGCAATGCGCTCATCGTCGCTACTTTTGCAATACGCTAGACCAATTCCCACAAAAATACAAAATGCGATAATAGGCAAAATTTCGCCCTTAACGATAGCTTCAAACGGATTTGTAGGGATAATATTTAGCAAAATTTGGCTCATCGCAGGAGCGTTTGCGCTCTTTTCCACAGCTTTGGCAGCATCTAGCTCCAACCCACTACCAGGGCTGAAAATCAATCCGCACGCCAAACCTATCGCGATCGCAAACAGCGTCGTAATCGCGTAGAAAATTATCGTTTTGACGCCAACCTTACCAAGGTGAGCCGGATCAATCGAACTTGTGCCAATTATCAGTGAGCAGACGATTACAGGCACCATAATCATTTTGAGCATTCGCACAAAAAGATCACCAAACGGCGTTAAAATCGATACCCAAGTGGTATCGCCAACGGTGGCATTTTGCGGTAAAATTATACCCAAAACCGAACCCAAAACAAGCGCAATCATTATGCGCCAAAGTAGGCTTGACTCAAAATACCATGCAAATATACCGCGCTTTTTAGGCGCATTAGCGTCACTTTGCGACATTTTTTCCCCTTTTAAATATAATGTTCTTACGATTTTACAATAAATTTGCATAGAACAAATTTAATTAGGGCTGAATTTATAACGAAAGGTTAAAATTTCATTTGTTTTCTAAATTTTGCACCATAAATTTGGCGAATTTAAATCGGATAAGGCGGAATAATCCACCCAAGCGACGCTGATCACTGGATTTATGCGATTGAGCTTTACGCAGACGATAAACTCGTAGCCAAAGCCTCGTTAGAACCGGTCGCAAGCAGGGGATTTTTGAGCGCAAGACTAAATCTAAAAGATGTCAAAACCCTAAAAGCGATCTCTCGCTGTAACCTGCACGGAAATTTTACATTTTCGATAAATTTATAACCACTAAGCTCCAAATTCGGGGCTTTAAATTTTATTTTTTAATTTTATATAATTGTTTTTAAAAAGCTTATAAAAAAGGTTGAAATTGTGTGGTGGTGGGCTCACCAGGACTCGAACCTGGGACCATCCGGTTATGAGCCGGATGCTCTAACCAACTGAGCTATGAGCCCGATTGAATAAATTGGATAAGCTGTAATTTTACAAAAAATTTCTTAAATTTGAGTTAAAACGCAAAATTTCGCCAAACGCCAAATTTCTTACATGCAATACGCAATCCAACCCGCACACGCAATTTTGGCGCCAAATCACGACACATTATGACGCAAGAACCGCGCGCATTTCAGCGCAGTATAATCCACGCAAACCCACGCAAACCCACGCAAACCCACGCAAACGCGCTTAAAAATATCGCCCAAATTTCGGCGCAGTGTTAGCCCAAAGCAAATTCAAGCCCAAACCAAAATTCGGCGCAGTGTTTAAAAGCGCAAGAGCATTTAACAAAATTTAACAACAAATTTTAAGGATTAAATTTAAAATTCCCCGCTAAATTCGGCAAATTTAACAAATTTCGCAAATTCGCCAAATTTAATCAGGGAAGGAAGAATTATTTGTTTGCTTTTTCGATATATTCGCCACGCACGGTATCTACGCGGATAACCTCGCCTTCAAGCACATGAAATGGGATTTGCACGACCGCGCCAGTTTCAAGGGTCGCTGGTTTTTTGTTGCTTCCTTGTGTATCGCCACGGAAATTTGGCGCAGTTTCGACGATTTTTAGCTCGACTACTTGCGGAACTTCCACACCGATCGCTTTGCCGTTGTAAAACATAATGCTAACCATCATGCCATCAAGCATCCATTTTTTCGCCTCGCCCACATCCTCGTCAGCGATTGCCACTTGCTCGTAGCTCTCTGTATCCATGAATTGGCAATACTCGCCGTCATCATAAAGGTATTGCATATCTTTTTGCTCTAAATTTGGCTCCTCGCATTTATCGCCTGCGTGGAAAGTTTTTTCCAAAACCTTACCGTCGATGAAGGATTTTAGTTTCGCGCGCACGAAAGCCGCACCCTTGCCCGGTTTTACATGTTGATACTCTACGATTTTAAACGGAATTCCATCAACTTCGATTTTAAGACCTTTTTTCAAATCGCCCATTGAATAAGCCATTTTTTCTCCTTAGTTTGGTTGCATAAAACTGCGATTATACTAAATTTAGCTTTAAATTTAGCCAAATTTAATCAAAGTAAAATTTTAAAATCCTCTATATCAAAAAGCAAAATTCTATCATTTTTGATTTTTTCTAGCTCGCCTGAGAACCCAGATTTCGAAAACAGCGCCACCATATCGGGCGCAAGCGCGGAATTTTCGCACTTTGCGAGCAGTTCGTTTAGGACATTTTTTGAGATTTTGCGCTCTTTATATTTGCACTCGCCCACGACTAAAAACCCCTCAAATTTCGCAAAAATATCAATCTCACTATTTTTATCCCAATAACTCGAAATTTGCGAAATATCGATATTTAGGTAGTTTGCGAGCAGTTCGCGGCAGAGTATCTCATAGCCAAAACTCGCGTAATTATCGAAATCCTCCCTAATCTCGCCGATGACTTTTTCGTATTCACCCTGCGCCAAAATTTGCAAATTTGGCTCGATAAACCTGAACCAAAACCGCGAGAAATTATCGTTAAAATGGACTTTGTCTGTGATTTGATAGCGTCTTAAAATTCGTGGTAATTTATCATTTTTATGCAGTTTTACAGGGCGTTTTTCGTGCGATTTTTCTAAATTTAAAAACCCAGCTTCTAACAAAATTTGCGTGATTTTTTGCGCAGTGAAGCGGGGCAGTATCTTTGCGACACCGATTTTTTTGCGATCTGATCTAGCAAATTTCATCAGAGCTTGTTTTAGCTCTTTTTCATACTCGCCGCCGAAACTAAACTTCTCGCCAATCTCCCTAAAATTCGGCAAAATTTCAGCCTCTATCGCGCTAAATACATCGTCATATTTCGCGCAAATATCAAAAGCATCGAATACGAAGTGAAATTTCAAAATTTCACCCAGTTCCAAATGGCCAAATTTGCTAGCCGTGTGTTTTAACCCTAGAATTTCACCCCTCCTAAAACGGCTAATTTTAGCAAGTTTAGGTATAATTTACAAAATTTTGGAGTAAAAAATGCAAATCGAAAAAATAAAAAATGATTTAATACTAAAAGAGGGGCTCAAATACTTCGATTTCGCCGCGTCTGGGCTAGCGTGCAATAGCGTCGAGCGCGAAATCGAGCGGGTTTTGCGCACTTATGCCAACACACACTCGCTTGGCGGCGAAAACGCCCACATCACGAGCGAATACTACGAAAACGCGCGCGCCAAAATCAAAGAAATGCTAGGGTGCGCTGGCAGATACTACCTCATCTCGTGCGGATTTGGCGCGACAGCCGCGATTAAGAAGCTATGGGAAATTTTAGGCATTTACCTGCCACCAAACACCAAAAAACGGCTAAATTTGACAAATTTCGCCACAAATGAGCGGGCAAAATTTCCACTAATCGTAATTTCACCTTACGAGCACCACTCGGTCGAAATCAGCCTGCGTCAGGCTCTGTGCGAACTCGTGCGCGTGCCACTGGGTGCAGACGGGCTTATGGATTTTGGCAAATTAAATGAAATTTTAAGCGCAAACAAAGGGCGCGAAATTTATGGCGTATTTAGCGCGTGTTCGAACGCCACTGGGATTTTAGTCGATTATAAGCGGGTGTTTTTGGCGCTGAAAATGCACGGCGCGAAGCTTTTCATCGACGCTAGCGCGCTTGTAGCGCATGATAATGTGGATTTGGGCTTTTGCGACGGGCTGTTTTTTGGCGCACACAAACTAATCGGCGGAGTGGGTGCGTGCGGGATTTTGGCACTGAAAAAAGAATTTTTAGAAGGCGCAGAGCCCACATTTGCGGGCGGTGGCGCGGTAAAATACGCTGATTTTAGCACGCAAAGCTTCGTCATCGACAAAGAGAGGCTAGAAGAGCCAGGCACGCCGGGGATTACGGCGCTCATTAGGGCGTATTTGGCGCTGGATTTGCGCCGCAAGGTGGGCTTTGCGGCAATAAAAGAGCGAGAGCGCGCGCTAAATGCGAAATTTATCGATGAAATTTCAAAAATCAAAGAGATTAAAATTTACGGGAATTTGAGCGCACCAAGGGTGCCGATTTTTGCCTTTAATATGCAAAATTTAGACTCTGACGCCCTAGCCTCCGTGCTTAGCTCGAAATTCGAAATCCAAACGCGCTCTGGGTGCGACTGCGCAGCACCGTATGGATTTGATCTGACGGGGCTTGCGCCAGATCCCATAAATCAGACCAAACCAAGCTGGGTGCGAGCAAGCTTCTCGTGGCTAAACGACGAGGACGATATCGCCTACCTCGCCCACGCGCTCAAAGAAATCGTCAAAATCCGCACAAAGATAAATTTCGTAAGCGGAAAGTATCGTTGCTAATCGCCCCCGCAAGGCGGAAATACTGCACCGAACCGCACGCACGATAAATTTCAAGCGTTAAATTAGATTTTGTATAATTTTGGGTTTAAAATTTAAATATTATAAGGAATTTAGTATGGCGCTAAAACCAAATAAAATCGGAAGCGATAACCCCAAACCAAGAGCTGAGCGAATTTTCACAGACAGAGTGGAGCCAAAAGAGGCATTTATAGAAAGTCTAAAAAGCGTAAATGAAAAAGATTATTCAGTTTTAGCTTTTTACGGACTTGGCGGTATCGGCAAAACGGGCTTAAAAGAGCATTTTTGGGATATGATACAAAAAGATGAAAAGCTAAAAGACGATGATATTGTATATTCGTATTATGATTTTGAAAAAGACAAAAATTCCACACCAAGCGAAGTATATAATAAACTTTCCAGCCGTTTTAGCAAAAATTTTAAGGTAAAATTTACTGCTTTTTCTTTGGCATATTTGATTTATCTTAAAAAACAAAATTCAAATTATGAGTTTAAAAAAGAAACTCTGCCATTTTTTGAAGAGGGAGATATTATTTCAAATGCCATTGGGTTTTTAAGCCAAAATGCTGGTAGCGTGGCAGGACTAGCGACAAAACTTGCAGGATATTTATATAAAAAATTCGCAGATATCATAAATCCTATGCTAAAATCAGAATTAGAAAAGCTTGAAAGCAAAGAACACTACGAAATCGAGCAAGAACTTCCTAGATTTTTCGCCTATGATTTAGAGCAATTTAAAGAGAAAAATCCCGACAAAAAGGTCGTGATTTTCCTAGACACATACGAGCTTTTGTGCAAAAAACAACCAAATGATGCAGACACACTAAAACAAGATGAGTGGGTTAGAGATTTTATAACACAAAACCAAAAGGTTTTATTTGTCATAGGTGGCAGAGAAAAATTAATTTGGGATTTAGATGATGACTGGAAAGAAGTTTTAACGCAGTTTAGGTTAAAAGAGTTAAGCGATGATGATTGTAGATATTTTTTAAATCATTGTGGTATTACAGATGAAAAAATCCAAGATAATATAATAAAATGTAGCTGTGGAGTGCCGTTTTACCTTGATATTTGCGTTGAGATTTACGAGAAAAACAATGGCGCCGAGAATTTTGAAAATTTAAAGCAACATGATGTTACGGAAAGGCTTTTGCGTTACCTTGATAGAAGCGAAAGAGCGACTTTGGAGTTACTATCGGTAGCAAACTACTTTGACAAGGAAATTTTTAAATTAATCATAGATAAATTCTCCACTGGCTACCCCGCTACGATGATAAACGAACTAGCCAAATTTTCGTTTATTTCACAAGACGATGGACGATACTATATACAAAGGCTTATGAAGGAGTGTCTAAAAAACCAGTGCAACACCGAGTTAAAAAGTGAAGTTCATAAATTGCTTTTCGACTATTTTAATGCCAAACTTAGCGACCTTAGCGTCCAAACAGCTTGTGGCTACTATATAGAATTTATAAACGAAGCATTTTATCACAAAGAAAACATTGAGGGCGTAGAAAAAGCGATAGACTGGCTTTTGGAGAAATTTGAAATTTATTTAGAAGCTGGTGTTTCGTTTCATTTTATAGATATTTTGTTGAATTTATCAGATAGAGATATTGATTATGGAGCAGAAGCTGTTTTTTCATATCTTGGTCTTGCGCATCAAGATAATTCAAAATATAATCAAGCCATAAAATATCATAAAAAATCGCTCGAAATGACAAAGGGCCAATTTGGTGAAAATCATCCAAATATTCCCAAATCCTATATAAATTTAGGAGTTTGTTACTACTCTCTTGGAGATTATAATCAGTCAATAGAGTATATTTTAAAGGCTCTCGCAATACAAAAAGAAACATTTAAAGAAAATCATCTAGATATTGCTATGTCTTACAACAATTTAGGACTATGCTATAACTCACTTGGAGACTATAATTCGGCGATAGATTATAATTTAAAAGCACTTAAAATAAACAAAAAAATCTTTGGCGAAAATCATCCAAATATTGCCGTATCTTATAACAATTTAGGACTATGCTATAACTCACTTGGAGACTATAATTCGGCAATAGATTATAATTTAAAAGCACTTAAAATAAACAAAAAAATCTTTGGCGAAAATCATCCAAATATTGCTATGTCTTATAATAATTTAGGTAGTTGCTATTTATCTATTGGAGATTATAATAATGCAATAGATTATCTTTTAAAAGCTCTTGAAATAAACAAAAGAATTTTTGGAGAAAGTCATCAAAATATAGCCAATTCTTATAATGATTTAGTAAGCTATTATTGTTCTCTTAGGGATTATGATACAGCAATAGATTATTGTTTAAAAGCACTTGAAATACAAAAAGAAATTTTTGGAGAAAGTCATCCAGATACTGCTAATTCTTATGATAATTTAGGAATTTGTTATGGCTCGCTTGGAGATTATAACACTGCAATAGATTATCTTTTAAAAGCTCTTGAAATAAACAAGGAAATTTTTGGAGAAAGTCATCCAAATATTGCTGGTTGTTATAATAATCTAAGTAATTGCTATTTATCTATTGGAAATTATAACGACGCAATAGATTATCTTTTAAAATCCTTAAAAATACAAAAAGAAATTTTTGGTGAAATTCATCCAAATATTGCCGCTTCTTATGGCAATTTAGGAAAATATTATAGCTCGCTTGGAGATTACAGCACTGCAATAAATTATTTTTTAAAAGCTCTTGAAATAAACAGGGAAATTTTTGGAGAAAGTCATCCAAATATTGCTGCTTTTTGCAATATTCTGGGAGCTTGTTATTTCTCTCTTGAAGATTACAACAAAGCAATAGATTATTATTTAAAAGCATTAAAGATATATGAAATGCTTGACGATGATAATAATGCTGAAATTTTAAAACAAGTTATAGAAGAATTAAAGCAACGCCTATAATTCCACTCACAACTTCTCGCAATGATACTTAAATTTGCCATTGCGAGTGAGCAAAACGAACGAAGCAATCAAGCATTTTAAAATTTCAACCGCTAAATTTGCGGAATTTTATGAAATTCTACAAAAAACACTGACCTTAAATTTCATACTCGTAGATTGCTTCGACGGCGTTGCCGTCTCGCAATGACAAATCAAGCAAATTTTATAAATCAGCTCGCAATGACAGATTAAGCAAAATTTCGGCGCAGTATCCCAAAATTTGCGAAGCGAAATTTAAATCACAAAATTACAACCAAAAACAAAATTCCTACAATAATGCGATAAATTCCAAACGGGATAAAGTCAAATTTGGCTACAAAGCTCAAAAATAGCTTGATTGCGATTAGCGCGACCACGAAGGCAACCGCGCCACCAAGCATAAAAATCCAAATATTTTGCGAATTTTGCGCGAAGGTGTCGAGGTTTTTGTAAGTATCATACAAAGTCGCCGCAAACATCGTAGGAATCGCAAGCAAAAAGCTAAACCTAGCGGCTAAATTTCGGCTAAGCCCACAAAGAAGCCCGGCGATAATGGTCGCTCCCGATCTAGAAGTGCCCGGCACCATAGCAAAACACTGCGAAAGCCCGATTATAAAGGCTTGTTTGTATGAAATTTCGCTGAAATGCTCACTTTCACTCACAGGCGGATTTTTCTTGCGAAGTAGCTCGACCACGATAAAAATCACGCCCCAAATGACAAGCATATACGCAGTCGTTGCAGGCGAAAATAGCGATTTTATCGTCTTATACATCAAAAAACCGATGATTGCTGTGGGGAAAAATCCGACCATAAGCTTCACCCAAAGCGAAAAATCCTGTTTAAGTCGCTCAAAAAACATAAAAACTACCGCTAAAATCGAGCCTAGCTGGATTACGACTTCAAAGCATTTTAGCGTATCGGTTTGCTCCAAGCCCAAAAAATGCGACGCCAAAATCATGTGTCCAGTCGAGCTTACGGGCAAAAATTCGGTCAGCCCCTCGACAACGCCTAAAATTATCGCACTAATTATATCCATTGATTATGCCTTGTAAATTTTTTATGTTTTGCGAAATGCTATTTGGTCTGTAAATCGCACTCACAAGCGCGATATAATCGGGATTTAACGCCAAAATTTGAGCTAAATTTTGCTCGCTAATCCCGCCAATTATCGCAACTGGGATTTCAAGCTCACGCTTTGCCATTTGCACGATTTCGTGCGGACAAAGCGGGGCCTCTTTTTTAGTAGAGCTTGCAAACATCGCCCCAAACGCAGCGTAACTCGCACCGCAGCTTTGGGCGATTTTAGCCCTTTTTATGTCGCTATAACATGTCACACCGATGATTGAGCCTGCGCCCAAAAATTCGCGCACATTTTTTATTTCGCCGTCGTCTTTGCCGATATGCACGCCGTGAGCGCGGAGTTTTTTCGCCAAAGCGACATTGTCATTGATGATTAGCTTCGCGCCGTAATCCTCGCAAAGCGAGATTAGCGAGGCGATGAGAGTTTCGTCTTGGCGCGGGAGTTTGGAGCGATACTGCACGAGTTTGACGCCACTATCTAAAATTTCACGCACCTGCGAAAAAACGCTAGAATTTGGCGTCAAAACATCATCGGTAAGGGCGTAAATTTCACTCATTGATTGACATTTCTATCGTTGGTTTTTCTTCTGCATTAATGATAGTTAAATTTTGACTAGCATTATTTTCTTCTTCATTTTTTACTTTTTTTGGCTCATCTTTAATCCCAAGAGCACATTTGGTGAGTTTTTCATATTTTTTTCCAAACAAACCGCGCTTGTTTTCCATAGCATACACACTAGCCTCTATTAGCGCTTCGCTATCATCATTTTTTAAGCTCGCAACACCTTGTCTTACAAGTTCTAAACTGAGATTTTTTTTATCTGTACTAAAATCGCAATATAATTTTTTAGCTGTTTGCTTGCGTATGGTTACGAAATATCTTACGCCCGGTTTAATAATATTTTCTATCATTTTTTTTTGATTTTTAATAAAATTTTTAATCTCTTGATTATTCGCTTTACATCTATTTAAGTCTTTCTCGTTTATTAAATAAATTTGATTTGGCGTGCAAACAAATCTGCGATCACCTTTTTTAAACAAAAAAAGATTTTCATCTTGAACATAAGCTAAAAATTTCGCATACATCACATCATTTCTCGCACATGCACTCGTAACCAAAAGCGATAAAAATATAAAAATCAGTTTTTTCATAAAAGCCCTTTAAATAGAAAAAAGCGCAAAATTTAAAAGGCTAAATTTTGCGCCAAATTTGGATTATTTTAGGTTGTATTTTTCTAAAAGTTTGTCGTATGAGCCATCTTTCTTCATCTCGTCGATTGCTTTGTTAAATTTCTCCACAAGCTCAGGATATTTGCCCTTATCGAAAGCAAAGGCAAATCCGTCGCTTCCGTCAGACTCTCTCATAAACTCCACGATATCGTCGTTTTTCTTCAAATACTCCACGCCCACAGATGAATCCACGCAAAGCGCATCGACTTTTTTGTTTTTTACTAGTAGCACGCCAGCAAACACGGTCTCGGCTGGATTGACATCTGCGCTAGGAATTTCGCGGATTGCGTTTTCTTGGATTGTGCCAAGTTGCGCTGTTAGGCGTTTGCCTTTAAGATCGTCTTTGGTTTTTAGGCTATCGTCGTCTTTGTGTTTGATATATAAATTTTCGACTTCATAGTATGAGTTTGTGAAATCCACAGCGTTTCTTCTCTCTGCTGTCGCGCTCATACCTGATCCTGCTAGATCGATTTTGCCGCTTTTTAGCGCTGGGATTAAGCCGTCAAAGCTCATATTTAAAATTTCGATTTTCAAATCGGCTCTTTTTGAAATTTCATTTACCAAATCAATATCAAATCCAGTGATAGTTGAGTTTTCATCTACGAACTCAAATGGCGGATATTCGGCGTTTGTGCCCATTACATAGACATCTTTTGCACAAGCAATTGAGCCAACCAAGCTAGCTGCCAACATAAATTTAAGAAATTTTTTCATTTCTGCTCCTTTTAATGGTTTAAAATTTTATTTAAAAAGTCTTTTAAGCGCGGATTTTGCGGATTTTCAAAAACATTTTTAGGCGTATCATCGACTAAAATATTTCCGCCGTCCATAAAAAATATTCTATTTGCCACATTGCGTGCAAAGCCCATTTCATGGGTTACGACAAGCATTGTAATACCCTCTTTGGCAACCTCTTTCATAAGAGCTAAAACCTCGCCTATCATCTCAGGATCTAGCGCGCTTGTCGGCTCGTCGAAAAGTATCACATCTGGGTTCATCGCTAGACTTCTAGCGATTGCGATGCGCTGTTTTTGACCGCCTGAGAGTTTGTGCGGGAAAGCCTCCGCCTTGCTTTCCAAACCCACTTTTCGCAAAAGCTCCATAGCCTTTTCTTTGGCTTTTTCTGGGGTATAAATTCCAGCTTTTACCGGGGCTAGGGTTAAATTTTGCAAAACATTTTTATTCGCAAAAAGGTTAAAATGCTGAAAAACCATGCTGACTTTTTGGCGAATTTTATTGATATCGGTTTTTTTATCAGTAATATCTGCGCCACCGATTTTGATACTGCCCTCGCTTGGGGTTTCGAGCAAATTTAAACATCTCAAAAATGTCGATTTTCCACTACCACTTGGTCCGATGATTGCGACAATATCGCCTTTATTTATGGTTTTTGAAATGTTTTTCAAAACACAAAGCTCGCCATAATTTTTGCTTAAATTTGAAATTTCAATCATGTCTATTTAGCCTTGATTCTAAAATTTTAACCAAAAGCGAGAAAAATTTCACACTCGCATAATAAATCACACCCGCGAAAAGTATCGGCTGAACCGTATATAGCGAGGCTTGCAGGCTTTTTGAATAAAATGTCAAATCCGTAATCGCCACAAGTCCCACAACCGAAGTTTCTTTAAAAAGGCTGATAAATTCGTTCGCCAAAGCCGGCAAGATATTTTTTATCGCTTGCGGGAAAACAATGACTTTCATCGCTGTCGAATACGACAGACCCATAGCGCGCGCAGCCTCCATTTGACCGCGATCGACGCTGTTTATTCCACTGCGGACGATCTCACAAACATAGGCTGAGCTGTTAAGACCTAGCGCTACGATTGCGGCGAAAATATTGTTTTGCCAAGTCGCAAAAACAACAAAAACAAAAATCATAAGCTGTATGATTATCGGCGTGCCACGGATGATATCGACATACTCGTCGATAATAAAATTTAAAATTTTATTATCCAAAAATTTCAAAAACGCCAAAATAAATCCCAAAACTATACCAAGCGCGATACCGCCACTTGTGAGTATCAGCGTAACGCCATAAGCATTTACAAGCGCCATTTTGCGCGCGTCTGTTAAGTTATCTGGATAGCAAAAATAAATTCCTGCGCAGATGATAATCAACGAAAAAACAATCTTTAAAATTCTCTCGTTCAATCCCCAGCCTTTAAATTAAAATTTAGCCTAAAAGCATACTAAAATTTTGATAAATTTCAAGTAAATTTTGATAAAATCGCACCTTTTAAGGAGTGGAAAATGAGTTATTGGATCTATGCCTCGATCGCTATGTATTTCCTAGCCCTCGTCATCATCGGCAGACACTACTACGACAAAAACGCAAGCCTGAGCGAATACCTCATCGACAATCGCAGATTAAACCCCTTTGTAACCGCACTTAGCGCGGGTGCTAGCGATATGAGCGGCTGGATGCTTCTAGGGCTTCCTGGGGCGTTTTTTGCTACTGGAATTAGCACGGTTTGGATTGCAATCGGGCTTTGTATCGGTGCATGGTGCGCGTATAAATTTCTCGCAAAAAGGCTTAGAATTTACACCGAAGTCGCAAGCGATAGCATTACAATCCCCGATTTTTTGGAAAATCGTTTTAAAGACAAAACAAAATCTCTTCGCATAATCTCTGGACTTTTGATTATCGTATTTTTCACGCTATATGTTTCTAGTGGAATCATCGCAGGCGGAAAGAGCTTTGAGACATTTTTCGGGCTAAATTTCGCTTACGGCGCAATTGCGACGATTTGTATCGTTGTGTTTTATACATTTTTTGGTGGATTTAAGGCTGTGGCGATAACAGACGCTTTCCAAGGCGCGTTAATGTTTATCGTGCTGATTATGATTCCAGCATTTTCGTTTAATGCTCTACAAATCCCCGATAGTTCGAGCTTTTGGGGCGAGGTATCAAAAATCAGCCCGTCGCATTTGGATCTGTTTGAGGGGCAAACTTTTCTTGGAATTTTGGGGCTTTTGTCATGGGGGTTTGGCTATTTTGGACAGCCTCATATCATCGTGCGATTTATGGCGATTAGAAATTCAGCCGAGATGAGTTCTGCGCGCAGAATTGGCATTTCGTGGATGGTTTTTGGACTGCTTGGGGCGATGGCTAGCGGACTAATCGGCCTAGTGTATTTTCACCAAAACTCCCTTTCTATCAGCGATCCAGAGAAAATTTTCCTAGAACTTGGCAAAATTTTCTTCCACCCATTTATCCTTGGCGTGATTATTTCAGCCGTGCTAGCTGCGATTATGAGCACGATTTCTAGCCAACTTTTGGTCAGTGCTAGCTCGGTTACGAAAGACTTCATTTTCGCATTTTATAAAAAAGAAGTCTCATCAGCCACGCAAACCCTAGTCTCCCGCCTCGCAGTCGTTTTCATCGCGGTGCTAGCTACGATTGCGGCGTTTTTGTGGGACGATAGCGTCTTAAATGTCGTCGGACACGCTTGGGCGGGCTTTGGAGCGAGTTTTGGTGCGGTGCTGCTTTTTAGCCTGTATTCAAAAAATATGAGCGCATTATCGGCGCTTTGCGGTATGATTGTAGGCGGTGTAACGGTCATAATCTGGATAATTGCTGATTTATCGGGCTATATTTATTCGCTACTGCCTGGATTTACATTTTCGATGATTGCCATAATGCTAGTCAATAAATACAACTCCGTGCTAGATAAAATGGCGGACGAGCCAAATTTAAACGAAATTTCAATCGAATTTGAAAAAATGAAAGCACGAAACGAAAGCGAGAAAAAATAATGTTAAATTTGAAAATGGCAAAAGATTTAATCTCGGGCGCAATTTCACAGCCAAATTTAATCGCGCATTGCGAAAATGTAATGGCCGCAATAGGGGCTATGGCGGAGCATTTCGGCGAGGATAAAGAATACTGGCAAGCAATCGGCTATCTGCACGATTTCGACTACGAAAAATTCCCAGACGAACACCTAGCGCACACAGCTGGGCCACTTTTGGACGCCGGCGTAGATGAAGCTAGCGTGCGGGCGATACTCAGCCACGGATACGGCATTTGCACTGATGTCGAGCCGATTTCAAATTTAGAAAAAAGCCTATTTTGCGTCGATGAGCTAACAGGCATAATCGATGCCTGCGCCAAAATGCGCCCAAACGGCTTTGCGGATTTAGGCGCTAGCAGTGTAATGAAAAAATTTAAAGATAAAAAATTCGCCGCCAAATGCGATAGAAGCGTGATTTTAAAGGGGTGCGAAATGCTTAGCATGGATATCAAAGAGGTCGTAGAAATCTGCATAAAAGGCATGAGAGAACTGCACCACGCTTGATACAGCAGTGAAATTTTAAATTTCTGCAAAACACTGCCCCGAAATTTTAAATTCATAGATTGGCACGAATTTTGCTCGCTATTGTCATTGCGAGAGCCGAAAGGCTCGAAGCAATCTACGAGTATAAAATTTAAAGCGTGTAAATTTGCTGTCATTGCGAGAAAACGAAGTTTTCGAAGCAATCCAGTGAAATTCAGATAAATTTCAATTCAAATTTCTAACACTCCCTAAATTTTACTGGATTGCTTCGTCGCTTTGCTCCTCGCAATGACACGGAATTCACATGCTCTAAATTTAAAGTCGTAGATTGCTTCGAATTTTTGCTTCGCAAAAATTCTCGCAATGACAAATTGGAAGTAAAATTTAAGTTGAAGTGTGCTGAAAATTTTACTGGATTGCTTCGCTTTGCTCGCAATGACAGATTATACAAAATTTACAAATTTCGGGGCAGTGTTTAAAGGTTGCGCTAGCGGATTATGCTAAATTTTAAAATTCTATCAAATTTCGCTTCAAAAGCCTGGCTAGATTTCGCCCAAGCCTCTCGTAGCCCCCAGCTTCTAGGTGGATTTCATCGGGTCGAATTAGCCCCATTTTGCGCCAGCCCTCCCAGCCTCCATCCTCGCTCATCGCCATATCAAAATCATAAAACATAAGCCCCATATCGCTGGCTAGGTGCCTTATCACGGCTGCTGCGCGAGAGGCGTTTGGCACTTTGGGGCTGCGAGGCGGAGCGAGTAGCAGGATTTTTGCCCTGCGCGAGCCTTTGCGAAGTGAGCGCACTAGCCCCCGCAGAGTCGCGTAAAATTTCGCCTCGTCAAAGTTGCTATCAAGGGCATCGTTTGTGCCATAAGCGATGATAAAAAGCTCGTAATCAAGTCGCGCTAAGTCCCTGATAAAGGCGTTTTTACCCCATTTTTGATACACGCTCGAATACGCGCCATTGCTAGCGCAACTATCGGCGAAACTACCATTTTTGCGGTAAATTTTATACCCGCCAAGCTCCGCACCCTCGCGCAAAGAGCGGATTTGCACTGGAAAAGCGAGCGTAAAGCGCGTGTATTCCCAAGAATTTCGCAAAAGATGATTTATGCGAAATTTCCGCCCATTAGCGTCGATAATCTCGAAAATTTCGCCATTTCCGCCCACTCTGTGAAGCACTTCGACCTCGAATTCGCCACTTAGCTTTTTAAGCTCAATTTGCAAGCTCGCCCCATTTCTCGCCCTTGCGATGACCCCGCATAGCGGGAAATCTGGGTCTGTATCCCTGCGCGATGAGATAATCTCAAAGCCCTCGTTTTTAAATCTCAGCGCCTCGCTAGCGTGAAATTTAGGCATTAGCGGGGCGATAAAGCCCACACTATCGTCGCTTCCGCCAAAAAATTCATCTCTAAATGCCTGTATTAGCGCGTCGCTTCCAAGGTGTGAATCGCCCAAAAACTTCACCCCAAAGCCCTGCGCTAGCGCGCCACTAATGCAGAGCAAAACCGCAAAAAGCACGCGAGCAAGGCTATTCAACGCTAATCCTTGCTAAGATTTTTTGGGTTATGATTTCACAGCCTTTTTTGCTGATGTGGATTCCGTCGTCTTGGCGAACGCGAATTTGATTTTTGCCGTTTTTGAGATAGACCTTGTATGCGCCATTTTCGCACACAAATGGGCTTGTAGGCATGTAAATTTCGCCGAATTCTTTATTCACGCTTTTATAGACTTTGTTAATCGCCTCGGTTTTTTGCTCAAATTTTGCTTCGTTCATGCACGGAAGCCCCAGCCACAGCACCTTTGCGCCGTATTTTTCGGCAGTATCGTAAATCTCCCTGACCCTGCTAGCGTAAAATTCGCTCCAAACCTCGCTCCCTACGCTTCGCACAGCTCCGTTAATCTTGCGCGGGTGAGTATCGTTCGCACCCAAAAACACCACCACTAGCCCGATATTTTCGTTATTTGCTAGATTTTCGGATAAAACCTGTTGCCAGTTGTGCCCCTTTTTATCGACTAGGCCAGTTGATTGCTTGCTAAGATCAAGCACTTTTAGCCCTGATTTTGGGAAAAATTTCTTAGCGCTCATACCCACATACTGCATTAGGCTATCGCCGATAAATAGCACGGTTTGACCGGCTTTAAGTGCTATTTTATCGCTAGATTTTTTCGCAACTTTTGGCGCGAGAGCAGGAGCTGTTTCGTTCGCCTCGCTAGGCTTTGGCACGCTTAAATTCGCGCTTTTATTATTATCAATTTTAGGTAGAGTTGTATCGGTTAGCTTAACTGCTTCGATTTTTTTGAGCTCACGCTCGATGATTGCGTCTTTATCGCTTGGAGCGATAATGGGCGCAGTGTTACTAGCGAGCGTGTAAGTGGCTGTTTGCGGAGAGAAGCTCGCAAATTTCGCCTTTAAATTTGGCGTGAAATTTTGGATTTTTTGGCTAATGTTTGATTGCAATTCGCCCCCAAATCTCAAAGGCGAATTCGCCAAATACTCTTCCAAACCAAAATTCGAGCCAAAGCGCGAATTCGCGTAATAAATCAATGAATTTTGCGCAAAAAAAGCCAAAATCAAAAACGCCACAACCAACGAAAACAAAAATTTAATCATCTAAAAACTCGCATAAATAAAATTTGGAATTCCACTTGGCATCAAAAGATAAATCGCGCAAAAAACCGCGCCCAAAACTATACCTTTTAACCAAAATGGCAATCTCTTTAAAAAGCCCTCAATTAGGCGGTTTGTAACCAAAAATTTAGGATAAATCAAAACAAAAATCAAAACAGCCAAAACTAGCAAAATTTCAAATTTGCTCTGATAAAGTGGAGATGAAATAAGAGCCGAGAAAATCGCGCCAATCTCGCTAAAATCAGTGTTTGCGAAAAACACCCACGCAAAACTGACATAGATAAATGTAATCAGCCTAGAAAAGTGTAAATTCAGCGGCTTTACTTTGCAGGCTCTAAGGCATTTTAACCACACGCACGCTAAGCCATGCAACGCCCCCCAAATGGCGAAATTTAGCCCCACTCCATGCCAAATTCCAGAGAGCAAAAACGCTAGCATTATATTAAAATTCATACGCCAAAACTTCCACGCACCGCGCACTTCGACAAATTCGATTATCTCTTTTTTGGCTTTTTTCTTTTTCTTTTTCTTTGCGCCGATTTTGAGCTTTACTGGCAGTTTTTTGCCCCAGCCACAATTCCCGCCAAGCGGGATATAAATGTAATCGCGGATAAAGGTAGAAAGGCTGATATGCCACCTATCCCAAAACTGATCGATATTTCGCGCAGTATATGGCATGTGAAAGTTGCGTGGCAAAGCAAATCCAAGTGCGAGTGCTAGGGCGCGCGCAATGTCGATAAATCCGCTAAAATTCGTATAAATCACAAAAGAATAAAGCAAAATCGCCAACACAATTTTTAGCGCGCTAACCTCGCTAAAATCGTAAATATTGCTAAAAATCTCACCCACAAACGGCGTGAGATGACCGCAAATGATAAGAACTTTAAAAGCGCCGATGATAAAAAGCGCGAGAATTTTATCGCCGTTTTTAAAGCTCTTTTTTTGGTTAAATTGTGGCAAAACTGGATAAATTTTAGTGTATCCTTTGGAGTTTTTATGCGCGACTGCCCTGCCTATGGGACCCATTACCACACTTGGGAAAAACGCCAGATAGCAAAGCAAACTCAAAAAATCCGCGCTATCGCAGTGCTTTTTACCCACAGCCACGAGATAGGTTATCGACATAAAAGTATAGTATGAAATGCCCAGTGGCAGGGCGATTGACTCGATTGGGGAGAGACCAAAAAAATTTGTAACAATGGCGAAAAATTCTCTAATATGGCTAAAATATTTAAAAAAACACAAAAAACAAATAGAGCCAAAAACTGCCGATAAAATGGCGGAATTGCTGGAATTTCGCCTCAAAAATTTCCCAGCAAAATAGACAAAGCACGAGTAAGCAAACAAAATCGCGCCAAATTTTGGGCTTACAGAGCAGACGAAGCCGTAACTTGCAGCCAAAATTAGGATTTTTTGGATAAAGACGCTGTCTTTTTGCGACCAATACAGGGCAAAAAACAGCGTAAAAAGCAAAATAAACTCGGGCGAAAAAAATGTCATTTTGATTGATTATGAAGCGCGCAGGGCTTTGCACCGCCCTGCTCGCGCCACATTACTCCTATCCTCTTACGATTTTCACAGCTTCTACCATATTTTTTAGGCTTGGCTTTACCTCTTCCCATTTGCGAGTTTTAAGCCCGCAATCAGGATTTATCCAAAGCTGACTTTTTGGCAAAACTTCCAAAAGCGCGTTAATTTGCGCTACCATTTCCTCTACGCTCGGCACTCTTGGGCTGTGTATATCATACACACCCGGACCTACTTCTTGTTTGTAGCCAACTGATTTAAAAATTTTAAGTAGCTCGTTGCCAGAACGCGCCGTTTCTATGCTGATGACATCGGCGTCCATTGCCTCAATCGTTTTGATAATATCGTTAAATTCAGAATAACACATGTGAGTGTGAATTTGCGTCTTAGCATCTGCGCTTGAAACAGCCAGTTTAAACGCGCCCACCGAGAAATTTTCGTATTGGCTGATATTTTCCCTGCGTAACGGATAGCCCTCTTTAAATGCTGCTTCATCGACTTGGATTATCTTAATCCCTGCAACTTGCAAGTCAGAAATTTCATCACTAATAGCAAGAGCTAGTTGCTTGACAACCTCGCTTCTAGGCTTATCATCACGCACAAATGACCAGTTCATAATGGTTACTGGACCAGTCAGCATACCCTTCATAATTTTGCTTGTTTTAGATTGTGCGTATTTTATCCACTCCACGGTCATCGCCTTTGGACGGCTAACATCGCCAAATAAAAGTGGCGGTTTTACACAGCGACTGCCGTAGCTTTGCACCCAGCCGTTTGCGCTAAATGCGTAGCCTTTGAGCTGTTCGCCAAAATACTCAACCATATCATTTCGCTCAGGCTCACCATGGACTAAAATATCAAGCCCAATCTCTTCTTGAAACGCCACACACTCATCGATATAGGCTTTTATATCTTTTTCATAGGCTTCCTTGCTAATTAGCCCTTTTTTGTAGGCGTTGCGAACTTGGCGAAGTTCGGTTGTTTGTGGGAAAGAGCCTATCGTCGTGGTCGGCAAATCGCCGTAAGCAAGGGCTTCGCGCTGAATTTTAATGCGGTCTTCAAATTTATCACTTCGCTCAAATTTGGTTAAATTTTTCACGCGATTTTGCACCGCTATATCGTGGATTAACGGCGAATTTAGGCGTGTTTTGGCAGATTTGCGATTTTCTTCATATTTTTTGATACCGCTATCGCAGATTGGAATTTTAAAGAAAAGGTGGGTTAAAATGCAGACTTCTTCGAGTTTTTCACACGCAAAACTTAGCCACGATTTAATCTCAGAGTTTAGTTTTTCTTCATATTTTAGCGTAAAAGGCACATGCAAAAGCGAGCACGAAGTTCCTATATAAAGGCGATCTTTGCTGACATATTGCGCGATGAATTCCAAAAATTCTAACTTTTTATCAATGTCGCTTTTCCATATATTTCGTCCGTCGATTACCCCAGCAAATAGCGTAGTTTTCGCATCTTTTAGGATTTCAAGCTCGGTTTTGATATTTTGCGCACTTGCATAGACAAAGTCTAACCCCACAGCCCAAATGTCTGTTTTAACGACTTCTTTCAAAGCTTCTGTGGCGTGCTCAAAATATGTCATAAATACGATTTTAATGTTTGAAGCGACCGAATTTAGCTTGTTATAAACAGGTGCGATTTTTCCAGTTAGCTCCACGCCCCTATCGGTTACGAAAATCGGCTCGTCGATTTGGACGACGACTTCGCTATCAAGGGCTGAAATCTTGCCTAGAAGCTTAGTGTATTGTTCTACTAGCTCATCAAGTTTGGCTAGCGGTTCGCTTCCGTCCGTGCTTTTTGAAAGTGCTAGATAGGTTATCGGTCCGATTAAATTTATCTTTAACGCGCAACTATCCTTAAAATCGTTATTTTTAGCTGCTTTGTATTCGTTTAGAATTTTGTCTGCATTTAGGCTAAATTTTGTGTTTTTGCTGATTTCAGGCACGATGTAGTGGTAGTTTGTGTTAAACCATTTTGTCATCTCCATTGCCACGGCGTCTTTGTTTCCACGCGCCATCGCAAAATACTGCTCTTCGCCACTCAAAGATGCAAATCTTTGGGGCACTGCGCCAAAAAGCACGCTATTATCAAGCATTAAATCATAAAATGAGAAATCATTTACGCTAATTAAGCCCGTCCAAGCATCAAGTTGATATTTTATATGACGATCTTTTAGCTCGTCTGTTACCTTATTTAATGCGCCCAGTTCGCACTTTCCTGCCCAAAAGCTTTCTAGCGCTTTTTTAAGTTCTCGTTGTTCGCCAATGCGCGGAAAACCTGTGATATAACTTTTCATTTTTATCCTTTTTGTTTTAAAATTTTATAAATTGTGTTGAGAAAAAGTCTGAATTTTGCGCCGCTAGCGCGGCATGAATATGCGTGAATAAATGATTAGCCCTAGAAAAATACCGATAATATCAAGTCGCCATGGGACAGTGCATTTATTGCTTCCTTTAAATTTCAAATTAATCTGAGCATTTTAGCCTTATTTTGCTTTGATATAGATAAAATTTGAAATTTTAATTTCCACAAACACTGCCCTGGAATTTTACTTTGCAATTGCACAGAAATGCGAAGCATTTCAGTTAAATAAAACCAGCTAAATTTAGAAAAACACAGTTTTTCTAAATTTAGCCACCTTAAAAGCGTCGTCGGGGGTTGGGGGATTGTAAGGGGGAAGGGGCGCGACCTCGCAATTCAAGCCCCCATTCCCCCTTACGAGAAAATCAAAATTTCGCCTAAAATTTAAAAAATCGTTCAAGGCTAAATTTGGGTTGAATTTTGAATTTAAATTTCTCTGGATTGCTTCGAAAACTTCGTTTTCTCGCAATGACAGCAAATTTATCGGTGGGAATTTTTTACTCGTAGATTGCCACGCAAGCAAGGCTTGCTCGCAATGACAATGGCTAGCGTTACAATTTTAAAATTTCACTCAATAAACCCGCTGGCTAGCACGCGGTCTTCTTCGTCGTAAAAAACCGCCAGCTGTCCCCCAGCTACGCCATTTGCTGGGTAGGACAGCACTCCATTAACCCCGCCACGCTCATTTAGCGCGATTTTTACAGGGATTTTCGTGCTTCGATATCTAAGTTTCACGCCCAAATTTGGCGCATTTAAAATTTCATCTACGCTCACAAATGCGTTTAAATTTCGCGTCGAAAACTCGTAAGTATCGAGCTCGTCGCGCCCGCCGACGATGATTTCGTTATTTTGCGCGTCGATTTTGAGCACGAAATGTGGCTCATGCGCGCCGTCTATGCGAAATCCGCGCCTTTTGCCGATTGTATAGTGCATATAGCCCTCGTGAGTGCCGATGATTTCGCCATTTGTGTTTTTCACCACGCCCGGGGTTTTGGTGTTTGTGTGGCGCTGTAAAATTTCGATATATGTTTTATCCACGAAGCAAATCTCGCTACTTTCGCTTTGCGAAGCGATTTCGATGAGCTCTGGATACGCGCTAGCCTTGGCTTTGACCTCGCTTTTAAGCATTTCGCCAAGCGGGAAAATCATAGATTTTAAGGCATTTGGATTAACATTTGCCAAAAAATAGCTTTGATCTTTGCTCTCATCGCGCGCCTTTTTTAAAAGTCCATTTTCCACTCGCACATAATGCCCAGTAGCTAGGCGTTCGCAGCCGTTTTGATGGGCAAATTCCAAAAGCTTGCCAAGTTTGATTGTGCGGTTACACAGCGCGCAGGGATTAGGTGTAAGGCCGTTTTGGTATGTGCGCACGAAGGGCTCATAAACCTCGCGCCTAAACTCATCTTGCAAATCCAAAATATGCGTTTTTATCCCCAAAAACTCCCCTACTTTGCGCACTTTTTCGATATTTTTCTCGTGATAGCCTGGCTTTTCGTGTAGCTTCATATAGCAGCCCTCGATCTCGTGCCCAGCGTCCTTTAAAAGCTTCGCGCTCATCGAGCTATCCACGCCCCCGCTTAGGGCGACCATGATTTTCAAATTTTCTCCTTTTTGATATGCTCTATTATCTCTTCTACGCTAGAACAGAGCCTAAATCCCGCCAAATCACCCTCATCAATCGTGCCCAAAGCTAACATTGAGCTTTTGAAAAACTCCACCAAAGGGGCGTAAAATTTGGCGTCGTATAGGTAAATTTGGGCTGTTTTAAAGCCTGTTTGTTTGAGGGTTAATACCTCAAACAGCTCGTCCATCGTCCCAAACCCGCCCGGGAAAATGACGAAAATTTCACTATTTGCGATGAGCGCGCCTTTTCTAGGGGCAAAGGTTTTAAAATGCACATCGTGAGTCAAAAACGCATTGCTTTTTTGCTCGAAAGGAAGCTTTATGTTAAAGCCCACGCTTGGGGCTTTTGCGCGAGCAAATGCGCCTTTGTTTGCCCCGCGCATTATCCCGCCTCCTCCGCCTGTGATGACCGCATATCCCATATCAGCGAGTGCCGCGCAGAGTTTTTCTGCGTCTTTGACATATTGATTGCTCGCATTTAGCCTCGCTGAGCCAAAAATCGTAACGCCTGGTTCTATGAAATTTAGGCTATTTTTCGCCGTTCTGATATCTTGTAAAATTTCTCGTATTTGCATTGTGTGATTAAAATTTAGATTAAATTACTAAGCTTTCCTAGAAAGCCACCGAAAGCACCGCGCTTTGGCAAAGCTTCAAGCCCAAGTGCCACCAGCGTCCTGCTTACGCTATCACGAAGCGCGATACTAGCCTTGCAAAACGGGCGCGAGATACTGAAAAGCTCCCTATTTTGGGCGTTTATAAAGACATATTTATCATAAGGCATGAAGCCAACTAGCCCAAATTTTACCTCGCCCAAATTCTTTTGCGCCACGGATTTTAGATTTTCGAATATCCCCACAGCCTCGTCCTCGCAAGAGGCGAAATTCATCAAAAACAAAATCTCTTTTTGTGGCAAATTTAGCGATTTCAAAAACGCGTAAGTGTTGCTAATAGCGCAGGGTTCGTTCGCGCACACCACAATCGGCTCGGTGTCAAATTCTACTAGTTTTTTCGCGTAATCTAGCGAAGCGTCGATCAAGATGAAATCAAACATATCCGCGCCAAGCGTTGCGCCCAAAAAGCTCTCTATCGCGCCATTTTCGCTCAAAAACACGCCGTCATTTGGCGCAATCAGCGTCAAATTTGGCAAAATTTTAAGCCCCTTGGCCTGAGAGTTTGCGAAAACAAAAATTTGGTTTTTGTCGATTTTAGCGTTTAAGATTATCTCTTGGTTGTTGAAATTTGGCACTTCTAGCACAGCCACAGCGTATCCTGCGTTAGCTAAAATTTGAGCGAAATTCGCCACAATCTGGCTCTTGCCAACTCCCCCTTTTGCGCTTAGAAATGTTAGAATTTTATTTTTCATACCAAACCTTTTTCAATCATACTTCCAAGTGGATAAATCACGCTTATGCGCTCCGCTGCGCCCATGTGCGGCACGATTAAGCGCTCGTTTCGCCTAACTTTCGCGCTAGAATACAAAATGTCAATGTCTAGCGTGCGCGGGGCGTTTTTGAAACTTCGTTTGCGCCCAAATTTAAGCTCGATTTTTTGCATAGTTTTTAGCATTAAATTCGGCGCGAGCGAGCTTTGCACGCACAGCGTAGCGTTTAAAAAATTGCTCTGCTCTAAAAACCCAAATGGCTTGTTTTCTAAAATTTGCGACGAAGCGCAAACGAAAAAATTCGGATTTTTTTGTAGCAGGTGATACACACGCTCGAACCTCGCCCTGCTGTCGCCGATGTTTCCGCCAAGCCCTAAAATATAGCAAAATTTAAAATTCTCTTTTTTTGAGAATTTGCGCGGGAAATTCCGGCTTTTTATGACCCTCACAGCTTCATTTAGCCTTAAAAATCCGTTTTTTTGCGCTAGAATTTGCATTATTCGCTCATAACCTCGCAACCATTTTTTGTCACGATTACGGTATCTTCGATCCTCACGCCAAACTCGCCTTGCAAATAAATCCCAGGCTCTATGCTAAAAATCATGCCTTCCTCTAAAATGGCCTTCGAGCGCGGGCTAATAATCGGTAATTCGTGGATATCCACGCCCACGCCATGCCCCGTAGAGTGCAAAAACTGCGCCCCAAAGCCCTCGCTTGCGATATAATCTCGCGCGATTTTATCTATTTCGCGCGCAGCGACACCGGGTTTTACGGCGTTTATGGCGCGTTTTTGGGCTTCTTTGACAATGCTGTAAATTTTATCTTTTTTAATGTCGCCAAAATTTTGATTTTTGCTAAAATTTATTCCCTCTTGTGCGCTAAATTTCGCCGTTCTTGTGCGATCTGAGCAGTAGTTTTTATACTTCACCCCAGCGTCCAATAAAAGCAAATCGCCGTCTTTTAAACGCTCATCGCTAGGCAGAGCGTGAGCCTTGGCGGCGTTTTGGTTAATCGCCACGATTGGCTCGAAGCTAAGAGCTAAATTTCCGCTATCTTTGAAAATCAAAGTCGCGTTATAAAATAGCTCTTTTTCGCTCATACCAAGCCCATTTTCGCTCACAAATTTGGCGAATTCATCAAATTTCTGCGCGCCGATTTTAGCCGCAGTGCGCAGTATTTCAAGCTCATTTTCGCTTTTTATCGTGCGACGAATTTGGCTAAAATTTGGCTTTGGGATAAAGTGCGTTTTTAAATTTTTACTTAGTGCGTTAAATGCGCCAAAACTAAAATCATTAGGATCAAAAATCACAGCCCTCACCTTATAAGAGCGCAAAATTTTACGCGCAGAAAGGGTTAAATCCGAGCTTTGCACGATTTGCGCATTTTTGGCTAACTCGCTAGCTTCGAGGCTGTATCTAGCGTCTGTGATAAAAAACCGCACGCCATTAAGGGCTAGAAATATGCAGTTATCGCACGCATATCCACACTCCCAAAATACGGCGTTAGTATCCCTTAAAATATAGTTCATCTGCTTTGATTACGCCTCTTTTTTCGCCTCTTTTGCAGCCTTGATTTGCTCGAAAATTTGAAGCATACCAATCATCGCTAAATGGTATCCCACAGGGCCAAAGCCGATGATTTGACCAGCTGTAACAGGGGCTATCATTGATTTTTCGCGGAATTCCTCTCTGCGGTTGATGTTTGAGATATGCACCTCAATCGTAGGCAACGCCACAGCCATAAGCGCGTCTCTCATAGCGATTGATGAGTGAGTGTAAGCGGCTGGGTTGATGATGATTCCATCGCATGTGCCGTAGCACTCTTGGATTTTATCGACTAGCTCGCCTTCAAAATTGCTTTGGAAAAACTCGATTTCTACGCCACTTTGCTCTGCTACGACTTGCATTTGTCTGTGGATATCTTCCATTTTCATACGGCCGTAAATTCCTGGCTCGCGTAGTCCTAGAAGGTTGATATTTGGTCCTTGGATTACCATAATTTTCATTTTTTGTCCTTTTTAAAAAAATTTAATCGCTCATTATAGCCAAATATTGCTTATTTTTGACTATCTTAAATTTTTACTAATTTATTGTAAAATATTTCATCACAAATCACAAGGATTAATTATGAAAATTTTAAAGGCGAAGTGGATTTTAACCTGCGATGAAAAATTTAAAATTCACCGCGATAAAGCCGTAGTTTTCGACGAAAAAATAGAAGAAATTTTAAAACCAAATGAAGCTAGGGAAAAATACCCCGAGGCTGAATTTATCGATTGTGGAAGCGATATCGCTATGCCAGCGTTTATCAACACACACACGCATTTAGAATTTAGCGCGAATCGCACGCACCTAATTTATGGCGATTTCGTAAAATGGGTCGCCTCTATCGTAAATGCCAGAGAAGAGCTCTCCAAACAGGCCTTAGAAACGATAATCGAAAAAGAAATTTTAACCATGATGAAATCAGGCGTGGCTACAATCGGAGAAATTTCTAGCTTTGGCACAGAGGCTCAAATTTGTGCCAAATCGCCTGCGCGCTTCGTGTTTTTCAACGAAATTTTAGGCGCGGATAAAAACACAATCGACGCAAATATAGATAAATTTAGCGAGCGCTTCACAAGGTCTGCTGAGCTTGTAAGCGATCTGTTTATCCCGGCAGTCTCCGTGCATGCGCCATACTCCACACACCCAGAAATCACGAAATTTGCCACTGATTTTGCCCGCGATAACGAGCTTTTGATGAGTTCGCATTTCATGGAGAGCAACCACGAGCGCGACTGGCTCAAACACGGCAAAGGCGCGTTTAAAGAGTGGCTTGGGGCGTTTTTGCCAAACCCAAAACCATTTTATTCGCCAAAAAGCTATATCGAGTATTTCAAGGGCGTGCGCACGCTCTTTACGCACTGCGTCTTTGCAGATCTCAAACTTTTTGATAAAAAACTCCACTCTATCACGCACTGCGCGGTCTCAAACCGCCTTTTAGGCAGAGATAGATTAAAGCTAACTAGCGTTATCAAAAACGGCTATTTATTTTCTATCGGCACAGACGGGCTAAGCTCGAATATCAGCCTAAATTTCCTCGACGAGCTTAGGGCAAATCTCTTTGTGCATGACGGATTGGAGCTTAGCAAGCTTGCGCGCGAACTTTTGCTAGGTGCGACAAACCGCGCGGCAAAATCGCTGGATCTAAATTTAGGCGAGCTAAGTAATGGCAAAATCGCAGATATCGCCGTATTTGAGGGATTTGAATGCGATGAGAGCCAGCTAGCATTACAGCTGATTTTACAGAGTAAAAACGCAAAATCACTATATATCAAAGGTAAAAAATGCAATTTCTAAAAAACCTTTTTACGCCCATTTTAGCGGTGCTTGGCTTTATAAATAAATATTTTAAATCAATGATATTTTTACTCATTGTGTTTTTGATTTTTAGCGGGGATAAGAGCGCGCAAAGTCCAAATGCAAATTTAGCCACGATAAATTTGACCGGCGCGATTATGGACGATAGCCAAATTTTAGAAAAAATCAAAGAAATCGAAAACAACGGCGCAATCAAGGGCGTTTTGCTCATCATTGATAGCCCAGGCGGAGCTCTAAGCCCAAGCGTAGAAATCTCACAAGCGATAAAAGCCCTAAACGCCAAAAAGCCAGTCGTAGCATACGCTAAGGGCACAATGGCGAGCGGAAGCTATCTTAGTGGTGTGTGGGCTAGTAAAATTTACGCAAACCCGGGCTCGTTTATCGGCTCAATCGGCGTGATTATGCAAGGGCTTGATGTTTCGAATTTAACCGAAAAAATCGGCATTAGCGAGCAGGTCGTAAAGGCTGGGGAATTTAAAGAAGCTGGAACCATGATGAGGCCGTGGAGCGAGGCTGAGAGAGAAAGTCTGCAAAGCCTAGTAAATCAAAGCTACGAGCTGTTTGCGCGCGAAGTGGCAAGTGCGAGAAAGCTTAAATTCGACGAGCGAGAAATTTGGGCGAACGCTAGGGTCTTTTTAAGCGCGCAGGCCAAAAAACTAGGCCTAATCGACGAGGTCGGCTCACTGCAAAGCGCCAAAACAGCGTGTGAAAAGCTAAGTGGCGTATCAAATCCAATCTGGCTAGAACCAAGCCCGTATGAAAAAATGCTAAATAAACTCGCCACGCAGGGCTCTGCGATGATTTATAATCTAGCTCACGCGCGTTTAATGGCGTTTTAAGGGCTTTTCGCGCATGCTAATAATTCGCAAGATAATTTTCGCGGTTTTGATTTTTATGGCTATCGTCACGACCGCGGTGTTTTCGATGTTTGTTTATAATGTCTTTTTCTCTGATGAGAAAAGCCCTAGCGAAATTTTATTTGAAAAAAAAGAAATCAAACGACTTTAAAGGAGAAAAAATGCCACTACTTGATAGTTTTTTAGTAGATCATACCAAGATGAAAGCCCCTGGCGTGCGACTCGCCAAAAAAATGACCACAAAGGGCGGAGATAAGATTTGCGTTTTTGATTTGCGATTTTGCAGGCCAAATTTAGAGATTATGAGCGAGCGCGCCACACACACGCTCGAACACCTTTTTGCGGGCTTTATGAGAGCGCATTTAAACAGCGCCGATGTCGAAATCATCGACATTTCGCCAATGGGGTGCAGGACTGGATTTTATATGAGTTTGATCGGCGAACCGCGCGAAGAGGAGATAATTCACGCATGGAAGAGCTCTATGCACGATGTGCTAGCGGTAAAATGCCAAAGCGACATACCAGAGCTGAATAAATTTCAGTGTGGCACCTGCGAAATGCACTCTTTGCAAGGCGCCAAGCAAATCGCACAAAATGTGCTAAACAAGGGCATTTGCGTCATCAAAAACGACGAAATCAAACTTGATTTATCTTTGGTGAAGTAAATTTCACTCGCAATGACAGTAAATTTACTTAATCTGTCATTGCAAGGATTTGCCTAGTAAAATTTTAAATTCCCATATCCTCTGCCATTTTTTTCACAGCTTTAAAATCCACCTTGCCACTGCCTAAAATCGGTATTTCACCCACTTTTTTTACCACGCTTGGCTGCATTATCGGAGCTAAATTTGCGCCCTTTATCATCTGCGAAATTTCATCTTCGCCAAATTCGGCACTGTATAGTAGCGCGATTTTCTCGCCCTTTTTCTCATCGGCCAAATTTACGCACGAAAAGCTAACCGCAGAGCCTAAAATTTCGCCTATCGCCCCCTCTACTGCGCCCAGACTTATCATCTCGCCACCGATTTTTGCGAAGCGCGAAAGGCGGTCTGTGATAAACAAAAACCCGTCATCGTCGCAGTATCCGATATCGCCGCTGTTATAATACCTCACGCCATCGATCTCCAATATCGCGCGCTCCGTGCGCTCTGGCTCGTCGTAGTAGCATTTCATCACCTGCGCCCCGCCGATTAGAATTAGCCCTGCTTCGCCGTTTCCAAGCTCGGCGAAATTCGCAGGATCGACGATTTTTATTATCGTGCCAGCTAGTGGCAAACCCACGCTTTTTTCGCGGTTGAAGGCAAGTTCTTTGAAAAAATCAGGCTCTAAAATATTTGGCGTATTTACACTCACCACAGGTGCAGTCTCAGTGGTGCCGTATCCCTCGTAGATATCCACGCCAAATTTGACCTTAAAGTCCTTTTTCACGCTCTCGCTCAGTTTTTCAGCACCTGCGATTGCAAGGCGCAAATTTCGAAGCATTAGCGGATTTAGGCGTTTGTTTTTGGCATAAAGTCTAAAAAATGTCGAGGTTCCAAACATGATCGACGCGCCGTATTTCGCGCTCATTTTGCCCACGCAAAACGCGTCTGTCGGGTCTGGGACATGTATGCTTAAAAGCCCGTCATTTAGCGGAAATAGCGTCGTAACGGTTAGCCCAAAGCAGTGAAAAATCGGCAAAGACGCCAAAAGCGCGTCTTCGCCCGTGGCATTTACGAGTTCGGAGATTTGGCGCACATTTGCCATTATGTTTTTGTGCGTGAGCACCACGCCTTTTGGGCGTCCCTCGCTTCCACTGCTAAATAAAATCGTAGCCTCATCGTCGATTGCGTGTGGCGCGATATACAAAACCTCGAATAAAAATTTCGGCATCAAAAGAGCCTTTATCGCCGTGCTTATGCGCTCTTTGCGCGTGATATCTGCACCGATATCCTCCAAATACACTAATCTCTCACCAAGGCTACTTTCTAGCTCAAATCCGCGCGATTTTAGCTTTTCGACAAATTTTTTCGAGCTGATTATGGTGCGCAAATTCGCCTTTGTAGCGCAATACACGAGATTTTCTTCGCTTAAAGTATAGTTGAGATTTACGCTGATTTTTCCCATGGCTAAAATCGTCAAATTTATCGCACTTGCAATCACGGAGCTAGGCAGGATTATGCCTATGTTTTTTTCATTTCCCACGCGCGGTGCTAGGCGCTTTTGAAACATTATTAGCGCGCTCATCATCGCTAAATTTGTAAATTTCACCCCTGTGCTATCGACCGCGATAGTTTTAAATGGCGAAATTTTCGCCTGATTTAGCCAGTTATACGCTAAGGGATCGAGCGAGCTAAGGTATTTTTCCCAGCTAAAAAACGATAGTTCGCGCACGGCCTTTTTGACCTCGTGCGCTTTGGCATTTATATCTAGTGGCGCACCAAAACTCACCCTCAAAGCGTGCGTGCCAAGCTTGGAGATTGTTTTTTTGTAATGTTCGCTAGCCCTTGAAAATGTCGAACCCCAAAGCCCACGGATATAAAACGGCACTATCACGGCATTTGCGCCCTTTGCAGCGTGCTCAAATCCAGCTTGAAACTCATCAATTCTGCCGTTGTAGCTAATATGCCCTTCTGGGAAAAGCCCCACCACTTCGCCAGCGTTTAAGGCTTCTTTTATCGCGCCAAGCGCACTTTTGCTGACCCCTGCGCCGATCGGAATTACACCAAAAATTTTCAAAAACCACTTCAAATACCACAGCTCATAATAGCTTCTATGCATTACAAAGCGCACAGCGCGCGGGCATGCAAGCTGCACGACCGCCCAATCAATCCAGCTAATGTGATTACCTAAAAGCAAAACTCCGCCACTTTGCGGGATATTTTCTAGCCCATCGACGCGGACTTTATATCCAAATTTCAAAAACGGCAAAAGCAAAATTCGCATGAAAAGGTGCGGCAGGTATCTGGCGCTAAAAATTCCACAGATTAGCACGCACAGCGCGCACATTACAAAGATTTCGCCACTATACACGGCAAAATTTACTAGAATTATTGCGATTATCAAAAACAGCACCATAAAGATATTTTGGATAAAATTTGACCCCGCTAGCACGCGCCCCATGCGCTCATCGCGGGTAAAAAACTGAATATTCGCGTTAAGTGGCACGATAAAAATTCCGCCGCTAAATCCGAAAAATAGCGACGCCAAAGATAGCGTAAAAGCCGAATTTGCGTTTGCCAAAATCATTAGCGCAAGTCCTAGCCCAAACGCGCCAAATGGCACGATTCCCAGCTCGATATGTTTTTTGCAGTAGCTTCCTGCAAATACCGCTCCCAGCGCGATTCCGATTGCGCTTAGTGCTAAAATGACTTGGATAATCATCACATTATCATTTCCACTAATGGCCTTGAAATGCGCCGGAAATGTCGCAATCACGAGCTGTGAAACAGCCCAAAACATCGAAAGCCCAAGCGTGCAGAGCAAGATATTTTTATCCGAGGTTACGAATTTTAAATTTTGCCTTAGATACTCGAATTTTGCGAATTTGCCAAATTCAAATTTCGCCTCAGGTTCGGCGGCGTCAAAATATGGAATTTTATAGGCAAAATACGCCTCCACCATAGAGCCAGCCACGAGCAAAAGCCCTATAAACCACACCGAGCGTAAAAGCTCGCCTGCGCCTGCGCCTTGCTTTGCGAAACTTTCGAAAATCACAGAAAACACAAGCGATGAGAGCAAAATCGCGATTATGGTTAGAGCCTGCACTGCGCCGTTTGCCGCGCCTAAATTTTTCGCTCCGACGATTTTTTTGATTAGTCCATATTTCGCGGGCGAGTATATCGCGCTTTGCGCAGCTAAAAGAATCGTCATAAAAAATGCGAAATAAAACCACCCGCAAATGTATCCAAGCGTGATTAGCGCGCACAGCCCCACGCCAAGCAGGGCGCAAGCGCGAGTGATTTTCGTGCGCGAGAATTTGTCGTTTAAAAAGCCAGAAGTGCTAAATAAAAAAATATATGGAAGCAAGATTAGCATATTTACAAGCGCGGTTAGGGCAATGAGCGTGTCGCCCGAAAAGCTCTTGACTAGGACATTTTGGATAGTGATTTTGTGCGCGAGATCTACGCTAGCGTTGATAAACATTATTATCATAAAGGGCAAAAATCCGCTGATTTTGAGTAAATTTTTCATAATTTTTCCTTGTTTTGGCGCGAATTTTAGCCTTTTAAATTTAACATAGAAAATTTAAGCCGAATTTGATAAAATGCGCCAAATTTTATCAAGGAAAATTATGCAAGTAATTATCACCGAGCGCGATGTGAGCGCACTTAACAAATTTATGCTTCTTCACAGCAAAAAAGCAAAAAAACAAAAAATCGTCAGCACCTATGCGATCGCTTTTGAGTTTTTGATTTTTGGTATCATCATCGACGGACTTTTCAAAACAGCCCCGATTGCAAGCATCGCTTCGCTAATCATGGGCGCGCTGTGGCTGGTGTTTTTCCCTAAATTTTATCGCAAAATGCTTCGCAAACATATCGCAAACGCCGAAAATATCGAGCCTTCGAGCGTGTTGATGAATTTTTTGTGGAGCGAGGCTGAGATTAGCTTTTCAAACGGTGAAGCCAGTGCTAGCGAGAAGTTCGCTACTAGCGATTTAAACCGCATAGCTAGGACGAGCGAAAACTATTTTTTGGGCTTTGAGCGTGGATTTCATATAGTTTTGCCTTGCACCGAGGATACTGCGCGCGAAGTGGAAAATTTGGCTAAATTTCGAAATTTAGCAATCGAAAACGTGGATTTAAATCAGAAAATTTGATTTTGCGTTCTTAGTGCTTCGCTTCCTTGCAATGGCAATAGCGAGCGAAATTTGTTTAATTTGTCATTGCGAGAATTTTGCGCTTAATCCGCCAAAAACGCCTAATTTGTCAAATTTTTAAAAAAATGCAAAATTCCCATAAATTCTTTAAATTTTACCGCTTTTTTCTGTAATTTAAGTTATAATTTCAGCTATTTATAAAATTTCAAAGGAGTTTGAGATGAAAGCATTAAACAAAAGCAGAGGAAGCATTGTCTTAGCCACTGTGCTTTTCGCTGTAAGCGCAGTCAGTATCGCAAATGCAGAGACCAAAATCAACGGAGCGAATTATTATAGTGCTGGTAATGGCAAATGGGTCGGAAATAATAATCCTAATGAATCAATTATTGAGATCACCAATGTTACTACAGGCGGAAACTATACAGATAGCGCTAAAGCTCCAATTTATGGCGGTTGGACAGATACTGGTGAGAATGTTCAAAATAACAAAATAATCGTAAATGGCGCAACATTTAAAGCAGCTAGTATGCAGTCTGGTTATAGTGATGGGCAGTCTTCTAATTCAAGATTAGTAGATAACAACTCTATCGAAATAACAAATTCAACTTTCAATGGTAGTATATGGGCGGCTAGAACCGATAGTAATTATGCAGGTAGTGCTAGCTACAATACTACATTAATAGAAAAAAGCACAATTACTCATAAGCAACTAAGAGGCGCTATATCGTATCCACGCAAAGGCAAAGCGGAGTATAACACTCTCTATGTCAAAGATAGCACAATGTTTAGCTCTAATGGTGAGTCATATGAAATAACAGGCGCAATTGTCCAAGAAGACAAGATTAGCGGAGTTCCGTCCTCGAAAGAGATAGCATTTGCTAATTATAATCAACTCATCTATGACGGAGTTACGACATTTGCTGATTCAAGCAAAAATTCTACTAGTAAATATTTATTTGGTGGTGTCGGAAAATTTGGCGAAGCGAACAATAACCGCATATATGTAAAAGATTTAAATAAAGACGCAGATGATAATGCGATAGCTACCAATATTTCAGCTGGTACTACTTGGAGACCAAATTCAGGTGGCGCAGAAGGAAACATAGCTGTCGCAGTGGGCGAGAGTAAAATCTCAAATATCTACGGCGGCGCGGTAGGATTGGGTGGCACCGAAGGAGTTGGCAAGTCAAATGGCGCAAATAGCAACTTGGTCATTTTAGATTTATTAGAGAATAAGGGAAAAGTCAAAGAAAATATATATGGCGGATATATATCCGATACGACTAGCGCGACCACGAAAAACAATGCTGTATTTTTCCTAAATGGAAATGTTTTGGGGGCTGTCATAGGTGGAAACGCAAAGGAAATAACAGGCAACACTCTAATCCTAGGCGACAGCACTAGCACTTGGGGCACACGAAAAGCAGGACAAATTTCAAATTTTGAAAATCTAAATTTCAATGTTTTACAAGAAGGTGAT
>NZ_JAOVTZ010000005.1:0-128820 GCF_027737655.1 Campylobacter sp. JMF_04 NA10 | reverse complement strand
CTATCGCTACGCTTAATGATGGCTTGAAATTTGAGGGTAATTACCGAGACGGCACTAATGACCCTATCGCTAAAAAGCTAAATGAGCAACTAAATATAGAAGGAACTCATACAGCTGGTAAAGATAAACTAACTACTGGCAACATTGGTGTTATCAATAATGGTGAAAAACTAGTTGTTGAACTTGCCAAGGATGTAAATTTAACAGAAGCTGGAAGTATTTACTTCGGTAAAGATGGTGCAAAAATCAGCAACGATAATAAAAACATTAAAGTTGGTGATGAAAACGGAGGACCAGTTAAGATTACAAATTTAGCTCCTGGTGAAGCTGATACAGACGCAGTCAATGTATCTCAACTAAAAGAAGCAGCCGAGGGTAATAGAACTTATCTTACTGTCGATGGTGGCACAGAGGCTGGAACAAAAGGTGCTTACACAGGTGGTAACCTAAAACTTACTCATGGCGGTGAAGATAACAACACCTATGACCTAAAACTTGCTAATAACCTAACAATAGGTGAAAAAGGTGAAAACGGCAAACCTGGCGAAGATGGTAAAATCGAAGTTATCGACAAAGATGGCAATCCAGGTGTAACTGTTGCTGCAAAAGATGGCAATGGAACTATCGGCTTAAATGGCAAAGATGGTAATGACGCAGTTAAAGCTGATATTACTCTTGAAAAAGGCGAACCTGGTGTTAAAGAGACAAACGAAAAAACAAGAATTGTCTATACAACAGAAGATGGCAAGAAAGAGACTATCGCTACGCTTAATGATGGCTTGAAATTTGAGGGTAATTACCGAGACGGCACTAATGACCCTATCGCTAAAAAGCTAAATGAGCAACTAAATATAGAAGGAACTCATACAGCAGGCGAGGCTAATCTAACAGTAGGCAATATCGGTGTTATCAATGACGGAAGTAAATTGGTTATCGAACTTGCAAAACATGTAGATTTGACAAAAGATGGAAATTTATCTATTGGAAATACTTTGGTAGATAACAGCGGTTTAACTATAAGCAATACCGACCCTGATAAAATCATCAAGCTTACAGATAACAATGTTAGCATGGGTGGAAATCAAATTCACAATGTCAAAGCTGGTGAAGCTGATACAGACGCAGTCAATGTATCTCAACTAAAAGAAGCAGCTGAGGGTAATAGAACTTATCTTACTGTCAATGGTGGCACAGAAGCACCTAAGACCCCTGGTCAATACACAGATGGTAACCTAAAACTTACTCACGGCGGTGAAGATAACAACACCTATGACCTAAAACTTGCTAATAACCTAACAATAGGTGAAAAAGGTGAAAATGGCAAACCTGGCGAAGATGGTCAAATCAAAGTTATCGACAAAGATGGAAATGATGGTGTAACTATTAAAGCAGAAAATGGCGTAGGAACTATTGGTCTAAATGGTGAAAACGGAGCAAGTGCTACTATCACTGTCGCCAAAGATAAACCTGGTGTAGATGGACAACCTAACGATAAATTGGATAGAATTCAATACAAAGATAGTAATGGTGACTCTCACTCAGTAGCTACGCTAGATGATGGCTTGAAATTTGAAGGCGATTATGAGGGCGAGATAGCTAAGAAACTAAATGAAAAACAAAATATCAAGGGTAACCATACAGCTGGCAAAGATAGCTTAACAAATGGCAATATAGGTGTTGTCAATGAAAATGGCGATTTGATTATCAAACTTGCCAAAGATATTGATCTTGGCAATGATGGAAGTGTAACTACTGGTAATACAAAAGTTAATAATAATGGCTTAGTTATTAACAATACCGACCCTGATAAGGTTATTAAGGTTACAAGTGGCGATATTAGTATGGGTGGAAATCAAATTCATAATGTCGCAGCTGGCACAGATCTTACAGACGCTGTAAATGTATCTCAACTTAAAGAAGTTGAAAGCAAAATTAAAGCTCCAAATACAGTTAGTTCAGAAAATGGCTCTGTTAAAATAAAAGAGACACAAAATACAGACGGTAGCAAAAACTACGACTTGAAAGTTGCTACAAAACAAAATTCTGACGGCACTGTAAGTATGGTGACTTATGATGGTAACGGCAATGAAATCACTAATCCTGTTCAAGTCAAAAATGTAGCAGCTGGTAAGGCTCCAACTGACGCAGTTAATGTATCTCAATTAAAAGAGCTAGTTGGTAACTATACTGTTGAGAACTATATTGACGAAAATGGAAATACATTTAATGATGTAGTTCAAACAACAGATGAAAATGGCAAAACTGTAACGCTAAAAACTTACAATGTTAAAGATCAAGGTGAGTATGTTACAAACAATGTTGTAACTGCGATTTCTAAGATGAACGAGCAAGGTATTAAATTCTTCCATACAAATCAAGATGAAAATTTCAAACCAGAAGAACAAAGAAAGAATACTGTCGATTCATCAGCCAGTGGCGGACATGCGACAGCTATTGGTTATCAAGCAGACGCTAGCGGTAAATCATCATTAGCTGTTGGCGATAATGCAAATGCAAGTGGCGAGCAATCTATCGCTATCGGTAATGGCGCACAAGCTAGCGGAAAACAATCAATTTCAGTTGGAACTGGCAACAAAGTTTATGCTAACAACTCAGGTGCATTTGGTGATCCAAATACCGTAGCAGTAGGAGCCGATGGAAGCTATGTAATCGGTAATAATAACAATGTATCTACAAAAGATACATTTGTAATGGGTCATAATGTAACTAGCACAGTTGCAGACTCATTATTCTTAGGTAGCAGAACAGCTTATGTTGCTGAGGGCACTAGAAGTAAAGGCACAAATAATGCTTATACTAGTGATAGTGTAACTGCGAAAAACGCAGCTGGCGAAAATGTCACTATCGGTATGAAACAATTCGCTGGTGGCAATCAGGTTAAAGGCGTAGTAAGCGTTGGTAATGCTAATGAAACTCGCCGTATCCAAAATGTCGCACCTGGTCTAATCAGCAAAGATAGCACCGATGCGATCAACGGCTCACAACTATACTCTGCTATTGAGGGTATCGCCGAGCATTTGGGTAGCAACATAACAAATATCAATCAAAGAATTGATAATTTGGACAAAAAAATTGACAATGTTAGAGATGAGGCTAGGGCTGGTATCGCTTCTGCTATCGCTATCGGCAACCTACCACAATCAACAATCCCTGGTAAGGGTATGCTAAGTGTAGGTACTGGTTATTATCAAGATGAGGGTGCTCTATCTATCGGTCTATCAAAAATGTCAGACAATGGTAAATGGGTATTTAAATCATCTATCTCAGTCGATACACAAGACAACATTGGCGCAGGCGCGTCTTTGGGCTTCCACTTCTAAGGTGGCCTAGTGCGAAACCGATGAATTTCGGTTTCGCTTTTTTTAAATTTAAAGGGTAAAAAATGAAAAAATCATTACTATCAGCTCTAAGCTTAGCTGGAATTTTATTTTTTAGTGGTTGCACCACTCATGTAAGCGACAATATCCCAGAAGACGGCGTCATGCAATGGGACGATGTAACTTTTTTAGATATGAACAAAACATGGATTGACGCTCCAACTCACCCAAATGCCGAAAATTTAGGCAAAGTAGAAAAGGGTATGAGCAAAGACCAAGTATATTTTCTAATCGGTCACCCGCACCACCAAGAGGGCTTGTATGCGGTTAGAGAGTGGGATTATGTATTTAATTTGAAGAAAAAAGCTGGCGATCCTGATAAAATTTGCCAATTCAAAATCATCTACGACAAAGATTATCGCGTAGGAAGCACATTTTATAATCCAAAAGGTTGCGCCAATGTAGCCCCTGTGCAGCTACCGAACCAAAATGTCGAGCTAGAATCTGACTTTTTGTTTGACTTCGACAAAGACAATCTCAAAGCCGAAGGCCACGAAAAAATCGCAGCTGTCGCCAAAGATATCGATGTAAATATGGTAAGAAGCGTCAAGGTCTATGGTTACACTGATCCGCTAGGAAGCGACGCTTATAACAAAACTCTATCTCAACAACGCGCAAATATGGTCAAAAACGAACTTATCGCAAATGGAATCCCAGCTAGCAAAATTCAAGCTATCGGCATGGGCGAGGCAGATCAGGTTAAATTCTGCCCGGGCGAAAAAGGTGCCGCGCTAAAAGAGTGCCTCAAACCAAATAGACGCGTCGTAATCAAAACTATTTATTAACAAATTTGGGCTAAGCTTAGCCCAAATTTCACTTCAAAGGGGTTAGTTTGAAAAAACTAATTTTAATCTTTTTGTTTTTCTCAAATTTATTTGCTATCGAAGATACGAAATTTATCGCGTGCGAAAAGGGCGACGCGCAGGCGTGCTATGAGGTGGGACTTTTGCTTTATATGGGGCAAAGCACTGCCAAAGACGATGAGGGCGCGGTTTTGTTCTTTAAAAAAGCGTGCGATAAAAAGCACGATAATGCCTGCGTAGCTTACGCGCAAATGCTAGAAAATGGCCTTGGAATCAAGACGGATAAAAACGCAGCCTTGAATTTATACGAAAACGGCTGTAAGCAAAAAAATGTCCTTTCGTGCAAAGGGGCTGAGAGATTGCACTCTGCTTCGAATAAAAACAAAAAAAGATTAAGTGAAATTCGCGCGTTTTTATGCAAAAACGGCGAGGACGAATACTGCGAAAATGCCCTTGTGACGCTGGAAAACACAAAAGCCGTGGCAAGGCTGGATAATGACTGCAAAAACGGCAATAAAGATTCTTGCGAAACCTTGGTAAATTTGTATTTTAAAGCCCAAGGCACGCCTGAAAATATCCAATCAGCGATTTTTTACACAGATAGGCTTTGCAAGCTAGATGTCGCGACTTCGTGCCGAAATTTAGCCATTATTTTCCAAGGTCAAAGCGATATCGAGGGGGCGAAAAACTACTACGCCAGAGCCTGCGCTATGGGTGATAAAATTTCATGCTCGGAGTATAAAAAGCTAAGCAAATAAGCAAAATTTAGAAGCCTTGAAGCGTGATAGCATACAGCCTTTCAACTGCGTCGTCTTCTAAATTTAGCGAATTTTGACTTTGCAAAAATTCCAAAATTTCGCCCCATTTAAAGCCTTTTTGGTGCAAACAATGCTCGTGAGCGGGCAAAAATCCGCGTGTGAGTGATACTGCGCCGCTAATCTCTTCATCGCATAAAAAACAAAAAGGCTCGCTGTGAAGTCTGCCCTCGAATTCTAAAATTTTAGCGTAACTTTCGATAATTATTCGGCGTGGATTTTGGCGGCCAAAGCGCGAAGCAGCGGAGTTTAAAAGCTCATAGTAAAATTTATCAAGCTCGTTTGCATCCTTTAAATGCGCGCCCAGTAGCCTGATGAATTGCTGCCAAAAAATGAGTTTTTCTCTATTTATCAGCCAGCCGTATCCTAGGTGCATGACATTGCTTAGGCGCGGGAGGAAATTTTGGTTTGAGACTAGCTCAAAATCGATTTTGTATCCTTGTGTGATATTTGGGTGTCTGGCACCATAAAAGCGATACGCGCGCACTAAGGCGTCAGCGCATAGCACATCTACTATACAATCTTCGTCTTTGATTTTTGTGACTTTTAATATAAATCCTTGCATGGTTATATTCTAGCGAAATTTTAAATTTAAATAAAGAAAAATAGGTTAGAATTAGAAGTTTAATTTTGCAAAATTAAAGGAATATTATGAATTTTGGAGATTTGTTTTCAAAGATTCGTAGAGCCCAACCAGAAGCTTCTGAGGCACCTGCGCATTGGGTTAAGTGTCCTGGTTGTGCTTCTTTGATGTATTTTAAGGAGGTGGAACAAAACCACCATGTCTGTCCTAAATGTAACTATCACATGCGTTTTAGCGCAGATGAGCGAATCGCGCTAATTTGTGATGAGGGTTCGTTTGTAGAGTGTGATAAAACCCTCGAACCCGTTGATCCGCTTAAATTTGTTGATAAAAAATCATACAAAAAACGCATAAGCGAGGGGCAGGAAAAGACAGGCAGATCGAGTGCTGTCGTCGCTGGCGAGGCTAAAATTTCAAAACAACCTGTGCAATTGGTCGTTTTTGATTTTAATTTTATGGGTGGAAGCCTTGGCTCAGTAGAGGGCGAAAAAATCGTGCGAGCCGTCAAACGCGCGCTTGATAAAAAGCAAGCCTTGATTATCGTATCAGCTAGCGGTGGAGCTAGAATGCAAGAAAGCACATATTCGCTAATGCAAATGAGCAAAACTTCGGCTGCGCTTAAAATTTTAAGCGAAAATAAAATTCCATTTATCTCTGTTTTGACAGATCCTACGATGGGTGGGGTTAGTGCGTCGTTTGCGTGGCTAGGCGATATCATCATCGCTGAACCGGGTGCATTGATTGGCTTTGCTGGTCAAAGGGTCATCAAACAAACAATCGGAGCAGATTTGCCAGAGGGTTTCCAACGCTCAGAATTTTTGCTAGAACATGGATTAATCGACGCTATCGTGCCAAGAGCGCAAATGCGTCAGTATCTAAGCGATATGGTAAATATGCTAACAAATACCCCAGTCCAACTCGATGATAGTAGCGATGAGGGGCTATTTGATACGCACGGCGAAGAAGACGAATAGTGCAGATTATCGTTAATTCTATACAAAAAGGCACCGACGAATTTGCGAGCGAGCTAAACGAGTATCGCAAAATGTCGGCTAAATTTGCTAGCATAAAAGATGAAATTTTCTTTAACGCTAGTATCGCAAAGGCTCAGACGATCGATAGAGCCAGCGCGCTTAGGGCGTATGACGAGGTTTATATGCCTAGATTAAAAGGTTATAATATCGCCCTTGATGAGAGGGGCGAAGAGCTTGATAGTATGGAATTTGCTAAAATTTTAGACGGGAAAAATTTGGTTTCATTTTTCATAGGCGGTGCTTACGGGCTAAGCGATGATTTTAAGGGCAAATGTGATAAAATCATCAGCCTAACAAAGCTAACTTTGGCACATAAAATTGCAAAGCTTATGCTCTTTGAGCAAATTTTTCGTGCGCTTTGTATAAATGCAAATCATCCATATCATAAGTGAGGGTAAAATGAAAAAAAGTGAGTTGAAAATTTACAAAAAACTTTTAGAAGAAAGAAAAGCTGAGCTAAGCGCTAATATCAACAGCGCGACAAAAGATATCGAGGAGCTTAGAGAGCACGGCGCGACAGATGAGATTGATGTAGCTAGCATGGATACGGATTTGACGATTGAGTATTCGATTGGGCTAAAACAAAGAGAGAGCCTAAATAAAATAGTCTCTGCGCTAGAACGCATTGAAAACGGCACTTATGGCGAGTGTTTGGAGTGTGGCGAGCCAATCAGCCCAGAAAGGCTAAAAGTCCGCCCAGAATCAAGACTATGTATTTCTTGCAAAGAACTTGCCGAAAAAGCACAAAGGAGATAATGATGAAGGCAAAACAATTTTTTGTATATTCAGTGATATATATCGGTATTATCGCGGCTGTGATTTTCACGCAAGAAAGCGCGAGCTACACCCTAAGCGTGCTTGGATACTCTCTCACACTGCCTGTGGCTGTGTGGGTAGTGCTACCATTAGCTTTGTATATGATACTTGCACTTTGTCATTTGGGCTTTTATGGTTTTATGGTTTATCGCAAAAACCGCGCTATACAAAAAGATGTAAGCTCGTATGACGAGATGACAAAAGAGGTTTTATTAGGATTAGAAACGAACCGAAATTTCAAAACAGAGTTTTTCAAAGATCCAAGCGATATAACTAAAATTTTGTCTCCATGGTATGATAGTAGCGAGCTTGATATCAAAAACGAAAGCCTAAAAGAGATAGTAGATGTCGTAGAAAAGGTAAAAAACGGCGAGGTCGTGGATCTGAAAAAATACAAACTTCCTAAATCAAACGGTATGTTTTTACAAAACGAACTAAACCGCCTTGATGCTGAGCCTGATTATGCGCGCGAAATTTTAAAAACAAAGGGCGTTTATAACGATCAAATCACCAAAAAAGCATATAAAATTTTAGTCGATAAGGGCGATTATAGCGCGATTAAAACCTATAAAGAATTCCAAGATAGCGACGATATCAAGCGTATCGTAGAAAGAGCTGCTGATGAGAGCGAGTTTGAGGTCAGTAGCGAGGAGCTGTTTAACCTCATAAATAGCGATAAATTCAGCGACAAAGACTTCATTTATTTTGCCAAAAAGCTCAAAGACCACCTAAATCCGGAGCAATACAGAACCTTTTTTGAAAGGCTCAAAAACCAAAATTCAAGCGCGACAGAGGCGTATTTGTATGCGCTATATGAGCTTGGTATGATTGATGAACTAAGAGAGCAACTACACATGAGCGACGGCGATGAATTTGATAAATTCCAAATTTTGCTATTTTTACGCGACAATGGCAAATCAGTGCCAGCTTCGCTGATATTCTAAATTTCGGGGCGCAAATTTGTAAATTTTGTAAATTTGCAAATTCGCGCCATTTTTACACAATCAATGAATTTAAATAAATTTTTCGAGACAAAACCGCTTTTTTTAGCCCCTTTGGCTGGGTTTTCAGATCCGCCACTGCGCGGTGTGGTGAAAAAATTCGGCGCTGACGCGACGATAAGCGAGATGATTAGCGCAAATGCGCTGGTGTTTGAAAACGACAAAACCCTAAAAATGCTAGAAAAAAACGAAGCAGAAGAGCCGTTTTTCGTCCAAATCGCCGGAAGCGACGAGGAAGTGATAAAAAAGGCGGTTTTGATTTTGAATAAATTTGACGGATTTTGCGGGATTGATTTAAACTGCGGCTGCCCTGTGCCAAAGGTCGTGAAGCAAAACTCTGGCTCGGCGCTTTTGCTGGATTTGGATAAGCTAACCAGAATTTTAGAAATCATCAAAACTCACTCAAACAAAAAATTCGTAAGCGCGAAAGTTAGGCTTGGATTTGCTAGCGTGGATATCGAAAATATCGCGCGCGCGGTGGAGCGAGGCGGAGCTGATTTTATTGCGGTGCATGGGCGCACGAGGGCTGGTGGATACAGCGCGCAGGTCGATTACGACGCAATCGCACAGGCAAAAGGTGCCGTGCAAATCCCGCTCATCGCCAACGGCGACATTAGCTCGCAAAATGCTGAATTTGTGCGAAGCACGACTGGCGCAGACGGGCTTATGATAGGCAGGGCAAGTATCGGGCACCCGTGGGTTTTCGCTGAGATTAAGCAGGGGCAAAGTGCGAGCGCGGAGCTGAAAAAAGAGATTATTTTGGAGCATTTTGCGCAGATGATAGCGCACTATGGGGCGCACGGCGTGGCGATTTTCCGCAAGCACCTGCACGAATACTCCAAGGGCTACGCAAACGCTAGCGCATTTCGCGAAGAGATAAATCACATAGAAAATGCAAATTTAATGCGAGATAAAATTTTGGAGTTTTTTTAAATTTTGGTTTTTTGTCGTTGCGAGATGACGCGCTCGTCGTGCAATCCAGTAAAATTCGAAGCAAAATTTAACCTAAATTTATCATTGAACGAAGTTTTGAAATTTTACAACAACACTGACCTTGAATTTTAAATTTGTGGCAATGAATTTAAAGAATTTGGGCTTCTGTGATTTTGCCTTTGTTTTTATGGTGGCTGTCAAGATGCCACTTTTATTTGTAAATTCTGTGAAAGAATTTGTGTTTTTATCTGAGATTAAATTTAGGGAATTTGTGGTTATGTTTATGTTATCTGCTTGAATATTTGAAGTTGTTAGAGTTATGGAATTTGAGTTTAGGGTTGAAATTTTTATGATTGGGCTAACAAAAAATATTTGAGAAAATAGCAAATTTACAGAAAGAAAAATAGCAATAAAAAATCTATACATTGGATTTCCTTTCATTTTTTAAATTACCATCTTCATCAAAATCATCGAGTGAATAACCTAATAATTTTAAGAGTTCTAATGCAGTATTTCTTAAATTTATCCAAGCAGTATTATGGTATATTAAATCTTCTACCGAATTTTTATCTATTTCATCCCAATTTAATTTATCTATGCAATCAATAATTTTTTGTGATAATAATAATTCATTGGCATTAAAATCGTTTTCTGTCATAAGATATTTACAGCCATAATATAAAATATCAACCATTTCGCTAGGTAATAAATATTCATCTTTTGTTCCATGTAAAATATATTTTATTTGAGTATCGATAGAGGCAATATCAAACAATCTTGTAGCAACATTGTCTCTCATATTTAATCCTTATTCGACATACTATTATTATAATCTATGTTATCTATTATGTTGTAATCAAAATCGTTCATTTGATAACCTAAAATATTTAAAAATTTTTCCGCCTCTATTTTTAATTCATCCCATACATTAGTTCCATATATATCACCATTTGGTAATTTTCGTATTTTATTTCTCAACACATTTGCAAATTCTAATTCTCTTTTAGTAAAATTATTTTTGAAACAATCTAATTGTGCTTCTCTGCAAAAATTTGCAACATCTTCAATTAAATCATCTGGAACTATGTATTCATAAATAGTAGAATTATCGATATATTGTATTTGATAATCTCGTGAAGCAAGCCTAAATAAAGACTTTGCTAGTAATTCTCTTATTTTTCTCATTTTAATTTCCGTTGATAGCATTAGCACCGTAGGGTGGGTGTCCTTGCCCACAGAATTTTATATTTTTATCAAATTTTATCATTTTTAATTCTTTAATTAACCATTGCAGTGAGGAAAAATAACCAAAATATTACAACCGCGTCATTGCGAGCCTAGCGTTGCAATCTAGTAAAATTTAGATAAATTTCAAACTCGTAGATTGCTTGCGCGACAAATCAGACAAATTTACAAAATCTCGCGCAGTGTCCTTGCGCTGTGCATCCAGCTATCTAGCTCGCTCCACTTTTCGTTTTCGATCATATCGGTGCAAATTTGAAGCTCTTTTTTGAAAGACTCTATCGATTTTAACAAATTTTCTTTGTTTTGTTTGAAGATATCGACCCACATTTCGGGGCTTGATTTGGCGATTCTTGCCATACCGGTGAAGCTTCCGCCGGCTAAATTTATGATATTTCGGCGATTTTCCTCTTTTAAGACGCTATTTACGAGCGAGTAGCTAATCGCGTGTGGCAGGTGCGAGATGAGCCCCACATGGTGGTCGTGGCTGAGCGCGTCCATAAAGACAATCTTCATACCCGCAAACGAAAAAATTTCAACCGCGCGTTTGACATGCATTTCATCGGCATTGTTATCGTCGCAGATGACGACTACTGCGCCGTTTAGTAGCTCTGAAAACGCCGCGCTTGGGCCTGAGTTTTCCGTGCCTGCCATAGGGTGAGCAGCGATGAAATTTCCTCTAATCTCTGGCGGGCAACTTTGCAAAATTTTAAATTTCGTGCTTCCTAAATCGATGATTGTGGTTTCCTTGCGCGCGTCTTTTAGCTGGGCTAGCGTCGTGATAATCGCCTCGACTGGGATTGCTAGAAAAATCACATCGCATTTTTGTTTCATCTCTTCGATACTTAAAATTTCATGCACCAGCCCCAGTTCCAAGGCCTCTTTTTCGTTTTCCCTAGAAATATCATATCCGCTAACCGTGCTAATAATCTTTGATTTTTTCATACAAAGCCCGAGCGAGCCACCTATCAAACCTAAGCCTATAATGCCTATTTTCATAATTTTCCTTTGTAAATTCTTTTTGATTAATTTTAATATGCTATTATACGCAATTATTTTCATTTCTAGGTAAAATTTTATGAGAAAAAGTTTGTTTTTATTATTAGGTGGGGTTTCTGTTGCTTGCGCAGCGCAAATCCAAACTATTAAATTCGAGGGTTTAAAACACCTATCTCCGCAAGTTGCAGCTGCTATTTCTGGCCTACAAATAGGCGATCAAATCACAGGCGAAAACACAAACCGAGCGATCTCAAATCTCTTTGCTCAGGGCTATTTCGAAGATGTGTATATCAGCGAACAGGGCGGAAATGTAACAATTAGCGTAAAAGAAAAACCAAGCGTGGCCAAAGTCGATATCAAAAATGTCGTTACAAACGACCAAGACGCTATCAAAAATTTAATCGGACTTCGCCCGGGACAGGTCTATGATGAGGTTTTGGCAAAAAACGCTGCCGCTAGAATCAAGCAATTTTACGAAGTAAAGGGATTTTTTGACACTGTTGTCGAAGTTACCCCAAAACCGCTTGATAGCGAAGGAAACGCCGTGCATGTCATAGTCGATGTCAATAGAGGCGAAAACATCATCATCGAAAAGGTAAATTTAGTCGGTGCTAAAAAACTAGATTATGATGATATCGAACCAGCTGTTTCAAACAAACAACGCGAAGTATTTGGCTGGCTATGGGGCTTTAACGACGGACAGCTAAAAGCTAATGAGTTGCCAAACGACGCAAATAGAATCCAAGAAGAATACTACAAAAAAGGCTACCTCGACGCTAGGGTATCTGCCCCAATCGTAAATGCCGATACTGGCGATTATACCGCGGATTTGACATATTATGTAACAGAGGGCGAGCGTTATAAGGTCAGCAGTATAGATATCGACTGCCCAGAAAATGTAACTATGGATAAAGAAAAGGTTATAAGCGATCTAAAACTCGAAAAGGGCGATACGATGAATTCAGACTGGATGCGTCGTGATATCCAAAAAATCGAAACCTTAGTCGCCGATCAAGGATATGCTTATGTCAAGGTCGTCCCGCAAACCGATCAAGACAGAGAGGCTAAAACCATAGGCATAACTTATAAAATCATACCTGAAAATAAAGTCTATATCAGAAATGTAACAATCTCTGGAAATGACAAAACAGAAGATAAAGTCGTTAGACGCGAAATGTATCTAACCGAGGGAAATTTATTTAGCAGAACCGATTATGCTGATTCTATCGCGGCTCTTAAACGCACGGGATATTTCGAAAATGTCGAAATCAAAGAAACTAGGGTAAGCGACGATCAGCTAGATTTAGAAGTCGTAGTCCAAGAAACCCCAACCGGCTCGATTACAGGCGGTATCGGATATGGTAGCGATGATGGATTGCTACTAAGTGGTGGAATTAGCGATAGAAATGTCTTTGGAACAGGACTAAGTGGCTCAGTATCGGTAGAAAAATCAGATGATAAATTAAGCGGTAGAGTGAGCCTTACAAATCCTAGAATTTTCGATTCAGAATACAGCCTAGGCGGTATGGTCTTTGCTAATGACTATGACTGGGACGATTACGAGGAGAAATCTTACGGATTTGCCTTGACGCTTGGCAGAAAGCTAGGACGAAATTTAAGCGCAAGTCTGACATACTACCTAGAAAAGACAGAAATCGAAGGGCTAAACGAATACTACGCAGCCGCTGGTTATCGTAACCACGAAAGCATTAAAAGCTCGATTACACCGGCACTTACATACAATAGCACAGATGATTACTACCTGCCACGAAGCGGTATCATCGCGACTGCGAGCTTAGAATACGCTGGACTTGGCGGAGATATCGAATTTACCAAAGCAAAAGGAAGTTTTAATTACTACTTTGGATTGCGTGATTATATCGATTACGATTTGATTTTCCGCTACAAAGCTGCGGCTGGATATGTTTGGGATAGAGGCGATCCGCTTCCAATCAACGAAAAACTATTCCTAGGCGGTATTAGAACGGTGAGAGGATATAATTCTAGATCGATTCCGCGTAAAGAAATTTGCGTAGCTAGTGGTAGTTGCCGTTATGTCGAAACCGGCGGTATGCAAAGCTTCAACAACTCAGTCGAGCTAAGCTTCCCACTAATCGATCGTATGAAAATGCGCCTTGTAACATTTTTCGATTACGGTATGATAGGCGACAATGACTGGAACGAGGAAGAGCGATATAGCGCAGGTGCTGGTATCGAGTGGCTCACACCAATGGGGCCGTTGCAGCTGTATTTCACAAAACCGCTTAACGAAAAACCACACGATAAGACAAATAGTTTCGAATTTAGCATTGGAGCTAGATTTAACTAAAATTTGGCGTAAATTTTGGGTAAATTTCACTTTTACCCAAAATTTAACCTTAATGAAATTTAACCAATCCTTTACTTACGATTTACAAAAACTCAGTAAAATCAGGCTTTAATTTAAAATCAAGGTAATTTATGTATAGAAATCGAAGCAGAATAAATCCTAAAATTTTCATTTTTTTAATACTAACTTTGGCGATAGCTTATGGAGTTTTTCATTTTTTAACCTCGCCTAAATTTGAACAAAATCCCCCTAAAATCGAAATTGCAGATGAAATTTACTGGAATTTAATCTCGCCTTTGAAGGTTAAAATTTCAGATGATACAGGCGTAAAATCAATAAAAGTAAGCCTAAATGACGGGGAAAATTTAACTCCGCTAAAAGATGAAGAGTATGGCATAAGCCAAAAAGAGCTAGAAATTGCAGTTGAATTTCCAAAAAATTTAATCCTAAATAAAGATAAAAAATACAAACTCCATATCGAAGCTGGCGATATTAGCGCGTGGAATTTCACCAAAGGCAACAAAACCGATAAAGTCGTAAATATAATCATCGACAACAAAAAACCTTTGATAAATTTGGTCGCAAATTCGTATAAAATCACCAAAGGCGGTTCGGCTGTGGTTGTTTTCAGTGCGACGGATGAAATGCTAGATGAGGTTTTTATCCGCACAAATTATGGCAAAATTTTCAAAGCTACGCCGTTTGTCAAAGAGGGCTATTACGCTTCGCTTGTAGCTTGGCCGGCAAACGAAGATGAATTTCGCGCAGAAATCGTAGCAACCGACAAGGCTGGAAATGTCAGCTCGTCGCAGATTCGCTACTTTTACAGCGATAAAAAATACAAGGTCTCGCAAATCAAACTTAGCGAAAATTTTCTTTCAGGCAAGGTCAGCGATCTAGCCAGCCAACATGCGCAAAATTTCAACTCCATGAGCGATTTGGATAAATTTAAATTTGTAAATGAGACTTTGCGGGAGCAAAACGCCAAGGATCTGCACGCATTTACGAGCAGGGTGCATGAGGATATGATAAGCGAGTTTTCGCTTCGTCCGTTTTATCCGCTTGCAAAGGGCGCTGCGGTAGCGAGTTTCGCCGATCACAGGCTGTTTTTCTTAAACAGCGAGCAAGTTAGCGAGAGCTGGCACATGGGGCTTGATCTTGCTAGCGTGGCAAATGCGGATATCAAAGAGAGTAATTACGGCGTGGTCGTGTTTTTGCAGGATAATGGAATTTATGGCCTAAATTTGGGCGTTTATTATGGATTTGGAGTTTATGGCGTGTATGCGCACTGCTCGAATTCAGCCCTTAGCGTGGGCGATCAGGTCAAACCAAACGATATCTTAGCTCAAACTGGCGCCACTGGCTTTGCCTTTGGCGATCATTTGCACTTTGGTATAGTGGTTCAGGGTGTGGAAGTAAGGCCGGAGGAGTGGATGGATCCGAAGTGGATCAAAGATAATGTGAGCGATGTGCTCGAAAGTGCGAAAAAAGTTATCGAAAAAGGAAAATAAATTTCAAATTTTTCGCTATAATGCAAAAATTAATGAAATGAGGGAAAAATGAGACAAAGAACAATAGCTAAAAAAGTCCATAGTGTCGGTATCGGATTGCATAAAGGTGAGCCAATCAGACTTACATTGGAGCCTTTGGAAGCAGGTAGCGGAATAGTATTTTATAGAAGCGACCTTGGAATTAGTTTTAAAGCAACGCCCGAAAATGTCGTAAATACCCAAATGGCCACTGTCGTTGGCAACGAAAAGGGCTATGTCTCTACGATAGAGCATTTAATGAGCGCGATTTCAAGCTATGGAATCGACAATATTCGCATTATCGTCGATGCGAACGAAATCCCTGTAATGGACGGAAGCTCGGCGAGTTTTTGTATGCTTTTGGACGAGGCTGGAATCAAAGAGCTAGATACGAATAAAAAAGTCATTATCATCAAACGCGATGTCGAGGTCAAAGAGGGCGATAAATTTGTTCGTTTAAGCCCAAGTGCAAGGCCTAAATTTGATTATACGATTAAATTTGCAAATCCGATTATCGGCACACAGCACCATGTCTTTGAATTTAGCAAAAAGGCTTATATTAAAGAAATTTCTAGGGCTAGAACTTTTGGATTTTTAAAAGATGTTCAAGCGCTTCGTTCTATGGGGCTAGCACTTGGTGGAAGCCTAGAAAATGCCGTCGTAATCGACGATAATAAAATTTTAAACCCAGAGGGTTTGCGCTATGAGAACGAATTTGTCCGCCATAAAATTTTAGACGCTATCGGCGATTTGGCACTTAGTGGAGCGCCTATTTTGGGCGATTACACATCATTTGCTGGAAGCCATGATTTAAATCACAAGCTCACCGAGGCTGTATTTAGCGACGCTAAAAATTATGAATTAGTCGAGCTAAACGCGCAAATCGTGAGAGAGTATCAAAAAGCTTTCGCGTAAGGTCAAATCATCAAAGAAATCAGCGTTTTAGTCGTAGCACTCACTTCGCCCGTGCTAGTCGGTATTTACGAGAAAAATGACAAAATTTTAGAATTTTCTAGCGCGCCAGGGCAAAAAGCCGATGAATTTTTGGTAGAAAAATTTTCTCAAATTTTAAAAGAGTATAAAATTTTAGAGCTTATCTATGCGAATACACCCGGCTCTTTTATGGGCATAAAAGTTAGCTTTGTAATGCTAAAAACACTTAGTATCGCCCTAAATTTGCCACTTTACGCGGTCAGTGGATTTGAGCTAAATGGATTTTTGCCGATCAGGGCAAACAAGGCATTTTCATACATTTACGAAAATGGCGAGATAAAAATGGCAAAATTAGAACCTGCTCCTATGAAATTACCGCAAAATTTATCAACTTTAAATAAAAGCAATGATATACTACCAAATTACATTATTGATGCAGTTTAGGAGAAAATTTGATTATAAAAATTCCCGCCACCAGCGCAAATTTGGGACCAGGCTTCGACGCACTAGGACTTAGTTTAGAGCTTTTTAACGAAGTAGAGATTTGCGAAAATAGCTTTCATTGTATTTCGCTCAACGGATATGGAAGCGAAAAGGCGTGGCTTAAAAAAAATAATGCGTTTTTAAACATTTTTCGCGAAATTTACACCAAACTAGGCGGAAATCCAAACCAAAATTTCAAAATTTCATTTCAAAACAATATCCCATTTTCGCGCGGTCTTGGAAGCTCGTCGGCTGTGATAGTCGGAGCAATCGCGGCAGCGTATTATATGCGCGGATTTAGCGTGGATAGGGGCAAAATTTTAAATCTCGCCCTAGAATACGAAAACCACCCTGACAATATCGCTCCGGCGACTTATGGCGGGTTTGTTTCGAGCATAACTTCTGGCAAAAATGTCTATTCGCAAAAATGCGAGATCGACGCTGATATCAAGGCTATCGTCGTTATCCCAGATACGCCAATGCCTACAAACGAATCTCGCGGGAAATTGCCTAAGAGCTTTACTATCAAAGATTGCGTGAGCAACCTTTCGCACGCTGCGTTTTTGACGGCGTGTTTTATGAAAAAAGATTATGATAGCCTAAGGCTAGCGTGCGTGGATAAAATGCACGAGGAGGTGCGTATGAGTGCGCTACCTGAGCTGTTTAGCGTGCGCGAAGTGGCTTACGCAAATGGCGCGATTATGAGTTCGCTCAGCGGTAGTGGCTCGACATTTTTAAATTTAGCCCATGCTAGCGACGCGCAAAAGATAAAAAATGCGCTGGCGGATAAATTTAAAAATTTCAAGGTAGAAATTTTAAATATAGATAATAACGGCTTTAATATTAGCTAAGAAAAAGTAAGATATAATTTTATGAATAAACCGATAAGAATGTGCGTTATTTGTAGAGGTAGATTTGCTAAGGCGGGGCTTAATGCCTTTGTGCAAAATTTCAAAAAAGAAAATTCAAAACGGCAATTTTATATTTGCAATCAATGTATAAATCAAAAAGAAAAAATTATTAAATATTTATCAAAATTTAGAAAATATGAAAATTTTGAGATTATTAAGGAGAGGGTTTTAAATGGCTGAGGGAGTTAAAATCAGTGACATCGCGGCTGAGCTTGGATACGCAAGCAAAGACATCATCGAAAAAGCGCAAGAAATGGGCTATACTAAGGTCAAAACCGCGTCAAATAAGGTAAGCAACGAAGAAGCAGCGGCTATATATGAGTATATTCAAACAGGAATTTTGCCAGAGTCTTTAAAGCCAAAATCCAGTGCTAAAAAAGCCCCTGCGAAACCAAAAAAGCAGAGCGAAACCAAAAAAGATGAGCCTAAAAAAACTCAGAGCAAAAAAACAGAGCCAAAGGCTGAAAATTCTCAAAGCAAAGAGCCAAAGTCTGAGCCAAAACCTGAGCCAAAAGAGGAAAAGCTGCACTCTCAACCAAAAAGCGAAACAAAAATCGAAGCAAAAGCCGAAGTTAAAACCGAGCCAAAATCCAAGCCCGAAGCGCAAACCCCTCAAATAAATAGTGGCGAGAGCCTAGCTAGCGAGAGTTTGCAAAAGCGCCGTGGTTTGGTGATAGTCAAAAAGAAAAAAGACACCGAGGCACCAAAGGTGGAAAAACCAAGCGAAAGTCGCGAAAAGGTAAGCGCTAGCTTGGAGGCGATTTTCTCAAACGCTGAGTTAAATTTGAAAAAGAAAAAGGCTGAAAAGAAAAAAATCGCCGTTTCTAAAAAAGAAGATACCCAAAAAATCGATTTGGTTAGCGACCACGAACTAGCCGACATAGTCATCGATGATGATGAAGATATGGTAGTTTTGCCGGATCTCACCGTTAAGCCTATCCAAGTCGAAAACAAAACAAAAACCAAAAATCAACCAAATATCTACAAAGGTTCGCAAACGCAGTTTTACGGGAACGATACGGGTATTAGCCGTGGAAGTCGCAAAAAACATAAAAAAGTCGTCAAAAAAGATGATGAGCAGAGCGTAACTTCTGTAAATATCCCAAAAGAAATTCGTGTTTATGAATTTGCCGAAAAAATCAAAAAACAGCCTAGTGAAATCATTTCAAAGCTATTTTTGCTTGGTATGATGACGACCAAAAACGACTTTTTGGACGAAGATGCGATTGAGATTTTGGCAGAAGAATTTGGCATTGAGGTAAATATCGTAAATGAAGCCGAAGAATTCGACTATGTCAAGGCTTACGAAGATGAGGTTGTAGAAGAAAATTTGACCACAAGAGCGCCAGTAATTACCATTATGGGGCATGTCGATCACGGAAAGACTAGTTTGCTTGATTTCATTAGAAATTCACGCGTCGTAAGTGGCGAAGCAGGCGGTATCACGCAACATGTGGGTGCGTATATGGTCGAGAAAAACGGACGAAATATTACATTTATCGATACCCCGGGACACGAAGCATTTACATCTATGCGTGCGCGCGGTGCAGAAGTTACCGACATTGTTATCATCGTGGTTGCGGCAGATGATGGCGTAAAACCACAAACAAAAGAAGCCGTAAATCACGCCAAAGCTGCCGGTGTGCCGATAATCATCGCTATCAATAAAATGGATAAAGAAAACGCAAATCCTGATTTGGTAAAAACAGGACTTGCGGAACTTGATATAATGCCGACCGAGTGGGGCGGAAGCTATGAATTTGTGCCGATTTCGGCAAAGACTGGCATGGGAATTGAAGATTTACTTGAAATCGTCTTGCTTCAAGCCGATTTGCTTGAATTAAAAGCCGACAAAACTCGCCAAGCAAAAGCAACCATTATAGAAAGTTCGCTTCAAAAGGGTCGTGGTCCTGTCGCTACCGTCATCGTGCAAAACGGCACACTAAAAGTCGGCGACACGGTAGTTGCGGGTGTGGCGTATGGAAAGGTTAGAGCTCTAAATGATGATAAAGGCAAAAAGCTAAGCTCGATTGCTCCGGGTGAGTGTGGTGTTATCATCGGTCTTAGCGAAGTCCCGGAAGCCGGTGAAACGCTAATTGGCGTTGGAAGCGATAAAGAAGCAAGAGAGTATGCGAGCCGAATTTACGAGCACCAACGCCAAAAAGAGCTATCAAAATCTACAAAAGTTACAATCGACGAACTAAGCGCAAAAATCGCAGAAGGCGAGTTAAAATCGCTTCCGGTTATCGTAAAAGCCGATGTGGTGGGCTCTCTTGAAGCCATTAAGGCAAGTTTAGAAAAACTTCGCAACGACGAAGTTAAGGTAAATATCATACACTCAGGCGTTGGCGGTATCACGCAAAATGATGTTGGTCTAGCAAGTGCGAGTGAAAACTGCGTGATTTTGGGCTTTAATATTCGCCCGACAGGCGAAGTCAAAGAAAAAGCCAAAGAGCGTGGTGTCGAGATAAAAACTTACAATGTCATTTATAACTTGCTTGACGATGTCAAGGCGATTTTAGGGGGATTAATGAGCCCGATTATCAGAGAAGAAGACCTTGGTCAGGCTGAAATTCGCCAAGTCATCAATGTGCCAAAAATCGGACAGATTGCAGGTTGTATGGTTACAGAAGGTTCTATCCAAAGGGGAGCTAAAATCCGCGTTATCCGCGACGGAGTGGTGGTTTTCGAAGGAAATATCAGCTCACTAAAACGCTTTAAAGATGACGCAAAAGAGGTCGCCAAGGGCTTCGAGTGTGGTGTCGGTATCGACGGATACAACGATATGCGCGTTGGGGATTTCATCGAAAGCTTCAAAGAAAAAGAAGAACAAGCCACGCTATAAAGGTGATTTATGAACGCTCACGAAGTTAGACGACTACGAACCGCAAGTGTCCTAAAAGAGCTGATTCCACAGGCTTTATCGCAGCTTGATGATGAGTTTTTGCACGGGCTTTGCGTAACCGATGTCGAGTGCAAAAGAGGACGCTATGATGCCTTTGTATATCTCGATAAAATGGGCTTAGACGAAAGGGAGCAAGAGCTAATCTTGGCAAAACTAAAAAAAGTAAGCCGTTTTATCCAAAACCACTGCATGGAAGCAGAAGGCTGGTTTCGCTCACCTGCGCTTCACTTCAAATTCGACGATAGGCTCGAATACCAAAACAAAATGGACGATTTGTTTGAAAAAATTAGTAAGGATTTAAATAAAAATGGTTGATTTAAACGCCCTTGCCAGCGAGTGTGGGCTGGAATTTTACGATTGCGAAACAGCTAGCGAAAACGGCAAAACGATTTATAGAGTTTTTGTGACTAAAACCGGTGGTGTGAGCTTAGAAGACTGCGAAAAACTAAGTCGCATTTTATCGCCGATTTTCGATGTCGAACCGCCTGTTTCGGGCGAGTATTTTTTAGAAGTATCAAGTCCTGGGTTAGAGCGCAAACTAAGCAAAATAGAGCATTTTAGCAAAAGCGTGGGTGAGTTAGTCAAAATAACCACGAGCGAAAAAGATAAAATTTGTGGAAAAATTCTTAAATTTGAAGATGAAAATTTATACTTAGACACCGACGACGGCGAAATTTGCATTAAATTTAGCGATATAAAAAAGGCGAAAACTTATATCGAGTGGTAAATTTGCCAAATTTTAAAATCAAAATTTAAGGTATTAAATGAAAAAAATTTTGTATCTTTTGGTTATTGTATTTTTTTTCTTTTTAAGCGATGAAAAACAAAGAGTTATTTTTTGTTTTCTAGGCGATAGTGGTGCATGTCATAATGTCGGTTATTATAACCAAACAGGTGATAAAAATACAGAAAAAAATTTAGAAAAAGCCAAAAAATACTACGAAAAAGCTTGTAAAAAAGATGTCCCGCAAAGTTGCCATAATTTAGGTTTATTAGCATTTACTGATAAAAATTTTCAAATAGCAAGAGAATATTATGGCAAAGCTTGTGATTTAGATTTTACTGATAGCTGTAACAATTTAGGAATATTAGAATTAATGGAAAAAAATATTGATTTATCCATTAAATATTTTGAAAAAGGTTGCAAATTTGACCAAAATTCAAGTTGCAATTATCTAGGCTCAATTTATTCTAATGAGAAAAAAGATTATCCAAAAGCTAATTTTTATTATAAAAAAGCTTGTGATTTAAATAATAGCAATGCTTGTAATTCGATTGGTTTTCACTACGAAAACGGATTTGGTTTAGAAATAAATTTAAAAGAAGCGCATAAATTTTACACAAAAGCGTGTGAAAATCTTAAAAATAATTATGGTTGTGGAAGTTTAGGATATTTATATTTGGTCGGAAATATGGCGAGTGATGTCCAAAATTCGCCCGAATTTTATGAAAAAAGTTGCAAATTTAACGACGGCGAAAATTGTGCAAATTTAGAAAATTTTCTTAAAAACTATGATTTTATTGATAGAGATTATAACAAAGCAAAAGAGCTTTTAGAGTATTCTTGCGATGAAAAAGTCGCGCAAAGTTGCGGTGTTTTGGGAACTATGTATGAATTTGGAAAAGGCGCTTCGCAAGATATTTTTGTGGCAAAGGAAAATTATAAAAAAGCGTGCGATTTGGGTTATAAGCTTGGTTGTGATGAGCTAAAAAGACTGGAAAATGACTAACGAATTTTATATGCGCTTGGCTCTGAAAGAAGCGTGGAAATATCAAATTTTAACCTTTCCAAATCCTGCTGTGGGGTGCGTGGTAGCCGATACGCACGGCAAAATTTTAAGTATAAATTCTCATAAAAAAGCTGGACTACTTCACGCCGAAGCAAACGCCGTTTTTGTGGCACTTTGTGAGATAAGCGATGAATTTTTAAATAAATTTTTGCAAATTTACGAAAACAAATTTGGCGTGGATTTGAGCGAAATTTGCAAAAATCCGCAAAATCTAATCTACGGCAATTTTTTCGAAAATTTCGGTGCAGTATCCGCAAAATCACGCTTTGCAAATCAAATTTTAGAGTTTAAAAATCTAAATGCAAATTTCGTTTATGAATTTATCACGCAAAATCACGGCAATTTGCTTAAAAACGCAACCGCTTTTGTTACGCTCGAACCCTGCGCCCATATCGGCAAAACGCCATCATGCGCCCTTTTGCTTAAAAATTTAGGCTTTAAAAAAGTCGTAATCGGTGTGGCGGATTTAAACGAAAAAGCTAGTGGCGGTGGCGAAATCTTAGCGCAAAGTGGCGTAGAAGTGGAATTTGGCGTTTTAAAAGACGAGTGCGGCGCGCTTTTAAAGCCGTTTTTGCAGTGGCAAAATGGCGGAAATTTTAGCTTTTTTAAACTCGCATTTTCTGCAAACGGCGTGATTACGGGCGAAATTTCAAACGCCAAATCTCGCACATTTTCGCACTATTTAAGAAGCGTTTGCGATAGCTTGATGATCGGCGGCGCTACCGTGCGCACAGATTGCCCGAAGCTCGATACTAGGCTGATTGCGAACGGAAAAAATCCAGATATTTTTATCTATTCTAGGCAAAGCGAGTTTGACAAAACTATCCCGCTTTTTAGCGTTGCGGGTCGCAAAGTAGCTATCACAAATGATTTGCAAACTGCCTTAAATTCAGGCTTAGTGATGATAGAAGGCGGGCAAAATTTGCTAAATGATATCGCAAAAAGTGTAAATTTATTTCTATTTTTCCGCTCAAATTCGCTCAAAACTGGCGAAAATTTCAGAAGCAATTTGAAATTTAAGCCACTTTTCACAGCCAAATTCGGTAGCGACGAATACGGCTGGTACGAGTTAGAAAAATAAAGATTATTTTACTACTTATTTTCAAAATATCTCTATTTTAGGGATTTTGAAGGCAAAATTTTCGTGTGCTGAAATTTGCCTTTTAGTGCTTTTTGTGCTAAAATCGCCCGTTTAATTTTTCAAAAAAAGGTCTTAAAATGCGTAAGCGAATTTTTATTTCGATTCCGCTTGTAATCGCCCTTAGCGGGTGCGCTGAGTTTTATAACAATCTAGGTAAAATCGGAGGCACAGCGGGGGGGGCTGCAATCGGGGCTGTGGTAGGCAAAGAAGTAGGTGGCGATAAGGGTCTAGTAATAGGCGCTGCTGTGGGCGCTGGAATAGGGTTTTTGATAGGTAAATTTATAGATGAAAGAAGAGCCGCTCAAAGACAAATCGCCAAGGAACACAACGCCGAAATTTCATTTGATGATATCAAAACCGCTGGCGAAAAGGGCGATAGAGTCACAATCGCTGATAATAATCAATTTGGCGTAGGCAAATCAAGCCTAAATTCTGATGCGAAAATTTTATATACAAAATTAGCCAAAACATATCAAAATTCTCAATCAAAAAGAAAAATTCTAATCGTAGGTCATACCGATGATAGTGGCGCAAGCAAAAATAATCAAAAGCTTTCAGAAGCCAGGGCTAAAACGGTCGGTCAAATTTTTGCAAAAAATGGAACGAACATTAAAGATATCTACTACTGGGGAGCTGGCGAGTCGCAACCAATCGCTGATAATAACACAAACGAAGGCAGGATGAAAAATCGCAGAGTAGAGATTATCGAGCTAGATAAAGAAGAAGATATCATAAAATACACTCAAAATATCGCCGTAAATCCTGCGTATTTCACAAAAATCGCTCACTCAAATGCGGTTATAGCAAAATCAGAAAAACAGACACAATCTAGCACTAAAAAAGCTGTTTCGCAAACTTCTAAAACCAAAAACGAAACTTCAAATGATAAAAAACCTGTGAAAATCGCTCAAAAATCTAAGCAGGAGCCGAAAACAAATACGCCACAAGTGCAAGAAAACGCGCAAGAAGATAGTTTTGAAATTTTGACCAAAAACCCGCAAGCTAGCAAAAGTGTAAAAGCTGGCGATGTTTTGGTGGATTTCGACGGTAGAGCGATTAGAGGTGATAGTTTTGCTCTTGGCAAAGAATACGGTGGAGAAAAATCAACATTTTCTATCATTACAAAAGCTTATGCAAGCACTGGTTTGCAAAACTGCTACTTTGATGTATATCACGAAGAAGGTGGCGTGAAGCACCTTTCAAACGGCAAAGCACTGCCAAAAACAACTGAATTTAGAAAATCTTTAAATGGCGGAAGTTGGCAGGGTATGGTAAATAATAATCTCGTTGGAATTGCCCCAATTAGCGTTTTAAGGGACGGTGGTAGAGCGACGGCAAATCCAAAAGTGCTGATTTTTAAAGATTATGTAAATTCAAGCAATGCAAAATCTGATTATAAAATCGGCTCGCTTGTAAATACCTATGAGGGCGAAAACGGGTTACTTTATCGTGTGTTTTCGACAGATAAAAAATCACCGATAAAGTGTATGGATATAGTCTTTGACAATGAAAATTCGTCAAATGCCAAGGGATATTTGTATTACACTGCTTCAAACGGAGCGATTTTAGAAAAAGATTTTGAAATCAAACCATTAAGGAAATAAAATGCAAGGACTTATAGATACGCTTATATTGTATAGAGTGTGGGTTTTGGCTGCGATATCGACGATTGTGTTGATTTTGCTAGTGATTAAATTTTGGGATAAGATTAAATTTTGGTGGCTATGTTCGTGGATGAGTTTTCCGCTTATCGGTGGTATTGCCAAGCTATCTAAATCAAAAACTATAAAAGATAAATGGTATGATAGCGAAAGAGTATTATGCTCTAAATTTTATAGATATTACATTTCGTTTGATAAAGACGGCAAAATGTATGATAACTCTGTTTCATACTTAAATAAAATCGATGAGATTGGTAGAAAACCACTTCCTATTTTTATGCTTATAATTATATTTGCATTGGTGATTTTAGAAGCACTTGGATTTGCCTATGTTTTGGCTGGTTATACCATACCTGGCGCTAGCGAATCGCTTCAACAAAAAGGCGCACTTGGAATCGCCTTTATCATTTCGATTATTTTGGTTATGCTTACACATTTTAGTGGCGATGAAATGTATAAAAATTCACTTGCTAAAAAGGTGCGGGAATTTTTTGTTGTTGAAAAAAATGATTACAAAAATAATACCGATAGTTCATTAAAATTAATTCCAAATTCAAAGGTAAATTTACAAGAAAATCACCTTGACGACAACGAGCCTAGATGTCTTCAAATTTTAAATAGATTAAAACATACAAATGCGCAAGTTACTAGGACTTGGTATATTAGTATCATTACGGCTGTGCTTATAGTTTTTATCGCTATTGGAGCGACTTATGTTCGTGGTCAGGTTTTAGAAAAACAGCTAAATCAAGAGATTTCAAATGTCGTTACAAATGTCTATGAAAGTGCGCCAAGCGAGTTGGCTGAAATTCAGACAGAAGCTGATAACAAAGCACTTCAAGAACAACAAGAAGCCGATAGAAAAGGTGGCTGGGCGACATTTATCGTTTTGGCTGTGCTTTTTGTGTTTATTCAAATTTTAGGCATTATAATCGGCTTTAAATGGGGTTTTGCAGGAAAACAGAGCAAGGAAGCTTATCTTTATAGCCACGGATTTGCAAGCAGGGATGAATTTGAAAGCTTTTATAATCTCAAAAAAGATAGAATTGCAAGTGTCGCAAACGAAAAATTATCTATTTTGCAATCAAAAATGTCAAATTTAATCCACTCTCACGCTATTAGTGGCGACGAGCTAGATATGGTAGATGAAAAATATAGAACTTTTGATAACTATATAAAAGAGCATAAAGAAAAAGATAGACAAAGAAGAATAGATAAAGAAGTCGGTAAAGTCAAAGAAGCAATGGAAATCAAAAAAGGCAAAGAAAAAGCTGAACAAGATAACAAAAATGATGAAATTTATGAAAGAAGTGAAAAAGTAGAGAAAATTCCAGCTCCAAAACAAAACGAAATTTCTAGTGAAAATTCGCCTAGCCTGCCACCGCAAAAATCCAAGAAAGAGATTTTGAAAGAATTTAAAGAGTTGCTTGATGAAGGGCTTATATCGCAAGAAAAATATGACGAAAAAGTAAAGGAAATTTTAGGATGAAAACGATTTTATTTTTATGTGCATTTTGTGTTTCTATGTTTGCAGTGCCAAACTGCTATGAGATAAATAAAATAGAAAAACCAAATACCACTCCAAAAGAAGCGGTTTTTGTTTTGATAGATGAAACCACACCATTTGGCGATTCGCTAAAAGAGCAAATTTTAAATAATGCCCTGAAATTTGCTGAATTTGGAAATCACATTTTTGTGGCAAAATACTCTGCATTTTTAGACGGCAGATATAACGAAGTTTTGTTTGAATTCACGCTAGATACGCCACTTGATGAAAAGGCAAGATATGAGTTAAATAAAAATAGCCTTGCTAAATTTGATAAATGTCTAAAAGATCAACTTGGCTATGTGCGAAAAAATATGGCACAAAAAATCAACGACGCCTTTTTAAAAGATGGCGAAAGTGTCGCTAAATCCGATATTTTTTATGCTTTGCAAGATTTTAGTAAAAATTCAATCGCCACTTTTGAAGCCGAGACAAAAGTCGTGCTTTTAGCTTCTGATATGTTAGAAAATTCTTCAATCGCAACCTTTTACGCCAAAGGCGCTCCAAGACAAATCAATCCAAAAAAAGAGCTTGAAATTTTAAGCAAAAATGAACTTTTTGGAGATTTTGGAGAGGCTAAAATTTATGTGGTCGGTGCAGGTTTAACCGAAACAAAAAAAGGCTCAAAAAGTGGCTATGTAACGCCACAAATTCTAAATTCATTGCGTGAATTTTGGAGCGATTATTTTAGTTCATCAAATGCAAATTTGGTAGAAATGGGAACACCTGCTTTAAAACGAAGCGTAAAGTAAGTATGCGCTTATAACTCTTTGTAAAAAGGAAATTTTTAAAATTTCCTTTTTGCTTTTGACAAAATTCTAAAACTTGCTTATAATTCAAGCCGCTTTTACGGCTAAATTTAACAACGATAAATCCAAAAAAGGAAATAAAATGAATGATATTGAAAAAACTCTTTGGTATTTTTTGTTTTGCGAATACCTAAATCCAAGCAAACTAAAAGAGCTAAGTAAAGAACAAGAAGATAAAAATAGAATAGTTTTTGAGACAAATTTCGAAAATCTATACTCACAAATCGATAAATATAAAGAAGAATTTATTAAGCTTCGAAACAAAGCAAAAAAAGAGTGCGAGAAAAACAAAGAAGAAAAAACAAGGGCGGATTATGAGCTTTCTATTAAAATTTATGGCGGATTTTTTTATATCGGGCAGATTTCTAAACAAATCGAAAAGGTCGTTGGCTCGCACGAAAAAAACGCCGAAAATTCCTATACAGAAAGCCCGATTGACGAGGAGATAGCAGCATCGTATCAGATTAAACTAAGCACAAATTTAAACCAAAGCAATATTTTTGATGTGGCAAAATTTGAGCAAATTTCAAAAGATAATATTTTTATCTCAAATACTCCGGCGGTAATGAAAAGATTTATCCAAACAAAGGGCTTGCCAAACGACACTTCCAAAAAGCTCGAAAAGGCTTTGGAAGATTTAAAATCTGTGGTTTTGGGGATTGGGCAAGAGGGCGAGCTTAGGGATTATCTCTCACAAATCGATAAGATGATTATGAGCGAAATTCGCTCCGAACTTACCGAGGATATGATAAGCGATTTTTTTGGCAACCAAAAACAAATCAGGGTTGAGATAAAATTTGCTAGAAAAAGCGAAAAAATGGATTTTATCAATAGCTTGCTAGCTAGCGATATCGAGCGTGTTTTGCGAAGTGGCAAATATTCTAAGCTTTTAAGCGATTTTTTAAGCACTGAATTTAAGGGCGAGAGGATTGATCTGCAAGATAGCAAAAACGATAGCTTTTTGCGCGATACACTCTCTTTGTCAAATTTCCCATACGGGGCGTTTGCGAGCGAATATACGCTGATGTTTTCTCAGCAGTTTGCCGTAAATCAAATCCTAAAACGATTTAATGAGCGTTATGGATTTTACTCTGTCAATGGACCTCCTGGCACTGGCAAAACGACGCTTTTAAAGGATATCATCGCGGCGCTTATAGTGCAAAGGGCTGAGGTTTTAGCATCGCTTGGGGCGGATGAAATTTTGATAGAATCAGATAAGGCAGATAAATATGGTCCGCTTTTTTATAGCTTAAATCCGAAGCTTACTGGATATGAGATTGTTGTGGCTTCCAGCAATAACGGCGCAGTGGAAAATATCAGCAAGGAAATCCCTGTGAAAGGAAGTATTGATAAAAAATATTTGCCAAAAGCAATGGAGGTTGATTATTTTTCGCATACGGCTAGCGCGCTTTTAAGAAAAACAGCAAATGAGGAAGAAACAGAGGCTTGGGGGCTAATGTGCGCTACTCTTGGGAAATCGAGTAATATTTATAATTTCACTCAAAATTTTATATGGGGCAAAGATACAAAACTCATACAAGAAGATGATGAGATAAAGAATTTGAAATTAGAAAGAACAAAGGTATGGAAAGAATACGAAAATGGTAACAAAAGCGATAAGGGACTTTACGTAAAATATATGGAACTTAAAAAATCAATTGAAAACCATGAAGAAAAAATATACCTAAAAAACAAAAAAGAATTTGAAAAAGTCAAGGCTGAATTTAAAGATGCAAAAAACCGATATGCTGGTATCTTGCAAAAATTTAATAAATTGGTGAATTTTATAGAGAATTATCCAAATAAGAAGAAAGCATTGCAAAATAAAATTTCCGAGTATGAACAAATAGACTTTGCTAGCGAATTTGCAAAATTTGACGAAACGATAAGTGGCTTTGATAGTAAAATTTCGGATTTAAACGCAGAGTATAGCCAAGTAGAAAATTCTAAAAATTTCATATCTCAAACAAAGCCAGAAAAGCCATTTTTGTTTTTTATTCACCAGATTTTTAATACTGCTGCCTACAAAGAATATAAGCGCAAAGATGATGAATTTAGCACTAAAATTTATGAAATTCAAAACAGATCTAATGAAATTTTGCAAGAAAAAAGAGCTTTGGCAAATAAAAAATCCGAGCAAGAAAAAGCGAAATTAAACCTAAAAGATAAAGAAAATGAGCTAAATTCTGTAAAAAATGAGTTGGAAAATTTAAACAAAGAATTACAAAATAGCCAAAATGAAATCGCTTTGAAATTCGGCGAAATTTTTAAAACTGATGAAAATGAGCGCGAGAAATCATCGCCGTTTATGAAAAGTGATAATGGCGCAAAAACCGAGCTTTTTGAGGCTAGGGTAGAGCTGTTTTTCAAGGCGTTAAAGCTTCATAAAATGGCGATTTTAGCCAATGCGTCAAAATTTAATACTAATTTTCTTAAATTTGCATTTTTAAATAAAAATATGGATTTGCAAAGAAGCGAAAAGGTTGAAATTTTTAAATCTCTGTTTTTTGCCGTGCCTGTGGTAAGCTCGACTTTTGCGGCGTTTGGGCGATGTTTTAGGGATTTTGAGTGCGAGGATATCGGGTATTTGCTAATCGACGAGGCAGGGCAGGCTGCGCTATCAAACGCCGTAGGCGCGCTCTGGCGCTCTCGCCATGCTGTCGTAGTAGGCGATCCGCTTCAATTAGAGCCTGTGGTTACACTGCCTGCGAATTTGAATAAAATTTTGCTGAAAAGTTTTGGTATAGATGATAGCCTAAATCTAGCTACCGCCTCTGTGCAAGGGCGGGCTGATTTCCATGAGAAATTTGGCACTTATATTAATGGTCTTTGGGTTGGTTCGCCACTTCGCGTGCATAATCGCTGCGATAATCCTATGTTTGAAATCGCAAATGAGATAGCCTATGAGGGGCTGATGATTTGGGGACGAAATAAAAATAAGGGTAAAAATCCAAATTTAAAGAGCGTTTGGGTCGATGTCAAAAGCACAAATTTTGTGGAAAATTTTAGCGAGCAAGAGGGCAGGAAAGCCCTTGAAATCGTGGAAAAAATCCTCAAAGCTGGCAAAATAGACCCTAAGGGCGAAAACGATAAAGATATCACGCATAATGATATCAAGATAATCTCGCCATTTCGTGGCGTAGTAAAAGCTATGAAGGCAATAGCGCCAAAGTTAAAGGACAATATCGGCACAATCCACACAATGCAAGGCAAGGAAGCAAAGGTGATAATCTTTGTCCTTGGTGGTGCGAGCGGGGGTGCTAGGGCGTGGGCGGCAAGCAAGCCAAATCTGCTAAATGTCGCCCTAACACGCGCCAAAAATTATATTTATATCATTGGCAATAGGGATAACTGGAAAGATTTAGAGTATTTTAAAGACGCAGCAGATAAGCTAGAAATCCGTATAATAAATGAAATTTAGGCTTCAAATTTAGCCTAAATTTTAAATTTAAAGCTTACTTATAGTTTTTTCATAATCATCATCAATCAAAACGATTTTCTCGCCGTTTTTGGCAAAGCCGTTTATGAAATTTTGATTATCCGCTTTTAAATTTTCTTTTGTGCAGGTCATATCATCAAGCCTATTTTCTATATCGCGGCTATGTTTTTTGATTTTATCAAAATTTTCATCGATAAATTTATCGCTCATCGCTAGGGCTATAAAACGAATTTGGCGCAAATATTTTTCGCTAAAATCGCTCCGCCAAGAAAACGGCACATAACAACCTTCGATAATCAAATTTTGCCCGTTTTCAATCGCAGTTTTGATTATTTCACACACGATTTGCCACAGATAGGGCGTTAGTGCTTCATCGTCATTTGGGGTAAGATTTGTATTTCTTGAGCGAATTAGCCCCATTTTTAGGTGATCTATTGAAAAATACGGAAATTTATACTTTTCTAACAATCTTTGTGCCAAAAGTGTTTTTCCCGTATGCGAAGCACCCGTTATGAGTATAACCATTTTTTGCCTTAAACAAGAGCGATTTTTTTGGTTTCAAATTCGCCCGAGAAAAAATTTAGATAATAAAGCGTATCTTTTTTAACTTCCAAATTTGCTAAGTATCGAAGTGCTAAATTTGCCGCAAAACTCGCTGCAAACATCACAATCGGCGCAGCAATTCCAGCTGGCGTGGCGCCCAAATTTGGGAAAAATTTGAAATTCGCCTCGCTTACGAAGCAGACCTGCACCTGAAAGCTATCGACTGAGCTAAACACCCATGGCGTGGCAGTTTGCTTGGCAAACTCGTCGATTTGCGCGCGGGTGGCGAGATTGTCAGTCGCATCTAAAATCAGGTCAAATTTATCCGCGCAACTAGCAAAAAATTCATCAGCTTTCATTTTGTGCGTATTCACACGCACTCCATCGTATCGAGCCTGCACGCGCTCTTTGAAAATATCAGCCTTGTATCGTCCCTCATCGCTTAGCGAAAATAAAATTTGCCTGTGGATATTATGAAGCGACACTGTGTCGAAATCGACAATGTCAATCCGCCCGATTCCGCTGGCTCCTAGCGCATACGCAAAAGAGCTTCCAAGCCCGCCAGAGCCGATGATTAGGACGGATTTTTGCGCTAGGGAGCTTTGGGTCTCCTCGCCCCAAAGCTGGATTTGTCTATGGAAAAATTTCACGCAAAGCCTTTGTTTTTCAAATTTGCTTTAAAGCCCCAAAATTCCGTAGCTTCGCGCACGATTACTGGGTCTATTTCGCACATTAGCGCGCCCTCTTCGTCACGCAATTCGTTGATAATCTCGCCGTAAGGATTCGCTAGGAAACTGCCGCCATAAAATTTAAAGTCCATATCGCCGAATTTCGCCTCGCCTATGCGGTTTGTGCGCACGATATACGCCGAGTGCGTGAAGGCTCGCATTTTAAGCAGTTCTGCCCAGCGCAAATTTGACTCAAATGTCGAAGCTGTGGGGATTAGCACGCAATCTACGCTTTCGTGGTCGAAGCGCTGCCACACCATATCAAAATGCGCTTCAAACCCAAAACAAACGCCAAATTTCACACCCTCGACCTCGAAAATCAGTGGCTCAAATTTGCCGTTTTCGTGAATTTTGGCATTTAGGAAAAACTCGTCCTCGTTCCAGTGCGAGTAGTTTATTAGCATAGTTTGATCGTAAAATTTCACGCCAGAGGGGCTAAAATGCGCGCAGGATTTGATCCATGCGATTTCGCCAGCCTCGCCACCGCTTTGGCGAATTATGGGCGCAATGATGTGTAAATCGTATTTTTTGGCTAAATTTTGCATTAGCTCCATTTTGTGTTCGCTTTGTTTTTGCGTGATTGAGCTTGGCATGTGTTTTAGCTCGGTAAAAAACGAATTGAGCGTGTATTCGCCCAAAACCACGATTTTTGCGCCATTGTCGTGGGCTATTTTCATATAATAATCAATGCGATTTTCGCTCATCGAAAGCGTGGCGAGTTGCAGAGCGCAGATTTTAATCATTTTGCGCACCTTCGTTTATTTGCGTGATTTCAAGCTTGGCGTTTTCTAAAATTTCCTTCGCCTCTTTTAGCAGGCAAATTCCGCTTTTATACAGCTCCACAGAGCGATCTAGCGTGATGTCTTTGTCGTTTAAGCTCTCTAATAGCTCGCCTATTTTTTTCATTTTTTCTTCGAAATTATCTTGCATCTAAAACCCTTTTAATGATATAGTCAAATTTTTCCACCTCGACCAAAAATGCGTCGTGTCCGTAATCGCTGTCGATTTGCGTGTAAAACACGCGCTCTTTCGCGCCAAGATCAATCATACATTTATACATTTCCTCCATTAAATTTGGCGGAAACAAAATATCGCCAGAAAACGAAATCAAAAATAGTTTCGCGCGAATTTGCGCCATGGCGTTTTTTAGCGAGCCATAATGCCTCGTGCAGTCGAAAAGATTCATCATTTTTGCGATATAAAGGTAGCATAGCGGATCGAAGCGATGAGAGAAATTTACCCCATTGTAGTCTAGGTAGCGATCTACTTGAAACCTGCCGTCAAGCTCGTAAAGTCCGTCAGTTTCTACATAATTTCTCCCAAATTTTTCGTTCATCGAAGCAGGGCTTAAAAAGCTAATATGCCCAGCCATGCGACCTACCGCCATGCCGTTTAAGCCATTTTTTGCGATTTCATCTTTGTCATAATACCCGCCTTTGAAATTTGGATCGCTTTTAATCGCGCTGATTGCGATTTTATTAAATGCTATCGCCCAAGGCTGCGTCGCATAAGTGGTAGCTAGTGCGAAAATATTTTCGGCGAAATTTGGGTATTCGATTGCGTAGCACAGAGCCTGCATACCGCCTAAACTCCCGCCGATTACGGCTTTTACGCGCGAAATCCCAAGCTCGCTTAGCAATCTAACCTGCGCCTTTACGACATCTGAGATTACAAGCACAGGAAAGCGTGTGCGATATTCCATGCCGGTGCTATCGTCGATATCTAACGGGCAGGTCGAGCCAAAGGGCGATGAGAGGATATTTATGCAGATGACGAAAAATTTACTCGTATCCACTGCCTTGCCATCGCCGATTAGGCTGTCCCACCAGCCAGCCTTGCTTTCATTTTCGTATCTGCCAGCAGCGTGTGCGCTACCAGTTAGAGCGTGTGTGATGACAATGACATTTGATTTATCGGAATTTAGCTCGCCGTAAGTTTCGTAAGCTAGGTGAAATTTAGAAAAAACACGACCGCTCTCTAAATAGAGCGGTTCGTCAAAATAGTGGGTTTTGGTTTGGATTTTCACTGATTAACTCGGTAGTTTGGCGCTTCTTGCGTGATGATGACATCATGGACATGGCTCTCTTTAAGTCCTGCGCTTGTGATTTCGACAAATTCGGCTTTTTCTTGCAAGGTAGGGATATCCTTGCTTCCGCAATACCCCATAGCGCTTCTTAGACCGCCTACTAGTTGGAAGATTACATCTTTTAGCATACCAGCATAAGGGACGCGTCCTTCGATTCCTTCTGGGACGAGTTTTTCTTTGGCGGTGCCTTCTTGGAAATATCTATCAGAGCTTCCTTTTTGCATAGCGCCGATTGAGCCCATACCGCGGTATGTCTTATACTGGCGACCTTGGAAGGTGATTAGCTCGCCAGGGGTTTCGTAGCACCCAGCTAGCACGCTTCCCATCATTACTGAGCTAGCGCCCGCTGCTAGGGCTTTGGCGATTTCGCCTGAGTATTTGATACCGCCGTCTGCGATGATTGGAACGCCAAATTTAGCCGCTTCGTTTGCACAATCTACAATTGCGGTAAATTGTGGCACGCCCACACCTGCGACGATTCTAGTGGTGCAGATTGAGCCCGGTCCGATACCGACTTTTATCGCGTCTGCGCCAGCTTCGGCGATATCTTTGATAGCCTCTGGGTTCGCGACATTTCCTACTACGACATCGACATTTAGCTGTTTTTTAAGCTCTTTTAGGGTGTTTATGATACCTTTGGTATGTCCGTGAGCAGAATCCATTACAATCGCATCTACGCCTGCTTCGACAAGGGCTTTTGCGCGATCAATCTGACCTACGCCAATGGCGGCTGCTACGCGAAGTCTGCCATAAGCGTCTTTGTTTGCAAGAGGGTATTCGATGCGTTTTTTGATATCTTTAATGGTAACTAATCCCTCCAAATGGTTGTTTTCATCAACAATCGGGAGTTTTTCTACCTTGGTGCTGCGGAAAACTTTTTCAGCGTCATCTAGCGTCGAGCCCTTTTTGAGCGTGATTAGTGGCATTTTAGTCATTTTATCGCCAACGCGCGCTGAGGTATCGCTTTCAAATCTCAAATCGCGGTTAGTTAAAATTCCGATTAATTTATGCTCGTCATCGACGACTGGAATTCCGCTAATGTGGTATTCAGCCATCAAATTTAGCGCATCTTGCACGCTGGCTGTGGCTTTGATAAAAATCGGATCGATGATGACGCCACTTTCGCTTTTTTTCACTCTTTTAACCATTTTGGCTTGGCTTTCGATATCCATGTTTTTGTGGATTACGCCAATCCCACCAAGTCTAGCCATCATGATAGCTGTGCGATACTCGGTAACCGTATCCATAGCAGCACTCACAAGTGGCGTATTTAGAGTGATATTTTTGGTAAATTTTGTCTTTAAATCTACATCTTTTGGTAAAATTTCAGAGTATTGTGGCACCAACAAAACATCTTCAAATGTCAAAGCTTTTTTCAAAATTTTCATCTTAACCCCTTACGATTGTTTCTAAATTTAACCCGCCATCAAGCACCGTTTGTTCGTCATAAGCGCGTCCTATTAGTTGTGCGCTGATATTTAAATTTTGTGAATTTCTAGCCACTGGCACGGAAATTGCTGGAAGTCCTGCTAAATTTACGCCGATTGTGTAAATATCGCTAAGATAAGCTTTTAGCGGGTCGTTTAACTCGCCAAATTTATACGCCACATCAGGCGCAATCGGCATAAAAATCAAATCAGCCTCTTTTAAAATTTCCTCATATTCAGCCTTGATAAAGGCTCTGGCTTTTTGCGCTTTTATGTAGTAAGCGTCGTAGTAACCGCTACTTAGCACAAATGTTCCTAGAAGCATTCTGCGTTTGACCTCGTCGCCAAATCCCTCACCACGGGTGTTTGCGTAAAGTTCGTTTAAATTTGACGCCTTTGCGCGGTTTCCGTATCGCACGCCGTCATATCTGCTTAAATTTGCGCTAGCTTCGGCTGTGGCGATGATATAGTAAGTCGCAATGTCGTATTTGGAATTTAGCAAATTTTTATAAATTATCTTGTGTCCGAAGCTTTTTAGCTTCTCGATTGCCAAATTTAGCGCAGTTTTAATCTCGTCGCTAGCCTCATTTAGGTAGTTTTCGATGACTGCGATTGTAAGTTTGCGCTCGCTATTTAATTTATCAGCCGTGCTGATAAACTCGCCAGCGTAGCTCGTGCTATCCATAGTGTCGTGTCCTGCGATGATATCGTATAAAATCGCCGCGTCCTCGACATTTCCTGTAATCGGTCCGATTTGATCTAGGCTAGATGAATACGCTCCAAGCCCGTAACGGCTCACCCTGCCATAGCTTGGCTTAAATCCCACGCAACCACAAAAGGCTGCTGGCTGGCGGATAGAGCCACCAGTATCGCTTCCAAGGGCTGCGATTGCAAGTCCAGCTCCCACAGCAGCTGCACTTCCGCCACTGCTTCCGCCTGGGACGCGAGTGTGATCGAGCGGATTTAGAGTTTTGCCATAATACGAGCTCTCTGTCGTGCTTCCCATGGCGAATTCGTCCATATTGGTGCGACCAAATGGAGCTAAATTTGCCTCTTTTAGTTTTTTGATTACGGTTGCGTCATAAGGCGCAATGTAGCCTTGCAGGATTTTAGAACCTGCCGTTACGCTCCAACCTTTGACTTGAATATTATCTTTAATCGCGATTGGCACACCTGCACCACTTTCGTTTAATTCCTCGCCACTGAGTTGTTCGACATACGCGCCAAGGTTTTTATTGGCTATGATTTGGCTTTTTAAATCTGCGCGAAGTGCCAAAATTTCGCTAGGGCTCAGTTTCAAAGCCTCTTTTAAACTTATCATTTTTTATCCTTAAATTTTATTACAAATTTTATTCCCACGCCTATGCAGACAAAGATTAGCGCGATTGTGAGAACTACTATACTAAAATGTTGAGGCGAACTAAGCATTTAGCACCTTTGCACATCTTGGGCATAGGCAATCTTGCTCTTTTGCGCTAAATTTCCAGCACCTTGGGCATTTAAATTTATCAGATTTTACAAGGCGGAAAATTTCATCACCTATGCGAAATTCTGCCAAAGCATTGTCGCTGTTGCCATCTAGCGAGGTTACATCGCTTACCATAAACCAATCACTCACGCCCAAAATATCGTAAGATAAAATTTCATTTGAGCTAGTTTGCAAAGCGAGTTCTAGGGTCGATTTGATGATTTTGTCTTTTTTGAGGGCGTCGATGATTTCGAAAAATTTCTCTCTTGATTGCTCTAAAATTTCATCATATTCGACAAAATCGCTAAATTCAATCGGCGCATAAACTAAATCAAAAGCGTCTTCTTTGCCGTTTTTAACGATACTTGGTGCGTATTGCATTACTTCATCGATTGTGTAAGTTAGCGTAGGCGCAATCAGAGGCAGTAGCGCTCTGGTGATTAGCACTAGCGCACTTTGCGCACTGCGGCGTCTTGGCTCGTCGATATGATCGCAGTAAAGGCGGTCTTTGATGATATCAAGGTAAATTCCGCTTAAATCTGCGCTTAGGAAATTTAGAAGTTGGTTAAATCCTTTTGAGAAATCATACTCTCTAAAACTCTCTTCGACCGCGCCAAAAGTCCTTACTGCGCGGGTTAAAATCCATTTATCAAGGGTTGTGAAATTTGAGGTTTCAAGCTCTTCTAAATCGCTAACATTTGCTAGCAAAAAGCGAATTGTATTGCGAATTTTGCGGTATTGCTCGCTGACTTGTTTTAAGATATTTTCGCTGATTTTCAAATCTGTGGAGTAATCGCTCAGTGCAACCCATAATCTCATAATCTCCACGCCGTATTCTTTGGCGACTTTTTGTGGAAGGACGATATTGCCCACGGATTTGCTCATTTTTTGACCCTTCTCATCGACTGTAAAGCCGTGAGTTAGGACGCTTTTATACGGAGCGAACTCATTTACAGCGCAACTTAGCAAAAGTGAGCTTTGAAACCAGCCTCTGTGCTGGTCTGAGCCCTCTAAATACATATCGGCTGGAAATGCCCCTGCGTCGTATTCGCCGCTTTTTAGCACAGCGTTCCAAGTCGATCCACTATCGAACCAAACATCTAAAATATCGGTAACTTTCTCTAAATTTGCTGGGTTGTAGCCAGAGTCTTGTGGTAAAAGATCGCAAATTTCGCTATCCCACCACGCATCAGCGCCTTTGGCTTTGAAAATTTCGTATAAATGATCCATTATTTTTTCGTCGAAAATCGGCTCTTTCGTGCCACGATCGCGGAAAAACGCAATCGGCACACCCCAATCTCTCTGCCTTGAAATACACCAATCAGGGCGGTTTTCAATCATCGCTGTGAGGCGATTTTCGCCAGTGGCTGGGTAGAATTTGATTTTTTTGATTTCGCTAAGCGCGATCTGGCGCAGTGTTTTTCCACCGCTAAATTCTTTATCCATAGCGATGAACCATTGCTTTGTAGCGCGGTAAATTACTGGTTTGTGCGTGCGCCAGCAGTGTGGGTATGAGTGGGTAAATTTGCCGACTTTTACCACTGCATCGCCAAGAATTTCGACGATTTTTTCATTTGCTTTGAAAATGTGCATGCCGACCATTTCATCTACGACGCCAGCCCTAAATAGCCCCTTCGCGCGCAGTGTTTCATCAAAACACCCTGCCTCATCGACTGGCATTAGCACCTCTATGCCGTATTTTAAGCCTACAAAATAATCGTCCTCGCCGTGTCCTGGGGCGGTATGAACTAGGCCTGTTCCGCCGTCCATTAAGACATGTTCGCCTAGGATAAATTTTGAGCTTCTATCATTTAGTGGGTTGATTGCGTATAAATTTTCTAGCTCTTTTGAGCTAAATTCTTTTAAAATTTCGCCATTTGTGATACCTGCGCCGATTAAATTTTCTAAAAGCGGTTTTGCAAGTATGAAATTTTCGGCTGTTAGGACATAGGTTTCGTTTGGATTTAGGCTGATTGCGCCGTTTGCTGGAAGTGTCCAAGGCGTAGTCGTCCAAATCACGGCTTTTGCGCCTTTTGCGCCGATTTTGGCGTTTGCTTCATCGCTTAAATCGAAAGCCACATAAATCGAATAATCCTCTTTGTCCTTATACTCGACCTCCGCCTCAGCTAGCGCGCTTTTTGCCGCCCAGCTCCAAAACACAGGCTTACTGCGCTCGATTAAAATGCCCTTTTTAGCGATATTGCAAAGGGTTTTGTAAATTTCAGCTTCGAAGTTAAATTTCAGTGTCAAATATGGATTTTCCCAATCCCCAATTACGCCAAGGCTTTTAAATTCATCTCTTTGGATATCGATAAATTCTTTCGCGTGTGCGCGACAAAGCTCGCGGATTTCGTGCTTGGTAGCTGATTTTTTCGCGTCGCCCATTTTGATTTCTACTTGTTGTTCGATTGGCAAGCCGTGGCAGTCCCAGCCCGGGACATAGCGGATATTTTCACCGAAAAAATAGTGGGTTTTAGTGATAATGTCTTTTAAAAATTTATTTAGCGCATGGCCGATATGCAGGTGTCCGTTGGCATAAGGTGGGCCGTCGTGGATATTAAAGCTAGCGCCTGCGTTTTTGCGTTTGGCTTTCATTTTTTCATAAATTGCTCGCTCGTTATACCAGCTAGAAAATCGCGCTGGTTCGTTCGCTGGGAGTGAGCCTCGCATAGGGAAGTCCGTAGTAGGGAGAAAAAGTGTTTCTTTGTAATCCATAAAAAACCTTTAATTGTGTTTTAAAAAATTTGGTAAGTGTAGCAAAAAGGCTTTTAAAAAGGACTGAAAATGCAAGAATTTTTTATGCTATAATGGCAAAAATTTAAAGGTCGAAATTTATGAAAAATGTGATTTTAATCATCGGCGAAGCTATCCGCTACAATCCGCCATTTTTTAGCTATATTTTGCGCGAATACGAGCAGGTTTTCGGCGTGATTGATGATATTAAATTTATAAATGAAAACGATAAAAATTTGCCATTTTTGATAGAAAAAATGCTCGGCAAATACGATTATATCACGATTTTTGCGACAAAAGTGGCTTATGCAATCGCAGGGAAAATCCTCTCCACGCTCACGCTTGATACTTTGGAGCTTAAAGATTGTGGCACGCTAGCCCCCTCAGCAGCTAAATTTGTGGTAAAGGATAGTTTTTTGCTAGATATTAAGGGTTGCCTTGTAAATGTGCTAAAAGCAGACCCCTTGCAAAAACTGCCCCAAATTTTGCAAGATCCCCTAAATGAGGGCGAGGGGTTTTATCTATTTGACACAGACTATGCGAGCGCAAAAGCTAGACTTGAAAGCCTAGCGTTAAGCTATAAAATTTCATTTATCATCAGCGAATACAGCTCGTTTTTGCTCTTTGTGCGCGCTAGCGAGCAAAAATTTGGCGCGCTGGATAAATTTTTAGACAGCGTGAGCAAATACTATGCAAACTCATTTATCGCACCTAAAAATTTCATCTCTCACGCCGTGGAGAAATTGCGAGAAATCGGGGCGAAAATCACATTTGCAGAGAGTTGCACGGCTGGACTTTTGGCAGCTAAATTTGGCGAAATAGCTGGTGTGAGTGATATTTTTGATGGCTCGGTGGTAAGCTATGCAAACGAGATAAAGCGTGCGTGGCTAGATGTGAGCGATGAGGTTTTGCAAGATTACGGCGCAGTGAGTGAGCAATGCGTCGCAGGTATGCTTAGCGGGGCATTGGAGAGTTCGGGGGCGAATTTTGCCCTAGCCATTAGCGGGATAGCTGGACCTGGTGGCGGAAGCGATGAAAAGCCCGTAGGAACGGTCTTTATCGGGGCAAAAGAGCTTGGTGGGCGACAGATAATCGGCAAATTTCATCTAAACGGAGATCGCAACTATATCCGCGAAGAGGCCGCAAATATCGCAGTTTGCTTGCTTTTGAAATTAAGAAGTGATTTATTTTTAAACTAAGGAGAGAGTATGAAAAAATGTGGAATTTTGCTTGCTTGCGCGCTTATTTTTAGTGCGTGTAGCGACAGTGACAAATCTAGCCAAAACGGCCTAGATATCGAGAAAGAGATCGAAAAAAAATCTCAAAAAATGGTTGAGAAAAATGAGCCAAAAACGCAGATAAATTTGGATAAAAATTTATCAGTAAGTGCGAGCGCCCCTAAACCTGCGCCAGGAAGCGCTGCTTCAAGCGAGCCTGCGCCAGAGGCAAATTTGAGCCAAAACGCTAAACCAAAGGTTCAAATCGAGCTAGTGCCAAAGCCTGAGGGTAAAATTTCAAAAGATATCAACGAAACGATTGATGAATTTGCCGCAACGGCTAAAATTTTGGGCGAAAATTTGGAAAGATTAAGCAAGGAAGCACCGAAAATTTTAAACGAATTTGCCGAAAAAAATGCGGATAAATTAGAAGATTTAGCCAAAAAAGGCGAGAAGATCGTGCGCGATTTAAACGGCTCACTAGGCGGGATCGAAAAGGATTTAATGGATTTAGCAAAGGATGCAAATTCGAGTTTCGGACAGATTTTAAATATCTTTGGCGATATGATTAATAATGGCAAAAAAATTGAAAAACATTATGAAAATTCGCAGGGAGAGGATTTAAAAATTTAAGTCAAATTTGCGTAAAATACAGCGCAAATTTTAACCATTTTAGGAGGCAAAATGTATAAATTAAAGCACCTGCTTAGCACGCAAGATTTGAGCGCGCAGGATATTTATGATTTCATCGCTTTGGCGAAGGATTTCAAGGCTCTAAACCGCTTGGATATCAAAAAATCAGACTCTTTGCGTGGAAAAACCGTGATTAATGCTTTTTTCGAAAACTCCACTAGAACGCGCATTTCCTTTGAAATCGCCGCCAAACGCCTTGGCGCGGACGCCATAAATTTCAGCGCAGGTTCAAGTAGCACCAAAAAAGGCGAAACTCTAATCGATACGATAAAAAATATGCAAGCCATGCGCAGTGATATTTTTGTCGTGCGCCACGCAAGTAGCGGTGCTGCGAAATTTATCGCCTCTAACTGCGACGCCTCGATTGTAAATGCAGGAGACGGACTAAACGAGCACCCAACACAAGCGCTTTTGGACTTGCTCACAATCCACGAAGCCAAAGGCAAATTTGATGGGCTTGAAGTGGCTATCATCGGTGATATTTTTCGTTCTCGTGTGGCTAGATCTGATGCGTGGGCGATGAAAAAACTAGGTATAAATGTCAGACTCTTTGGTCCTCCGATGATGCTAAGAGACTGCGAGGCGTTTGGGTGCAGGATTTGCAAAAGTGTCGAGGAAGCGATCGAGGGCGCAGATGTGATAATAATGCTAAGAATTCAATTAGAGCGCCAAGACGGCGAGCCAAGCTTTCCAAGCGTGCGAGAATATAGCAAATTTTTTGGACTAACTGCTAAGCGCATGCAAGTAGCCAAAGAGGGTGTGATTATCATGCACCCAGGCCCGATAAATCGTGGCGTGGAGATTAACTCAGATGTCGCGGACGATCCGCGATTTACCTGCATTCTCGATCAGGTCGAAAACGGTGCAGCCATGCGTATGGCGGTGCTTCACACAATAAATTTAAATAGGAGCTTGTAATGAAAATTTTAATCAAAAATGGCACCGTTATTAACCACGACAGAAGCGAAAAGATAAATGTTTTAATAGAAAATGACCAAATTTCAGCACTTACAAAAGACGAGCCAAGCGCAGATAAAATCATCGACGCGACTGGCAAGCTCGTCATGCCGGGGCTAATTGATATGCATGTGCATTTTAGAGATCCCGGTTTTGAGTATAAAGATGATGTCATCACTGGTAGCGAAACAGCCGTAGCAGGGGGCGTAACGACCGCTATGCCTATGGCAAATACAAATCCAGTAAATGATAATTCTGCAATCACAAAGGCAATGATTAAAAAAGCGCGCGATAGGGGGCTAATCGACCTGCTTCCAATCGGAGCGATTTCGCAGGATTGCAAGGGGGCGAAAATCGTCGAAATGGGCGATATGATCGAGGCTGGGTGCGTGGCATTTAGCGATGATGGACTTCCTGTTACAGATAGCTCAGTCATGCGACAAGCCCTCGAATACTCGGCGCATTTTGGCTCTTTTGTCATAAATCACAGCGAGGATTGCTCGCTTTGTCATGGCGGAGTGATGAACGAGGGCAGGGTAAGCGCGCTACTAGGGCTAAAAGGCATGGCAAGTGAAAAAGAGGAGATTATGGTTTCGCGCGATATTTTGCTTGCTAAAAAAACGGGCGGACACCTGCATGTGGCGCATGTCAGCTCAGCTTGGTCGCTAAAACTCATCGATCAAGCCAAAAAAGAGGGCATAAATGTAACCTGTGAGGTTACACCACACCATTTCACTTATGATGAGAGCGAACTTATGGGATATGATACGAATTTTAAAATGTCTCCGCCACTTCGCACAAATGCCGATGTAGAGGCTATGAGAGAGGGCTTAAAAAGCGGGCTAATCGATGTCATCGCCACAGATCACGCACCGCATAGTTGGGACGATAAATTTGTCGAATTTGACAAGGCTCCGTTTGGGATTTTAGGGCTTCAAACGCTCGTGCCTTTGACGCTAAAATTAGTCGATGAGGGCGTGATTGATTATGAAAAAATGGTAGCTCTCACCTCGTATAATCCAGCCAAAATTTTAAAACTCTCTGGCAAAGGCGAAATCGCCGTTGGCAAACTAGCCGATATCGCTATAATCGACCCTGAGCTAAGATACACTTACGACGCGAAACTCAATAAGTCAAAATCACAAAATTCGCCACTTTTTGGCAAAGAGCTAAAAGGTGCGTGCGTGCTAACGATAAAAAGCGGAAAAGTGGTCTTTGACTTCCCAAATGTGGTAGCCTAAATTTCAAATTTAACCCAAATTTGGGTTAAATTTGACCTTTTTTAAATTTTAAATTTTAAAAATTCTAATATAATTCTTTTAAAAATTCAAAGGTAAATTTATGCAAAATATCTACATTATCGGCGATGTGCATGGTTGCTATGAGAGTTTAATGGCGCTGATTGCGCGTTTGCCAGCGAAATTTGATAGCAAAATTTGCTTCGTGGGCGATTTGTGCGATAGGGGGCCTCAGAGCGCCAAGGTTATCGAGTTTGTGCGCTCGCACGGCTATGACTGCGTGCGCGGAAACCACGAGCGCAGATTTTTGCTAGCAAAATCCAGTGCGCAAAGGTGCGTGAGAGACCGTGAAATCGTAATCGGCGCAAGCGATGATATCAACTGGATTGCCAAAAGTGGCGGTAGCGATACGATGAAATCGTATTTTGCGCCCGAATTTAGCGCGCTTTTAAACGAGCATTTAGAGTATTTGCAAAACTTGCCCGTGTTTTTGCAATACGACATTTTCGACGAAAATTCCCGCTCTCTCGTGGTCTCGCACTCGGCTGTGGGAAATATGTGGAAGTTTCGCGATTTCGTGGCGGTAAAGGACGATTTCGAGGCGCATGTGTTAAGCGGGCGCGACGATTACACCGATAATGCGGGCATTTTCAATGTCTATGGCCACACGCCACAAGATGAGCCATTTATCAATGATTACAGCGCGAATATCGATTTGGGCTGTGTTTTTAAAAAGCGCGGTTACAAAAACGCCCGCCTTTGCGCTATGGAATTCCCCTCCAAGCGACTTTTTATCCAAGATTGCATTGATTTTTAAAATTTTAATTTTTAAAATTTGCTTTTTAAATTTCCGCTTCGCAACTCCCAAACACTGCCCCGAAATTTTAAACTCGTAGATTGCTTCGAATTTGCTACGCAAATTCTCGCAATGACAAATCAAGCGTAAATTTTGCTCACCATTGTCATTGCGAGGAGCAAAGCGACGAAGCAATCTACGAGTAAAAATTACCAAAACGCGAATTTCGTGTCATTGCGAGCGAGTATAACGAGCGAAGCAATCCAGGGAATTTAAATTTCAACCCAAATTTTGCATTGAACGATTTTGTGAATTTAACCTGCGCTGTGCTTTTCTTGTAAGGGGGAAGGGGGCTTGAATTACTTCGCTTCGCTTCGCTCGCAAGAAATGCCGGCTGTCGCCGTCGCTACGCTCATTTTGCGAGGTCGCGCCCCTTCCCCCTTACAAACCCCCAACCCCCGACGACGCTTTATAAGGTGGCTAAATTTAAAGCTTCGCTTTAAATTTAGCTGATTTTATTTTTACGGAAATGCTTCGCATTTCTTTACAAAATTTCGGGGCAGTGTTTGGGAGTTGCGAAGCGGAAATTTAAGAATTCAAAGAATTTAAAAAGCCCCTTGCGAAAATTCACAAGGGGCGAGGCGAAATTTACGCCAAATTTAGCGAAATTTTACTCTTTTTCCAAAAAAGTTTTGTAGATAATTCCGCCGATTGCGCCACCGATGATTGGCGCTACCCAAAACAGCCATAACTCGCTAAGCGCCCAGCCACCTTGGAAAAGTGCCACGCCAGTTGAACGGGCTGGATTTACTGAGGTGTTTGTAACTGGGATTGAGATTAGGTGGATTAGTGTGAGGGCTAGTCCGATCGCAATCGGTGCGAAGCCTTGCGGTGCGCGCTTGTCAGTTGCTCCCATGATGACGATTAGGAAAAACGCAGTTAGCAGGGTTTCTGCGATTAGCGCGCTTAGCATTGAATATCCGTTTGGTGAGTGCTCGCCGTATCCGTTGGTCGCAAATCCTGCGCTGATGTCAAATCCGGCCTTTCCGCTTGCGATTAGATATAGCGCACCGCCTGCTGCTATCGCGCCTAGCACTTGCGCGATGACATAGCCTGCTAACTCGCTAGCTTTAAATCTGCCGCCACATAGCAAGCCCACTGAAACTGCTGGGTTAAAATGTCCGCCACTAATGTGTCCAAATGCGTAAGCACCGCTTAGCACGGTCAAACCAAAGGCGATTGAAACGCCGACAAATCCGATATTGTATGCAGCGAAAATTGCGCTTCCGCAACCGCCAAATACTAGCCAAAATGTGCCAAGAAACTCAGCCAAAAGCTTTTTCATAAGCTCTCCTTTGAAAAAATTTGCAAAAGCGCGTATTTTACTGCATTTTGGTAAATCAAGGATAATTTTTGGCTAAATTTAATGGCTGGTTAAATTTAAGAGCGTAAAATTTGGAGAAATTCAAGGAGCAAACATGGTTTTATGCGTGGAAGTGGCAGGTTATATCAGCGAGAATTGCTATTTTTTTATCGACGAGGCGAGTGGGGCAGGGTTTGTAATCGACCCTGGGGCGCAAGCGGACAAGCTTTTGGGGATTATAAAAGAGAGAAATTTCAAAATCGAAAAAATCCTGCTCACGCATGGACATTTCGATCATATTGGTGCAGCTAGCGAGCTCTCTCGGGCTTTGGGTGCGCCGATACTCGCGCACGAAAATGCGGGCGTGTATCTGGGCGAGCCAAGGTGCAATCTATCGAATTTCACGGGCGAAGAGATAATCATAGAGGATTTCACGCCCCTAAAAGATGGCGAAAGGGTCGCGCTAGCTAACGGGGCGTGCGAGCTAGCTGTGATTTATACGCCAGGGCATACGAGCGATAGCGTGGTCTTTTACAGTAAGGGGCAAAATTTGGCGTTTTGTGGGGATTTGATTTTTCGTTTTGGCGTGGGTAGAACTGACTTGCCCGGTGGCGATTACGCTGAGCTTCGAGCTAGTATCGAGGGCAAAATATTTACTCTGTCAGATGAGGTGATTTTATACTCGGGACATGGAGAGCCCACGAGCGTCGGGGCAGAAAGGGCGAGGTTTTAGCGAAATTTTCGTTGATTTTACAAGTAAAGAAATGCGAAGCATTTCGTGGCAATCGCCAAAAGCAAAATAGCAAATTTGCAAAATCACAAATTTAAAAACAGAATTTCGTATAGTGGATAAACGATACTGACCGAATTCGAATTTGCAAAATAATTTTATAAAAAGGATTAAATTTGGAAAAACGAGATTATGATAAAGAGCCAATAATTATTAAAAGCAAAAGACAAATTTTTACTTACATTATTTTATTTATTTTTTTGTTTTTTATAAATATTTATGGCTTTTTTAAAGCAAATTTATCATTTAGTCAAATTACACATAACACCTTTTTTATATCATCTACTGTTGCTTGGATAGTATTGTTTGTAATGTTTTGCAAATCAATTTTATCTTATAAAAATGGAAAAACAATTTACAAATTTATGAATAATGAAATTTCATATCTAGCTTATGACCAAGAATTTATTAAAAATAGTAACGACATATCAAAAATCAATCATATTTTATTTACTTTCCATATTTTTGGAAAAGATTGTTACAGAGATAAAACAATTCCACAGCTATTATTTAAAACAGATATTTTAGAGTTGTGTTTTTATTTATTAGGATTTATTTTAACGATTATATACAATATTTTATTTGTGTTTCCACAAAAAATTATTTTTGGAAATTTCTGTAAAAATTTTATTATTTATTTTTTTGACGGAAGTTTTTTGTGTATTTTTATAAATAATCGTAACGAATATGATGAAATATTAAAATATTTTGAATTAAAAAAATTAAAAATTGATAAAAAACTTAAATTTATTCAAACAAATCACGAAGAAGATATGTTTGCTAAATTAAAAAATTTTAAATTTTAAAATTTCGGTGCAGTGTTTAGCCAAAAATTTTACCGCAAATCGCACATATCCACAGGACGAAATTTAGGCTTAGAGTAAGCATTACAGCGGTGCTGGCGGTATCTTTGGCAGCCCCTGCAAGCGGGTGAAAATCGGGGCTTGCTAAATCAACCACGCGCTCGATTGATGAGTTTATGCACTCGATCGCCAGCGTAAAAACCGCGCCAAAAACCAAAGCCAAATTCCAAACCAAGCCAAAATTCCAAAAAAATAGCGAAACCAAAAGTGGCGCAAAAACAAAAATTTCTAGCCGAAAACTCCGCTCGCTACGCCAAATTTCAGCTAGCCCTGCCAAAGCATAACCCCAGTTTGCGAAAAATTTGTATTTTGGCTGATTTCTCATTTTTTTCCTTTTAAATTTTAGTTAAATTTAGGCATAATCATAGCCAAATTTTGATAATTAAAGGGTAAAAATGAAGCTAATGAGCTGGAATGTAAATGGGCTTAGAGCCGTGCTTGGCAAGGGCGCATTTGCGTGGCTGGACGATGAAAAGCCCGATTTTTTGGGCTTGCAAGAGATAAAAGCGAGCGCAGAAAATATCCCAAAAGAGCTTTATGAGCTGGGATTTTCGCAGATCGATACAAACTCAGCTACGCGCGCCGGGTATTCTGGCGTGGCAAGCCTAGCTAAATTTGCTAGTAAGGTTAGCAAATGCAACTTCGCTAGCGACGATGAGGGGCGGGTTTTGGAGCATAGATTTGGCGATGTGGTGCTACTAAATATCTACTTTCCAAACGGCCAAAAGGACGATGAGCGTCTAGCTTATAAGATGAAATTTTACGCCGATTTTTTGCGCTATATCGACGAGTTGGTCGCGCAGGGGCTTGGCGTGATATTTTGTGGCGATGTCAATACCGCTCACAGAGAAATTGATTTAGCAAATCCAAAGTCAAATTCGAAAATTTCTGGCTTTTTGCCTATCGAGCGGGCGTGGATCGATGAGGTGATAAATCACGGATTTATCGATACTTTCCGCGAAATTCATGGCGATGAGGCTGGGGCGTATTCGTGGTGGAGCTACCGCTTCAATGCACGCGCTAAAAATGTCGGCTGGCGGATTGATTATTTTTTTATCTCGCAAAATTTGCGTTCGCGCCTCAAAGACGCCTTTATCCGCGCTGATATCACAGGTAGCGACCACTGCCCAATCGGCATTGAGATTGATTTGTAAAATTTAAATTTAAGGGGAAAAAATGTTAAGCGATATCGAAATTACACACAATGCGAAGCTTAAAAAAATCACAAAAATCGGTAAAAAACTAGGTCTGAAAAAAGATGAAATCGAGCCTTATGGATTTTATAAGGCAAAAATTCCAGGGCGCGAGTATAGCACGCACGGCGAAAAAGGCGCGCAGGGCGCAAAGTTGATTTTAGTTACTGCCATTAGTCCAACTCCTTATGGCGAGGGCAAAACCACGACCTCGATCGGGCTAGCCGACGCGATAAAATCACTAGGCAAAAGCGTGGCTTTGGCACTTCGTGAGCCCTCTTTGGGTCCAGTATTTGGCATAAAAGGTGGCGCAGCAGGTGGTGGATACTCGCAACTAGCACCCATGGAGGAGCTAAATTTGCATTTTACTGGCGATTTTCACGCCATTACTAGCGCAAACAACCTAATCAGCGCGATTATTGATAATTCGATTTATCAAGGAAATCCGCTAAAAATCAAAACCGTGCTTTGGAAGCGTTGCATGGATATGAACGATCGCGCACTGCGTCAAATCACCGTGGGACAAGGCGGCAAATTTGACGGTGTAGAGCGCAAAGACGGCTTTAATATCACCGCTGCTAGCGAGATTATGGCGATTTTGTGCTTGTCGAAAAATTTGGCAGATTTGAAGGAAAATATCGCAAATATCATGGTGGCTTACGATGAAGATGACAAGCCGATTTTCGTGCGGGATTTGGGTTGCGAGCAGGCTGTGAGCGTGCTTTTAAAAGAGGCGATTAAGCCAAATTTATTCCAAAGTATCGAGCATACGCCCACTTTCGTGCATGGGGGACCGTTTGCCAATATCGCTCATGGGTGCAACTCGATAATCGCTACAAAAACGGCGATGAGCCTAGCTGATTTTGTCGTGACAGAGGCTGGATTTGGCTCCGAGCTTGGCGCGCAAAAATTCATCGATATCAAATGTCCGCGCGCAGGTATCGCCCCTGATGCGGTGGTTTTGGTGGCTACGATTCGCTCGCTCAAATACAATGGCGGCGCAGCCAAAGACGAAATCACTAAGTCAAATTTAGAAGCGCTTATGGTGGGAATCGAAAATTTAGGCGGGCATATTGAAATTTTGCAAAATTTCGGTCTAAATCCGATTGTCGCATTGAATAAATTTAGCTTCGATAGCGATGAGGAGATTGAGTTTGTGCGCAACTACTGCACCGCGCGCAGTGTCAAAATGGCGCTTTGCGAGAATTTCGCCAAAGGTTCAGCTGGGGCTGTTGATTTGGCAAAACTCGTCCTTGCCGAGTGCAAAATCCTAAAAAATATCAACCACACTTACGATAAAACCGATGATATAAAAACAAAAATTGAAAAAATCGCCACCAAAATTTACGGCGCAAAAGAGGTTGTTTTCGAAGATCTAGCACTTGGGGCGTTGGAGCAAATTCGCGCGCTTGGGCTTGAAAATTATGATGTGTGTATCGCCAAGACGCAGTATAGTTTCAGCGACGATGAAAAGGCGCTGGGTCGCGCGTGTGGGTTTAGTCTGCGGGTCAAAGACTTGCAGATTCGCACGGGGGCTAAGTTTATCGTGGCTGTGGCTGGCAAAATCATGCTAATGCCGGGACTTTCCAAACACCCTAGCGCGCTGGATATGAAAATCAGCGATGATGGCGTAATTAGCGGGTTATCATAACCCGCTAGCGAAGGCTTTTTAAACACTGCCCCGAAATTTAAAATTTAGAGTTTGCAACTTTGCTGTCATTTCGAGTGCATACCGCGCGCGCCAATCTACGACTTTAAAATTCCTTACGCTAAATTTGCTCTCATTTCGAGCGCGCGGTGGTGTGCGAAGCAGGGCAGGTCAGGACGAGGCGCAGGGCAGAAAAGCAAAATCAGAGCTACAAGCTCACATACTAAAATCAAATTTCGCGCTTAAAAAACTCAGCCTAATCGCAGAGCAGAGTAAGAAGTGTGAGTGAGGACTTTAATATGAAAAAATTTATTAAAATATTTGCTGTATTGTTTCTTATATTTTTTGGCGACTTAATAATTATTTCGGTGGTTTTCCATTATTACGGATACAAAAAAGCAAAAATAAATATTTATGAAAAATCGCAAATAAATAGTTACTATATGGGCGAAGCAAAAATAAATGAGGAATTTAATCCTATAAGATTTCCTTTGCTTGGATCAAATGCTGTTTGGTTAGAATTAAATGATTATGACATAAATTTTGAAAATTTAGTTGTATCAAAAAATGTTGATTATATAGATTATAAAGAGATAAATGATTTAAACCAAACAACAAACGGGAAATATTTTAGAATTTATTTGGCAGATGAAAATTCTCAAAACTGCTTTTTATCGGCAAAATCAGTTAAGCCAAAATTTCAAAATTTGTTTAATAAAAATTGTGTGGCTAGAAAAGAAATTTATGTAAGCGAACTTTCGAAAATTGAGTTTAAACAATGTTACAATTTTGGTTATCAAAAAAATAATATATGCGTAGAACAGCCAAACATACAAACAAATTTTATTGAAAATTTTTTTAATATAAAATACTATTACACTGGCTTTTTCAAAGACAGAAATTCTAATAAAATTTTAGCAAATAGTGTTTATATTTATCAAAATTTTCACTCTTGGCTAGGAGAAATAGTCATAAAAGTATTTGGCGAAGAACAGCGTTCTAGCTCAGTTTTTTGCAATTCAAATAATACTACTGATTTTAATCAATGCAATCAAGAACTAATAAATATTTTTTTTAAAAAGGTGTATTTGCAATGACAGCAAATTTAGCGGTAGAAATTTTTTACTCGTAGATTGCCACGCGCGCGGTGCGCGCTCGCAATGACAAATCATGCGCCAAAAACACCTTTTTTACAATACGAAATTTCGGGGCAGGGTTTGGGGGTTGCGCCAGCGAAATGGGGAAATTTTAAAATTTCAAATTCGCCAAATTTAAAATTTATCAAAATTTATTTCTAAATTAAAATTTACCTATTCTTCGGTTTTGTAAATTTTATTTGAAAATCTGCGGTGTTTGATTTGCAAATAGAGCACAAAAACGATAAACAAAACCGCCGTTGCGATGATATAGTAGCGGTTTTTAAAGATTATTGCGCCGTTTATGAGCCCAGAAAACAGCGCCAAAACCACAGCCGTGAGAAATGGGAAGCGCACGGCGTCCTTTTCTTTGATTGCGATTATCACAAGCGCAATGGCAAAAAGCGCGGTATTTAGCAAAATAGCTAAAATTTTAATCTCGGCAAACAAATTTGGATTTGTCCTCGAAATGCCGTAAAGTGCGAGCGCGCCGAGGGCAAAAAGGATTAGAATTATTAGGATTAGTTTTTTCATTTGATAAGTCCTTTTTTGAGTTTGCGAATCAAAAAGCGCGATGGCATTAGCTCGTTTGCGATCGAGCGTGGCACGCAAAGCGGGCGCGAAAGCGCATAATCGCATATAAGCTCTGCGCCCAAAACTGCGGTGCTTAGCCCGTGTGCGCCGTGCGCTGTGTTAAGATATAAATTTGGGATAAATTTGGCGCGTCTGGCGGATTTTTTGTTTTTGCTCCATGGCAAATCCTTGAAATCTCGCGCCAGACTTTCTGGCTCGCACACTGGGCCAATTAGCGGAAATCTATCGCCACTATATCCCCTGTATCCGACCTTAGAGCCGATGATTTTGGCTTTTTTGCTCAAAAACTCGCCAACGCTTTCTAGATTTTTGACATCGTCGATTGCCCTTGCTTCGTCGTGGTAGCACTTCCTATCGTAAGTCGCGCCGATGAGTTGCTTTTTGCCCACGGCTGGGCAGATGTAGCCAGAGGCACTGAGTGGAAATTTGGTTTTGATTAGCGGGCGAATTAGCGTGGTTTGTCCGCGCACGGAGCTGATTTGCACGCTAGGATCTAGGTTAAATTTGGCATCTTGTGATACTGCGCCGCGACCGAAAAACTCCTCGCTCTCGCTTCCTGCGCAAAGGACTAAAATATCGCAAAATAGGCTTGCGCGGTCTTTTAAAATCACTTCGAATTTCTCATTTTGCTTTTTGAAATTTAGCATTTCGTGGTTAAATTTGACGCCGAGTTTTTTGGCGAAATGTTTGCAGAGCTTGTGCGGGTGGGCTAGGACGGCGTTTTTTATCATTATGCTTGGATATGGTTTTGAGTGGGCTTTAAATTCGTAAATTTCAGGGTTTCCTGCGCTTTGATACCTTGCTAAAAGCTCGCTATCATAGGCAAAATCCTGCGCCCCAAGCAGGCTAGCTAGCTTTTTGGGAGCGTGTTTGGCATAAAAGCTAAGAGCCAAATCAAATGCGTGTATGTGCATTTCTCCAAGCTTCACGCTCTCTTTGGTGATTAGCGGGGCGCACACACCTGTGAAATTCCCGCTGCCATTTAGCCCAGCTTCGCTTCTTTTATCTATCACGCTGACGCTAAAACCTGCCTTTTTAAGCTTAAAAGCCGTGCAAAGCCCAGCAATTCCTGCTCCCACGACAATCGCTGTGGGGGTTTGCGCCTGCGGTGCGGTGTTTTCGTCGTATGAATTAGGGTCGTATAGGCAGTGCGTGGCGGATAAATCGGCGAAATTTGAAAACTCGATTGGCAAAATTTCTGGGTGCTTTCTGGCAAAATAAAAATTCTCTACTTCATCATCTTCGCGCAAAAATTTCGCCCTAATCATGTGGCGTTTGGTGTCGAATCCGTCTGTTTTCTCGACGAAAAACCCTGCCTCGCGCAGTGATTTTGCCACCCAGCCAGCGCTTGTGTATGTCGCTAAAATCGCGCCCTTTTTGCAAAGTGGCGTAAGGGCAGCAAAAATCTCTTTGCTCCAAATGGTTTCGTTTTTCGCAGGTGAAAATCCGTCTAAAAACCACGCATCGGCCTTGAAATCAAGTTCGTTGATTAGCTCGCTAGCCTCGCCAATGCAAAGATCAAGCGTGATTTTTTTGGAAAAATTTATGCGGTGGATTCCCTTGGTAAGAGGCGGTAGTTTTTTGATTAAAATTTTGGCTAAATTTTGAAGTTCGCCAAATTTCGCCCAAATTTGGGCTAATTCGTCCTTGCTAAGCGGATTTTTTTCGATTGAGACAAAGTGTAGGCGTTTGTTAAATTTAAGCGCCTTTTTTGCGCAGAGCAAAAAGTTGCGCCCCACGCCAAATCCTAGCTCGCCCACGATGATAGGCGCATTGCTCGCAAACACCGAATCTAGCGCGCTTATAAAGACATATTCACTCTCGCCAAGAGGATTTTTGAAATTAAAATAAAAATCCTCGTAAATTTCACTAAATGGTGCATCGTTGATAAATTTCATCACTTATTCTTTTGAAAATACGCATCTACGCCGTTTGCGATACCTTGGGCTATGCGGTCTTGGTATGCAGAGGTGCCTAGGTTTTTGCCCTCGCTTGGGTGTGAGATATAGCCCATTTCTACGAGCACAGCTGGCATTGTAGCCCCCACTAGCACCCAAAACGGCCCCTCTCTGACACCGCCGTCTTTGCTTTTGTAACTTTTTCGGACGGAATTTAACATATAGCTTTGGATATCGATTGCAAGCTTGTTTGATGCGATTATCTTTTCTCTATTTAAGAAATTTAAAAATGTCTCTTGCGAAAAGGCGTTCATATCCTCCATGTCGCCTTGGTTTTCAAATGCTGCGACATTTTTGCTACGCTCTGATTTGGCTGGGCTTAAAAAAAATGTCTCTACGCCACTGAAATTTGGCGCTTGTTTGGCGTTTGGCGCGGCGTTTGCATGCACTGAGATAAACATATCGGCATTTTTTTTGTTAGCAAAAGCTGTGCGGGATTTGAGGTTGATAAATACATCATTGCTTCTGGTATAAAGCACCTTGTAACCGCGTTTTTGAAGCAGTGCGCCAAGCTTTTTGGAGGTTGCAAGAACAATAGTTTTTTCCTTTAAACCATTTCCGATAGCGCCACTATCTTTGCCACCATGGCCTGGGTCTATGACGATTAGTTTGCCTTTTGTAGATTTGTAAATTTTATTTGTGGCACTTGCTTCGCTTTTGGCTGAATTTACCTGAGTAGCTTTTGTGCTAGTTTGCGCTGGCATAGCGATTTTAGCCCCCGCTTTGGCGATGATTAACTCATTGCCAAAAATTTCAATCTTTGGGTTAAATTTTTGGTTGTGATTTAGCACGACACGGGCGATTTTGTCGTTATACTGCGAAGTGCGAACTTCATCTACGAAACTGCCCGTTAATCTCGTGGCGTGCGAGCTGTTTTTGGCATTAAAGTCCAAAACATAGCGATAAACTTTATCTTTGTTAATTACGAAATTTTTATACTCGCTATGGTCTAAATTTCTGTTAAATTTAACCCTGACGCTGTTTTCATCGCTACTTATTGATTGCAAAATCAAAGGTTTTGATTTGTCGATTTTCGTGCTATTTGGCGTGATTTTACCTGAGTTTAAAAACTCCAAATCAGCCTTGCTTAAAGTTTTTTTAGCGTCCGTGATAGATGGCTTGTAATCGGCCTTGGCGCCTAGTTTTTCTAGCTCGGATTTATACACAGAGTAGTTTGAATACCCCAGCACCTCGCTACTATAAGTTAGCCGTTTTAGGACGCTGATTTTGGTTTTTTTATCTTTATTTGAAGTGGCGGAATAAATTTTTTTAAGCTCGCTGTGAAGCTCTTTTTTCGCGGTTTTGCTAGCACTGACATAGTTTTTGTCAAAATTCGCAAAAACGCTACTAGCGTTCGCGCCAAATGCGAAACTTACGCTAAAAACAATAGCGCATAAAATTTTAACTATCTTCGCCATTTACGAGTTTTTCCATTAATTCTTTTACAGAAATGATTTCATTTAGCTTCCAGCCGTTCGCGCCTGTGAAAAACAGCCCGCTCTCTTGTCTGCCAAGATAAGCATCGCTTAGGCGATCTGCTATGCAGTATCCTACGAGTTTGGCTCCTTTGCCACGCTCACAAGGTGCCACACAGTTGCTAACGCATGAAATTTTCGGTGCGCTTCCAGCGACAATCATATCTTGCAAATTTGTATGAATTCCGCGCGCAGGGTAGCCTACTGGGGATTTTAGAAGTTTGATATCTTCTTTTGTGGCTTTTAGTAAGACTTCTTTAAATTTCTCGTGGGCGTCGCACTCAAATGTGCCGATAAATCTAGTGCCCATTTGAACGCCGTTTGCGCCTAGGCTTTTGGCGCGATCTATGTCAGATTTATCCCAAATTCCGCCTGCTGCAAATAGCGGGAATTCGCCCCAGCTATCGATTTCGGCTCTTACTTGTGGGATTAATTTTTCTAGCTGATACTCTGGGTCAGTGCATTGCTCGTAGGTAAAGCCCTGATGACCGCCACTTAGTGGGCCTTCTAGCACGACACCATCAGGTAGGCGGTTGTATCTACCGCTCCAACGCTTGGCTATGATTTTTAGAGCCTTGGCAGATGAAACGATAGGCATAAGCGCGACATCTGGGAAATCAGCGGTAAATTCAGGCAAATTCGTAGGAAGTCCAGCCCCGCTGATGATGATATTTATCCCAGCTTCGCAAGAATCCTTTACAATGCGCTCATAATCATTAGCCGCGCACATGATATTCATCGCTAGTGGTGCGTCGCCACAGATTTTGCGAGCGTTTTTTACGATTTGAGTAAGAGCTTTTTTGTTATAAAAATTTAGCGAAGAAAATGGTCTATCGTGGATACACTTTTCCGAAAATTTCAGGTCATCATAATATCCAGTCCCTACCGAGCTAATCACGCCCAAACCGCCATTTAAGCTGACATTTCCAGCTAGCTTGTCCCAGCTAATCCCTAGCCCCATTCCGCCTTGGATAATAGGGTGTTTGATCTCGTATTTGCCGATTTTAACGCTCATTATCTTACCTTTAATTTAGCAAATTTTTTCTTTCCTACTTGTAAGGTGTATTCGCCAGCACTTAGTTGGAGTTGCTCGTCTGAAATTTTGGTCTGATCGACGCTGACGGCGTTTGATTTGATTAGGCGTCTTGCGTCCGAACTAGAAGTGGCTAGCTTGCAAATAAGTAGAGCCTTTACAATCCATGCTGGCGCTGAAACGCTAAATTCAGGGATTTCTGCTGGAAGCTCGTTTCCGCCATGAACTCTATCGAATTCCTCTTTTGCCTCTAATGCGACATCCTCGTCGTAAAATCTCGTAACGATTTCTGTGGCAAGCTCCTCTTTTACGGCTTTTGGATGCACAGCTTCGTCTGCTACGAATTGTTTGATTAGTGCGATATCTTCGTTGCTTTTTTGCGATAGTAGATTATACCAATCCCACATCAAATCATCGCTGATACTCATTACCTTGCCATACATATCGTTTGGAGCGTCTGTTACGCCGATATAATTGCCTAGGCTCTTGCTCATTTTATTTACCCCGTCAGTGCCTACAAGAAGTGGCATCATAACGACGGCTTGTTCTTTGCCTACATTATAAACTCTTTGGAGTTGGCGACCCATAAGAAGGTTAAATTTTTGATCAGTGCCGCCAAATTCGATATCGCATTTCATACATACGCTATCATAACCCTGCAAAAGCGGGTATAAAAATTCGCTAATGCTAATTGGCATTTCGGCCTTGTAGCGTTTCTCGAAATCGTCTCTTTCTAGCATTCTGGCTACATTAAATGTGCTTGATAGCTCGATTACACCGCTAGCACCTAAGCGATTTGTCCATTCGGAGTTGAACATTACCTTTGTTTTTTCTGGGTCTAAAATTTTAAAAACTTGCTCTTCGTAGGTTTTGGCATTTTGCATTACGACATGGTGAGGAAGTTTTTTTCTAGTTTCGCTTTTGCCTGTTGGATCGCCGATTTGAGCTGTGAAATCACCGATCAAAAACTGCACGATTGCGCCGTGTTGTTGCAAAAATGCGAGTTTGTTTAGCACGACAGTGTGTCCTAGGTGCAGATCTGGCGCAGTCGGATCCATGCCGATTTTTACCAAAAATGTTTCGCCACTCTCGTAAAATTTAGTAATCAAAGCCTCGATTTGCTCTTCGCCTATTATCTCGCTTACTCCGCGTTTGAAATTTGCCATTATATCTTTAATGTCAGCCATTTATTCTCCCTTTTATTAGTTTTTATACACATCATCTAATGATATAAAATCAGCGATTTTATATCTATTTTTTAATCTGTCTTTGATATAAGTGTGGTCTAAATTTTCGTTTAATTCTATAATGATTTCGAAAAAATCAGACACAGCTTCGTTGTTTTCGTTCAAATTTATCGAAACTAAATCGACGCTTAGTTTAGCCAAATATGTTAAAAACTCAGCCAGTGAGCCCCGTTTGTTTTCGATATTTAGTATGATTTTATACCTGTGTGGCGCGTTTCGCGTCCATTTGACAAAAATCATCTCATCGCTTTTCATTAAATTTGCCGCTCTTTCGCAAAGCTTGTGATGAACCGTGACATTATGTCCGTTGCGAAATCCGATGATATCGTCCCCGCGCTTAGGATTACAGCAGTAATCAAACTCTACTTCGTTGATTTTGTAGTTTGAATACACCACGATATTGTCGAATTTTTGCTTTTCGACGCTGTATTTATCGCGGAATTTCATATTGAAAAGCTTCTCTTTGAGCGGGTATTTTTTCAGCGCATTTACGACATCTTTCAAAAATACCGAATCGTAGCTTGCTTTGCCGACTTTTTTGATTAAATTTTCTTTTTCTACCCAGTTTATTACGCTCTCTTCGGTCGTGGCGAAAATCGCACTTAAAATTTTAATCGCTACTTCTTGATTTACATCGCGAATTTTTTGTTTGCAAAATGCCTTGATTGTGGCTCTTGCCTTGCCTGTTTTGACAGAATTTAGCCAGCTACAACGATAGTGTGGGTTGTTTCCTGTGATGATATGGACGATATCGCCGTTTTGAAGCTCGGTTAAAAGTGGCACTTTTATACGATTGACAAAGGCTTCGACGGCTTTGAGACCGACTTGTGAGTGTATTTCATAAGCGTAATCAAGCGCAGTTGCCCCGCGTGGGAGCGTGAAAATTCCACCCTTTGGCGAATACACTGCGATATCCTCGATATATAGGCTATCTTTGGCATATTCGTATAAATCATCGGCGTTTGAATCGTCAGCTTCTTGCAAGCCAATATCGCTAATCCAATCAAGCTTAGGATTTAGCGAGCCAGAGTATTTGTATTTCCAGTGCGCAGCCACGCCAAGCTCGGCTGTGTTGTGCATCTCTGTGGTGCGGATTTGGACCTCGACTATCATGCTGTCGTTAAAAACGGTAGTGTGAATCGTCTGGTAGCCGTTTTGTTTAGGTAGGGCGATATAGTCTTTAAAGCGCGAAATTAAGGGGTTAAATTTGGTATGGATTACGCCAAGTGCTAGGTAGCAATCCATCGGCTTTTGCACGATTATGCGGATAGCTAGCAAATCCAAAACCTCTTCAATCGAAATGCCCTTTCTTTGCATTTTTAGGTAAATTGAATAGTAATGCTTCATACGCTTTTGAATTTCAAAGCTGTTTTCGCTAAATCCGTTTGTAAGCAGATACTCGCTAATCGTTTCGCTAAATTTGCTTAAATTTATTTGGAGCTGTTGTTTGTGCTCTTCGACATAGTTTGCGATTGTGGCGTATTCTTTTGGCATTACATATTTAAAGCTCAAATCTTCTAAGATATTTTTAATCGATGAAATTCCAAGCCTGTGCGCGATTGGCGCATAAACTAAAAGCGTCTCTTCGCCTATGCGTTTTTGCTTATCTGGGCGGAGTGCTTCTAGGGTTAGCATATTATGGAGCCTATCGCAGAGTTTGACCACCAAAACGCGCTGATCTTCGATAGAGATCATTAGCATTTTGCGAAATGTCAGAGCTGTGGTGCGAAGCTTGGCATTTTTATCGCCAGAAGGGGCTAGTTTATCCTCGCGGATATTTACGATTTTTGTCATACCCTCTACGATTTTTGCGACATCTTCGCCAAATCTATCCCCGACTTGCTCGGTGCTAAAATCCGTATCCTCGACCACATCGTGCAAAAGCGCAGAAATGACCATAGCGTCATCACCGCCCATAAATGCGACAAAACACGCTACCAAAATCGGGTGGATTGCGTATGGCTCGCCACTTTTGCGAAACTGACCCTCATGCTGCGTAACACATAAATTTATCGCATCTACAAGTAGCGGGGTCGGCTCTTTTAGGCTATAAAGTAGCCGTTTGGCGTCCTCGATCTCTTTTGTTTCGACAATATCTTCGATAAGGCTTTCTAAATAGCCGTCACTAATCCTTGTCAATGATTCCATCTAGGGTAATCTTACCTTCTGCTAATTCTAAAATCGCAATATCTGCAAATTTCATATTGCGAGTATCTATATTTTCTACAAGTGGAGTTGCACCAGCTGCAAGTTCTTCTGTGCGTTTAGTAGTCATTAGTGATAGCTTGTAGCGATCGCCTCCTGTGACTTTCAACGCTTTTGCTATGATTTGTTCTGTTCTCATTAATTCTCCTTTTTTAGTTTTTTACGATTGAACATTGGCTTAAATCGCCGTTATTGATGATTTTGTGTAAATTTCCGCTCTCAAACATATTGCATACGATGATTGGAAGCTTATTGTCTTTGGCTAGGGCGATTGCAGTATCGTCCATGACCTTGATATTATCGTGCAAGGCTTGATCGTAGGTAATGGTATTTAAAAGCACTGCATCATCGAATTTATGTGGATCTTTGTCATAAATTCCATTTACCTTTGTCGCTTTGATAATCGCGTCTGCGCTGATTTCGACCGCGCGCAAGGTGCCAGCTGTATCTGTGGTAAAAAATGGATTTCCAGTGCCTGCTGCAAAGATTACGACCCGTTTTTTCTCCAAATGTCTTTTGGCTCTGCCGATGATGAAGGTTTCGCAGATCGCTTCCATTTTTATCGCGCTTTGCACGCGCACATCTATGCCGTTGTATTCGAGTGCCTCGCGCATAGCGATTGCGTTGATTACGGTTGCTAGCATGCCCATGTGATCGCCACTTGTGCGTTTGATGATACCGCCAGCTGCCGCGCTTACGCCTCTGATTATGTTTCCGCCACCGATTACGATACCTACCTCGATACCGTTATCGACGAGCTGTTTAATCTCTCTGGCTATAAATTTTAAAATTTCACTATCTATTCCAAAACCATCTTTTCCAGCCAGTGCCTCGCCTGAAAATTTAACGAGCACACGATTAAATTTTGCCATTTTAATGCTCCTTGAAAAAATTTGATTATGTTATCTAAAACTCGTTTAAAAATAGCTTTTTACGCCGTTTTAAATAATGCCAAAAATTTATTCACCCATAGCTTTTTAGGCGTGATTATCTCGCTAGGACTTGCGTTTATGGCGTGATATACACTGGCTCCGCTTAGCGTGGCGTAATAGCGGATTATCAGGCGTTGCAGATGCGGTTCGTAGCTAGGAATAAACCAGCCGTTGTTTGAAATCGCCACGACAAATTTTGGATTATCGCTATAAAACTCGCCCCTTGTCGCCTCGTAGCAAATCGCGCTTTTTACGGGGATTTCTTTGATTGTATAAAAACTAAAATTTGGCGCAATCGAAAAATCGCTAGCCCCGCCTAAAAATGTGTTATTTATAAAATCTCTAATCGGCGCGGGCAGTGGCACTTGCTCGCCAAAAGGCACCAAAATGTGTTTGTCAAATCTGCGCAAATTTCCGTTTTCAAAAACATACGCACTGTTGTAAAATTTGGAGTTTTCATAGGCTTCGCCACCAGCTACAATCGAAATTTTATGCGATTTTTCTAGTAAAATTTCCTTTAAAGCTTCCTCGCGGTTTAGATAGAGTGCAAATGCGCTCTCTGGCAATACTATCGCCTCGTAGCCACTTTCTATCGCATCGTCGATTTTGGCTAAATTTTCTCTAATTGCGTCTAAAATTTTCTCCTCGTCCCAGATGTCAAACTGCGAAATTTGCGAGTTTTCAAGCTTGATTTTAAGTGGCAAAAATTCAGCTTCTTTCTCTTTAAATTCTAGCGCGCAAATTAAACAAGCGCAAAAAAGCAAAATTTTGGCTTTGTGCCTGAATTTTATCAAAATGCAAATTCCAGCCAAAATCGCGCAAAATGCGAAAATTTCGGCTCTAAAAATGCCGTGTGAAAACAAAAGTTCGAAATTTAGCCAATCAAAGCCAAATGGGTGGATAAATTTCAGCCCTACTAAACAGAGCGCGCGCAGTATTGGCTCATCAAAAATGGCAAAAATACGAAAAATCGCTCCCGCAATCAGACAAATTCCTAAAATTTCAACTGGGATTAAAAACGAAAGTTCAAAATAAATCAGGCTAAAACTAATCCAATAAAACCAAATCGCGCCGATAAAAAACCCAAACCAAAACCAAATTTGCTTTTTGCTTTTTAAAAGGACAAATAGCGCAAAAATCGCGATTAGTGGCGAGAAAAATTCAGCCAAAAGTGGTAAAATTCCACCTAAATTTTGGCTTAAAATTTCAACAAATATAAAATTTGAAACTCCAAGCGCAAGAAAAAAGCCGTTATTTATTTTATTTAATGTAAAATACTCTCTTTTTAAATTTTTTACAAAGGAAAACGATGGAACAAGGAAGTCTTTTTGGAACATTATTACCTCTAATTGTCTTTGTTGGGATTTTTTACTTTTTGCTAATCAGACCGCAACAAAAACAAGCAAAAGAGCATAAAGCTATGGTTGATGCGCTCGCTAAGGGCGATAAAATCGTCACAAGTGGCGGACTAAAATGCACAGTCGTAAAAACAAGTGAGGATTTTATCACAGTTAAGCTTAATGATGATGTTATCGTCGAACTAGACAAACTTTATATCGCAAGAAGGTTAGATGCGTAGTAAGATTACATATCGTTTGATTGCCTTTTTAGTAGCGGCAATTTTTAGTTTGATTTTTGCTATGCCTTCGATTTTGCAGAGCGAAAAGGGCGATAAAATCAACCTCGGACTTGATTTGCAGGGCGGTCTTCACATGCTGCTCGAAGTCCAAAGCGACGAGGCGATAACTTCGAAAATCAAATCAATCGCAGCTAGCGTAAATTACGCTGCTAAGCGCGATGATTTGCTAATGGACGGCTTGAAGCTTGATAGCGATTTTTTCGAATTTGAAATTTTAGACCCCGATGAAGCGCCTAAATTTGACGCTTTGCTTCACTCTGCTGCTAGTGGGCTTGAAATCGCCAAAACTGGCGAGAAATACCGCGTGAGCCTAACGCCAGAAGAGATCGCTAGCACCAAAGAATACGCGATTGCTCAGGCTGTGGATACTATACGCAACCGCTTGGATCAATTCGGCCTTGCTGAGCCAACGGTCGCCAAACAGGGCGAGAGCTATATCCTAGTCGAGCTTCCTGGAATTAAGAGCTCAGAAGAAGAGCAACGAGCCAAAGATTTAATCGCCAAAGCAGCGCATTTGCAACTCATGGCGCTTGATGAAATTCGTCAAGACAGAGCCTTAACAATGAGCGAAGAAGAGGCCAAAAGCTACGGTGATGTAATCTACCCTGACGCGAAAAATCCAGAATATAAATACCTAATCAATGAAATTCCTGTTTTAGACGGCGCTATGCTAGTCGATGCTAGGGTTGCTTTTGATCAAAACACAAATCAGCCAATCATAAATTTCACTCTAAATTCACAAGGTGCGCAAATTTTCGGCGATTTTACAGGCGAAAATGTCGGCAGACGCCTTGCAATCGTGCTTGACGGCAAGGTCTATTCAGCTCCACGCATTAACGAGCGAATTGGTGGCGGAAGCGGACAAATCAGTGGCGGATTTAGCGTGCAAGAAGCTCACGATGTGGCGATTGCGCTTCGCTCTGGTGCGCTTTTGGCCCCTGTTAGTGTGAGCGAATCGCGCAGTATCGGACCAAGCCTAGGACAAGATAGCATAGATCAAAGTGTGAAAGCCCTAACTTTCGCAGCTATTGTAATTTTGATTTTTATGGTTTTATACTATGGCATGGCTGGCGTGTTTGCAGATATCGCGCTAGTTGTAAATATTTTATTTTTGATAGCGTTTATGGCGCTGTTTGGGGCGACACTGACCCTGCCTGGTATGGCTGGTATCGTGCTGACCGTGGGTATGGCGGTCGATGCCAATGTCATCATAAATGAGCGTATAAGGGAAGTGCTAAAAACGGGAGCTTCCATTAGCCAAAGTATCACCAAAGGCTACGAAAACGCTATGAGCGCGATTGTAGATGCAAATATTACTACGCTGATAACTTCGGCTGCCTTGTATGCGTATGGCACAGGCCCTGTTAAGGGCTTTGCGGTAACTATGAGTATAGGTATCATCGCGTCGATGATTACAGCGATTTTAGGCACTCATGGTATGTTTGAGGTGGTAATGGGCAAAATGGAAAAGAGCAAAAATACGAAATTTTGGCTAGGTTATAAAGTCAGAAAGGCGCAAAATGCAGGTATTTGATAGTGATAAAATTTATGATTTTATGAAATTTAGACATATCGCATTTGTGATATCTGCGATTTTGATAATTGGCTCGATTGGGCTATTTTTGATTAAGGGCTTTAACTATGGTATAGATTTTAGCGGTGGAACGCTAATCCAGGTCAAATACGACCAAAAAGCCCCGCTTGATGAAATTCGCACTCGTTTTGAAGCGGCAAATTTGGGAAATATAAATGTAACTGAGTTTGGAAGCGATGAGGAAGTTACCATTAGATATTCTGGCAGTAGCGATTCACTGGGCGATAATCCAGCCTTAGCAGCGCAAGAAATTTTAAAAGGAAGTGGAAATTTCGAGGTTCGCAAGGTTGATGTCGTAGGTCCAAAGGTCGGTAGCGAGCTTCGCACAAAGGGAATTATGGCTGTTTGTGTTTCGTTTGCACTTATTTTAGTCTATATTACTTTTCGTTTTGAGTGGAGATTTGCGATTGCGGCGGTGATTTCGGATTTGCATGATGTTATCATTGCATGTGGTGCGCTGATACTATTTAAAATCGATTTTAACCTTGAAATTTTAGCCGCACTTCTTACGATTATGGGTTATTCGCTAAACGATACTATCGTCGTTTTCGATAGGATTAGAGAGGGTGTGCGCACTAGCAAATCCATTAAGCTAACCGAGGTTATCAACGAATCAATCTCAGCTACGCTTTCAAGGACATTTTTGACATCATTTACGACCTTGCTTGTAATTGTGATTTTGTTCGTTTGGGGTGGGGCTATGATACATGGATTTAGCCTTGTTATGCTTGTTGGCGTCGTGGCTGGAACATTTAGCTCGGTTTTCATCGCTGCACCGCTTTTGATTTTATTCGGATTCGATGTGGAAAAATACCGCGCGTTTTTGGCTGATAAACAACGACGCGCCAAAGAAAAAGAAAAAATGCGCGCAATGTATGAAAAAGGCACTGTATAAGGATAGAAAATGAACTGGGGAAGAGTAACATACATATTTTTTGCTTTGATGAGTGCGACTACAATCGCTGGATTTATCTACGAAAGACACGAGCTTTTGCTCTTTATCGCTGCTAGTATTAATGCGGTTTCTACGCTACTTAAAGTCGGTGTGCGCAATATGCTCTCAGCCGAGCTTTTCGCAAGCTCGCTTGTGGCTGATTTGCACCTAATTCCAGCGTTTGTGCTTATGATAGTTCATCCAGGTGATCTTTCGGTTATAACCGCGCTTTGTATCGGCGCGCTGATTGCTGTGATTTTCTCATTAGTGCTAATCACCGTAGAATCAGCCAAATCAAAAGATGAATTTTAGGAGTAATAATGGCTTATAATAGCAAAGAAATAGAGTTAAAATGGCAAAAAATTTGGAACGATGAGGGCGAAGCAGAGCCAAAGGACGATTATAGCTTACCTAAAAAATATATTCTTTCGATGTTTCCATACCCAAGTGGCCGTATCCACATGGGACATGTGCGAAACTACGCTATCGGCGACGCGCTTTCACGCTACTACCGCTTGCAAGGATACAATGTGCTCCAACCAATCGGCTTTGATAGCTTTGGTATGCCAGCAGAAAATGCAGCGATTAAACACAAAATTCACCCGAAAAAATGGACTTACGAAAATATTGATTATATGAAAAATGAGCTAGACAGGCTTGGTTTTAGCTTTTCAAAGCGCAGATTGCTAGCTACTTCTGATCCGCTTTATACAAAATGGGAGCAGGAATTTTTCATCAAAATGTATGAAAAAGGGCTGATTTATCGCAAAAGCTCACTGCTAAACTGGTGCGAACACGACGGCACCGTGCTTGCAAACGAGCAGGTCGAAGACGGCAAATGCTGGCGCTGCGGCAATGAAGTAGTGCAAAAGCAAATGCAAGGATACTACCTAAAAATCACTGATTATGCGCAGGAACTGCTTGATTGCTTGAAGGATTTGGAGGGAAAATGGCCAAATCAAGTCCTAACCATGCAAGAAAACTGGATTGGGCGAAGTGAGGGTTTGAAATTCCGCTTTAAATTTGACGATGAAAGCCGCCAGATGCTAGACGGAATCGACGGATTTGATGTATTTACGACTCGCCCTGATACGATTTATGGTATGAGCTACTCGGCTCTTGCGCCTGAACACGCGGTTATTGCGAAGCTTTTGGAGAAAAATTTACTTCCAAAAGATGTAGAGCAAAAGGTTCGCGCGATCTTAAACCAAAGCCCAAGAGAGCGACAAATCGCCGATAAAGACGGAGCGTATCTAGGCGTAAATGTCCTACACCCGCTAACTGGCAAAAAAATCCCAGTGTGGATAGCAAATTTTGTCTTGGCTGATTATGGTGATGGCGCGGTTATGGCTGTGCCAGCAGGCGATGAGAGGGATTTTGAGTTTGCGAGTAAATTTGGACTTGAAATTATAAATATTTTCGAAAACGAAACCCTGCCACATGTCGAAAAAACAGGAATTTACGCAAATTCTGAAATTTTAAATGGCCTAAAATACAAAGAGGCAAATGAGAAAATTCTGCAAATTTTTGAAGAGCGAAATTTAGGCTCTCGCGTGGTAAATTTCAAACTCCGCGACTGGGGCGTTTCACGCCAGCGTTACTGGGGTGCGCCGATTCCTATGATTCACTGCGAAAAATGCGGTTTAGTTGGCGAAAAAATCGAAAATTTGCCAGTTGCGTTGCCTGATGATGTAGAGATCACAGGCCTTGGCAATCCGCTTGATAAACACCCTACTTGGAAGCACTGCACCTGCCCGAAATGTGGCGGAAAGGCCGTTCGCGAGACCGATACGCTTGATACATTTTTCGAGAGTAGCTGGTATTTCGCGCGATATGCAAGCGATGAGAAAACTTGGACAAGCAAGGCATTTGACGAGCAGAGCGTGAATTACTGGATGAGCGTAGATCAATACATCGGCGGTATCGAGCATGCGATTTTGCACCTACTTTACGCTAGATTTTTCCAAAAAGCATTGCGTGATTTGGGATATTTGCGCGATAGCGAGCCGTTTGCTAGACTTTTGACACAAGGTATGGTGTTAAAAGATGGCGCAAAAATGAGCAAATCTAAGGGCAACACCGTCGATCCTGATGATATCATCGCTACTTATGGGGCTGATACTGCGCGACTTTTCATACTTTTTGCAGCACCTCCTGCAAAAGAGTTAGAGTGGAACGATAGCGCAGTAGAGGGTGCTTATAAGTTTTTAAACCGCCTTTACGAGCGTTCGGCTAATGCGTATAAAACAGATAAAATTCCTAGCATTAACCACGCAAATTTAAGCAAAGATGAAAAATATGCGAGATTAAAAGTCTATGAAGCGCTAAAAAAATCGCATGATGTCTATACGGAAAATTTCGCCTTTAATACCCTAATCGCGGCGTGTATGGAGGCTCTAAATGCCCTAAACGCGCAGGATAACGCTGATATTTACACTGAGGGGTATTTTATTATCCTAAATTTACTTCAACCAATCGTCCCTCATATTGCAAGCGAGCTAAGTCAGACACTTTTTGGGCGCAAAAATTTCACAAAAATTGAGCTTTTGCCTGAGGTTTTTGTGAGCGATACTATCACGCTTGCAGTTACCGTAAATGGCAAAAAACGCGCCGAAATCGACGCCAATGCGGACGCGAGCGAGGCGGAAATTTTAGCACTTGCCAAAGAAAATGTCGCAAAATGGTTAGAGGATAAAACGCTAATAAAAGAAATTTATGTCAAAAACAAACTTGTAAATTTGGTCGTAAAGTAGGAAAAAATGAGAAATTTGATTAAAAATTTAGCCGTTTTTGCGTTTGTGGTTTTGGTTGTTGGTTGCGGATATCAGCCAGTATCTAAAATCACTTCGCAGATTATGTCAAAAAGCGTGTATGTCGATGTGCTGATGAGCAAGACAGATCCTCAAAACACAGTGGCTATCAAAGACGCTGTCAAAAGCGGTATCGTAGCGCGCCTAGGCTCAAATTTAGCCGACAAATCTAGCGCGCAAACCTACATCGTAGCCAGCATAAAAAGGCTAACTTTCACAGCCCTTACCTACGATAGATACGGCTATATTACGAGTTATCGCGCAAATTTGACGCTAAATTTCAAAACAAAGCTTAAAAATGGCGAAATTTTTAGCAAAGACTGCGTAGGAGACCATGATTTTTCGGTCTCACGCTTAGTCAAAAACAAACACGACACAATCTCAGTCATCAGCGACAAAGAGCGCTATGACGCTATCGAAAATGCCTCTACTCAGGCGTTTGATGAGTTTATTTCTGCGCTTGCGATCAAAGGCATACGGCTTGAACGCGCTAAAAATTAGCTCTATTTTTGACTTCTTAAACGCTCGTCCGATTTATTACAAAAAGATCGATTACGAGCGTTTTCCAGCTGCCTTTGAGGCAGTGCGTAGCGCACTTCCGTTAAAAAATATCACCCAAATCATCGGCACCAATGGCAAGGGAAGCACTGGCAGATTTTTATCTAGGATTATTATGAGTGCAAATGGCGCAAATGAGCGAAATTCGGGCCCTAAATTTAGCGTCGGACACTACACTAGCCCGCATATTATGAGATTAAATGAGCGCATTTATCGCGACGGGCGCGAGATTAGCGATGATGAATTGCAAGGCGCGCACGAGTTTTTGCAAGCAAATTTACCGGCAAAATTTAGAAATAATCTTTCGTATTTTGAATACCTGACTTTGGCGGCTGCGGTGCATTTTAGGGAGTGCGATTACTGCGTATTCGAGGCTGGTATGGGTGGCGAGTTTGACGCTACGAGCAGTTTTGATACCAAGCTTTCGCTTTTTACCCCTATTGGCACCGATCATATCGGCATGCTGGGCGTTAATTTGGAGCAAATTTCGCGCACGAAGCTTAATGCAATGGCGCAAAACGCGATTTTAAGCGATGAGATGAACAGCCTTAGCGTAAAAATCGCGCGTGAAATCGCAGCGCAAAAGGGGGTAAATTTAGCATTTGCAAGCGATTTTTTAAACGCAGATGAAAAGCGCGAAATCATCACATATATCAAAACTCACAATCTAGCAAATTTTCAATATTCAAATTTAAAATTGGCCGTGGCTGGGGCGAAATTTTGGGGCTTAAATTTTAAAATTGCTGAAATTTTGCCACTTGATTTGCCTGGGCGCGCCGAAGCAATCGCTTCAAATATCATTATCGATGTGGGGCACAACGAACTAGCCGCCGAAGCACTTGTCAAGGAATTTGCAGGCAAAAAATTTACGCTAATTTACAACGCATTTGCCGATAAGGATATCAAAAAGGTTCTTGCTACCCTTGCGCCGATTATCAAAAATGTCCAAATTCTGCCTTATGATGCCCCAGGTCGCGAGCTTGGCGGGGAGATGATTACGCAGGCTTTGGACGAGCTTGGTATCGCGCACTCTGAATTTAGGGGCGAAACCTATGAAAATGAGCTTTATTTGGTGTTTGGTTCGTTTCATTTAGTCGAGGAATTTTTGAAATTTTATAATAACGGGGCGAAATTTGGCAAAAACTAAAATCACCATTAGTGATAATTTCGGCTCGAAAACTATGCAATTTGGCGAGAATTTTCGCTTTCAACTTAAAATTTTAGTCGCATTTATCATTGTGTTTTTGCTCGTTTTGTTTTTTGCGCTTTTTCGCCTAAATAACGACAAAAAAAACCTAAAAACCACCAATGCTACGCTAATGGCGCAGATTGAAAAGCTAGAAAAACAAAACCAAAATTTGATAATTCAGGCAAATCAAATGCGCGAACAAACCAGCCTTGATATCGCAAACGAAGGCCCTGATGGCGATGAGAGCGACGCGCAAATCGCGCAGTATTTCAGCGAAAGACTAGCCCAGCGCAACAAATCAAACGCTAAAACAATCAGCGCAAACGACAACACCTATAAATTGATGTTTCAATACATACCAAACCGCTACCCGATAAAAAACCGCGGAATCACCGATAATTACGGCATGCGCACGCACCCGATAGCCGGTGTCAAACGCATGCACCACGGCATAGATTTGCGTGCCAGTGTCGGCACGCCGGTAATCGCCACAGCAGATGGATTTGTCGATTTTGCCGGCGAGAGTGGAAACGGATATGGCATACTCGTGCGAATTACGCACAATTACGGATTTTCGACAAGGTATGGTCATTTAAGTTCGGTTAGCGTGGCTCCTGGCATGTGGGTTAGCAAAGGCACGGTTATCGGCTACACGGGCAATACAGGGTATAGCACGGGGCCACATTTGCACTATGAGGTGCGGTTTTTGGGTATGACGCTAGATCCGCTAAATTTCATGCTGTGGGATAGCTCGAATCTAAATATCTGGTCGGTCGAGCCAAATGTATCGTGGTATGAGATAAATCGCGTCTTGCAAAGTGGGGCGCAAAAATAATGCAAGCTAGAATTTATGAGTATTTTTCGCAAATTTTAGCGCAAAATTCTGCGCAAATTTGTCCTCAAATTTTAATCACAGATGATGAAAAAGATAGCGCGCTTTGCGCTGAGGTGCTGAAATTTTTGGGTTTTAAAACCTTTGTTTTGCCTGATTTTAGGGCGCATTTTGGTGAGGATTTGCGAAGCTACTACGACGAGCTAATCGGCATTTCACGCTCGCTTGGCGCGTATTACAAATGTGAAGGGCGCAAAATTTTAATCTCGCCAGTTCGCACGATTTTAAACAAACTCCCCACAAAATCGCAACTAAAAGGGATAAAAATCGAATTCGCCCAAAAGCTAAATTTAGCTGAATTTAAAGATGAAATTTTGCGCCTTGGATACAGTGTGACGCAGGTCGTCGAAAGCGCAGGCGAGATTAGTTTTCGTGGCGAGATTATCGATATTTTCCCACTTGGGGGCGAGTGCGGGGTGAGGGTTTTGCTCGATGATGATGAAATCGAGAGCATTAGGCATTTTGACATTGATACGCAAAAATCCGAAAAAATTGAGCTAGAAAGCGTCGAGATTGAGCCGTTTTTGGCGAATTTAAACAAAGGCGAGTTTGAGAGCGCAAACGAAAAAATTAGCGCCTTTGATAGCGACGCTTTGATCAACGATCTAACTTCGCTTGGGTTTTGGTTTATTGATGGATTTGCGGATTATTTGCAAGAATTTAGCGCGGTTTTAGCGTGTCCTATCAAAAAAGATGAAATCTTTGCCGAAAGGGATCTAAGCGTCCTTGATACACTGCCACTAATACCTGCCGCGCGTAAATTTAAGGATTTGCAAATCACGCCAAATAGCGAATTTTTCGAATTTCACAAAAACGACAAAATCACCATTATCGCGCGAAATGATGCACTTTTGGCGCATTTGGATCTATCAAATTTAAGCAATGCGAAAATTTTAAAAGAGGATTTTATCCTAAATTTAATCAGCTCTGACGAGATTATCGTTTCATTAAACAAGCTAATCCCTAAAAAGCGCGTTCGCAAATCTAGCCTTGCGCTCGATGAGCTAAATCCGGGCGATTTTGTCGTGCATGAAGACTACGGAATCGCCAAATTCGCTGGCCTTGAACTAGCCACCGTTTTGGGGCATTCGCGTGAGTTTGTCGCCCTGATATACGAAGGCGGCGACAAGCTACTTTTGCCTGTGGAATACCTAAACAAAATCGACAAATATATCGCTGGTGGGGGCGTGGTAAGCCCTGATCGCCTAGGCAAGGCAAGCTTTGCGAAAATCAAAGAAAAGGTGCGCGAAAAACTCTTTGTCATCGCTAGTAAAATAATCCAAACCGCCGCTAAACGCGAGCTAATTCGTGGCGTGATGATAGAAAATACCGGTCCAAATTACGCCAAATTTATCGCTTCTAGCGGGTTTTCATACACGCCAGATCAAGAAAGCGCGATTAGCGCGATTTTGCAGGATTTGCGCAGTGGCAAGGTCATGGATAGGCTATTAAGCGGCGATGTGGGCTTTGGCAAGACAGAAGTGGCGATGAACGCGATATTTGCGACGATAAAAAGTGGCTTTTCAGCACTTTTTTTCGTGCCGACGACTTTGCTGTGCGCTCAGCACTACGCCACGCTAAAAGCGAGATTTGATGAGTTTGAAATCCCTGTTTTTAGGCTAGATAGATTTAGCAAAGCAAAGGAAAAAAGCGAAATTTTAAAACGGCTTAAAAATAACGAAGCGATTGTGTGTGTAGGCACGCATAGCCTGCTAAATGTCGAAGCGCCAAATTTAGGGCTTGTAATCGTCGATGAAGAGCATAAATTCGGCGTGAAACAAAAAGAAAAATTAAAGGAAAAATCGCAAAATTCGCACCTTTTAAGCATGTCTGCTACGCCAATTCCTCGCTCATTAAATATGGCGCTAAGCCAGATTAAGAGTTATAGCACGCTTCTAACTCCGCCACTAGATCGCCTCGATGTGCGCACAATGGTTAAAGAGTGGGACGAAAAAATCGTAAAAGAGGCGATTACTAGGGAGCTTCGCCGTGGTGGGCAGATTTTTTATGTGCATAATCATATCGCAAGTATGCCTAGCGTGAAAAAACGGCTACTTGAAATTTTGCCAAATTTAAAAATCGTAATCTTACACTCTAAAATCGATGCGCAAACCACCGAGGACGAGATGGCTAAATTTATCGCTGGGGAGTATGATCTCATGCTATGCACGAGCATAGTCGAGAGTGGAATCCACATGCCACGCGTCAATACGATTTTAATCGACAACGCCGATAAATTTGGCATAGCAGACCTGCACCAGCTTCGGGGCAGGGTAGGGCGCAGCAACAAACAGGCATTTTGCTACTATTTGATTGGCGATAAAACTGCCCTTACTAGCGATGCGCTAAAACGGCTCGTGGCATTAGAGAGCAACTCATTTCTAGGCTCTGGTTCGGTGCTAGCGTATCATGACCTAGAAATCAGAGGTGGTGGAAATCTCGTCGGTGAAGCACAAAGCGGGCATATCGAGGCTATCGGATACAGCCTGTATTTGCGTATGCTAGAAGATGAGATAAACAAGCTTTTAAACCAAAAAACAATCATTTCAAGCGTTGAGCTTAAAATTTCAGTCAATGCCTTTTTAAACAGCGAATATATCGCGGAGGATAGGTTGAGGCTTGATATTTACCACAGGCTTAGCAAATGCGAAAACGCTATGCAAATAAATGAAATTTACGCTGAAATCGAGGATAGATTCGGCAAGGCTGATGTTTATACCAAACAATTCATAGATATGATGATGATAAAGGTGCTAGCCCAAAATATCGGTGTGCGCGCGATTTCGAGCGCAGATGTAAATATCGTAATCACAGATAAAAATGGCGAAAAAATCCGCCTAAAATCGCCTTCGAAAGACGATGATGATGTGTTAGCGGAAATTTTAGTGTATTTGCGAAAGGAAAACAAAAATGTCTGAGTTAAATTTGAAAATCGATTGGCAAAGCGTGCAAGTGGCGCAGTTTCGCAGACACGGATTAAAACTGCGGGCGATAGAGGATATTGATTTTGTTGATATCAACGCGCTTTGTGGCTTGGAGGCGCAAAAAACCGCGCTTGTAGAAAATACGCGAAATTTTATCCACGGGCGTGGGGCAAATCACGCCTTGCTCTGGGGCGAGCCGGGCTGTGGTAAATCAAGCCTAGCAAAGGCAGTTTTTACGAAATTTTTGCAAGACGGGCTTAAAATCGTCGAAATCGGCAAAGATGATTTGGAGTATCTCATCGATATAATCGATGAAATCAGGGGGCAGGATTATTATTTCATCATTTTTTGCGATGATCTTAGCTTTGAGCTTGGCGAAAACGCCTACAAGCACCTAAAACCGCTACTTGACGGCTCTATGGAGCGCGCGCCAAAAAATGTGCTAATGTATGCGACCTCAAATCGCAGACACATTTTAAGCGAGCTAGCCAGCGACAACATGGGCGCGCAGGTGGGCACCGACGAGCTTCATTTAAGCGACGCCAAAAACGAGCGCATTAGCCTTAGCGAGCGATTTGGCTTGCAACTTAGCTTTTATAGTGGCAATATGAGCGAGTATTTGGGCGTGGTGGAGAGCTATTTCGCGGCATTTAGATTTATGAGCGTGGAGGAATTTAGGGCAAAATTTGCAGAATTTTTGCCGGATTTACACGCTAGGGCGCGCGAATTTTCCACGCTTAGGGCGAGCCGAAGCGGGCGGATTGCAAAGCAGTTTGCGCTAAGCTATGCAAGCGAGTTTTTTGCGAAATTTAGCCCCGAAAATGAGCGCGACTGAGCTATTTCGCGCACTTTTTGGCGCGATTAAATTTGATGATTTTCGCTGGTGGCCGAATTTTGGCGAATTTGAAGTGATTGTCGGCGCGATACTGATCCAAAATACAAACTGGAAAAACGCCGAACTCGCACTTGAAAATTTAAGGAAATTTGGGCTTTTGGATTTGCAAAATTTGGCGAATTTAAGCGTGGAAAATTTAGCTGAAATTATCAAACCAAGCGGATTTTATAACCAAAAAGCAAAGCGATTAAGCTTGCTTTGCAGGGCAATTGAGGCAGAATTTGGCGATTTTGAAAATTTCGCGCACGCCGTAAGCCGTGAGTGGCTGATAAGCCAAAAAGGCATAGGGGCAGAAACCTGCGACGCGATTTTGTGCTATGCGTGCGGAAGAGCCGTAATGGTCGCAGATAGCTACTCTGCGCGTTTGCTAGGCGCGCTTGGATATGAGTTTGAGAGCTACGACGAACTTAGCGAGTGGCTTGGCGCACTAGAATTTGGCGAAATTTTTAAACTAGTAAATTCTCGCTATGATAATTTTTCAAACGACGAAAACGGCGCATTTGCACTATTTCACGGACTAATAGTTGAATTTTGCAAAGAGCATTTAAGGGGCAAAAAATTTGATGAATTTGCGATAAATTTATTTAATGAGTTAAAATGCAGTTAAAAATCCAAATTTTTCTAACAATTTTTCTCGTGATTTACACCCTTTTATCGCTACCTAGCCAGATAAAAAATAAAAACTATTTTCAAATTTTTCTTTTTTTGTCTTTTGTCTGTATTAGCATAGAAATGCTTAGGCAAAACAGCCTTATAAATGGGCTTTTATCTAGTGTTGGTATGGATTTTATCGACATTATTTTGATTGGTGTTATGCTCTTTTTTATCTATGCTTTTCGTTCTGATAAGGTTGGCACTTTTATGATGTCTGCAATCTTTTTTTTTGATGGATTTGCTTCGCTAAACGGATATAAAGTGTGGAGCAAATACCAAGGCTGGGTAAGACTTGGCACAAGGGGCAAAATTTTTGCTTTTATTGTGGCTTTTGCCTCGCTTTTTGCTTTTTTATTTGGTAAAAAAAGCAATCAAAATAAACTATTTTTCTGCAAAAATTGCCAAAAGACTTTTTATTTTTATGAGGTAAAAAATTTAAGGTGCAAACAATGTTTTGGGAATTTGGTGGATTATGAGCACTATTTAAAAGAAAAATATGCACATAAAAATGAAATTTTTACTGGTGATAAAGCTGGCAAGTCAAAACCGCGCAAGAATAAACGAAAAAAGCATAAATAAGCCCTAAATGGAAAAATTTTAGCCGATTTTGCCCCTTGAAAATTTTAAAATTTCGGCGCAGTGTTTAGAATTTGCGAAGCGAGATTAAATCACGCACAAATGTTTGATTTTCTCACCCTCAAATTTCAGCTCCACTATATCGTGCCAAAGTGTCACAAACTGGCTATTTACGCAGAAAAGCTCCTCGTGAAAGTGTCCGAAAAACCACTTTTTAAATTTGATTTTGCGATAAATTTCTTCTAGTAAATCGCCGTTTGGATCGTGGAAATCTAGCGCAAACTCGTTTATGGCCAGCACCTTTTGCGCGATAGAATTCGGCGCAGTGTGCGAAAGCATCAAATCCACGCTAAAATCGTGCTTGGCGAGGTTTTCGTAAGCCTCGTTTAGCTCAGCCTCGCTGATATTTTCGCCCTCCCACCATGATATGTTTTGCGTGCGATATTCCCTGTCGATACTCGCCGCACCGCCCATACTAAGGACTTTGTGCCCTGCAAGCTCATAAACCTGCCCCCGCATTAAATGATATATGCACTCAGAAATTTTATGCACTTTTCCGCCGTGGAATTCGCTAATTTCATACGAATTTAAGCGATTGAAATTTTCGTGGTTGCCGTCGATAAAAAGCGTGGTATAATTCCGCTCGTTAAAATATTTTAGCCAACGAATTTCATCTTTATCCGGCTTACTCTCCCAAATAAAGCCAAAATCTCCTACAATAATGAGAAAATCATCTTTGCAAAGCTCTTTTTCGGTTTTGTATCTAAACTTTTCAAACCTTTTCATTTCACCGCTAAACCCACGCCAGCCGCCGTGTGTATCGCCTGTGATGAAAATTCTAGCCATTGTTTTGCCTTTAAATTTATGAAATTTTGTAAATTTTATGAAAATAACTTAAAAAAAGCTTAAATGGTGGAGGTGTGCGGGATCGAACCGCAGTCCAAAAACAAACGACCAAAGCCTCTACATGCTTAGCAAAAGTGAAATTCTCGCCCCGGCTTGCTCACTTTCCAAAACAACTCGCCAAAGCAAAGACTAAATTTCGCCCCGCGCCTCGTCAGAGCGCGAAACTACGCTATCTAGGATTACCCGCTACCGCGCTTAGATAGTATGGGCGCAGTGCAGGGCTCGACTGCGATTACGCTACTTTTGCGTAAGCAGGAGCAAAATTTTTGTTATTTGCGTTTAATTTTAATTTGGATTTTATACGCTATATCCGAAGCGGCATGCCACCTTGACCAATCCATTTCTGTCGAAGCCAAGTCACCCCCAAAAGGAAGTCGCACATTTTACTTCAAAAATTTTATATTGTCAAATTTGGGTTAAATTTGCCAAATTTAGGCTATAATCGCAAAAAATTTTAAAGGATAAAATATGGCAAAAATCACTATAAAAGACCTTTATAAAATGAAAGAAAACAGCGAAAAAATCGTTATGATCACAGCATACGACGCACTTTTTGCCAAAATTTTTAACGATCAAGTCGATATGGTGCTAGTAGGCGATAGCCTAAATATGAGCTTTGGCGGACACGCTGAGACTATCGGCATAAGTGTCGATGAGATGATTTATCACGCAAGGGCTGTTAGGCGCGGTCTAACTCACCCGTATTTGGTCGTGGATATGCCGTTTTGTTCGTGTGCTACGCCCCAGCTTGCGCTTAAAAACTGCGCCAAAGTCTATGAAAAGACAGGTTGCGACGCCGTTAAAATCGAAGGCGGAAAGGACTTTGCCGCTACCGTCGAGCTTCTTAGCAAAAACGGCATTGCCGTTATGAGCCACATAGGACTGCGCCCGCAACTCTCTCGCTTTCAAGGCGGTTACAAGGTAAGCGGTCGTGAGAAAAACGCCCTAAATTTGCTACTTGATGACGCCAAAGCTGTGCAAAATGCGGGAGCGGTTTTGCTTCTGCTTGAAGGCACAGTTTCTAGCGTGGCTAATGAAGTAATGAGCGTCGCAAATGTCCCTGTTATCGGTATCGGCGCAGGGTCGTGCGACGGACAGGTGCTAGTATGGAGCGATATGCTAGGATTTTTTGACGAATTTAAGCCAAAATTTGTAAAACGCTACCTAAACGGCGCCGAACTCGTGCGAGAAGCTGTGAAAAACTACGCTAACGATGTAAAAAAAGGCATTTTCCCAAGCGAAGAATTTGAGTATTTGAAATAGGTAAATTTAATGGACAGAATCGTAGAAATAGAAAAATTAAAACTAGATGAAGCGTCGGAAATTTCGCTAAGACCGGCGAATTTCGAGGATTATATCGGGCAAGAAAAAATCAAATCGAACCTAAACATAGCAATCACGGCCGCCAAAAAGCGCGCCGAGTGCCTAGATCATGTGCTGTTTTATGGGCCACCAGGGCTTGGCAAGACCACACTTGCGCACATTATCGCCTCGCAAATGGGAGCCAATATCAAAGTAACCGCCGCTCCAATGATAGAAAAAAGTGGCGATTTAGCGGCGATTTTGACAAATCTCGAAGAGGGTGATGTGCTTTTTATCGATGAAATTCATCGTTTAAGTCCTGCAATCGAAGAAGTTTTGTATTCGGCTATGGAGGATTTTCGCCTTGATATCATCATCGGCTCAGGCCCAGCGGCGCAAACCATTAAAATCGATATTCCACACTTTACGCTCATCGGTGCGACCACGCGCGCAGGCATGATTTCTGCGCCTTTGCGAGATCGCTTCGGTATGCAGTTTCGCTTGCAGTTTTATACCACCGAAGAGCTTGCCAAAATCGTAAAAATCGCCTCGATCAAACTCGAAAAAGAGTGCGAAAAAGACGCTAGCTTAGAGATCGCGCGTCGTAGCCGTGGCACGCCACGCATCGCGCTTCGACTTTTGAAACGCATAAGAGATTTTGCTGAGGTCAAAGACGAGGAAATCATCACCAAAGAGCGCGCAAACGAGGGTTTGGACGCGCTTGGGGTCAATGAGCTTGGATTTGATGAGATGGATTTGCGATACCTTGCGATTTTGGGCGAAGCGGGCAAGAGAGCCATGGGGCTAAGCACCATCGCAGCGGCACTTAGCGAGGACGAGGGCACGATCGAAGATGTCATCGAGCCGTATTTACTCGCAAACGGCTATATCGAAAAGACAGCCAAAGGGCGCATTATGAGCGTGCGCGCAAAATCAGCCCTAGGATACGAAACCAGCCCCGATGAACGGGGGCTTTTTGATTAAATTTAAAATCCGAATAAATTTAATAAATAGTATTTTGTAAGTTACACACGGCGAAATATTGTAATTTTGGTAAAAGGAGGGAGATTGAAAGATTTAAATTTTATAAATTTACGAGTAAATTCACTTAATTTTTTCGTGCTTTTTGCGCTTTCGTATATGCTATTTGTATCACTTGCGTATGTCCTAGCTAAGGGTATGCCAGTCGCAATAAATATAGTTAAATTTTTCTTTATAGATATGATTTTTGTGAGTGCTTTCATCGCCATTGGGGGGGGGCTTTGGCGCGATGAAAGGGCGTTTTTTAAGAAATTTTGCTTTATCTTTTTACTCATAAGCATTCCGCTGTTTTTAAATTTTACCACACCTTCTTTGCTAATAAATCGTAGTCCTAGTCTGAATTTCGCTTTTTTCGCTGTTTTGGCATTTGTTTTACTTATAGTTTTTAGATTGATTAAATTTAAAATAGCGCGAATTTTGCTCTTTGTTTTGATGATAATTCCTAGTGCATTTTATCTGGTGTATTTTTCGCAAACAGGCGGAGTTTTTAACGAATACTCGCTTATAGCGATACTCCAAAGCGAACCAGGCGAAGCCATAGAATACCTAAACACGAAATTTAACCTTTATTTGCCCTTAATCATTGCTTTTTTTATTTTGTCGTATTTTGTCATTTTTTTTAACTTTGAGCGATTAAATTTCGTTAAATTTGATTTAAGTGCAGTATTAAAGGTAGCTATATGCGTGCTTTTGGCATTTGATATTTTTACTAAATTTAATTTTAGAAAAATGCAAATTTATGCCATATCGTTAGATAAGGCAAATGAATTTTTGCAAAGCCTAGACAAATTTAAGCAAAACGAAAACGAGCGAATTAGTGGCGTAAAAAATTTAAAATTTAGCGATGAAAAGGCTCTTTATGTCCTTGTCATCGGCGAAAGCCAAAACAAAAATCACATGAGCGTGTATGGTTACAAGCACGATACTACGCCGTTTTTGCGCGAATTTGCAAAGCAAGGCAACTCAGTATTTTTCACAAATGCCTTTTCAAATCACAGCTTCACAATCCATGTGCTTTATCAGTTTATGACAGCGCGAAATCAATACAATGAAATCCCGCAAGAAAAGGCTATTAGCCTAATAGAACTGGCAAAAATGGCAAATTTTGAAACCATATATATCTCAAATCAAGCAAAACACGGCATTTATGGCTCGCCACTTTCTATGCTTTTTGCTAGCGCAAATCAAAAATTTTGGCTCACTGCGCTAGGCACAGATAGATTTCATCGCCCAGAAGAGCCGTATGATGAGAAAATTTTGCCAAAAATCGATGAGATGAAATTCGGGGATAAAACACTTCTTATCTTGCACCTTATGGGCGCACACTGGAAATACGAAGCAAGGTATCCAAAAGATTTTGTAAAATTTGAATCAAAATACGACAATGCGGTGTTGTATAATGATTTCATAGTGCAAAAAATTTACGAAAAAGTGCGCAAAATGCCGAATTTCAAGGCGCTTGTGTATTGCGCTGATCACGGCGAGGATATGCTTTATCAGCACGATAGCTCAAATTTTACTATGGATATGGCGCAAATCCCGTTTTTTGCGTATTTTAGCGATGATTGGATAGCTTTAAATTCGCAAAAATTTGCACAAATCAAAGCCAATGCAAACGAGTATTTTACAAATGATTTGATATTTAATTTCATAAGTGGCATTATGGGGATAAAATCATCAGTCGATGAGCCGTATAATGATATTTCCGGCGAATTTTACGACGCAAATAAAAGCCGTTTTAAAACGCTTCATGGAAAAAGAAAAATTTTAGAATAGTTTTAAATTTTGCATAAAAATATTATAATGTTTTTTAAATTAATTTAAAAAGCAAATTATGAAATTTATAAATTTTTGTGTTTTGGCGATACTAGGCGCAGTGTTTTTGGGTTGCGAAAGCAAAAAAGCGTGGATTATTATAGGGCAGATTTAAGTGCAGCCAAAGGGCGCATTATGAGTGTGCGCGCAAAATCAGCTCTGGGATACGAAACCAGCCCTGATGAACGGGGACTTTTTGATTAAAATTGCGTTAAATTTGCAAAATTTAATGCAAAATTTTGCAAATTTTAAAAAATTTCAAATATTAAAATTCAGGCGAAATTCGTTTTTATCATAGCTTATTAGTCCGTCTTTCGCCATTTTGCTAAGTTCGTTTGACATAGCGCTTCGATCTACGCCTAGATAATCAGCCAGCCCCTGCCTAGAAAACGACACACAAAAGCTGGTGCTTGCGTTTTTGAGTGCTTGCTCACCAAAATAAGAAAGCAATCTCTCTCGTATAGTCTTGGGCGCAGTGTGCATCATACGGGCTGAGAGATTTAGGTTTTTGTTGCTTGAAATTTTAAACAGATTATAGATGATTTTGTGATGATAGGGGCAATTTTCGGCACAAGAAGTTAGAATTTTGCGCAAATTTAAAAATAAAATTTCACTTGGCTCTGCGCTTACGACATCGCATTCTAGGGGTTTTGCGCTTATGGCGTAGTTTGCAGCAAATATATCGCCTCTGGTAATACGCCCAAAAATATTGCTATTTCCGCGCAAGAAATTTACGACAATATCCACGCTCCCGCTTAGCACGAGCCCGATTTTCGCAGTGCTGTCCCCACAGCGAAAGATTATCTCATCTTTGGCGAATTTCGCCCTTTGTGCTTCCAAGCAAGGGAGCAAATCTGCAATCTCATCTTCGCTTATGCCGTTAAAAAGTATGGTTTTGGATAAATTCATAAATTTTGCCTTTTTGTTGTTATAACAACAGAAATTAATTTTGCATTATATTATAATGCGCCTTGAATTTCAAATTTCAAAGGAGAAATTATGGAAAATATGTTTTGTTTCCAATGCCAAGAGACGGCTAAAAACACAGGCTGCACGATTAGTGGCGTATGTGGCAAAAAGCCAGAAGTTGCAGCTATGCAAGATCTGCTAGTGTGGGTTACAAAAGCTCTTTCTAGCGTAGCTTGTGCGCTAAGGGCACAGGGTAAAAGCGTAGCAAAAGAGGTAAATCACAGAGTAACGATGAATTTATTTGTAACTATCACAAACGCAAATTTCGATAATCCTGCGATTATCGCAATTATCAAAAAAACCATAGAAATGAAAAAATCGCTTATCGCAAATTTAGGCGATTGTTCAAATTTGCCAAGCTTTGCCCTTTGGGAGGGAGATGAGAGCGAATTTGCACAAAAAGCAAAAGAAGTCGGAGTTTTAAGCACGGCTGATGAGGACAAACGAAGCCTAAAAGAGCTTACCACTTATGGATTAAAGGGACTTGCTGCGTATATGAAACACGCAAACGCCCTAAATAAGGAAGATGAGAGCATTGATATTTTTATCCAAGAGGCTTTGGCAAAAACCCTTGATGATAGCCTAAGCATTGATGAGCTAATCGCTCTTGCCATGGAGACTGGCAAATTTGGCGTATCTGGCATGGCTTTGCTAGATAGCGCAAATACAGGCGCTTACGGCAATCCTGAGATTAGCGAAGTAAATATCGGCGTAGGGAAAAATCCCGGAATTTTAATTTCAGGGCATGATTTGCGCGATTTAGAAATGCTATTGGAGCAGACACAAGGCAGTGGCGTAGATGTCTATACACACTCTGAAATGCTTCCAGCCCACTACTATCCGTTTTTCAAAAAATATCCGAATTTAAGGGGAAATTACGGCAATGCGTGGTGGAAGCAAAAAGAGGAATTTGAGAAATTTAACGGACCGATTTTGATGACTACAAACTGCGTCATAATCCCGCCAGAGAGCTACAAACACAGACTTTGGACGACAGGTGCTGTGGGCGTGGAGGGTTGCCCCCACATTAAGGGCGAACACGGCGAAAATAAGGATTTTGGCGCTATAATCGAGCAGGCCAAAACCTGCGCCCCACCGACACAAATCGAAAGTGGTAAAATCGTAGGCGGTTTTGCTCATGCACAGGTTTTCGCCCTAGCCAATAAGGTCGTAGAGGCGGTAAAATCAGGCGCAATCCGTAAATTTGTCGTCATGGCTGGGTGCGACGGACGGGCGAAATCTAGGGAGTATTACACTGAGTTTGCAAAAGCTTTGCCAAAAGACACCGTGATTTTAACCGCAGGTTGTGCGAAATACAAATACAATAAGCTAAATTTGGGCGATATCGGCGGAATCCCGCGTGTCCTAGACGCTGGTCAGTGCAACGATTCATACTCACTTGCGCTAATTGCTTTGAAATTAAAAGAAATTTTTAATCTAAATGATATAAATGAACTTCCACTAGCGTTTAATATCGCTTGGTATGAGCAAAAGGCGGTTATCGTGCTTTTAGCGCTTTTATATCTTGGCGTGAAAAATATCCACCTTGGACCTACACTTCCAGCGTTTTTATCGCCAAATGTGGCAAAGGTATTGGTCGAAAACTTCGGCATTGCGGGCATTAGCTCGGTTGAGGCCGATATGAGATTGCTTGTTGGATAAATAATAGTTCTCCTTTTATGCTCGCCGTTTTGGCGAGCAAATTTTAACCCCAAATTCGCTATAATCTTTCTTCAAATTTCACAAAAAGGCTAAAAATGAAATTCATAAAATTTTGCGCTATTGTGGCGTTTTGCGCCGTTTTTTTAGGCTGCGAAAGCGAAAAAAGCGTGGATTATTACAGGGCAAATTTAAGCGAGGCAAAAGAGCGAGTGGCGCAGTGCAAAGGCATAAAAAACAAATCCAAAAAAACAGCCAAAGAGTGCGCAAACGCAAGCACGGCGCTTTCGCAAGTGGCGGCGAAAATGGATTTAGAAGCAAATCGTGCCAAGCTCAGCATAGGAGCGATTGTGCAGGATTTCACCACGCATTATATCGCGCAGGGCGAGTTTGGCGCGCCTGCTTCTATGAGTGGCATCTCGCTTCCTTTGCGTGTGGGAAGCGTGGTTTGTGCGGAGTTTGAGCGCAAAAGTGGAGATGAAATGTGGCTTGTGATAAACCGAGATGATGAGTTTTGCGCCGTGATTTATAATGAGTTTAGACAGGGCGAAATTTCAGTGGCAAATTCGGCTAAAATCATTATAAAATAGGCAAAATTTTAAAATTTTGCTTCGCAAATCCCGAATACTGGCGCGGAATTTTATTTTAAATTTCAATAATCTTATTTGCATAATTTTGCGATTTCTTTTCGCAAAAATTCTGGGTAAATGGTGCAAATTTCGGGGTGTAATTTTATATACTTTTTAACTTCATTTAACCCAATACCGTGTTTTTTATCATCATAAATCAAAAATCCAGCGTAAAATTTAGCTGTGTAAAGTCCCGTTAAATATCGATAAAAAAAGTAGTTGCGAAAGCCACTTACTATCTCTTCGTTTTTGTTGCTAAATGTAGCCAAAGCCTCAAAATGCGCTTCCAAGCTCTTTTCATGCAAAAGTTCTAATAATTGGGATTTTTGCTCTGTAAATGAGCGTTCGTATAGATAAGACTTGTAGTTTTTACCTGCTTGGGCGCTGATTTTTTTGACGATTTGCAAATCTACATTTTGCATTTCTTTCAGAGCTTGCAATATGCCAGCTAGATTTAGCACTTCGGTTGGGTGTCCGCATGGATCGCCTATGCAGGTTTCTAGCTCGTTAAATTTGGCTAAATTTTCCGTGCCGTTTGAGAGTAGAAAATCGACCTTTTCTTGCAAATACTCTTTGTAAAACTCCAAGGTCTTATCGAATTTGTTTTGATTTTGTGTTTGAGTTGCAATAAGTAAGAAATTTAGCCTTTGATCTAGTAGAAAATATTCTATAAATTCTTGATTTTTCAAGGTTTTGAGCTTTGTTAAATTTGCTATATTTTCATCTTGCCACTCCCGGCTCAAATCTAGCAATTTTTGTGTTTGGGTAGAGTTGTTTGCGTCTAAATTGCTAAGTTCTTTTGCAAATTCAGTTTTATCAAAAGCAAAAATTTGCCCCACAAGAGATAAAAACAGCAATATTTTTTTCATAAAAATTCCTTGAATAAAATGCGAAATTTTATCTTTTTAAATTTAAAATTTAGTTTGATTTTGTTTTCACAGAATTTTAAGAGAGGTAAAATTTCGGCGCAGTATTTATAGCCTGTGGTAGCGAATTTGAAAGAATTTGGGGTAAAATTTGAAATTTAAAAATTAAATTTATAAAATACCCCTTTTGAAATTTAAAGGATAAAATTTGGCAAATAATGAAAATTTAGACGCGCTTTCACACTCACGCCCTAATATCGTCGATTCTAAGGGCGAACCGCTGGGCAAAGCTAGTGCGAAAAACGCAAAAACGAGCAAGATTTTTTTCATCGGCATAATTTTATTTCTGTTTTGTTGCGTGATTTATCTGTTTTCGCCGTTTTTGCTGGCGATTGCGATTGGGGTTTTGATTTCGATTTCGACATCTGGTTTGCATGTCAAAATCCTCTCATTTGTGCGTGGCAAAAAGGTGCTAGGCTCGCTTCTGACGACGCTGGTGCTGTGCGTGGTGCTGTTTGTGCCATTTATCTATGCTGGCACGCAGATTACGAAAAATATCGCGCATTTTGACATTTCTAGCCTAAATTTAATGGTCGAAAATGCCAAAAATATGGATATTCAGCTCCCAAAGGCACTAAATGGATTTGAGGCGCAAATCAAGGAATTTTTGGGCAACCTAGACATCGCGGCCACTGCCAAACAGGCGTTTTCATACTTTTCTGTGGCGGGCAAATCGAGCCTAAAATTTATCGCTGATATGGTGTTAATCATCATTTTTTGCTTTTTTTCATACCTTTACGGTGCCGATATTGCGGGATTTATCAAAAAAATCGTCCCTGTCAAAGCCGAGCAGCTTGATTATATCTTCGCAGAGACCGCAAATACCATGAGCGTGGTGCTATACTCGACGATTTTTAACGCCGTTTTGCAGGGGCTTTTGTTTTCGGTGATTGCTGGAAGCTACGGATTTGACCCTGTGCTAATGGGCGTGATTTTTGGATTTTGCTCGCTAATCCCTGCGATCGGTGGCGCGCTCGTGTATGTGCCTACCGCGCTAATCGTCTTTATCGGGGGTTCGACGAGCGGTGCGCTTATCATTTTGATTTATTGTGTGGTGATGATTTCTACGATTGCTGATAGCTTTGTAAAGCCACTTGTGATTAAATTTATCAACTCGCGCCTTGTCAAAAATCCCGCCAAAATCAATGAAATTTTAATCTTTTTCTCAATGCTAGCTGGAATTTCGACCTTTGGGTTTTGGGGTGTGATACTGGGCCCTGCGATACTGACGCTGTTTTTAAGCGTGCTAAGTATGTATGATTATCTGCGTAGCGTGGATTTTGAGTAAAATTTAGGCAAAATTTTAATCAGCAAAAGCATAAACATAAAAATAATCGCCGACTATTATGTCTAAAATATCCTTATATGGGTAATCTGTGCCATTTGGATATAGATATGCGATAAAATCATCGAGTTTGGATTTGTGAATTTTGTAATGCAGATGAATATCGATTTTTGTAACTTCGTCATATAAATCTTTTGGCAATTTTTGCAAAGCAGACCAAGTTGAGAGATAATTCGGAAGTTGCGGGTGGATACACTCTAAAAGATTTGATTTTTCGGCTTGTTGTTCGCTGATTGCAAAATAGCTTTCAACATGCCAAAATTCATCAAGATATTCATCATCAAGCTTGATTGGTGGTTCATTTTTGCTTTTCAAATATAGTCGCATTGTTAATCCTTTTTTATTTCCAAAATCACAGCTGCGATTGCGAAATTTCCGTCGTGGCTGATACTAAGGGCTGAGTTTTTTATGCTAAATTTGGCTTTTAAATTTGGTGAGATTTCAAAAAACGGCGCACCTTTTGGCGTTTTTGCGATTTTTATATCCAAAAATCCACACTCGCCACCAATGCCAGTGCCAAGAGCCTTTGAAAAGGCTTCTTTGGCGGCGAAAAATCCTGCCAAAGTTTCATCGCTTTTTATCAAAGCAATTTCATCATCGCAAAAAACGCGACGCAAAAATTTCTCGCCGAATTTTTCTCGTAAGCCCGATATGCGTGAAATTTGAACTATGTCTATCCCAACCATTTTTTGATTTTTAAATTTGTCATTGCGAGCGAAGCGAAGCAATCCAGAGAATTTTTGATATTGTCTGATTTCAAAACAGCTTCGCCATTTCTCGCAATGATGATAAATTTACAAGCTTTCTTTAATCTCAATATCGATGATTTTATCGCCGGCTCTAATCGCGTCAAGCACGGCTAATCCTGCATTATCCACGACCTTGCCAAATACCGTATGCACGCCGTCAAGGTGTGGTTGTGCGCTGTGGCAGACGAAAAACTGGCTTCCGCCTGTGTTGCGTCCAGCATGCGCCATGCTTAGCGAACCACGCTCGTGGCGGTGTTTTTGACCTACGCACTCGCAGTTTATGCGCCAGCCAGGACCGCCTGTGCCAGTGCCGTAAGGGCAGCCGCCTTGGATTACGAAATTTGGGATAACGCGGTGGAAATTTAACCCCTTATAAAAGCCTGAGTTTGCAAGTGTGGCGAAATTTGTTACAGCTTGTGGCGCCTCGCTTGCGTATAATTCTAGCGTCATGTCGCCTTTATCCGTGTGGATTATGGCGAATTTTAGCTTTGATAGCGCGCTTTCGTCGATTTCATAGACTTTTAACTCTTCCATTTTTGCTCCTTATTCGATATTTGTGTAGATTGCTTGCACATCGTCGTCGTCTTCGAGGCGATCTAGTAGCGCGTCGATATCGGCGATTTGCTCGTCGCTGAATTCGTGTTTGTCGTTGGCGATGAATTTCAAATTTCCGCTAATTAGCTCCAAACCTAGCTTTTCGATACCCTCATTTAGAGTGCCGAAATTTTCGTATTCGCCATAGATGATTAGCGTTTTTTCGCTCTCGCCTTTGTCGTTTTCGAACTCATTTACCTCGATTTCGCTTAGTCCAAAGTCGATTAGTTCGAGTTCTAGCTCCTCGATATCTGCGCCATCTGGGAATTTCGTCTCAAAAACTGCCTTGCGAGAAAACATAAATTTCAAACTTCCGCTTGGCAAAAACTCGCCCTTGCCTTTGTTGAAGGCTGATTTTATGTTTGCAACCGTGCGGGTAGGGTTGTCTGTGGCGCACTCGACGATGACAAGCGCGCCGTGCGGGGCTTTGCCGTCGTAAAATACAGTCTTAATCTCTGCGCTATCCTTGCCGCTGGCGCGTTTAATCGCCGCGTCGATATTGTCCTTTGGCATGTTTTGCGCCTTTGCAGTCGCGATTGCAGCGCGAAGTTTGGCGTTCATTTCAGGATCTTCGCCACCTTCTTTGGCTGCCATTGTGATTGCCTTGCCAAGTTTTGGGAAAAGTTTGCTCATTTTCCCCCATCTAGCCTCTTTTGCCGCTCGTCTATACTCAAACGCTCGTCCCATAAATTATCCTTGTGAATTTAAAATTTAAAAACCTACGATTGTAGCAAAATTTGGCTTAAATTTAGGGGTAGTGGATTTAGGATTGACAAATGTTGTAAATTTTGATATATAATCGCAAAATAATTTTTTCAAGGAGCGAAAATGTCTTTTAAACAAACTATGAAATTTAGCGCACCAAAAATCATGTGCAACGGCTGCGCAAATACTATCAAAAACGCCCTAGCTGAGGAGTTTGGCGAGATTAGTGTCGATGTAGAAAACAAGGTCGTAAGCGTAAATTTAAGCGCAGATGAGGTGGAAAAATTTCTTAGCGAAATGGACGATTTGGGATTTAGCGCAACCAAAATTTAATCGCAAATGGCACAAAAATTTAACCTAAACATAGTCGGAATGACCTGCGTGAATTGCTCGAACGCAATCGAGCGAGTTACGCGTAAAATCGACGGCGTCGAAAGCGTAAGCGTGAGCTTCACAGCTGGTTCGGGCGAATTTGAAGTGGCAGATGATGCCGTGCTAGACGCCGTAAAAGCAAAAATCACAAAACTAGGCTATGAAATCGCCACAAACTACGAAGAGCTGGAAGCCAAAAAGGCGCGAAATTTAAAAAATATGCTTTTTAAATTCGTTTTAGCCGTGATTTTAGCGTGTTTTATAATGCTAATCGAAATGAAATCAAATTTCAGCTTCGCCGTAAAAGCCCTGCTCTGTGCGATTTTGGGTGCTGTTGTGCTTGGCTTTTGCGGCAAAAACTTTTTTTATCACGCGATAGGCTCACTTAAAAACAAAAACTACGATATGAATGTTCTGGTTTCGCTTGGCTCATCTGCGGCGTATTTGTATTCGCTAGGAAGTGCGATTTTCGTCCATTTTAAGGGCGGAAATGAGTGGGCGAATTTGTATTTTAGCTCTTCATCGATGATAATCGCTTTCATATTGCTAGGAAAATACCTTGAAGAGCGAAGCAAACTAAAAGCCAATGATTACATTAAAAAACTTATCGATTTAAGCCCAAAAAAGGCGATTTTGATTAACCCAGACGGCACGACAAGCGAAATTTTGGCTAACGAACTAAAACCCGGCGATAAAGTTTTAGTCAAAAACGGTGCGCAAATCCCGGGCGATGGCGTGGTTATAGATGGCGTTGCCGAAATAGATACAAGCCTGATAACCGGCGAGAGTTTAGCCGTTTTTAAAAAGGTCGGCGACAGCGTAAATGCTGGGTGCGTGAGTGTCGCAGGAATTTTGCAAGTGGAAATCACAAAATTTTCGCACCAAAGCGTTTTAGCTGAAATCAAAAATTTGCTAAGCGAAGCAGGAAGCAAAAAAATGCCGATTTCTCGCTTTGCCGATAAAATCGCAAATATCTTTGTGCCAAGCGTGATTTTTATCGCCGTTTGCGTGTTTGTGATTTGGCTAGTCGCAGGAAAAGCCCATATCGGCTTACTTTGCGCGATTTGCGTTTTGATTATTTCATGCCCTTGCGCTTTGGGTTTGGCTACGCCCATTGCGATAGTTTGCGCTATTTCAAATGCCGCTAAAAACGGCGTTTTGGTAAAAAACCCAGAAGTTTTAGAAATCTTAAAAGATACGAAAATCGCCGTTTTTGATAAAACAGGCACACTCAGCAGGGGCGAAATTTCGGTAAATTTTACAAATTTAAGCGATGAAAATCTGGCACTAATCGCAAGCGTGCAAATGCTTAGCGAACACCCGATTTCAAAGGCGATTGTGAAATTTGCAAAAGAAAAAGGGGTTAAATTTGCTAAATTTGACGGAGAATTTGAGAGTTTGCTGGGTCGTGGTATAAAGGCGCAAAACGGCGAATTTACGCTACTAGCGGGAAATAAAGAGCTTTTAAATGAAAACGGCGTGGAATTTGAAACGCCAAAAAATGCAGATGAATTTTTATCTAACGGCTTTGGCGTGATTTTTGTGGCTATAAATGCCGAATTCGTGGGCTTTGTGGCGCTTAGCGACATTTTGCGTGATGAAGCCAAGCAGTGCATAAGCACACTCAAAAATCAAGGCATAAAAACCATAATGCTAACAGGTGATAACGCCAAAACAGCGAATTTCATCGGCAAAAATTTAGGCATAGATGAGATCATAAGCGAAGTTTTGCCAAGCCAAAAATATGAATTTATCGCAAATTTAAAAAACGGCGAAAAAGTCCTTTTCGTAGGAGATGGCATAAACGACGCTCCGTCTCTTAAAACCGCCGGTATAGGTGTCGCGATGAACTCAGGCAGCGACATCGCCAAGGGTGCCGGAGATATAATCTTTATCAAAAACGACTTGCGAAATTTGGCTTATTTGATAAATTTGTCGCAGGTGGCGATGAAAACGATAAAACAAAACCTTTTTTGGGCGTTTTTTTACAATCTCATCTGCATACCTGTGGCGGCTGGAATTTTATATCCTTTGTGGGGAATATTACTAAAACCGATGTTTGGGGCTCTGGCAATGTGTTTTAGCTCGGTAACCGTAGTGCTAAATTCGATTAGACTGAAATTTGCGAGAATTTAAATTGTTTTGAATTTTGCTAACGCAAATTTCTTGCAATGAGTGCAAATTTAAAATTCCTGCGAATTTAACTATTTAATCAAATTTATTGTAAAATTGTCCAAAATTTTACCAAAAAGGGGCAAAATATGGACTTTTTACAAAACTACGAATCCAGCGTAAATGAGCGCGCGAAGCTAGGTATCCCGCCACTAGCACTTAGCGCCGAGCAAACCAAGCAGTTGTGCGAAATCCTAAAAACCAATCCAAGCGAAAAATTAATCGAAATTTTAAAAACACGCATTAACCCGGGCGTCGATGATGCCGCTAAAATCAAGGCGGAGTTTTTAGGCGAAATCATAAACGGTGAGTGCATTGTGGCTGGTATTAGCAAAGATGAGGCTTTTGCGATGTTGGAGCGCATGCTTGGCGGATACAGCGTGATCGAGCTAATCCGCGCCTTACAAAGCGCAGATGAAGCCACCGCAAAGGGCGCAGCAGCGGCTCTTGGTAGGACGATTTTCGTGCATGATTACTTCGCAGAGGTCGCAAGGCTGGCAAAAGAGGGCAACGCTCACGCAAAAGCCGTGCTTCAAGCGTGGGCGAATATGGAGTGGTTTAGGGCGAAAAAACCTCTGAGTGAGTGTATCAAAGGCGTGGTTTTCAAGGTCGCTGGCGAGACAAACACAGATGATTTAAGCCCTGCTAGCGAGGCTTTCACGCGTTCTGATATCCCGCTTCACGCTCTAAGCATGCTTAGCAAACGCCAAGCCGGTAGCCTAGAAACAATCGCTCAGCTTAAAAAAAGCGGTAGGCAGGTCGTGTATGTGGGCGATGTCGTGGGCACTGGAAGTAGTCGCAAAAGTGGCGTGAATTCCGTGCAGTGGCATATCGGCGAGGAAATTTATGGTATCCCAAACAAAAAAACAGGCGGTGTAATCATAGGCTCGGTCATCGCGCCGATTTTTTTCAACACAGCCCAAGATAGCGGTGCCTTGCCAATCGAAGCGAGTGTGGAAAATCTCGAAATGGGCGATGAAATCGAGATTTATCCATACAAGGGCGAGATTGTCAAAAATGGCGAGGTCGTTTGCAAATTTAGCCTGAGCCCAAATACGATTTTCGATGAATACAAAGCCGGCGGGCGAATCCCGCTAATCATCGCAAGAGGGCTTTGCGCTAAGGCTAGAAAAGAGCTAGGCTTAGGCGATGATGAGATTTTTACTAGACCAGAGCAACCTAAATTTGACGAGAGCGCAGGTTACACTCTCGCGCAAAAAATCGTCGGCAAAGCCTGTGGCATGGCGGGCGTGAGAGCTGGTATGTATGTCGAGCCACTCACGCTAACTGTGGGTTCGCAAGACACCACAGGCCCTATGACGCGCGATGAGATTAAAGAGCTTGCTAGCCTTGGATTTGGCGCAGATTTCGTGTTGCAGAGCTTTTGCCACACAGCAGCCTACCCTAAGCCAAGCGATACTATCACACACCGAACGCTTCCGTCTTTTATGAGTAGTCGCGGTGGCGTGGCACTGCGCCCAGGGGACGGCGTAATCCACTCATGGCTAAATCGTATGGTGCTCCCTGATAGCGTAGGCACGGGCGGAGATAGCCACACGAGATTTCCAATCGGCATTAGCTTTCCAGCAGGTAGCGGGCTAGTGGCGTTTGCGGCAGTTACTGGAAGTATGCCACTAAATATGCCAGAATCCGTGCTAGTTAGATTTAAAGGCGAGTTGCAAGAGGGCATTACTTTGCGCGATTTGGTAAATGCAATTCCTTACTATGCGATTAAAAAAGGCTTATTGAGCGTCGAGAAAAAGGGCAAGAAAAATATATTTGCGGGCAAAATTTTAGAGATTGAAGGGCTTGAAAATTTAAAGGCCGAGCAGGCTTTCGAGCTAAGCGACGCTAGTGCCGAGAGAAGTGCAGCAGCGTGCGCGATCGCGCTAAATACCGAGAGCGTGTGCGAATACATACGCTCAAATATCGCTCTAATCGACGCTATGATAAAAGCTGGTTATCAAAACAGCGACGCGCTAGCTAGAAGGGGCGAAAAAATGAAAAAATGGCTAGAAAATCCGACACTTCTAAAAGCCGATGAAAACGCAAAATACGCAGAAGTGATTGAAATAGATTTGGGTGAGATTACAGAGCCGATTTTAGCCTGCCCTAACGACCCTGACGATGTCGCAACGCTAAGCGAAATTTTAGCCGATGAGGCAAGGGCGAAAAATATCGATGAGGTTTTCATCGGAAGCTGTATGACAAATATCGGGCATTATCGCGCCGCAGCGCAGATTTTAAAGGGTAGCGCGCAAACACCAGCCCGCCTTTGGATAGCACCGCCTACGAAAATGGACGAAAAAAAACTCAAAGAAGAGGGCGTGTATAGCGTATTTGGCGCGGTAGGAGCGCGCACAGAGGTGCCTGGGTGCTCGCTGTGTATGGGAAATCAAGCGCGAGTAAAAGATAATGCGGTCGTAGTATCAACTTCGACTAGAAATTTCGATAATCGCATGGGTATGGGTGCTAAGGTGTATTTAGCCAGTGCCGAACTAGCCGCTGTTTGCGCGATGCTAGGCAGAATTCCTAGCGCGAGAGAATACAAAGAGATAGTGCGTGAGAAATTAAGTGGCAAAAATAGCGAAATTTATCGTTATTTAAATTTTAACGAGGAAGAAAATTTCGCGCTCTAAGCCACGAATTAGCGCGTTTTGCGCTAATAAGTTTAAATAAGCAAAATTTCGCTAAAATGGCAGGTTAAATTTGACAAGGTTGGTTATGCAAAGAATTTTGATTTTATGGATATTTGGCGCAATCTGTGCTTTTGGCGCGACCTGCGCCGATATCGAGGCAGATCCGAAAGCCTATTTTGCCACTACGCCAAGCCCTAGCGAACTTTTGCTGAGTGATTATGATTGCAAGGGCTCGCTTGTAAAGGCTCCATTTTTGCGAAATTTGCAAAATTTAGCTAGGACGATTAGAAGCGAGAGTATCGAGTGCGTGGGAAACGAAGCTAGCATAAATGAGAAAAAATTCGAACGCATATTAGCGCAGGCTGGCATGGATAGCGAGGGATTTTTGCGCGAGGCTAAGCAGAAAAATTTAGGCGCAGCGTATGCAAATGCGCTAGAAATTTTAGAATTTTACTCTGAGCAAAAATTTATAAATTTCATAAATTTCAAAAATTTTATCTCTGAGATAAATTTGGCAAAAACAGCATTACAAAGCCATTTTAACGCAAATTTATCCCCAAACGAGGCTAGTGAGATTGCGGATTTGGTGCTGAGCGAATTTGCCCTATATGCGGCCAAAAATCGCAGTATCGACGCGTATAATAAGCTCGAATTAGCCCTTAAAAACAGGGTAAATATAGATGAGTTTAATGTGCTTTTAAGCAGCGACACTTACAGCACAAACGACCTTAGCGGTGCGCTAAATTTGGCACTTTTGCTAGGATATGATACGAAATTTATCGACGCACTTATTACGCGCGGGGCGAAGATTAACGATGGGGACGATAGCGCGCTATTTTACGCTATGTCAAATTTACAAAATGCTAAATTTCTAATCTCCAAAGGCGCGCAAGTATCGCACAAAAATCAACTTGGCCAAACCCCGATTTTCTACGCTGTGGCTAGCAAAAACTACGAAATGGTAAATTTCATGGTCTATAACCACGCAAGTGTCAATGTCCGCCAAATCGGCTCTACCGAAAAGGGCGCGCTAGCTTCACTTGGCGGGTATTCGGACGCGTGTGCGTTTAATGATTTGGGTGCTAGTTTGCTAATGTATTCGGCGCTACATGGAAACAAAGAAATCACCGAGCTTTTGGTAAAATCTGGCGCAGATGAAAAAAGAGTAGATGAGGCCGGGCTAAATGCGCTTGATTACGCTATTTTTGGTGGCGATGAAAAGATCCAAGAATACCTCAAATCTATCGGACTTAAACCTAGTGTAAGCGCGAATAATGGGGATTTCATGGGAAGCATGGCAGAGGAAAATTTCGAAGATATAGCGAACTAATCTAATACAAAAGGGAAATTTATGTTTAGGATTTTATTTATTTTTTTGCTTCCGTTTTTTGTCTTTGGCGCGGAGCTTAGCCCAGCTGAAAAAAATGCAAGCATTTATGGCGCACTGACGCTGATTCCGCCACTTGTGGCGATTGCTCTTGCATTTATCACCAAAGATGTCATTTTATCGCTGTTTTTGGGCGTGTTAAGCGGGACATTTCTCATCGGTATGAACGATAATGGCGTGCTCTCTGGCTTTGTCGTAGCTTTTACGGATTTGTGTGCGCGTGTGGTAGCCTCCATGGCAGATGCGTGGAATGCGGGAATTTTGCTTCAAGTTATGTGTATCGGAGGCTTAATCGCGCTAGTTACCAAAAGTGGCGGCACCAAAGCCCTTGCTATGTGGCTTGGGGCTAGGGCGCATACTGGGGTTAGGGCGCAAATTTATACTTGGTTTATGGGAATTATCATTTTCTTTGACGATTACGCAAACGCCCTTATTTTGGGGCCTATCATGCGTCCTTTGATGGATAGATTTAAAATTTCGCGTGCGCGCTTTGCCTTTATCATCGACGCGACAGCTGCGCCGATAACTGGAATTGCGCTGATTTCGACTTGGGTCGGGGTTGAGATTTCGGCGATTAAGGAAGCGTATGCGCAAATTGGCGTCGAGGATATCAACGCATTTACGATTTTTGTGGAGACAATCCCGTATAGATTTTATAATATTTACATGCTTTTCTTTGTCGTGGCAAGTGCTGTGATGATGAGGGAATTTGGCCCTATGTATCGCGCCGAAATGGCGTCTCGCGCTGGCAAAAATGGCGGACGGGACTTTAAAATCGCAAATTTAGAAGATCAAGCATTTAGTCCAAAAGGGGGTATCGAACCACGCAAGATTAATGCTTTAATTCCGCTTGGAGCGATGATTGTGCTAAGCGTGATTGGGTTTTATGCAAACGGACTTGGCGCGCTTGGCGAAGAGGAATTAAAGGCTGTGCAAGCAGATCCGTTTTCCTTCGTTTCTATCAGAACGGCATTTAGCGGGGCTGACGCTTCTGTGGTGCTGTTTCAAGCGGCTATGTTTTCGTCGATAATCGGCATAGTTTTGGGGCTGTGGCAAAAAATTTATGGTATCAAAGAGGGGATTGAAATTTGGATTGGGGGCTGGAAAACCATGCTTACAACCGTTTTAATCCTGCTTTTTGCGTGGTCGCTAAGTTCTACGATAAAAGAGCTTGGCACCTCAAAATACCTTGTGGATTTGCTAGGCGAGAGCACCCCTATGGCGCTACTTGCGCTCGTGATTTTTGTGCTAAGCTCGATTATTTCATTTTCAACAGGCACTAGCTTTGGCACTATGGGTATCGTAACTCCACTCGCTGTGCCACTAGCTGCTTCTGTGGGGGCGAAATACGGCCTTAGCGGCGATGAATTTCATGCTTTTATGTGTTTAAATATCAGCTCGGTTTTTACAGGGGCGATTTTTGGCGATCACTGCTCGCCGATTTCAGATACCACAATCCTCTCCTCAATGGGCGCAGGTTGCGATCATATCGAGCATGTCAGCACTCAGCTACCTTACGCTATCGTCGTGGGTATCATCAGTACATTTTGCGGGTTTTTGCCAGCTAGCTTTGGGGTAAATGTCTGGGTCTGCCTAGTCTTTGGGCTTGGCGTAACCGTGCTTGCGATACGAATTTTAGGCAAAAAGGTAAGCGGTGAAGTGCGATAAATTTGGTATTTGTGGAAGTTGCGTTTATGATTTGCCTTACAAAGAGCAGTTAAATTTAAAAAAAGAGCGCATAAGCGCGGAGTTTGCGCCGTTTTATACTGGCGAAATCGAGGTTTTTGCCTCCAAAGAAAGCGCATTTCGCTCGCGGGCTGAATTTGGGATTTTTCACGAGGGCGAGAAGCTTCATTTTAGCATGCGAGGCAGGGATAAAGAGCGTGTTTTCGTGCAAAACTGCCCTATCGTAGATGAAAAAATCCAAAGCTTTATGGATAGAGTTTTGCCGATTTTACAAAATGATGAAATTTTAAAATTTAGGCTTTTTGGGTGCGAGTTTATCGCTAGTAAAAATGATTTTTTATGCGTGCTTTTATATCACCGAAATATCGAAGAAATAGAGCCGAATTTGGCAAATTTAGCCAAAAATTTGGGGGTAAATTTAATCGCTAGATCGCGCGGGAAAAAGCTCGTTTTTGGCAGGGAAAATTTAGAAGACGAGTTTGAAATAAAGGGGCAAGTTTATCGCTACACTTTCGAAGCTACGGCGTTTTCGCAGCCAAACAGAGGCGTTAATGAAAAGATGATTTCGTGGGTGTTAGGCGCAGTGGGCGATGAGAAAAGCGCTAGAAAAGATCTGCTTGAAATGTATTGCGGACATGGGAATTTCACAATCCCGCTTAGTGCTAAATTTCGCCAAATTTTGGCAAATGAGATTAGCAAAAATAGCATAAAAAACGCACTTTTAAACGTGCAAAAAAACGGCGCTAAAAACATAAAATTCGTGCGCCTAAGCGCAGATGAGCTAATGAGCGCATTTGGGGGAGAGCGCGAATTTACCCGCTTAGAAGGGGTAGATTTGCAAGGCTATGAAATCTCGCATATTTTGGTAGATCCGCCACGCGCAGGGCTTGAAGCAAGCGTGCTAAATTTCATCAAAGATTACAAAAACATAATCTACATTTCGTGCAATCCGCAAAGCTTGAAGCAAAATTTAAGCTATCTTTGCAAAACGCACAAGGTGGAGAAATTCGCGATTTTCGATCAGTTCGCGCATACTGCGCATGTCGAGTGTGGCGTGATTTTAAAGGCGTTAGCGTGATAAGTGAAATTTTAAGAAATGCCAAAAATATCGCTATCGTGGGGCTTAGCCCAAATCAGAGCAAGCCAAGCAACCGCGTGGGGCAGTATTTAGTCGCGCAAAATTTTAAAATTTTTCCAATTTATCCTAAATTTGATGAAATTTTAGGCAGGAAGGTTTATAGAAATTTAAAAGAAATAAATGATAAAATCGACATTGTCGTTATGTTTCGAAAAGGCGAGTTCGCAAACGCGCTTTTTAGCGATGTTTTGGCGTGTAAAGCCAAAACGCTTTGGTTACAACTTGGCATTTTTAACGATAGCGTGGCTTTTTTGGCACAAAAAAATGGAGTAAATTTTATCCAAAACAAGTGCATAATGATAGAGCATAAAAATTTGAAAGGCTAAAAATGGTAGATTTAAATAAAATAGTTCAAGCAAAGCGCACAATAGCGGCTTTTGTGCATAAGACACCCTTCGCTTTCGCACCAAAGTTAAGCGAAATTTATGGGGCGCAAATTTATCTAAAAAATGAGAATTTACAACGCACGGGTGCGTATAAAATTCGTGGCGCATACAACAAAATCGCTCATCTTAGCGAAGATGAAAAGAGCCGTGGCGTAATCGCAGCGAGTGCGGGCAATCACGCGCAAGGCGTGGCTATGAGTGCGCAAAAATTTGGCGTGCGTGCCGTAATCGTCATGCCAGAAGCAACTCCGCTTTTAAAGGTCAGTGGCACCAAGGCTTTGGGGGCTGAGATTATCCTAAAAGGCGATAATTTCGACGAGGCTTACGCTTATGCGCTCGAATATGCCAAGGAAAACAACCTTACCTTTGTCCATCCTTTCGATGATGAGCTAGTCCAAGCAGGACAGGGCACAATCGCGCTTGAAATGCTAGAAGATGTCGCGGATTTAGACTATATCATAGCGCCTGTGGGCGGTGGCGGATTAATCAGTGGCGTGGCAAGCTGTGCTAAACAAATCAATCCTGATATAAAAATCATCGCCGTTGGCGCAAAGGGCGCGCCTGCCATGCATGATAGCTTCGTAGCTAAAAAGGCGATAAACTCTCAGAGCGTGCGCACTATCGCCGATGGTATCGCGGTGCGTGATACTAGCGAGATCACGCTAAAACATATTTTAGAAAGCGTCGATGAGTTCGTCCAAGTCGATGATGAGGAGGTCGCAAGCGCGATTTTGTATTTGCTAGAAAATCAAAAAATCATCGTCGAGGGCGCAGGAGCTGTGGGCGTGGCTGCGCTGATAAATCATAAATTTAGCTTTAATGAGGGCGCTAAAATCGGCATTATTTTAAGTGGTGGAAATATCGATGTGCAAATGCTAAACATCATCATCGAAAAAGGTCTTATCAAATCTCACCGCAAAATGACGATAAATGTTACGCTCGTGGATAAACCGGGCTCGCTAACCAAGCTTACAAATGTTTTGCGTGATGCGAACGCAAACATCGTCAAAATCGACTATGATCGCTTCTCGACCGAGATCGAATACGGCGATGCGCAAATTACAATCACGCTAGAAACCAAGGGCAAGGCGCACCAAGAGGAGATTGCGTGGGCGTTAAAAAGCGCAGGATATGATTTCAAAGAGCTGTTTTAGGCGAAATTTGAAAGGATAAAATTTGGAAAATTTGGCTTTTATCTTAAATTTTTTAATTTTTGTGATTTTGGTTTATATGTTTTTGCGTATGAAAAAATCTGGCGCAAATGCCCCTAAAACGGAGATTAGCACGGATATTACGCGCCTAAAAAGCATAGGCGAGTTAAGCGTGTTTAAAATTTATTCCAAAGAGATCGTTACACGCAAAGAAAATGTCGCTGACGGCTTCCTTGGCTCGCTAGTTTCGCCACTGATGACGAAAAAACAGATTGCGATTATTTTCGAGTTTGAGATAGATTTCGTCTATGACCTGCTAAGCCCTGAATTTAGCATAATTCCGCGTGGCGAGGACAAATACGAGATCAAAATGCCACCTTGCAAATACAAATATTCGATTAAGGATATGAAAATTTACGACGAGAAAAACTCCAAACTTTTGCCGTTTTTGCTGCCTGATTCGCTAAATGGTATTTTTGGATCTAGCTTTGATGAGAGCGATAAAAACCGCCTAATCGACGACGCGAAAAACGAGGTTAAGTCACTCTCGCTTAAAATCATAAACGATTTAGGGGGCAAAATCCACAAATCCGCAACCGACACACTTGAAACCATAGCAAAAAGTTTTGGCGCCAAAGAAATCGGCTTTGTCTTCCAAGACAAGGCATTAGAGACAATCGATATCAACCCAAGCGATATTTCTATCGCAAGTTCGCTAAAATCGCAAATCGAAGAGAAATAAGGGCGAGCGTTGCAGGCTTACGAGGCGCTGTTTGGGCTGTATTTTTCGTATTATACGAGCTTTAAGCGCAAAATTTACGCTAAATTCGAGCGATTTATCACTCCGATTCGCCTAAGCAGGGAGAAAAAACGGCTCAAAGCCAAGGGCTATTTCGTGCCAGACGAGCTTTGGGCGGGCTTTTTTAGCGAATTTAGCTTTTGCAAATGCTTTATCATAAAAAAAATCCTTTTTCCGAATTTTTACGCTATCAAAAACAGCTCCAAATGGCAGATACAAAACGCACAAATCGCCTTTAAAATCGGGGTTTTTGCATACGATGAGATAGCGTGGATTTTCATACCGCAAAGGTATGATAAAACGAAAAAAAATGATTTGGAAATGGTATTAGATTTGCTAGCAAAATTTCCGCAAATTCGCTACGAAAAGCTAGAAGAGGGCATTAAAATTTTCGGATATGAATTTTAGGCTAAAATTTAGCCTCAGTTAGCTTAGCATGGATATCGCCGAAAAACAAAACATCTTTTAAAATCACATTTTCTGCGATTTCTTGGCGATTTAGCGAGAGGTAGAGTTCGCCCTTTTTGCTAGAAAAAATCTTTTGATTTATAAAAACGATAAATGGGTTCGAGCTCGTCTGCAAGGCGTTTTGGATAGCTTTGGCGTGTTTGCCACGCGGGATTTGCACATCTATGCGCCCGGTTTCGTTTTTGGCTCCGGCTGCGGTTAGGAAAAACATATCGCCTTTGTGCGGAATTTTGCCGAAATTAAAAAACACGCTTAGCAGGTCGTTTGTCGCAAAATATGGCAAAATTTTGTCGCTACTAGGACGCAAATCGCCGTTTTCGCCCTTAAATTTCTGCTCTCTAATGCGTTTGTTATTGTAATCAAATGTGAAAATTTGGCGCGTGTTTATGGTTTTTTTACCCTTTTTGCGCTCGACTTCGTGGCGGTAAATTTTGGGTTTTAAAATCTCGCCCACAACGCTTCCTTTGGAGTAAAATTTCTCCCTTCTATCCCCGCTTAGCGAGCCAGCGATCCCATAAGCCCTCGCATTTAGCGTGATTTCGTAGGTTTTGGCGGTTTTGACTAATTTAGCATCGGCATGCCCCACGACGCCAAAAACGCCGTAAGAAATATCGTAGTGTGCCTCGATAGTTTCGCCAAATACTGCGCCGAAAAAGAAAAAAAGAAATGCTAAAACTCTCATAAGCTAGCCAAAATTTGCTTTACGATTTGCTCTGGATTTTGCGCTTGATAAATCGGGCGACCGACCACGATAAAATCGGCGTTTGCGCTTTTAGCGTCGCTTAAATTTGCCACACGCGCTTGATCGTTTGCACTCTCGCCAAAAGGTCGCACGCCAGGGCAAAGCGTGATAAATTTATCGTTTGTGGCGTTTTTAATCGCACTTGATTCAAAAACCGAGCAGACCATGCCATCTAGCCCGCACTCATGCGCAAAACGCGAGAATTTCACCACGCTTGGCGCAATTTCATCGTTGTAAATTTCGCCAAATTCGCTCTCGTTAAAGCTTGTCAATGCCGATACACCAAGCACGAGCGGGCGGGTATTTAGCGCGCCTAAGCGGTTCATAACCTCGCTCATAGCGCGCTTTCCAGCGCTTGCGTGCAGGTTTATCATATCTACGCCAAGACCTGCGACGACCTGCGCGGCGTCAGCCATGGTGTTTGGGATATCGTAAAATTTAAGATCTAAGAAAATTTTAAAATTTGCGATTTTTTTGAGTTTTTCGATAAATTTCGCCCCGTCTCGCAGATACGAGCGCAGGCCGACTTTGAGCCAAATTTGATCCCCAAATTGCGCTAAATTCGCACTCAAAGCTAAATTTTGCTCTTTGCTAGCCATATCCAAGGCTACGCAAAGCTTCATTTTACGACCTTAATAGCGTCTAAAACGCCGTTTATTAGCTTCGATGACGCGCCAAGCTCCTTGGCTGCGGTTACGGCTTCGTTTATGATGATACCAGCGTCTGTATCACTGAAACGCAACTCATACGCGCCAAGTCGCAAAATAGCGCGCTCAACCGCTGAAATTTCGTGTAGTTTAAATTCCTTCAAATACTCATTTAAAAGCGCGTCAATCGTTTCTGTATTATCGCGCACGCTGTGAAGCAGGCCTAGCGTCCAGTTTCTCTGCTCGTTTCTAATCTTTTTTTCTTCTAAATATTCGTTTTCAAACTCAGGCTTTTCTTCGTTCATATCTTTTGCGTAAAGTAGCGAAATCACCGCTAATCGCGCTTGGTGTCTTGTCGCCATGATTACGCCTTTATTTTGCGAAATAAGCTTAGCATTTCGATTACGCCTGTCATCGCTTCGAAGCCCTTGTTGCCGGCTTTTGAGCCTGCGCGCTCGATCGCTTGCTCGATAGTATCTGTGGTAAGCACGCCAAAGGTAACTGGCGCGCCGTGGCGAAGCATGGTGTTTGCGATACCCTTGCTGACCTCTGCGCTGACATAGTCAAAATGCGGTGTGCTGCCTCTGATGACTGCGCCCACGCAGACGACGGCGTCGTATTTTTTCGATAAAAGTGCCTTTTCTAGGGCGAGTGGGATTTCAAATGCGCCAGGGACTAGCATTAGGCTTAAATTTTCCTCTTTGCCGCCATGTCGCAAAAATGCGTCGTGAGCGCCTTCGACTAGGCGATCTGTGATGATGTGGTTAAATCTGGCGTTGATGATTAGGATTTTTTCATCGCCGTTTAGGGTCAAATTTCCTTCGATAATGTTCATTTTATATCCTTTAAATTTCAAAATTCGCTAAGTTTAGCCAAATTAGGCAAAATTTTTAATAAATTTATAAATTTCAATTAAAGGATAAAATTTATCTTTTGTTTAAGAGAGTTTTTGTATTATAGGGGATAATTTTTTTAAAGGAGAAAATATGTTTAAACTTAGAAATTTACCTTTCGAGGCAGAGAAAAATGCCGTAGTAAGCGCAAAAACCTGTGAGTATCACCACGGCAAACACCACGCAACTTATGTGGCAAATTTGAATAAAATGACCGAAAGTGGCGAGTTTGCGGGCAAGGGGCTTTATGATATCGTAATGAACGCTACTGGCGGGCTTTTTAACAACGCGGCGCAGGTGTATAACCACGACTTTTATTGGGATTGTATCGCAAAAATTAGCGAGCCAAGCGAGGCGCTAAAATCGGCATTGGCTGAAAATTTCGCTGATTTTAAAGCTGAGTTTATCGCGGCAGCGACGGCTCACTTTGGCTCTGGCTGGGTGTGGCTAGTGTGCGATCCAGCGACTAAAAAGCTTTCGATTGTCGCTACGAAAAACGCCGATACGCCTGCGCGCGACGGGCTTGTGCCACTTCTAGTAGTCGATGTGTGGGAGCACGCATACTATATCGATGTTTGCAACGCGCGCCCAGCGTATTTGGAGAAATTTTATGCTGGAATCAACTGGGAGTTCGTATCAAGCGCCTACGAGTGGGCTCTCAAAGAGGGTATGGGCTCGGTGAAATTTTATATCGACGAGCTTCACGGTAACGACTGATTTTGATTTCGCTTCTTATTTTGCGCGTGGATTTACTGCGCGCAAATCTTTAAAATTTCCATTATTTTTGCTGGGTTTTTTATGCCATTTTCGTTTTCTACTTTGCTATTAATATCGAGGCAAAATGGCTTTATTTTTAGGGCGTTTGCGAGGTTTTGCGCGCCGATACCGCCAGCTAGGATAAATGGAATTTGCAAATTTTTTAGCATTTTCCACTCGAAGCTTTCGCCGTTTCCGCCCATTTTGTCGCCTTTGTAATCAAACAAAATTTTGTCATAGTTCAAATTTTTTAAATTTGGAATTTCATCTTTCACGCGCACGACCTGCCACGCTTCTACGCCCAAATTTGCTAGATTTTGCTTTAAATTCGGCGAAATTTCTTTATAAATTTGAGCCACACTTAAATTTGCAAATTTGCAAATTTGCAAAATTTCATCATCGCTCGTATCGGTAAAAACGCCGACACTTTTTCGCCCAAATTCACGCACTAAATTTGAAATTTCTTTTGCTATTTCGGGTGCTACTTTTCGTTTGCTTTCGGCAAAGATTAAACCCAAAAAATCCACTCTAACGCCACTAAATTCGCACTCTAAAACGCTTTTTGCTTCGGCTAAATTTTTAATCCCGCAAATTTTGATTTTTGGTTTTATAGCGCCCATTTTCACGCCTTTTTGACGATATACAGATACTCTGTTACATGCAAATTTCGGTTTCGCAAGTTCCTAGAAGCACGATACGCAGGGTATTTTATCTCGATTTTTGCCACTTTACCGATGAGAGAGAGATTTTTTAAAAACTCATCTTCGCTGATGAAGCCTTCTGAGTTGAACGAGATTATCAAATATTTCGCCCTAAATTCAGCCAAAAGCGTGAAAAATTCATCTGCGGCACGAGATTTTTTGTTGTAATTCGAGCGGTTCCACCCGTTTGGGATACCGCTAACTTCGCTTAAATCCCCTAAATTTGGTGCTTTAAAATCAGCGATTAAATTTAGCATAAAATAATTCGAGCCGTAAGGGTGCTGGTTATACGGCGGGTCAAAATACGCTATATCCACGCTTGGAGCAAGTTTTGAAAACTCATAAGCATCGCTCTGAAAAACCTGAAAATCGCTTGTGAAATTTGAAAAAACCGGAAACGGCAAATTTATCTCGCCCAAAATGCGAGATAGCGCGTTTTCGCCACTACCGCCGAATTTCCCCACGCCGTTTTTGTCCTTGTAAAAGCCCTTAAAAACGCCACCTGTGTTTGAGTGGATACTAGCTTCGCTTAGAAGCGGAGCGATGAAGTATTTTTGAAACTCACTTGGAATTTGGCTAATCGCCGTGCGTAGTCCCCCCAAAATAAGGGCGTTTTGGCGTGAGTAAAAAACTCTTTCGCCTTTTTTGATTTTTTCATCGTCTTTTGGGGCGTAAAGTTCGCTAATAAAGCTCTCGCAAGGCTTAAAATTCGCTAAAATTTCGGCATGAAATTTAGCTAAATTTGCTCTTAGCTGTGGCGTTAAATTCGCCAAATAACACGAATTTATAACAAAAGAGTATTTTTCCAAATCATTTGCCAAAACCAAATTTGAGTGAGCTTTGGCAAATCTCGCCACCACGCCACTGCCGCTAAAAACATCGGCAAAAGCGATTTTTTCAGCACCCAAATTTGCTTTAATGTCCGTTATAACGCCATTTATCGCCCCCAAAAGTGAGCGTTTGTTTCCTAAATAGCTAATAAGTTGTTCGCCCAGATAGTTTTCGTTTTCTTTTAAATTTATCATAAAATCAAAACTTTGTTTTAAAATTCAAAGGCATATTATATATTATTGGGACTTTTAAAGGTATTAAAATTTATATATTTGCAAAGTAAAATTAGTTATAATCTTGTGTTTTTTAAGGCTTAATCAATTGGAAAAATTTTACAAAATAATAAGCCAAATTTAGAGCAATTTAGGATAATTATGCAAGATATTGAATTTTTTAATTGTGATTATAAAAATTTGATTGATAAATTTGAAAAAGAAAATACCAAAATTGATTGCATTTTAACCGACCCGCCTTATAATATTTCACGCACACATCAACTTGGTTTTTCAAATATGGGGCGAAGCGGTATGAACTACGGACAATGGGATTATGGATTTAATCAAACCGAGTGGATTAAAGATTGCGTTAAATTTCTAAAAAATGGCGGAAGTATTATAATTTTTAATGATTGGAAAAATTTATCGTTTATTACACAAATGCTTGAAAATTGTGGCTGTGTTATAAAAGACTTGCTTCGTTGGGAAAAGGCAAATCCTATGCCTAGAAATGTAAATTCTCGTTATGTAATTGATTTTGAAGTAGCGGTTTGGGCTGTAAAAGGAAAATCAAAATGGACTTTTAATAAACCAAGCGAAATTCCATATTTAAAAGCTGTTTTTAAAAGTGGTATAGTTTTAGGTGGAAAAAATAGATTACATCCTACGCAAAAACATTTAAGTGTGATTGAAGAAATTTTAAAAATTCATACAAATAAAAATGATTTGGTTTTTGATCCATTTTGTGGAAGCGGAACAACTGCTGTTGCCTGCGTAAATTTGGAGCGAAAATTTATAGGAAGCGAAATTGATGAAAATTATTTTATCAAAGCACAAAAGAGAATAAATGATAGTATCTCCTCTAAATTATTCAGGCAATAAAGCTAAAATTTTAAAGCATATTATTCCGTTATTTCCGCAAGATGTAAATGTTTTTGCCGATATTTTTTGTGGTAGCGGAATAGTAGGATTAAATTCGCCTTGCGAAACCTTGCTACTAAACGATAAAGAAAAAAGAATTTTAAATCTACTCAAATATTTTAAAACAAATGATTTAGATAAAATATTATTTGAAATTGCAAATTTAATCCAAATTTATGATTTAACCGATACTAAAAGCAAACCAAAGGGATATTATAAAATTTATGCAAATGAAGGATTATCAAAATACAATAAAGACGGATTTTTAAAACTTCGCAAAGATTATAACGAAAAACCTAACGACATAAAACTATTTGTTTTGATACTTTATGGTTTTAATCACTATCTGAGATTTAATTCTAAAAATTTATTCAATGTTCCTGTTGGAAAAATGGACTTTTCAAAGTCATTGTATGATAAAACTATTGAATTTATCAAATTTTTACAAGAAAAAAATATCAAATTTACAAATTTGGATTTTAGAGATGAAAATTTATATAAAACAGCTGATTTTTTCTACTTTGATCCACCATATTTGATAACAAATGCTCCATACAATGCAAGTTGGAGCCAAAAAGATGAAAATGATTTGTATGAAATTTTAGATTTTTTAAATTCAAAAAATAAAAAATTTGCTTTTTCAAATGTTATATTTTCAAATGGAAAAACAAATGAAAAACTTAAAATTTGGAGCAAAAAATATCAAATTTGCGAAATAAAAAGACAATATACAAACGCAAATTATAGGCGAAAAAATTTAAGCAACGCAATGGAAGTTTTGATAAAAAATTACTAAAAGGATATAAAATGGGAACAAGCGGAAATAGGGACGGTTATAAGATATTTTCCATAAATACAACAGTAAGAAATCCGCAAAGAAATTTGGAATTTTTAATATATTTTAAAAAATTTGACGGCTTTGTTTTTGATGAAAAAATGAAAATAAATTATTTGATAGAACTTGTTAAAAATGGGGCATATAAATTTAGCATAATTCCAAATGATATAAAATATAAACTTGAAAACGACATTTTGCTTACCGATGATGAAATAAATGAACTTCTAAATAAAAATCCACAAAAAACTGGATTTGATGGTCGTGTTATGACACAGCTTCGTGCATTAAAAGATCAAGGATTGCTTATTTTTAGCGGAAACAAAAATAAACCGAGAATAAAAATGACAAATTTGGCTCATTTATTAGCAAATAAAGAAGCTTACATAACCGATATTTATTCAAAAATTATGATAGGGCTTCACGCAAACAATCCAACAAGAACGAGTATTTATAATAAATCAAGAGTTTTTCTAAATACTCTTTTTGTAATTGATTTACTTAAAAAAGAGTGGCAAAAACAAAATAAAGTTTCAAAAGGGATTTTAAAACACGAATTTGTCTTTATTTTAGGTATGAAAGATTGCGATTATAAAAAATGCGTAAATGATATTTTAAAGTATAGAGCTAAAAATGGTTTAAAAGAAAATTTAAACGATATTCAAAAATATCTTTTTGATGATTTAAAGCTTTTGCCTATTAGTAAAAGCAGTATTAGAGATTATGTTGATGATGTTTTTCGTAAATTTGAAATGACTGGGCTTTTGGTTTCTAGGGGAGCTTTTAAAAATATTTACTATGATTTTTCAGAATTTAACATTAAAAAAATCGAAGCAATTTTAAAATATTATGAAAACTATAAATTTGAAAATTTTAAAACTGCTGATGAGTATATAAATTTTTTAGAAAATATAAAGTTGCCGTGGCTAGAAAATGCAATTGTTAGAAAAGAAGTTATAAAAAATAAAGCCTTAAATTTACAACTCGATTTTGACAAATTAGATAGTTCTGATTTAGAAAAATTAGAAAATGAGTTAGACCAAAAATTCTACGCAAAATCGCTTAAAAAAGTTATTGACGAAACAAATTTAAATGATTTATATAAAGAACTTGAAATTTTAGCTCAAATTTCAGATGATACTTCGAAATATGATAATATCCCAGAACCTTTAAGATTGGAATATATTTTAGCTTTAACTTTTGGTAAAAAATTTGGAGATGATAGATTGTTTTCAAATTTAATTTATAATGAAAACGGAATTCCGCTATCTTATGCACCTGCTGGAAAAGTTGATTTAGAATATAAAGATTTTTTAATTGAAGCAACGATGATAAAAAATCGTAATCAACAATTAAATGCCGAAACTACGAGTATCGCAAGACATATGTATGAAAAGAAAAAGAAAAACCAAACCGAACTTAGAACGATGTTAATTGCTCCAATTATTCACTGGGATGTAGCACTGTTTTTCAAATTTTGCACGAAAGAATTTGATAGCAAATTAGCTCCACTTAGTATCATAAAATTTATTGAAATCGTTAAAAATTCGCAAGATTTAAACGAATTTAAAATAAATTTTGATAGTTGCGTAGATAATTTAATTACGCTAAGAAGCGAGAATTATCAAGATTTTGTAAATATATGATTGTAATTAAATTTCCGTTTTAGATAAATAAAATTTCAAATTTATGGCAAATTTTAAATTTGCCATAAATTTCTATTTTTACCCAAAATTCTTAATATAATTTTGATAAAATTCCCACACCTTGCCGCTATCAATGGCGTTTTCGATTATCTCTTTGGCCTCGGTTGGGCTTTTGGCAAAGTCAGCCGCATACAAAGCAAACATCGCATTTAGCACGACTATGTCGCGTTTAGGTCCCTTTAACTCGCCATTAATCGTGCTTTTAAAAATTTCAGCATTAAATTTGCTATCTCCACCCTCGATGTCGGTGTGAAAGGCGCGGTTAAAGCCAAATTGCTCAGGCGTGATTTTATACTCGATGATTTTCTCGCCCCGCACTTCATGCACGAGCGTCTCGTCGCACAGCGTAATCTCGTCCATGCTGTCCATGCCATGCACGACTAGGGCGTGCTTTCGACCTAGTTTTTGCAGAGTTTGCGCTATGAGAGCATTTACTTCTTCGTGGTAGTTGCCTACGACTTGGTTCGAAAGGGTCAAATTTGGATTTAGCAAAGGTCCTAAAATATTAAAGAAAGTGCCGATTTTAAGGCGAGTTCGTGCTTCTTTGACTTCGGCTGTAACCTTGTGAAAAAACGGCGCGTGGAAAAACGCCAAATTCGTCTTATCCATAAGCGCTCTAAGTTCGCCAAGATCGCTATTTAACGGCACTCCTAAGGCTTCAAAGATATTGCTCGATCCGCTCTTGCTTGATACTGCGCTGTTGCCGTGTTTGCCGACCCTGACGCCAAGAGAGGCCAAGATAAACGCGCAGGTTGTGGAGATATTTATCGTTTTTAGCGCGTCTCCGCCGGTGCCTACGATGTCTAGCATAGGCTTATCATCGCTGTAAGTTTTGGAGTATTTCAAAACGCTTCGCACAAGCGCACTTAGGCTATCTGGGTAAAGCGATTTTTCGCTAATTAGCACGAGCAAACCAGCTAGTTGGACAATGTCATAATCCTTTGCCATAACGGCACTAAAAATCTCTTCGTAATCGCCACTTTCAAGCGGATAGCCCTTTTGTAGCTTTATCATAAACGGGGCGAAATTGCTCATTTTTTTCTCCTGTGTTTTTGGTTTGTTTAAATTTACAAAATTTTCAATGATTTTTTTGCCATACTGCGTGAAATAGCTCTCTGGGTGAAACTGAATGCCGTAAATTGCGCGCTCTTTGTGTTTCATCGCCATTATGACGCCGTCTTCACTCACGGCTGAAATCTCCAAATTTTCCGGCAACTCATCTACATAAAGTGAGTGATAACGCATAACTTCAAATTTGCTAGGCAAGCCTGCTAAAACGGCATTTTCGCCCGTTACACAAATTTCGCTAGTTTTGCCGTGTTTTGGGATTTCAAGCGTTTTTATTTTCGCGCCAAAGCTTAATCCTATGGCTTGGTGTCCCAAACACACGCCTAAAATGGGTATGCCTAAATTTGCCTTTAAAATTTCTAGGCAAATTCCGCTGTCTTTTGGGTGTTTTGGACCCGGGCTTAAAATAATCTTGCTTGGCGATAAAAATTTAATCGCTTCGAGCGTGATTTCGTCATTTCGTTTGCAAACTATCTCTTCGTCAGTAGTTTCAAGCACATATTGATATATGTTAAATACGAAACTATCGTAGTTATCAATCATTAAAATCATTGCATTTCCTTGCAAGTTTTTTCAAAAATTTTTAGGCAAGATTTGCGTTTGTTGCAAATTTCGGCGTATTCGTTTTCAAACACACTATCAAACACCTGCCCGTATCCTGCTCCCACGAAAATATCGCTAAATTCGGGGTTTGCTTTGTCTTTTACAAAAATCGCCGAACGGATTAAAATCGCCATTTGCAAATCGCCGTTAAAATGCCAAAACCCGATCCCGCCGCCGTAAATCCCACGCGCGTGGCTTTCTAATTCGTTTATAATTTGCATAGCACGAATTTTTGGGCTTCCGCTAAGCGTGCCAGCAGGAAAAACCACACCCAAAACATCAAAATTATCCTTGCTTTCATCTTTTACGCCACGCACATCGCTGACGATATGCATAACGCTTTCAAAAAACTGCACATGGGCTAAATTTCGCACTTTCACGCTTCCTTTTTTGGCAAATTTGCCAATGTCGTTTCGCGCCAAATCAACTAGCATTTTATGCTCACTCATCTCTTTTTCATCGCTTAAAAGGTCGTTTTTTAGGGCTTCATCCTCGTTTGCGTCCTTGCCGCGTGGTCTAGTTCCTGCTATGGGAGCGACAAAAATTTCGTTATTTCTGATTTGAAGCACGAGTTCAGGGGAGCTTCCAGCCACCACGCCGTAAGGTGTCGGAAAAAAATACATATAATGGCTTGGATTTTGGCGTTTTAAAATTTCATAAAACTCCAAAGGGTCTAAATTCGAATAAATTTGCAGTGTTTGAGACGGCACGACCTGAAAAATATCGCCGCTTTTGATATACTCTTTTGCTTTTTTAAAAATACGCTCGGCGTCGCTTTTTTCGGCGTTTAAATCGGTTTTGATTTTATAAAATTTCTCGCCCACAAATTTCGGCGCGGTATCCCCAAAATCTGAATTTTCCAAATTTTCAAAATATTTTCCTTCGCCATAAAAGCTGTAAATTTTGCTTTGTTTGTCGTAGTGCAGATACGCCCTTGCGTTTGCGTAAAAATATGTCGGAAAGTCGTAAAGGCGGGGCTTAATATCGCCAAGTCGCTCAAATTTATAAACTGCTTCGTAGCTTAGCACTCCAAAAAGCCCTGCAAATTCGCAAATTTGCGTGGTGTTTTGCAAGGCAAATTTGAGTTTGTCAAGGTCATCGCCTTGCAAATATTCGCAGTCAATGCCGATGATAATCTGCCCGCCGTCTTCGGCGAGATAGGAATTTGGGAATTTAGCCAAAATATTTTTGAAATAAAAAATCGGATCTTTTAAAAACATAAAACCTCTTTGTATTTTTTTGTAACTTAGATTATAGTAAAATGGGCTTAAATTTTGTATAAGGATTGTGATGAAAGTTCTGTTTTCGCCAAGCGAAATGAAGTCGAAAATCGGCTCGGATAAAATTTTGGATTTGTCAAATTTCGAATTTTGCGATGAGAGTGGGGTGCGAGAAAACGCTATAAACGAGTATGCAAAATTTGTCGCAAATGCCGAGTTAGGCGCGCTTTGCAAACTTTTTGGGCTTAAAGAAATTGATGAGAGTTTGCGGGAGAGTATCTTTGAAAAGGGCTGTGTGAGCGCATTGGAGCGTTACACTGGCGTGGCGTATGAGGCGCTAGCTTACGCTAAGCTTGAAAATACTGCGCGCGAATTTTTGGGTGCTAATGTGATAATTTTTTCAAATCTTTTTGGGCCGATTTTGGGGCGCGACCAGCTCCCTGAATACAAGCTTAAACAAGGCGAGAAATTTTCTGGGCTTGATTTGCCAAAAATTTACAGGGAAAATTTTAGCGCGAAAATTGATGAAATTTTGGAGAGCGAAGTGGGGAACGGCGAGTGCGTGGTGGATCTGCGTGCTGGGTTTTATGAGAAATTTTACGAGTTAAAAGTCCCGCATCTAAGCTTTAAATTTATCAAAAATGGCAAGGTGCTCAGCCACTATGCTAAGGCGTATCGCGGGAAAGTATTACGCGAAATCGCACGAAATTTAGCCAAAACCGAACGAGAAATTTTAAATTTAAATTTTAGTGGTGTAAAATTAGCCGAAATCAGAGAAATTTCGCTTAAAAAAGAGATAGTTTTGGAAATTTGCGAAAACTAAGGGGAAAAAATGCTTTTTATAATACCATTTTTAGGGATTTTGGTAGGTTGTATTTCTGGGTTTTTCGGTATTGGTGGCGGCACAATCGTCGTGCCGATAATGATGGCGCTAGGATACGATATCAAAGAAGCCGTGGGGATTTCGATTTTGCAAATGCTTTTTAGCGCGATTTTTGGGTCGTATCTAAACTACAAAGCAGGCAAACTCCGCCTCGATAGTGGCGTGATTGTGGGGCTTGGCGGACTTTGTGGCGCGTCGCTTTCGGGCTTCATCGTCGCAAATGTGGCTTCAATCGTCCTAGAAATCGGACTTTTGCTGACTTTGACAATCGCGTTTTGCAGGGTTTTGATGACAAATGTCGAAAACCAAGCCCCCAAAGAACCAGCCAAAATTTTGCTTTTTGCCGTGGGTTTTGCAATCGGCGCAATCGCCATTAGTATGGGCGTTGGCGGGGCGATTTTTTTGACGCCGATTTTGGTGGGATTTTTAGGCGTGGATATCAAAAAAGCCGTTTCTATGGGGCTATTTTTCGTGATTTTTAGCTCGTTTAGCGGATTTTTAAGCATGGCGTATAATGGCAATGTGCAGTATTTAGAGGGCGTATTAATGGGGCTTGGCGGCCTTGTGGGCGTGTATTTTGGCACGAAGATTTCGCACAAAGTCGCTAAAAGCACGCAGAAAAAATGCCTTTTGGTAATGTATGTGGTGATGTTTTTGCTAGCCCTTAAAAAGACGCTCGGGGTTGATTTTGGGATTTTGTAAAATTTTGGAATTTTAAAATTTGGCGAAATTTTGCTTTTAAGTGTCATTGCGAGGAAGCGTGAAGTGGCTTCCGAAGCAATCTACAAAGCTTAAATTAAAAGCAGAGTAAATGGCAAAATTCTGCGAAATTTAAATTTCATAGCTACTTTTGGTGGTAAAAATAAATTTCTCATAAAATTCCTTCAATTTTTAAATTTACCTAATTGTTTGCCAAACAAATTAGTGAATATATTTCGTTTTTTATCTCTTTTATCATCTTTTGAAATTTCAAATTTAGTGACAAATAAAAGTAAAATTAACCATTCCAAAAACATACAAATAAAAGATAATAAAAACCAAGAAAATACAAAAATAAACACGGAAATCAACCAATATGTATCAAAATTTTCATCTATATATATCGCAAATCCAATAGAAAAAAATATACAAAAAAGAGCATAAAAAGTTTCGACTATATTTGATAAAAAATTGCAAAATTTTATATTTGATATTTCATATATTGTTCCACAATTTTTGCATTTTATATACTCATCGAATTTAAAAGTAAATAAATTTTGCAATTTATTTACTTTTTCGTTACAAACTTCGCATTGTTTATACATTATTTTACTTAAAACGCGACTTTGTTTATCAATGCGATACTGCACAAAACAAGCACGATTGGCACATAGATAAATTTGCCGATATAATACCAGGTGTTTGAGTATGTTTTAGCTGAGCCTGTGTTGATTTCGTCCAAAAGCTCGTCCTTGCGCAAAATCCAAAACCACGAAATCGCGCCCAAAACCGCGCCGATTGGGATTATATAGATAGATACTAGATCCATCCACGGACCCCAGTTGTGCAGATGAACTTCGTAAAATGTGGTCGCTGGGTTTGTGTCGCTTGGCGCGATTGTTTCCATATTTACGCCGATTCCGAAGCAGACCACACACAAAATCACCAAAACCAAAGCCCTATTTAAGCTTGGAAATTTATGCAAAAGCGACTCGGTTACGGCCTCGAACATATTTTGCAAAGATGAAATTCCGCCAAAAATCACCGCCGTAAATAAAATAATCGCAAAAATTCCGCCACCTGGCATGTCTTGCAAAATTTTTGGCAGTGTTACGAAAAGTAGCCCAGGGCCCGCTGTTTGGTCCTCGCCGTAAGCAAAAAGCGCAGGTATCATCACCAAGGCCGCCACAAAAGCAGCGATTGTGTCGAAAAATGCGGTTTTTTTCGCCGCATCGACGATATCCTCGTCTTTGTGCAGATACGCGCCATATACGAGCATTCCTGAGCCCGTGATAGAGAGCGAAAAGAGCGCTTGTCCCATGGCTGTGATCCAGACATTGGCATCGCCCAGTTTGCTCCAATCTGCGCTAAACATAAATTTATACCCAGCCCCAGCTCCGTCTAAAAGTGCCACGCGCACCGCTAAAATGGCAAAAAGCACGAAAAATAGTGGCATCATGATTTTGTTTGTGCGCTCGATACTTTTCGCGCCCAAAAATATGCTAAAAAGCGTGCCAGCAACGATGATGAAGTGAAATGGCACCACAGAATATGGCGTGAAGGCAAACGAGCCAAACCAAGTCGATGTATCCACGCTCATAAGAGAGCCATTAAGTGCCTGAAATAGGGCTTTTAGCACATAAGCAATGATGACAGCGTATCCGATAGCGATACACATCGACCCCGCTAGTGGAAGCCAGCCTAAAATTTTGCCAATGACGCCTAAATTTCGTGATTTCCACGCAAGCTCATAAGAGCCAAGAGTGCCAGTTTTAGCCCGTCTGCCGATAGCGTATTCGGCTGAGAGCGCGACATAGGCAAAAAGTGAGATGAAAAAAATGTAAATGAGTAAAAACGCGCCACCGCCGTTGGCACCGAGTTTATACGGGAAGCCCCAGACATTGGCCATGCCCACAGCCGAGCCGACACAGGCTAAAATAAAAGCCCAACGAGATGAAAAAATTTTATTTTTGCTCATTATGGTTTCCTTTTTGCGAAAAAATTCAGGGATTATAGCAAATTTAAAATTTAATTAATTTAAATTTTGATTAAGATTTAAAATTCGGTTAAGCGAAAATTTAAGAGAGAAATTCGGGCGAAATTCGCCCGAGAATTACAAACGAGATTCGTATCTGCGAAGTGTGTAAAGTCTTTTAAGCATTTTTTTGCGAGCCGCAATTTTTTGTTTTTTGCGGATCTCAGTCATAGGCTCGAAATACTTTCTAGCACGGACTTCGGTAACGATAAGGTTACGATCTGTCTGTTTTTTGAAGCGTCTGTAAGCTTCATCAAATGATTCGTTCGGATGTACCTTAACTCCTGGCACGCTCCTCACCACCTTTCGAAAAAAATTAAGCTGTGATTTTAGCCAAAATAAGCTTAAATTTGGCATTAAAATTTGTTTTTATAACTCCAAATTTCGCTTTTTTTCTCTGCGTCTTTTAGCGAAACCTCGAAAATACCATTTTTATCGCCACTAAATTTGACGCTAGGAAGCAGAATGAAATCTGGCGAATAAATCGAATTTGCGTGCGAGGCGTTGGATTTTTTAAGTCCGTCGTTGCTAAAAACTAGCTCGTCAGAGCTAGGCGCGTCGATGACTACGACTTTACCCGAGTGTATCAGGCCAACTTTGAGTTTTTTTCTCAAAAAATCGGTGTTGAAATCGCATTTTTTTTCGCATGAAATTTCGCTAATTCCCACGATTGCGAAGCGGTTTTTTTGCTTTGAAATTTTTTTGGAAGCAAGGAGTTTTTTTGTGCTATCGCTCGCTAGCTTTTTAAGCGTAGCTTCTGAAATTTTAGCGCTTTTTAAATTTTGCTCGCTACTGCTACTTTGCGCGCTAGTTGGGGATTTCTTGGCGATACAGCCACCCAAAAACATAGCTATAAAAACAGCTAAAATCGCAATTTTCAAACCCTTCATAAATTCGTCCTACAAAATAAATTTTATCCGAAATTATACTAAGCCTTGGTTAAATTTAACTTTGTTTTTCAAACTACAAAATTCAATAAATTTTAACTATTTTTAACTATTTTTAACTATATCTTGCTATACTTTCGCGTTTCTTTTTTAGGGGGAATTAATGATAAAAATTATTAAAAGAGATGGTAGTTTTCAAGAATTTAAAGATTATAAAATAAAAGACGCTATTAAAAAAGCCTATGAGAGTGTAGGCGCAAATTTTGATGAAAAAGTCTTTGAAAATGTCCTAAAAACGATTGTTTTCAAAGATAGCCTAAGCGTCGAAGATGTCCAAGACATAATAGAAAAAAAGCTGTTTGAAAGCGGAAATTTCGATGTTTTAAAAAGCTTTATGATTTATCGCCACACGCACAAAATGCAAAGAGAGCATGTCTATGGGCTAGAAGAAGACACCACCTACATAAACTGCACCCAAACCGTCAATGAATATATCGGCAAATCAGATTGGCGAATTTTAGCCAACTCAAACACAAGCTATTCAAACGCAGGATTAATCAACAACACCGCTGGCAAGGTCATTGCAAACTACTGGCTAGACAAGGTGTATTCGCGCGAAGAAGGCGCTGCGCACAGAAACGGCGATTATCATATCCACGATTTAGACTGCCTCACCGCATACTGCGCTGGTTGGAGCCTAAGGGTATTGCTTGATGAGGGATTTAACGGCGTTCGTGGCAGAGTAGAGAGCAAAGCTCCAAAACATTTCCGTGAAGCACTTCATCAAATGGCGAATTTCTTAGGAATTTTGCAAAGCGAGTGGGCGGGAGCGCAGGCGTTTTCTAGTTTCGATACCTATCTTGCCCCTTATGTTTTTAAGGATAAATTAAGCGACAAAGAGATCAAAAAAGCAATCACAAGCTTCGTTTATAACCTAAATGTCCCAGCGCGCTGGGGTCAGAGCCCATTTACAAATGTTACGATTGATATGACCTGCCCAGAGGATTTAAAGGCGCAAATCCCTACCTCAAACCAACACCACCTTTTTGAGGGAATCGATGATGAGGAGCTGTTGCAAAGGGCAAAAGAGCGTGGCAAAAACTCACTTATTGAGCTTACTTACGGCGATTTTGAGCCAGAGATGAGGCGCATTGTTATCGCATTTTACGAGGTTTTGACAGCGGGCGATAAATGCGGTCAGCCTTTTACCTTCCCGATTCCTACCGTAAATATCACTCAGGATTTCGACTGGGACAGCGACGCGGCAAATGCAGTGTTTGAAAACACAGCCAAAATCGGATCAAGCTATTTTCAAAATTTCGTCGGAAGCCAGTATATCACGGACGAAAACGGCAACAAAGTCGAAAATCCAAAAGCCTATAAACCAGGCGCAGTTCGCTCGATGTGTTGCAGACTGCAACTAGATTTAAGAGAGCTTTTAAAGCGCGGTGGCGGGCTTTTTGGCAGTGCTGAGATGACTGGAAGTATCGGCGTGGTAACGATAAATTTAGCCCGCCTTGGATACCTTTACAAAGGCGATAAAGAGGCGCTTTACGCTAGGCTCGAAACGCTTTTGCAGTTAGCAAAAAGCACTTTGGAGAAAAAGCGTGTGTTTGTCAAGGAAATGTTCGAACGCGGATTATATCCATACACCAAGCGATATTTGCCGGGCTTTAACAACCATTTTAGCACCATTGGCATTAACGGCGCAAACGAAATGATTAGAAATTTCACAGATGATAAAGAAGACATTACGACCAAATTCGGCCGTGAATTTGCGCTAGAATTGATCGAGTATTTGCGCCATAAAATTCGCCTTTTCCAAGAAAACACAGGAAATCTATACAACCTCGAAGCAACGCCTGCTGAGGGCACCACATATCGCTTCGCCAAAGAGGATAAAAAACGCTACCCAGATATCATACAGGCGGGCTTTGGCGAAAATATCTACTACACAAACTCTACCCAAGTCCCAGCAAGTTTTAGCGACGATCCGTTCGCGGCACTGGATATGCAAGACGAGCTACAAAGTAGCTACACAGGAGGCACGGTGCTTCATTTGTATATGAAGGAGCGAATTAGTTCAGGCACAGCGTGCAAGAAATTTATCAAAAATGTCATTAGCAACTACAAACTCCCATACATTACGATTTCGCCTGTATTTAGCGTCTGCACAAAGCATGGATATATCGCAGGCGAGCACGAATACTGCCCGAAATGCGACGCTGAATTGATGGCGGAGTATGAGAGCAAGGGTGCTTGAAATTTGAAATTTTGAAATTTAAATAAGGAGAGAAAATGGAATTCCCAAAAGAGTTAGAAAAAAAACGCACAAAATGTGTAGTTTATACCCGTGTAATGGGGTATTTGCGCCCTGTGGAGAGCTTCAATGTAGGCAAAAAGGGCGAACACAAAGAGAGAGTGTTTTTCGACGAAAATAAGGTCAAATTCGAAGAAAAATAGTCAAAATTTAGCCAAATTTAGCGTGTTTAAATTTGGCTAAATTTTAAAATTCACAATTATGCAAAATTCTCAAATTTACCATATCACGCCATTTACGATGACAGATTTCCCTGAGCGGCTCTCGGCTATTGTGTGGTTTGCTGGGTGTAATATGCGATGCCGGTATTGCTACAACCCTAGCGTCGTGCGTGGCGAGGGCAAAATCAGCGAAGATGAGCTATTTGCGTTTTTGCGCTCGCGCGTTGGCAAGCTAGAAGCCGTGGTGTTTAGCGGGGGCGAATGCACCTGCGCTAGGGGATTTATGCAAATTTTGCAAAAAACGAAAAATTTGGGCTTTGAGGTCAAAATCGACACAAACGGCTCAAATCCACAAATCATACAAAATGCCGTAAATTTGGGCTTAGTCGATTTCATCTCGCTCGATTTTAAGGCGCATGAGGCTAAATTTAGCTTTATCACAAAATCAAATTTCTACGAAAAATTCCTTCAAACTTTGAAATTTTTATTATCCACAAATTTTGCTTTTGAGGTGCGAACTACCGTGCATAGCGATCTTTTAAGCGAAAGCGACATTTCGCAAATGGCGCAAATTTTGTGCGAGCAAGGATACACGGGCGAGTATTTTTTGCAAAATTTCCTTGATACTGGCGAAAATTTGGGCGGTCTTGGCGCGCCAAAGCAAAATTTCGACCCCTCTAAGATAATCTCGCCTCTAAAAATCTCTCTTAGAAATTTCTAATTTGTATTTTGCTAGAATTGCGAGTTAAATTTCAAAAAAAGGCAAAATTATGGATAGAAAAAAAATCTACAACCCCTTTTCAGACGAAACTCTCACCAATCGCAAGGTCTTTAACGGCAATCCGCACGGAATACTAAATTTCACCAAGGCAAAATACCAATGGGCGCTCAAACTCTGGGACATTATGGAGGCAAATACTTGGTTTCCAAAAGAGGTCGATACGACTGACGATGTGAGGGATTATAACTTCAATCTCACAACCGCCGAAAAACGCATGTATGATTTGGTATGGAGCCAGCTAATCTCCATGGATAGCTTCCAGACAAACAATCTAGCTGATAACATAAATCCTTATATAACAGCCCCTGAAATCAACGCTGTGCTCGCTCGCCAAGCTTACGAAGAGGCAAATCACAGCAAAAGTTACGCGGTAATGGTCGAGGCGATTTGCGAAAATACTGATTTGATTTATGAAATGGAAAAACACGATGATGTTTTGCGCGAGAAAAACGCCTATATTTCGAGCGTGTATGAGGAGCTAGCAGGCGAGGTTACGGACGATAAACTGCTCTTAGCAATGGTTGCTAATCAAATTTTAGAGGGCATTTATTTTTACAGCGGATTTACTTCGATTTATGCCTTGGCGCGCGCTGGCAAAATGCTTGGCTCAGCGCAGATGATTAGATTTATCCAAAGAGATGAAATCACGCACCTACTACTTTTCCAAAACATGATAAACTCCGTGCGCAAAGAACGACCTGACCTTTTCCACGAGAAAAATATCAGCAAAATTTACGAAATGTTTGAAACGGCTGGAAATTTGGAAATCAAATGGGGCAAATATATCACAGACAACCAAATCATGGGCTTTACAGACGATATCATCGAAGAATACATACACTACCTAGTCGATCAACGATTGCTTGCGATTGGTTTAGAGAAAAAATACGGCGCCTCTCACCCGATAAAATGGGTCGATGATTTCTCTAAATTTAACGATCAAAAGTCAAATTTCTTTGAAAGTAAGGTTACGAATTATTCAAAAGGAAGTTTGAGTTTCGACGATTTCTAGGGAGTTTGGCGGTTGAACCCAGCCTAGCTTTTTTGCGTTGCGAACTCGGGCAGACGACTTAGTCTAGCCCTTCGTCCGCCCCGCAAAAAATCGTCGGCATTCGTAGTTCATTTTAAAATAATGGAGAAAATTTTGGATAGTTTAGAAAAACTTCGTTGCGAAAAAATGGCGGAGGAAATCGCTGATAAAATTGCGATTTCACCAGCGCTTTATGACGCATTAAAAAGCGTATCTCGTAGCGAGTTTGCCCCATTTAGCGCGCATGCGTTTAGTCTAAATGCGCAACCGATTTTGGCGTCTCAGTGGATTAGCTCCCCGCTAACTGTGGCTAGAATGAGTATGGCGCTCGACATTGATGAGAGCGTAGAAAATGTCCTAGAAATCGGCTGCGGGAGCGGGTATCAGTCTGCGATTTTGGCATATATGGTGCGTAGGGTTTTTGCCGTGGAGCGCGTAGAGAGGCTAGTGGGCGAGGCGAAAAAACACTTCGCAAATTTGGGTATTCGCAACATAAATCTCCGCCACGATGACGGTAATGTGGGCTGGCGCGAGTTTGCGCCTTATGATAGGATACTGCTTTCAGCCTGCGCGTCCAAAATTGACGACAGGCTCTTCGCTCAGCTTAAAATCGGCGGTATTTTGGTCGCTCCCATGAGTGAGGGCGGAGCGCAATATATCATTAAATTTCATAAAATTTCGCCTAGCGAGATAAGCCAAGAAAATTTGGGTGCGTGCGAATTTGTCCCGCTGATTTCGGGCATACAATAGCTAGTTTTATTTATTATTTATTTAAATTTAGGTATCTTGCGAGGTTTATTTATCTTAAAAGGAAAAGTCCATGCAAGATTTCACAAAAGAGCAAATTACCGCGCTTGCTAGCGATTGGAAAAATCATAGCAAAAATCAGTATTGGGTCAAAAAACACCTAGCCATTTTAAAACATTTACAAACTTTAAAGCACAATTTAAATAGTTTCGATGATTTTGAGAGCGATTTTTTGTCGAATTTATACATAAATTTCAGCGACGGAAATTTAAGAAGCGACAAAATTTTAAGTTTCGGCGAAAAATTCCCGCATGCTGAGTATTTTTTCATGGATCAGTTTTTTGACGCGAATATCGGCGCGTTTTATTACGATTTTGTTTTCAAAGACCGTATCGCAGCCAAAAAAGATCTTTTCCCAAAAACAGGCGCTACTAGCGTTGAGAGCGTGCTTAGCGGCGAGGATAAAGATGTCGTCTCGCTCTATATTTTCATAGAAAATATAATCAAAAATTTCAATATGGCGACGCAAGAACGCCTTCAACGAAACGAATTTAAGCAAAAAATCATAAATTTTTACGACACGATGTATAGGCTATTTATCAGCATTGACGCGAATTTAGCCAGCGAATTTTTTGATATTTGCTTGCATAATCAGCCTTTTGTCGTAATTGAGTTTTTAAAAGCCACGATGAAGGCGGATAATTTTTTCTTATTAGAGCATTATTTAGGCGACGAGGGTTCGCTGAATTTAGGCGTGGGTGCGGGCGCGGACTTGGAGCAGGCTAGCCCAGAAAAACTCTACTTGCTAGCTAGTATTTTCACGCAGGCTAACGATGAGCTTCCGACATTTTTATACACAAATGAAAGCGTGAATTTGCTAAATTCGCTCTACACCATGCAAATCGAGAATTTCTCCGATTTTTACGAGGCTAGCGCGAAATTTATGAGCGAGTTCGAACCATACCCTGCCCAAGCTCCATATAATGCCAAACCGGTCTATGCTTCGCTATTTTTCGAATATTTGCAAAATTACAAAAGCGAAGAAGTCGCCAAAAATACGATATTTTTCGGTGCAATTGGCTCTGGAAAAACCAGAAGAATTCGCGCATTAATCAAGGATAAAAAATTAAGCCCTAGCCGTTTTTGTTATCTTTCTTTTCACGATAGTTTTTCGTATAGCGATTTTATCGATGGTTTCGTGGGAGATAGGCTAGTAAATGGCGAATTTAAGGCGCTTTGCAAAAAGGCGCTAAAAGATCCAAAAGGCGAGTATTATTTGATAATCGATTCCATTGATAGCGGAAATTTCGATGAAATTTTTGGCGAGAGCATTGCGCTTTTGGAGCGTAGATACGACGAAAACGACCCGCTCTCTATCATCCGCACCAAAAACTCGCACTTCATCGACACGCTCGATGAGGCGGAAATGGAAAAATTCAGCGTGATCGTCAAAGACAATAAATCCTATTTCGCCGTGCCAAAAAACCTCTTTATCATCTGCGCAGCAAATGTCAATGACACCCAAATTTCCCCGTCCAGCGCGAAAGCATTTCGTTGGATCAAATGCGAGTGCGATTATGGCGTGCTCGAAGACTTTTTAAACGACAACCATGTCGCTAACGCCAAAGCCACAGTGGCTGTGTGCCACGCGCTAAACGATTTCATGGGCAAGGAAGCGCGCTTTGGCAACGAAATCGGTCATGGTATTTTCATGGGGTTAGCAAGGTATGCTAGCAATGAGCAGATTACCCAAGAGGGCTTAAACGCCTTTTTTACCGAGGTTTTGGAGCCGATTTTTAAATGTGGCTACCAAAAAATCGATATTGGTATGGCAAAACAAATTTCATCTGCAAAAGATATTTTCAAATTTTAACTTATACTCTCGCCGAATTTATAATAAATTCGGCGAAAATTTTATCAAATTTTTAAAAGGAAATTTATGACGGATTATGCAAAAGAAGTGTTTAACGACCCAAAATTACTCAGAGAAAAATTAGCATTGTATATAAAAACACCAAAAAAAGTCGAACTTTATGCAAAAGATTGTGAAAAATTTTTCGTAGCAGAGAAGGGCGAAAAATTGGAATTTGCTAATGTTTTTAGCTGGTGGGGATTTTTTGGAACGATTTTCTTTTTGTTTTATAGAAAAATTTATTGGTTAGCTGGATTGATTTTTGCTTTTACAACTTTAAGCAGTATTATTTTTCCAAATTTAAATCCAAGTATAGATAGAGCGATTGGCTTGGCTATATCAGTGGTGTGTGGTATGTTTGGTAGATATTTAGTTTGTAATAGATTTTTGAAATTTTTGCAAATGCAAGATGATGAAATTCTGATAAAAAAAGGTGGTGTGAATTATTTCGCTTATGTTTTATTTGTGTTGTTTTTGTTGCTTGCGTATTGGAGTGTAGTCAATAGTAGGTAAATTTGCGTTATGTCAAAGAGTGAAATTTGCAAATTTCACCCCAAAATACCTGCGCCGCGCAGTTTTTGCGAGCGAGAAGCAGCGTAAATTCGCTCGCCTTTTATCAAATCATATTTCCAAATCGGCGCATTTGCCTTAAAATCCTCGACAAAATCGTTTATTAAAGCAAGAGCTAGCTTGCGCTGCGGGCTTAGCACGCCCGCGATATATGAGCTTTCATGCACGCTCACATCGCCTTTTGAGTGCGCGAAAAAGACCTGCGCGCCAGATTGTTGCGCCTTTGTTTGCCACGATTGAAACCACGAGCGCAAAATTGGCTCGTATATATCAAAACTAAGTCCGCTAATGCCCTCTTCATCGCGCACAATGCCGATAAAAGTTATCAGCGCACCGCAGTTTGCGCCTTTGTAACGCTCATACCATGAATTCGAAATCGCAGGGATATCAAGCGCACCATCGTGCAAAGAAAAATTGCCAGCAAATTTCATCTCAACCCCCACAAACCGGTGGCAAAAGGCTGATTTTATCGCCGTCTTTAAGCGCGGTATTTAGCTCATAGACCATTTTGTCATTTACCGCCACAGCGCAGCTAGATAGCCACTCTTTTAGCGAGCTATCTTTGCTTAAAATCTCTTTTACTTCGCTTAGTGTTTTGGCGTCAAATTTCATCGGCTCCTTGCCGATTGGACCTAAAAATTCCACTTCTACCATATCTTTCCTTTGATTTAAAATTCGGCGATTTTAGCCAAAATTTTATAAAATTTTATATAATTAAAAAATTTTACAAAAGGATTTTTATGAAAATTGATGAAATTCAAACCCCGGCGTATGTGTGCGAAAAATCGAAATTGCGGGCAAATTTAGCCCTTTTGCAAAGCGTGGGCGAGCGAAGTGGGGCGGTGGTTTTGTGTGCGTTAAAGGGTTTTGCGTTTTCTCTTGGTATGCCTTTGGTGCAAAAATACCTTTCCGGGGCTACTTGCAGCGGCTTGCACGAGGCGAAATTCGCTAGGCAAATGCTTGGAGCGGGCGCGCAGGTGCATACATACTCGCCCGCTTTTAAAGAGTGCGATATGGCTGAAATTTTATCCCTTAGCGATCATGTGGTTTTCAATAGCGCCTCTCAGTGGCGAAAATACCGCGCGCAGGCGATGAGTGCGGGCGTGCAATGTGGGCTTCGCCTAAATCCGCAAACTTCTTTTGCGCCCAAAGACGCTTACAATCCGTGCGGTAAATTTAGTCGTTTGGGTATGACGCTGGACGCACTAAACCGCGCTATTAGCGAGGAGAGCGGGTTTTTAGAGGGGATTAGTGGATTTCATTTTCATGCACTTTGCGAGGAGGGTGCGGAGAATTTAAAGCGCGTTTTAGAGGCATTTGAGGCGAAATTTAGCAAATATTTCGGCTCACTTAAATGGCTAAATTTCGGTGGCGGACACCATATCACGCGCGAGGGATACAATGTCGAATTGCTAATTAGCTTAATCAAAAAATTCCGTGAAAAATACGGCGTGGAGGTATTTTTAGAGCCAGGCGAGGCTGTGGGCTGGGAGTGCGGATACCTAGTCGCTAGCGTGCTTGATATCGTCGAAAATGACGCAAACATCGCGATTTTGGACACTTCGGCTGAGGCGCACATGCCAGATACCGTGCTTATGCCATATCGCCCTGCGGTGCGTGGCGAGAGCAAAGAGGGTAAATTTGTCTATCGTTTCGGCGGAAATACCTGCCTAGCTGGCGATATTGTAGGCTTGGAAGCAGGTGAGCCAGAGTATAAATTTGACAAACCTTTGCAAATCGGCGATAGGGTGATATTTGAAGACCAAATTCACTACACGATAGTCAAAAACACGACCTTTAACGGCATAAAATTGCCAAATTTGGTAATGGTAGATGATGAGGGAAATGTCGAGGATATGATAGAGTTTGGTTATGAGGAATTTAGGCGAAGAAACTAATAAAATTTTCTAAGCCATAATTTGGCTTAAAACGCTATAATCCCTAAATTTTTGTGTCAAGGAAATATATGAAGAAGTTCTTTTGTGTGCTTTGCGCCTGTTTGGGGGCGTATGCCGAGGACCGACCATATGCACAGGTTGTGCAAACTAGTGGGAATAATGTGTGGGGGAAAGCCCGACTAGAAAACATAAATTTATACGAAGATGGCCTAGCACCGCTTTTTGTGCAACTTCAAAGTTCAGGATTTTTTGCGTGGTTAGCCTTGGGGGCTAGCCTTGCGGTGATACTCTCGTTTTTGGGACATTATTTGATTGTGGGGGCGAAACACTTCGACCACCACGCTGGCAAGCCTGTGCTCGCATTTACCCTTTTTGAGCGATGCTTTCACTTCGTCGCGGCTAGCTCGTGGGCGATTTTGGTGCCAACTGGTCTAATAATGATGTTTGGCGAGAGTTTTGGCGGTGGAAGCTTCGTGAGGTTTTGTAAAAACGCCCATGGAATCGCCACTATCGCATTTGCAATCGCTGTGATTCCGATGTTTGGTTTGTGGTTTTGGCGTATGTTGCCACGCTTTTATGATATTAAATGGATGATTATCATGGGCGGATACCTTAGCAAAACCAAGCGCGCAATCCCTGCTGGTAAATTTAACGCTGGTCAAAAGGCGTGGTTTTGGATAGCGACTGTGGGCGGTATGGTGATGATAGCCACTGGTGCGTCAATGTATTTTTTGGATTACAGCGCGCCTGCGGTAAATAGCGCACTTGGTGGCGTGAGTCAAATCGAGCTTTTGCGTGCTAGTGTCATCGTGCATAACCTACTTGGCGCAGTTTGCGCTGTGTTTTTGTGCGTGCATATCTATATGACCGTTTTTGCGATCAGCGGAGCGATCCACTCTATGATAGATGGACACAAACCAGAAGAAGAAGTTTATGTGCTTCATCACTACTGGTATCGCGAGCTTTTGGATAAAGGAAGCGTGGCGAAATCACAGTTTGAGGAAAAATATCCTCGTTTATAAAATTTGAGCGAGGATTTTTCCTCGCTAGCTTTGCGTGTCAAAGATATTTTTTTAAGGATTTAATTTGCAACTAGATTGTCGAAATTTATCGTGCCCCGAGCCACTTTTGCTTACCAAAAAAGCCCTAAAATCGCTAAAAATCGGCGAAAATTTGGAAATTTTGGTTAATGATATAGCGCCCAAAGAAAACATAAAACGATTTTTGCAAAAAAACGGATTTGAGGCGCAAATCAGCGAAAATGGCGGTGAAGCCACGATTTCGCTTACCAAAACCGATGAGCTAAAAGATGAGAGTTTGGACGATATTTTTTGTGATACGCCAAATTTCGCTAAGCCAAAGGTAGTGTTTTTAAACGAAGAAAGTTGCGGTTCTGGCGCAGTCGGCAAGGCGCTTTTGGCTAAATTTTTGGGCGCGTTATTAAATTTAGAGCAAAAACCAGCCAAAATCATTTGCGTAAATAACGCCGTATTTATCACCACGAATCGCGCTCACCCAAGCTTTGAAGCGTTAAAAAATTTAAGCGAGGCGGGCGTGGAAATACTAAGCTGCGGAAGCTGTTTGGAAAGCTATAAATTAGTCGGCGACCTAGCTCTTGGCGAAATTTCAAACGCTTATGAGATTATGGAAATTTTATCAAAATACGAAGCTATAAAACTATGATTTATCGTGATTTTAACCTTACGAAATTTATCAGCGCAGCGGGTTGAGCAGCCAAGCTGGACCCGGCGGGTCTAACGAAAAACCTTGGAAACCTAATTGCGCCCGATGTAAATTTATTATCATCGATCGATAGCAACGAGGATGCGAGTGTATTTCGCATAAGTGAAAATTTGGCGCTCGTGCAGACGCTCGATTTCATTACGCCGATTGTCGATGATCCATATATTTTCGGCCAAATCGCCGCGGCAAATTCGCTCAGCGACATCTTCGCAATGGGCGCAAAAGTGATAAACGCTCTAAATATCGTTGGATTTGATGATTGTCATTTTGGTGATGAAATTTTGCAAGAAATTTTGGCTGGGGGCAAGAGCAAAATCAGCGAGTGCGGTGGCGTGCTAGTGGGCGGACACACGATAAAAACGAAAGAAATTTATTATGGATTAAGCGCTACTGGCGTGGTTGAGCCGGGGAAATTTTGGTCGAATAACACTGCGCGTGAAGGCGATTTGCTCGTGCTGACAAAATCTATTGGCAGTGGTATAATTTCGACGGCGATAAAGGCGAAATTTTTGAAATTCGCTGAATTTCGCGACGCAATCGAGAGTATGATTAGGCTAAATTCATACGCTCTGGGTGCGCTTAGTGGGCTAGAAATACACGCTGCGACCGATATTACCGGCTTTGGGCTTTTAGGACACGCGCTAGAAATGATAAATGAAAATATTAGCTTTGAAATTTTCGTGCGTGAAATTCCGCTTTTTGCAAGCGTGCAAAAGTGCCTAGATGAGGGGCTAATCCCTGGCGGAAGTTATAGAAATTTGAAATTTATCGCTCCGTTTTGCGATAAAGAAGCGCAAGTGATTTTAGCCGATGCGCAAACTAGTGGTGGGCTTTTGCTCGCTATAAGTGAAAAAGATGTCGCCGTGGCAGTGCGAAATTTAAAAAATGCAGGATACGAAAGTGCCACTATTGTGGGTCGCGTCGTAAAACGGGCAGAAAATAAAATTTTGTTTAAAGATTAAATTTTAAAATTTCAAAAATTTTTTCTAGTTTTAATCTCTTTTTAAGCAACCCTTGAATATAATCCACTTTCCGTTTTTGAAATCTAACTTCTGTTATTTTCCAATGCGTGTTATTTTATTTATTATTG
>NZ_JAOVTZ010000004.1:0-134870 GCF_027737655.1 Campylobacter sp. JMF_04 NA10 | reverse complement strand
CAATAATAAATAAAATAACACGCATTGGAAAATAACAGAAGTTAGATTTCAAAAACGGAAAGTGGATTATATTCAAGGGTTGCTTAAAAAGAGATTAAAGGAAAGGGGAATTTTGAAATTTTGCAAAACTCGCCAAAAGAGCTAAAAATTCACTTTTTTGTTATAATCTATCTTATTAAATTTTTTAAATTTGGAGATTTTATGAAAAAGATAATTTTAGCGATACTTATAATGGGGCAAATTTTTCTAAATGCCAACCAAAGCGATAAAGAGTTGATAAATTCGCCAGAACTTGATAGCAAAACAAATGAGCAAATGCAAATTCTATCCAAATTTGTAGATTATTCTAGACCGGTTCAATCCGACCTAAGATACAACAAATTGTCTAAAAAATTGGCAAATAATGAGATAAATATAGTAGAATTTGATAAAGCTGTTGAAAATTTAAAAGTCGAAACTACAAAAGATTTCTATGATAGTCTAGAATATTTTACTGAAATATCAATAGAAAGACCTTCGCCACGCGGAGTGTATTTTACAATCGATACAGATAATACAAATGAATTACCTAGCGAAATTTGTATGCTTAGCAACCTAGAAACAATCGATGTCCGTGAAGCCAATATTACAGATTTACCGCCTTGTGTTGTGAATTTGACAAAACTTTCTATATTAAATCTTAGAGAAACACAAATAAAAGAAATCACAGAAATCATAAGCAAAATTCCAAATTTAAAAGCTTTGAATTTAAGTCATTCTAAGATAGAAAATCTAGGAAAACATATATTAAATATGAAAAATTTAGAAGCGTTAGACATTTCGAGCACTGATATATCTGAAATTTCGCCTGAATTTGGAAATCTTATAAACTTAAAACAATTTAATTGTGATATGTGTAGAAAGTTAAAATCTATACCTGACGAAATGGCAAATTTAAAAAATTTGCAACTATTAAATTTGAGTTTAATTGCCCAAAAAGAATTTCCAAAATGGATAACAAATCTGCAAAATTTAGAGTATTTATCTACTAGTTTTAAAAATTTTCCACAAAATTTTTCAAATTTACAAAACTTAAAAGTTTTAAGTATCAGCAATGTAACCCAAGAAAACTTTATGGAGATACTTAAACTACACAATTTAGAGGATTTGCAACTAAACGATAGCAATATTACTACTATACCCGATGAAATTGAAAATTTAGCAAATTTAAGACGATTTGAATATACTCGGGGAAGCCTAAAAACAATTTCGCCAAAAATTACAAATTTGAAAAATTTAGAAACGCTTTTGATTTATGATAATAAAGATCTGTCTGCTCTGCCTGAAAATATCGGAGAATTAACAAATTTAGAATATTTAAACATAGGTTTTACTGGCATAAAAAAGCTACCACCTAGCATAGTAAATTTAAAAAATTTATTCCGTATAAACATTTTGGATTTGCCTATACAAAACCAAGAAATTTTACAAGAAATGCCGAATTTAAAGATAATTACAAAAAGATAAATTTAGTTTCTGCGACTAAATTCGTCATAGCCAAATTTTTGATTTTCAAAATTTTAAAACGAATAAGTAAAAGCGAATAAAAAGAGCTAAAAAAAGCTTAAATGGTGGTTAGAGGCAGAATCGAACTGCCGACACGCAGATTTTCAGTCTGCTGCTCTACCGACTGAGCTATCCAACCACGAAATAAAGGGGGCATTGTATTCAAACCCCGCTTAAAATCTATTTAAACGAGCCAGAATACAAAATTTAAAAGGGAGAATTTCAAGAAAAAATCTTGAAATTCAAAAAATTATTTTAAAGCAGCCTTTGCTTTATCGGCTAATGCAGCGAAAGCCTTAGCATCGTTCATAGCAAGGTTTGCTAGGATTTTTCTATCTAATTCGATGTTTGCAAGTTTAAGACCGTGCATAAATTTAGAATAGCTAATATCGTTGATTCTGCAAGCAGCGTTAATTCTAACGATCCATAGTCTGCGGAAGTCGCGTTTTTTCGCGCGTCTGTCGCGGTAAGCATAAACCAAACTTCTTTCTAATTGTTCTTTGGCTTTTCTGAAATGTTTTCTTCTTGCGCTATAAAAACCGCGAGCAAGTTTTAAAACTTTATTGTGTCTGCGTCTTCTAACAACGCCTGTTTTTACTCTTGCCATATTAATCCTTTCTTAAATGGCGCCCATTTTTGGGTCTTTCCCTATCTTAGGGGAGTTTGAATGACTAGGTCAAAAACTAAAATTATTTACAAAGCATAAGCTTAACAGCTCTAACATTTGTAGAATCTACATAATGTGGGCCGCGCAAATCTCTTTTACACTCGCTAGACTTTTTAGTCAAGATATGGCTGCGGAAAGCTGAACCGCGTTTAATCTTGTTTTTGCCTACTTTAAAGCGTTTTGCTGCGCCACGCACACTTTTCATCTTTGGCATGTTTATCCTTTTTTTTAAGATAAGCTGTGATTATATAATAAAATTTTAAATTTCTGCTGAAATTTAAAAATATTTAAGCTACGCCGAAATTTAAGACTTTTTCGGCGTAATTAGCATACTCACATATCTTCCCTCTAAAATCGGGGCTTTGTCGCGCTCTGCGCTACCTGCGAAATTCTCTTCCCAAATTTTGTTTAGCAAATTTACACCAATCTCAGGAGTGCTCATCTCGCGACCCTTCAAAAACACGCGAAGTTTGACATGTTTGCCAGAATCTAGGAATTCTTTTGCGTGTTTTACCTTGTAATTCACATCGTTTTGAGCGATTTTTGCCGAAAATTTTATCTCTTTAATCTCGATGATTTTCTGTTTTTTCTTGGTCTCTTTTAGCTTTTTTTCTTGTTGATAACGGAATTTACTATAATCCATTACCTTGCACACTGGCGGTTTCGCATCTGGCGCGATTAGCACGAGATCGACACCTTGTTTGCTTGCGATTTGCAACGCCTCATCTAGCGAGATTACGCCGTATGCTTCACCATCTTCGCCGATACACCTAACCTCATCAGCCTCGATTTCTTCGTTTAGAAAAACTTCTTTTTTGCTGCTCAAAAATTCACCTCATTTAATTTGTTTTGCACGAAATCCAAGAACTCGCTAAGCCCCAAATTTCGTTGTTCGCGCGCACGCCTATCACGCAATGCGACGCTACGATTAGCCACTTCGTTATCGCCAAGAACGATGATTAATGGCACCTTTTGCTTTTCGGCTGTTCTGATTTTTTTATTTAAAGTTTCGTTTTTGGTTAAAATTTCGCTGTCTATGCCCAAATCGCGCAATCCCGCTGAAATCTCTTTTGCATACGCGCTGTGCGCTTCGCCAATCGGGATAATCGCCACTTGTGTCGGACAGATCCAAAACGGAAGCTCGCCAGCTGTGTGTTCGATCAAAATTCCTATAAATCTCTCAAAGCTTCCCAAAATCGCTCTGTGAAGCATGACAGGCTGTTTTTTCTCATTGTTTTCGTCGATATAGCCTAGCTCGAAGCGATTTGGCAGGTTGAAATCCACCTGCACGGTGCCACACTGCCATTTTCGACCCAAAGCGTCTGTGATTTTGATGTCGATTTTCGGACCATAAAACGCACCGCCGCCCTCGTCGATACCGTATTTAAAGCCCTTTTCATCAAGCGCGTCTTTAAGCGCTTTTGTAGCGATCTCCCACACTTCATCATCGCCCACAGCCTTGGCGGGTTTGGTTGAAATTTCCATTTCGTAGTTGAAATCAAACGCGCCCATTAGCACATCGACAAAGTCCAAAATTTCATAAACATTTTCTTTGATTTGGCTTGGCATACAAAAGATATGCGCGTCATCTTGGGTGAATTCGCGCACTCTAAATAACCCGTGCAAAACGCCTGATTTTTCGTGTCTATGCACGACGCCGTATTCGCAAAATTTAAGTGGCAAATCACGATATGAGCGAATTTCGCTTTGATAGACTTTGATATGACCCACGCAGTTCATCGGTTTGATACCGTATTCTTGCTCTTCGATCATCGTAAAATACATATTTTCTTTGTAATTTGTGTAGTGTCCGCTGATTTTCCATGCGTCAGATTTTAGGATTTCAGGGCCTCTGACTGGCTCGTAACCGCGGCGGCGAAGCTGTCGATATAGCCTTTCTTCGAGTTTTACGCGCATTTTCGCACCCGCTGGCAACCAAATCGGAAGTCCAGCGCCGATTTCTTCATCAAATGTGAAAAATTTCATCTCCGCACCAAGCTTGCGGTGATCGCGCTTTTTAGCCTCTTCGAGCATTGTTAGGTGATTTTTTAAGCTCTCTTTATCGGCAAAAACCACGCCGTAAATTCGAGTTAGCATTTCACGCGTCTCATCGCCGCCCAAATACGCACCCGCAATCCTAGTTAGCGCGAAATTTCGCAAAAATTTTGTATTTGGCACATGCGGTCCGCGACAAATATCCTCAAAATCGCCTTGCGCATACAAACTCACTTCGCCCTCTGGGATTCGCTTCAAAACCTCGATTTTTAGGTCGTCCTCGGCATATTTTGCGCTAACAGCGCCTTTGGTAGAGCAAATTTTAACTATATCTTGCTTGGCTTCGGCTAGCTCTTTCATTTTTTTCTCAATCGCCTTTAAATCGTCCTCGCCAAGCTTCTCGCCGTCAGCCTTGCTCACGCGCATATCATAATAAAATCCATCTTCAATCGCAGGACCCACGAAAAATTTCGCGTCTGGGTAGAGCGATTTGACAGCTTGTGCCAACAAATGCGCGCATGAGTGGCGAAGCACTTTTAGCGCGTCAGCAGAGTTATCGAAAAATATCGGTTCTGCGCCATCTACGCCCTCGCCGATACTTTGGGTATCATAAATTTCACCATTAAATTTGTATGCGATAATGTCGCTCATTTTTTTCCTTTTTTACCAAATTTATCTTTTCTACAATAAAAGAATAAGCTGTAATTTTAGCCAATACAACCTTAACCGTAAATTTAAATTTGGCTAAATTTTAAGAAATTTTAAGCGAATTTTGAATTTTCATTAAATTTTGATTTGAAATTTAATTTTTTGGATTTTGTATTTTAGTGGTGACCCCTACGAGATTCGAACTCGTGTTACCGCCGTGAAAGGGCGATGTCCTAACCGTTAGACGAAGGGGCCACTTAATTCGGTTAAATTAAAAGGAACGATTATTTTATATAAATTGCGCTTAATTTTCACTTAATAAAGCTGGAATTTTTATAAATTTCGCTAAAATGAAAATATTAAAATTTAAAAAAGGACAAAAATGAAAAAAATAAATTTGATTTTTGCTGGATTTTTGGGAATCGGGGCAGTATTTTGTGGTTGCGCCAAGCTCACTCCGCAAAAGACGCAAGCGGTGGCGTTTTCGATAATTTCGCCAAATTTGCGCCTAAACGACACGGGATTTATTAGAAGTTTTAAAAACCAAACCGAGTTGCAGGTCTATTCTAGCGGGGTTAGCGTGCTTTCCTTGGTCGCAAAAAACGAAAGCGTGTGCATGAATAATGCCTGCGATGATGAGCTGACTTTCAATGAGAAATTTTTCAAAAACGCCCATTACAAGGGATTTTTGGGCGAGATTTTGGGCGCGAAGGCAATCTATGGCGCGAAAAATTTAGCCAAAACAGATTGCGGATTCGAGCAAAATTTGGGCGAAATTTCATACAGCGTCTGCGATGATAGCGGCAAAATTATCAAATTTAGCGACAAAAAAGCCGGGGTAAAAATCAGCATAAGAGAGCTTTTATGAAGCGTGTCGGAGCCCATGTAAGCGCTGCTGGCGGGGTTTTTAACGCTCCGCTTAACGCGCAAAAAATCGGCGCAGACGCGTTTGCACTTTTTGTCAAAAATCAGCGCCAGTGGAGCGCAAAACCGCTTAGCGATAGCGATATAGCGCAGTTTCGCGCAAATCTCACCACCACTGGCATACGCGCAGAGCATATCCTAGCCCACGATAGCTATCTCATAAATCTAGGCCACCCAGACCCCGCGCTTCGCCAAAAAAGCCTTGACGCCTTTATCGACGAGATAAATCGTTGCGAAAAGCTCGGCGTAAAACTGCTAAATTTCCACCCGGGCTCGCATTTAAATGAAATTTCGCCCCAGCAGTGTCTGCAAAATATCGCGGAGTGCCTAAATTTCGCTATCGCAAACACTAGCAGCGTCAAACTCGTCATAGAAAACACAGCAGGCCAAGGCTCAAATTTAGGCTTTGAATTCGCCCAAATCGCCTACATAATCGCATGCGTGAGCGACAAAGCCCGCATTGGCGTTTGTATCGACACCTGCCACGCGTTCGCCGGCGGATACGACTTTCGCACGAAAGACGCCTATGAGCGCACTATGAGCGAGTTTGACCGCGTCATCGGCTATAAATTTTTATCTGGCATGCACCTAAACGACACCAAAAACGACCTTGGCGTGCGCAAAGACCGCCACGAGAGCCTTGGGCGCGGATTTTTGGGGCTGGCAAGCTTCGAAAACATTATGAACGACAAAAATATCGATGAAATTCCGCTCATTTTAGAAACGATTGATGAGAGTATTTGGGCGGAGGAAATCGCGCTATTACGCTCGTTTGTGCGCTAAATTTAGCCAAATTTCGCTACCGCAAGTTTTTAAATACTGCGCCGAAATTTCGGGCGCAGTATTGCAGAGTTGCGTAGCGAAAATTTAAAAATTTAAATAAAAAAGGGAAATTTAGCGATTTGCTAAATTTCCCAAAATTTGCAATGAAATTTGCGTAAATTTTACTTCGCCACAGCTTCGATTTCGATAGAAATTTTTATATCATCGCCTAGCATCGCAGTGCCGCTACCTGGGGCAAAATTAAAATCAGAGCGTTTGATTTTGCCCTCTAAACTAAATCCGATTTTAGCCTTATCGCCCTGCTTGGCTTCGCCGCCAAAATCATAATCGAACTCGACTTCTTTGGTTACATCGCGAATCGTTAGCTCGCCTTTGACCTTGTCAGGCGCGAACTCTTTCATCTCAAATTTCATATCAGGGAACTTTTCTGAGCCGAAAAAATCGTCCGCTTGCAAGTGCGCGTCGCGTTTTTCGTTGTCAGTAAAAACTGAGGCGGTTTTGACCACGGCGCTTAGTTTGTTTAGTTTGCCAGCCTCAGCGTCAATCTCCGCGCTAAAATCCTTGAAGTTTCCGACCACATTGCTAATGCTCATGTGTTTGATCTTAAAACCTACGCTAGAATGGGCGTTATCGACCTCGTAAGGGGCAGCGTTTGCTAGCATTGCGCCAAGCGCGCATGCACTTAAAATTGACAAAAATTTCATTTTCTCTCCTTTTGAAAAATTTAAAATTTGGATTTTAGCTTATGTTTATTAATAAAAATTATTTATAAGAAATTTTATGCGAGAAAGGTGCGAAAAATATAGAAATCTATTTTTATCTTTTCTTTTGCAATTGATTTTTTAATTGATTTAAAAGCAGGGTATTTGAAAGTGTGCAATACACTACGATTAGCAATACATACACACTCCATTGTTTGTATAATTTTTGGCATTGAATTTTTTAAATTCTTCCTCTAATGCCTGTATGTCAATATCGGTGTTTTGCATAATTTGACTTAATAAATATTTGAAATAAAATTTAGAAAATTTAGAAGAAAAGTTGTCTGCGAGGAAACTCGCAGACAAGAGCTATTACATATATCCGTAGAAGTGAGCTAGGATATATCCTAGGAAGCATGAGCTGAATACGCCGATGAAACCAGGGATAATGAAGCTGTGGTTGATAACATATTTACCGATTTTTGTTGTGCCTGAGCGGTCGAATTGGATCGCAGCAAGGTCGCTTGGGTATGTAGGTAAGATGAAATAACCATAGCATGCAGTTGCGAACGCAATGATTGTTCCTGGATTTACACCGATAGCAATCGCTAGTGGAACGAAAGTCGCAGCAGCAGCAGCTTGTGAGTTAAGGAATTTTGAAATCAACATACCAACTACAATGTATGTAAATGGATATGCTTGCATTACCTTACCAAGTGAGCCAGCCAGCATATCGATATGAGCGTGGAACATAGTATCGGCCATCCATGAGATACCATAAATCGCAACAAGCGCAATCATACCACTGTGGAAGATTTCGTTTTGAGCGATTGTGCCAGCTTTGATACCTGAATAAATCATCATAATAGCAGCTGCAAGAAGCATAAACATTTGGATAGTATCAACCATACCAAGAGTTTTTGAGCCTTTTGTGCTTGTAGCTACATCGATTTTTGCGTTTTCGTAAGTTTTTGTTTCGCCTTTTGCATTTACATAAGTTACTTTTGCACCATCTTGGCTAACTTTGTAAGTTTTACCGTCTTTATCTTTAACCTCAACGCTTTGTGCGCTTTGAGTTAATTTAGATTTATCTTTTTTAACGCTCATTTTTGTCTCAGCACCGCTTAACATCATAGTTCCGTCGCTGATTTTTACTTTGTCTAAGACTTTTGAGCTGTCGCCTGCATCTACGATATTAACGATAGCAGCATCTTTTGAGATAGACCATGTTGGGCGAAGTTGTTTGTAATAACCCAAAACCGCAACAACAACGATTGCTGAAAGGAAGATATACATAACATTCCATTGTTTTTGTGGAAGTTTAACACCAACTAGTGATTTAGCGTCATCAGAACCATAGATGATTTTTCTTTGCTCTGGATCTTTAAGTTTAGCTTGGAATTCCTCATCTTTTTCAAGGCTTTTACCGCGGAATACTGAGTATGTGCTGATACATAGCATACCGAAGAAAGTAGAAGGAATAGTTACTTTAAGAAGGTCAAGGTAGCTAGAAAATCCCTCGATTTGAGCACCAGCGCCTAGCAATACAGCCACGATAGAAACACCAGCAACTGAAACTGGGCTAGCGATGATTGCTAATTGTGATGAAACGGTAGTAGCTGCCATTGGACGCTCTGGGCGCACACCACTTTTCATAGATACATCGTAGATAATCGGCAAAAGTGTATAAACTGTGTGACCAGTACCGCAAAGAACTGTCAAAGTCCAAGCACACATTGGTGCAACATAACAAACTAATTTTGGATTTTTTCTCAACGCTTTTTCAGCAAGTTGAAGCATAACATCCAAACCACCCGCAGCCTGCAATGTAGCTGAGGCGACAACAACCGCAAGGATTGTCAAAATAACATCAACGGCTGGTTTGCCCGGAGACATTTTGAATAAAAATACGAGTATAACTAAACCTATACCACCTAAAATACCAAGGGCCATACCACCCTTTTTGGCACCATAAAACAGACACGCCAAAACTATTATCAACTGAATAGTAAATTGGACGCTCTCAGACAAACCTGTAAGAAACTCCATCGCTTCTTCCTTTCCTTAAAAAATACTTATTTTATTATATCAATATTTCTTTTAAAGAAATATAAATAAAATTCAAAATATTAAATTTTTATAGAATAAGTGTTAAAAATTTATTTATAATACTTATTCAAAATTCAGAGTTATCTTTTCTCTACATGCAATCCAGCCCAAGTTTGCGCTGTCGCCATAGCCTCGACGATATTTATATTGACATGATGAGGCATATTTATGCAATTTAACACGATTTGTGCTATATCCTCTGCCTTAATCGGGTCTGTGTTTTCATAGACCTTTTTCGCCCTTGCTTTATCGCCCTTAAATCTCACATCGCTAAATTCAGTCTCGCAAATACCTGGCGCGATCTCTGTTACACGAATACCAGTGCCGATTAAATCGTTTCTGATATTTCTGCTAAATTGCTTCACAAACGCCTTGCTTGCGCCATAGACATGGCTTCCAGGATACGGCCATGCACCAGCAGTAGAGCCGATATTGAAAATATAGCCATTGCCACTTTGCAAAAGTAGTGGCAAAACTGCCTTTGTAGTGTAAATAACGCCCTTGATATTCGTATCGACCATAGTCTCTAAATCCTCGATTTGAGCGTCTTTAATGCCATCTAGACCAAGCGCAAGACCAGCATTATTTACCAAAATTTCGACATCTCTATACTCACTCGGCAAACTCTCCACAGCCTTAAAAATTTCATCTTTATTTCGCACATCAGCTGCGATTATATGGGTATTTCCTAGCTCTTTGGCTAAATTTTCTAATCTCTCTTTTCTGCGCCCAAGAGCGATGATTTTATAGCCCTCTTTACTCAAAATTCTAGCTATCGCCTCGCCAAAACCACTCGTCGCACCTGTAATAAAAGCTGTTTTTTTCATAAATTTCTCCTATTTTATGAAGCTAACTTCTGGCAAAATTTCCGCTAACGCCTCATCTTTTTTCTTGTTAAATTCAACCTTATTTTTCTCAAAAAGATTATTGCCTTTCGCGTCGATTGATACGATTAGTGGGCCAAATTCTTTGACTTTGCAATTCCACAAGGTCTCTGGCATACCAAGCTCCATCCAATCGGCACTTTGTATCTCCTCGACCTCCATAGCAGCGATTACTGCGCACCCTGCTGGGAAAACGCAGTGCAATGCGCCAAAATCCTTGCAACCATTTTCTGTATTGCTAGCCATTCCACCCTTGCCTACGATTACTCTAACGCCCGTTTTTTCGATAAATTCATACTCGAATTTCTCCATACGCATGCTTGTCGTTGGACCTACTGAGACGATTTCGTATCTATCCTCGCCACCAGTGCTTGTTTTTTTGATAATGGGGCCTGCGTGCAGTATCGCCCCGCCACGGATATCAAGTGGCAAAGGCATATTTTTTTCGACCACGCGCCTGTGAGCCACATCGCGACAAGTTACGATATTTCCACTTAGATAAATGATATCGCCAATTTTAATATCCTCTAAATCCTCCCTAGAAATCGGAGTTTGCAAAATTTTCTTATTCATATTTATAGTCCTTATGAGATGTCACAGTAAAGCTTAAATCGCCGTTCCAAACGATATTCGCGCGTCTGTGCGACCAGCAGCCTGTATTTACAGCCACAGCGATGACTGAGGGGTGACGGGCTGAGTTTTCGATATGCACGCCAAGCACCGAGCTAGCTCCGCCCATGCCTTGTGGGCCAAGGCCGATTTTGTTAATGCCATCTTCTAGCAATTTTTCGGTTTTTGCAGCGCGTTCGTTTGGATTATGCTTTCCAAGCGGACGAAACAAAGCTTTTTTAGAAAGCAACGACGCCACATCTATCGAGGTTGCCACGCCCACGCCCACGACTAGCGGCGGACAGGCATTTAAGCCATAACTTGTCATTATATCCATTACGAATTTCACCACGCCCTCATAGCCCATACCAGGCATTAGCACGCCGGCTTTTCCAGGAAGCGTGCAACCACCTCCTGCCATGTATGTATCAATCTCGCATTTATCGCTACCAGGGACTATTTCCCAAAAGATCGAAGGCACATCTTTTCCGACATTTTTGCCAGTGTTGTATTCATCAAAGGTCTCGACGCTGTTGTGGCGAAGCGGAGCTTCTTTTGTCGCTCGCAAGACGCTTTCACGCAAAATTTGCTCTAATTCGCCAATTAGCGGAAATTTCGCGCCACATTTTACAAAAAACTGAATCGCGCCAGTATCTTGACAAGAGGGGCGATTTAGCTCTTTGGCAAGCTCTTGGTTTTTAAACATTGTCTCATAAATCGTCTTTGCTAACGGCGCATTTTCTTTGCTCGCTAGCTCCTTTAATTTCGCCGTGACATCATCTGGCAAAATTTTGCCACTGTATCCGACAAAACTAGCCATAACGGCGGTCATTTTCTCTACATTTTCCACGCTCTCTCCTTATAAATGGTTGATTATACTCGCATTATACGCTGCGCCGTATCCGTTGTCGATATTTACGACACTAATGCCGTTTGCGCACGAATTTAGCATACCAAGCAAGGCTGCCACACCACCAAAACTCGCCCCATATCCCACGCTCGTAGGCACAGCGATGACTGGGGCTTTGACAAGGCCTGCAATCACGCTAGGAAGGGCTCCTTCCATACCTGCTATGACGATTAGGACTTTGGCTTTTTGGATTTCATCAAGCTTCAAAAACAGCCTATTTATCCCAGCCACGCCCACATCGGTGATTTTGCGCACATCATTACCCAAAAATTTCGCCGTCTCATAAGCCTCTTCCACAGCGTAAGAATCAGATGTGCCAGCCGAAATGATACCGATATAACTTTCGGTAAGTTTTTGCTCGTTTATGATAATGCTTATCGTGCGACCGACCTCGTTAAATTTGGCAAGCGGGAAGTCTTTTTGCAAAATTTCAGCCACCTGCGAATTTGTGCGCGTGATTAGGACATTGTTGCCACATTTTACACACTCGCGCGCGATTGCTAGGATTGCGCTAGCACTTTTACCTTCGCCATAAATCACCTCACCCACGCCACTTCTAAGCTCTCTTTGCATATCGACCTTAGCGCAGCCGATATCGGAAAATGGGTAGTTTGCGAAATACTCGACGACCTTTTCATCAGAAATTTTGCCACCCTTGATTTGGGCGATTAAGTCCAAAATTTCAGCCTTTTTCATTTAAAACTTCCTTTCTAAAACCCTTTAAATCAAGCAAAATTTCATCAATTTGTGAAATTTCATCTATTTTTTGAATAATTTTTGCAAAATTTTCACTCGCCACAAATTCGCTCATCAGCGCTCTTGGCATTTCGATTTTTAAATTTCGCCCATTATAGCGAGCTCTGATGTTTGCAAAGCCGTTTTGTATGAGTAAATTTTCCACGCGCTCAACCAATTTTAAATCATCTGCGCTAAATTCGCGCCCGTAAGGCAGGCGAGTTAGCAAACACGCAAAGCTAGGCAAGTCCGCACTTTCTAGGCGCAGGGTGCGTGAATACTCCCTAATTTGGGCTTTGGTTAAATTTATCAGTGGCGAAATGACGCCAAGCTCGCGCACGGCGCGAAGTCCTGGGCGATCTTCGCCCAAATCATCTTTGTTTGTGCCGTCTGCGAAATTTGAAAATCCCAAATTTCGCCCAAATTTAATTAAATTTTCGAATAAATTTTTTTTGCATAAATAACAGCGATTTTGCGGATTATTCGCGATTTCTTGCGGAGTTTGGAGTTCTAAAATTTCGTGGCGAAATTTGTGAATTTTAGCAAAATTTATAGCCTGCGAAATTTCGCGTTCGCTCATATATGGCGTTTTTATGGTAAGCGCGATGAAATTTGCGCCCAAAATTTCACTTGCCACGCAGGCTAAAAACGAGCTATCCACCCCGCCAGAAAAGGCCAAGGCGAGATTTTTAAGCCCTCTAATCTCTTCCTTTAAAGTTTCCATTTTCATACTCTTTGATCGCCGCAGCTCGCACCGTAGCGATATTTGTGCCAAATTTTTGTGCCAAATTTTTGCAATCATCAAATTCGGGCTTGATTTTTTCTCCGCCCTCAAATTTGCAAATTTTAATCCTAACCTCGCCAAATTTCGTATTCACAGCGCGAATTTGGCGTGGAAGCTCTGTTTTTTGCACAGAAATTTCACGCACCCCAATCGCCGTGGTATGGCGAAAAATCAGCTCTTTTAGCGCGGACGCGTCGCAAGATTTAGCTAGCACGCTAAGCTTCGTGCCAAGGCGCGATTTTTTCATATTCACAGCCTCGCTAAACACATCAAGCGCGCCAGCATTTAGTAAAATTTCGCTCGCTAACGCCAAGCCCTCAGCGTCCATATCATCGATATTTGTCTCGATTAAAACCTGCCCTGATTGAGCCAAGCGCTCATCTTCGCAAATCATAATTTTAAGCAAATTTGCGAATTTGGCTTCCTTGCTTCCAGCCCCATATCCAGTGCGCAAAATTTTAGCACTAAATTCGGCGCAAAATTCGCTCGTTAGAGCCTTTGCGATACCTGCGCCAGTAGGTGTCGTCTGCTCGAAATCACCGCCAAATTTCACAGGCACGCCAGATAAAATTTCACTTACCGCGGGTGCTGGCACGCTTAAAATTCCGTGAGCGCACTTCACAAATCCCCCGCCAAGGGCAAGTGGCGAGCAAAGCACGCGTGAAATCCCAAGCGATTCGAAGCAAATCGCGCTTCCTACGATATCGACTATACTATCAGTGCAGCCAACCTCGTGGAAATGGACATTTTCTAGGCTACTTTGGTGGATTTTTGCCTCCGCTTCGCCGATGATAGTGAAAATTTCGATTGATTTTTCTTTTACAAAATCGCTTAAATTTGAAGAATTTATTAAATTTACAATGTCTTTAAAAGTGCGTCCATGCTCATGGAAATGGGGCGTGGTGCTCCATTTGCGCTTTAAAATCACATCTACCTTCGTAGCGCTTATGCCAGATTTTAAAACCTTTTTGGCGCAAATTTCATACTCATTAGAAATTCCTAGCTTTGTAAGGCTGTGTTTTAAAAAGCCAAAATCTACGCCAAGGTCGATAAATGCGCCAAGGCACATATCTCCGCTAATGCCACTGGCGCAGTCTAAATAGATAAATTTACTCAAATTTTTGGAACCGTCATTGAACCAAATGGTAAAATCACAATTTTAGCGTCTTTGCCCTTCTCACCAAGCGCGTCATCTAGGGCTTTTTGCAAATCATGATATGGCTTTAAATGCACAGCTCTCATCTCATCATCGCTTAAATCGCTAACCGCCCAAGTCTGCGCCCAAAGCCCAATCTCAGCCATTTTGCCAGCTTTATGATAGCCTAGGTGAAATTCCTCTTGGATTTTTTCTAGCACTTTTTGTGGCGTATCGGCTGATGCCATGAGGTTAAAAAACGGCTTAGGGCCGATACCTGTGCGACATTTAGCTACCATGATAAGCACGCCACCCTGGGCTAGGGCTAGTTTGCCGTTATCTAGGGCTTTTTGGGCTTGGTATAAATCCACCTCCATTGGATATGGGGCTACTGAGATTACGATATCGGCTTTTTGAGGAATTTTGACGCAAAATACCTCTTCTGCTTTTTCGATACAATCATAAAATGTATCGTTTAAATCGCCACTATTTACATAATAAATATTATGGTCGCTATCTAGCACCGTCATAATCGCAAATACATCGATATGAGTTAGCACCTTCATCGCATCGACCATATCCTCATGCACAGGATTGCCCTCTAATCGCAAAGCCTGCGCGTCGTGGCTAAGGGCTAGTTTGTGGTTTTGCTCGATAGTTTCGTATTTGGCAACGCCTGGCAAAAACGCCTTTCTACCGCCTGTGTAACCCGCGAAATAGTGCGGTTCGACTGAGCCGATTGGGATAACCTTTTTCGCGTTTGCTACGATTTTGTTTAGATACATTTGGGTTTTGTTGCTACTCTCGCCCAAATAGACCATTTCATCGTTTTTAGAATCGTGGCTGTGGGCCTCGCCTTTGGCCTTAACCTCAGCCCAAATTTCTTTTGAAAAAATCATCTCATACTCATCTTCGGTCGGATCTCTGTGGCAGCCGTTTGCGATGATAAAGGTTTTCTTTTTGTCCCTGATTTTTGGATAAATTTCTTTTAAAATTTTAGATGTCGGAGTTGGGCGTGTGCCGTCATTTACGATGATTACGATCTCTTCATCACCACTGATAAACTCATCAAAAGTTTTTTGATTTATCGGATTTCGCATTGCTTTTTTGATAAGCTCGGCCTCATCAAATTTCTCAACCTTATTCGGATTGAAAATCCCCAAAAGATTTTTTTCGTCAAAATTTATGTTTAAAACATCATCTTTGCCATAACGAATTGGAACTTGCATTTTTCACCCCTTAAAATAAATTTAAATCATTAGATTGTATCAAAAATTTTATTTAAAAGAGATTTATGTAACAAAAATTTAACTTAATTATCAAAATTTAAGGTTTTTTAGCGGTAAAAAACCTTGCTAAACGCAAATTTAGCAAGGCGAAATTTTAAAAATTTAAAGCTTAAAGTAGATTATAAATATCATCTAGCAAGAAGTATTTTTTCTCGGCTGTGCCCTTGTAATATGGGGAAATGTGGTTGTTAAACTCTGTTTCGAAAAAGCCGGTTTTAGATAGCTCCACAAGCGCAGCGTCGATTGCTTTTAGCAATTCTGTGTTGCCCTTTTGCACGCCGATTGAGTTAAACTCAGAGGCTCCGAGGTTTTTTTGTGGGACTTCGACTTCTCTATTTATCACTGGAAACGCCATTACGATGATGTTTTCATCAGCATAGGCATCGCCTTGATTTTCAAGTAGCGCCCTAGCACAGCCACCAGCGCTATCGCACTCTTTGATAGTATAGCCTTGTTTTTGGAAATATTTTTCGCCGATACTTCCTGGCATGGCTAGGATTGTTTTGTCTTTTAGATCTTTTATGCTCGTTATCGCGTCTGCTTTGCGGGTTAGGATACCGACATTTACGCTAAAATACGGGCTAGAAAAATCAGCAAGCTTCTCGGTCTCGGCGGTAGGGACTAGGGTCGAGACAGCCATATCCACAGCGCCATCTTGCAACAATCTATAAGAAGCTTCGTCGTTCGCAGAAGCTACGAACTCCACCTTTCCCTCGCCGCCTGCGAAAATTTTCGCAGCCACAGCCTCGGCTAGGGTTATTTCAAAACCCTCGTATTTGCCGTCAGTTAGCTTGCCAAATGGAGCCTCGTCATCATGGACGGCTATTAGAATTGTTCCGCTAGATTTGATTTCTGCTAGGCTTTTGGCGCAAACTCCGCTAAAAAGTAGCGCACTAGAAGTTAGTGCGAATAAAATTTTATTCATTTTTTTCCTTTTTTTTAGTGTAGATAAAAATTTAGGCGCTGATTATATACTTAAATTGTTTAATTAAATTTTAAAATACATAGTATTTTTATAAATTTACCAAAGTATTGTATTTTTACCTTTTAAAGCTAAATATTCATTACATTTGCTAAAATGTCTGCACCCAAAAAACCCACCGCGCGCTAACGGGCTAGGGTGCGGGGCTGTGAGGATTAAATGACGATTTGCGTCGATCAAATTTGCCTTTTTTATGGCGAAATTTCCCCAGAGCATAAAGACTAAATTTTCGCAGTTTTCGCTGATTTTGGCGATTATGGCGTCTGTGAATTCGCCCCAGCCAAGCTTAGCGTGCGAATTTGGAGCACCTGCACTCACGCTTAGAGTGGAGTTTAGTAGTAGCACGCCCTGCCTCGCCCACGGGGTCAAATCGCCCCCACTTATGGCGCACGAGCCGATATCTGCGATGATTTCTTTGAAAATATTTTTTAGGCTTGGCGGGATTTTTACCCCCTCTGGCACGCTAAATGCTAGCCCCATAGCCTCGCCTGCGCCGTGGTAGGGGTCTTGACCTATGATTACGACTTTTAAATTTGATAATGGGGTCAAATTTAGGGCGTTAAAGATTAAATTTAGCGGTGGGTAAATTTGGGTAGTTTGTGAAATTTGAGCTAAATTTCGCTCTAAATTTTTGAAATTTTCGCTTTGAAATTCGGCGCGCAGTAGATCTCTCCACTCGCGCGCACTAAGAAATGAGGCTAAATTTAGCACTAAATTTTGCCCTTAAATTTAAGCTGGTTTTGGTCCTACGGCCTTAGCCACGATGTATCCGACCAGACCTGAGACGATAGAGCCGATGAAAACAGCGAGTTTGTCTGTGTGATGATAAATGTCGCTTCCGCCATAAGCTAAGCCATCGACAAATAGCGCCATTGTAAATCCAATACCGCAAATTATGCTTACAGCGTATAGTTGCGCCCAGTTTGCGTTTTCTGGCAAGTAGGCGATTTTGCCCTTGATAAGTAGCCAGCTAAATGCGAAAATTCCAAATTGTTTGCCGAAAAATAGGCCAAGCGCGATACCCATTGGAACTGGGCCAAATAGATAGCTAGGGCTCATGCCAGCTAGGCTTACGCCCGCATTTGCGAAGGCAAAAATCGGCAAAATGAAAAAATTCACAGGATACGCAAGTCCGTGCTCCATATCTTTTAGCATTGAGCCAGAGCGAGTTTGCAATGGGATACAAAATCCAGCCACAACGCCAGCGATTGTCGCGTGGATACCAGAGTTTAGCACCATTACCCACAAAATAAGCGACATAATGACGAAAAGCAGTTTTTTATCTACCTTCATTTTATTCATTATAAACATAATCGCCACGCAAATTCCTGCGCCGATTAGGTAAGAGATATTTATCGTAGATGAGTAGAAAAGCGCAATAATCAAAATCGCGCACAAATCGTCCATAATCGCTAGTGTTAAGACGAAAATTTTAAGACTTGCCGGAATTCGTTTGCCAAGTAGTGCCATTACGCCCACGGCAAAGGCAATATCAGTAGCCGTAGGAATCGCCCAGCCTTTAAGCGCCTCGCTATCGCCCCAGTTAAGTATCGTAAAGATAATCGCAGGCGCCATAACACCGCCAAGAGCGGCAAAGCTAGGAAGCAAAATTTGAGAAAAATGGCGAAGCTGACCTTCGATTTTTTCGCGTTTTAGCTCCAAACCGATAGCGAAGAAAAATATCGCCATTAAAAAGTCGTTTATCCAAAAGTGCATATCCTCATCGAGTTTTAGTTTGCCGATACCCATGACGATGTGCGTGTGGATAAACTCGCGGTAATACGGAGATAAAATATCGACATTTTGTGCGATGATAGCAAATACTGCGGATAAAAGGAGGATTACGCCAGCACTACTTTCGCTGGATAGGATTTTTTTAATTATGCGTTGCATGATTCTCCTTTAAACAAATTTGTCTATTTTAGTATAAATTTCATTAAATTCTCATTGATTTGGCATGATTAACATAGCATAAAGTATGCCTATCATCAGAATCGTTGGAATTTCATTTAGCGCACGGAAATACTTGCCACTTTTTTTACAGGCGTCTTTTTCGAATTTAATCAAATAATAATGAAGCCAAAAATGATAAGCCACCATTAAAACAGCGCAAAGTAATTTTAGGTGAAAATATCCCATTTTCATAAGTCCCGGATTTAGCAAAATCAGCATAACCGCGCTAAAAATCGTAACCGCCAAAGCTATCCAGCCGATAGCGTGATAAAGCATTTTTTCCATTTTTTTCACAACTTTGACAAAATTTGGATTGTCCAAATTCTCAGCGTGATAAACATATAGGCGCGGTAGATAAAACAGCATCGCCATCCACGAAATAAAGCCCACAAAGTGGATAAATTTAAACCAATAATAACTCATTTTCCTTCCTTTCAATCTCTCATTAAAATATCTTTTCTAGCTTCAAATTCTTCCTTGCTAATCGCCCCTTTTTGGAAAAGCTCGTATAGGGCCTCTACCTTTTTAAGACGCTGTGAATAATCCTCAGCCACGCCTTCGCCGGCTTCTTCGTTGATATCCTCGACCCAAATTCCTACGAAAAATAGGTCAAAAAGCACCCAAAGAAGCCAAATCGGCAAAATCACAAGCCCTAGCAAAAAATACAGCGTAAAAATCCCAGCCCAATACAGCCCGATTTGCGCAAATCCACTGACAAATTTACCACAATAAATTCGGTGCAAACCGCCACCAATCGGCAATCCCACAGCCCACGAAAAAGCTCCGGCAAACCACAGCGCATACGCGATATAATTGTTTCTTTTCAAATTTTGCCTTTCTTTGAAATTTTCAAATTTTGCCACAAAAATATGACAATTGCTAAATCAATCATCACATCGGCAAAGTTAAAAACCGCAAATTCAAACCATTTGTGCCACGCCACATAATCCACAACTCCGCCGTGGATAAAGCGATCTAGCACATTTGAAACCCCGCCTCCAAGCAAAATGCCAAAAGGAAGCCAGTGCGCGTTAAAAAGCTCTTTTTGGCTAAAAACATACCACGCCAAAAGCGCGATTAGCCCAAGCTGGATAAATTTCAAACTCTCGCCCAAAAAAGCTAACATCGAAAACGCCACGCCTCTATTAAAGGTCAGTATCAGCGAAAAATACTCACCCTCCCACGAAAAACCATTTAAAAATATAAATTTTATAAATTGATCAAGCGCCAAAACAAGCGTAAAAATCAGGACAAATTTAACAAATTTTCTAGTCATTTAACGCTTTTTTGAAAAATTTTTCTGCTTCGTTCGCCCATTTTTCCAGAGCTTTTGCATTTTTGCCCTCAAAAAGCAAACGGATTAAATTTTCCGTGCCAGAGTAGCGAAATAGCGTGCGAATTTTATCTTTTTTGATCTCTTCTTCAAGCTCTTTTAGTCCAGCGATTTTTTCAAGCGGTTTTTTATTTGTAATCTTTAAATTTCGCAAAATTTGAGGATAAGGCTTGATTAAATTTGCTAGCTCGCTCGCTTTTTTATTCATACCGAGCATACACGCTGCAAATTGAAGTGCAGAGGCGATTCCATCGCCTGTTTTAGCATAATCGCCAAAAATCACATGTCCGCTTTGCTCGCCACCGAAATTCGCCTTTTTCTCTTTCATCATTTCAAGCACAAATTTATCGCCCACACTGCATCTATGCACGGAAATTTTGTGCTTTGCCAAAAAATCATCAAGCGCGCCGTTACTCATAACAGTTGCGATAATTTGATCGTTTTGAAGCTTGCCAAGCTCTTTTAAATACAACGCCAAAACGCCAAGCAAAATATCTCCGTGTAAAATTTGACCGCTATCATCGACTACGACTAGCCTATCGGCGTCCCCGTCAAAGGCAAATCCCACATCAGCGCGCAATCTTTTTACTTCGCTTGCCAAATTTTGCGGAGCCAAGGCGCCACAATTTTCGTTGATATTTTTTCCATTTGGCTCATCGCCAAGCACTATCACTTCTGCGCCAAGCTCGCTAAACACCGTCGGAGCGACCTTGTAACTTGCGCCATTTGCGCAATCAAGCACAATGCGAAGTCCATGCAGGGTTTTGTTTTTTGGAAATGAATTTTTAAGCTGGACGATATATCTGCCAATAACATCATCGACGCGCCTTGCCACGCCGATTTCCATCATTTGTTTTCTAGCCTCGGCGATTAGCTCGTCACTAAAATAGATTTTTTCGATTTCAGCTTCCTCTTTTTCGTCGAGTTTAAAGCCCGTGTGATCGAAAAATTTAATGCCATTATCATAGTATGGGTTATGTGAAGCGCTTATCATGATTCCGCCATCACAGCGCATATCCTCTGTCAAAAACGCGATTGCTGGGGTCGGCATAGGGCCTATTTGGCGGACATTGTATCCCACAGAAGTAAGTCCAGCCACAATCGCAGTTTCTATCATATAGCCACTTCGCCTTGTATCTTTTCCTACTAAAATCATATTTGTAACGGAATTTTTCCTAAAATAAATTCCAGCTGCCATAGCTAATCTCATAGCAAGTTCAGCTGTCAAAAACTCGCCCGCTCTGCCCCTGACGCCGTCAGTTCCGAAAAGTTTCATAAATTTAATCCTTTATAAATCAAAATTCTCGCAATATTAGCAAAAAAAGTTTAATAATCGAATTTCTTTTAAAAATTGCTTAATTTCAGCAACGCTTAAAATTTTTGTAGTATAATCACGAGTTTAATATTTTCATTTAAAGGGATAAAAATGGCAAATCACAAATCAGCCGAAAAACGCGCTAGACAAACTGTGAAAAAAACAGAGCGCAATAGATTTTACCGCACAAGAGTAAAAAACATGACAAGAGCGGTAAGAGAAGCAGTAGATAGTAAAGACCTAGCAGCAGCCGAGGCAGCGCTAAAAGTAGTTAATCAAAGCTTCCACGCTTTCGTTAGCCGTGGATTTTTGAAAAAAGAAACTGCAAGCAGAAAAGTTAGCCGCTTGGCAAAACTAGTAAATACACTAAAAGTCGCATAATTATCATTAAATGTTAGCCCAAAAATTACAACCCTTTTTAGACCGATACGAGGAGCTTTCACGGCTCCTTAGTGATCCAGGTATCGCAAGCGATATCTCAAATATGACAAAGCTTTCCAAAGAGCAAAGAGGTATCGAGCCGATAAAAAACGCCGCAGATAGGTATATAAAGGTTGTCGCTGATATCGAGGAAAACAAAAATTTATTAGGCGATCCTGAGCTTGGCGAGCTTGCCAAAGAGGAACTTAAAAATTTAGAACTCGAAAAAGACGAACTCGAAGAGCAAATCAAAATTTTACTTCTTCCAAAAGATCCAAATGATGATAAAAATATCTTCCTTGAAATTCGCGCCGGAACCGGTGGCGACGAGGCTGCGCTTTTTGCGGGAGATTTGCTAGGGGCGTATTTGCGTTATGCTGAACTTCGTGGCTATAAATGCGAAATCGTAAGCCAAAGCGAAGGAAGCGTGGGCGGTTTTAAAGAAGTTATTTTGCTTGTTAAGGGCGACGGGGCGTATTCTAGGCTTAAATTCGAAGGCGGCACACACAGAGTCCAAAGAGTGCCTGAAACCGAAAGTCAAGGACGCGTGCATACTTCTGCTATCACGGTTGCTGTGATGCCTGAAATCGAAGATAGCGAAATCGAAATCAAAGATAGCGATTTGCGTATCGATGTCATGCGTAGCTCAGGGCATGGCGGACAATCCGTAAATACCACTGATAGCGCCGTTCGTATCACGCATATACCGACAGGTCTAGTCGTAACCAACCAAGACGGCAAAAGCCAACACAAAAACAAAGAAGCCGCGATGAAAGTGCTAAAAGCTAGGCTTTATGACTTGCAAGAGCAAGAACGCCTAGAAAAAGAGCGCGCCGAACGAAAAGATCAAGTAGGCACCGGCGATAGAAGCGGTCGAATTCGCACTTACAACTACCCGCAAAACCGCATTTCAGACCACCGCATAAATTTAACACTTTATCGCTTAGACGCGATAATGGCTGGTGGATTATTTGATGAAATCATCGATCCGCTCATCACAAACGCACAAGCCGAAGCGATTGCAAACGCAGGGCTGTAAAGCAAAATTTATCTATAAATCAAATTTAATCAAAATTTTATCTGTTTTTAATGGGGGGGGGGTTATAATCTCCTTTTTTTAATTTTTAAAAAAAGGAAATTTTATGGGAATTTTAAAAAAAACTTTCGGTGCCTTTGGTTGGAGTGGTTATCTTCCACCTCTATTTCTTGCGGTGATTCCAGCTGGTATATTCGTGGCAACCCTAGATGATAGCTCTCTTAATGCTGCTATGTATGTCTATATCGCTATCTCGGTACTTTTATACCCTTATGCATGTTTTGTCTATACAGGTATTGTAAATTTTATAATGGGCGATGATGTATTTGTTATAAATGTATTTGTTCTTTTAGTTTGGAGACTTATGATTTACATGTTGCTTTTTTTATTTGCAATCTTTATCGCACCTATCGGACTTTTATATTTGTGGTATGCTAGCACTAAATATGAATTTTGATGAATAAATTTGCCATTTTAAACTAAATTTATTTAAAAATTTGCTATTCTCTTTCGAATTTTAATCAAAAGGATAGCTATGAGCAAAAAAGTATTTATCTGCGTTGATGAAAATGCGCTTTTAAAACCTGTTTGCGATTATGGAATCTACACTGCAAAGCGTCTTGACGCCGAGGCTGTGTTTATCCATGTAATCGAAACCCCAGAGCTTGGTCAAAATTTTTACGGACTTGCAGCTGGCGGGATAGTTTTGGGCGAAAATGATATGGTAATGTCGCAGTATGGGGCGTTTGACGGCAAAGACAACGAAGTAGATGAGAGCAAAATCAAAGCATGGCTAGATAAATGCGTAGATGAGGCAAAGGCTCAGGGCGTGAGCGCTAGCGCGATTTTGCGCGACGGCGATTTCATCGAAATCATCGAAGAATACAAAGATGAGGCTAGAATTTTCGTGCTAGGCATAAAGGGCACAAACAGCGAAGATGTGGGCTTTAACGCAACCATGCTAATTAAAGAGATGAAGGTTCCAGCACTTTTGGTAAATAAAGATTTCAGCCCGATAAACTCAGTGCTTGTGGCGTTTGACGGCACAGAGGCTGCGCAAAAAACTCTAAATTTCACAAAAGAGGCCAAACTTCTAAAAGACGCGAAAAAATATGTCATAAATGTAAATAACGACGCCGAGGAATCGCAAAAAACGCTTGAAATCGCAAGAGAAATTTTAAAAGGCGAAAACGCCGAATTTGTAAGCGTTTCAGGCGATGTGCCAGGCGATGAGATTATCAAATATCGCCGCGCCAACAACCTAGACTTAATCGCGACTGGCGCATTTACGAAGAGTTTTTTCAAAAAGCTTTTTGTAGGAAGCGTTTCAGAGGATATCTTGCACAACGCTCTTGTGCCAATTTTAGTTTTAAGTTAAAATTTGGGGCAAATTCGCCCCAAATTTACCAAAATTCTTTAAATTTCAAAATTCTATCAAATTTCAAAATTTCACCAAATTTTGCGCCTAAATTTTAGCCTTTAAAACGGCAAATCACGCCCCGCTCACTCGCAAATAAAACTTTACCTTTTGCCCTTTTCTTAAATTTATCGTAAAGCCTACCTGCACTCATGCTCTCGCCGATGACAGTTTTGGTGCTGTTTGCGACATAGCCGATTTTGCCAAAACCCTCCAATTTCACGGCGATTGCCTCGCGGTCGTATTTATTATCTGGCTCTTTTTCGAGATTTACGACCATATTTTCCTTCAAAAATTCCCATCCATAGTAGAAATTTAGCCCAGTGATTGTGAAATAAATCTTTTTCATTTCGCGCTCCTTTCCTAAAATTTCCACTATTTTAGCGTGAAATTTTGACATATTATGTCGAAATTTAAATTTGTCCTTCCCATAAATCAAGCGTCAAGTGTCTAGCAAAAAATGCACCACTAGCGTCGAAGAAAAATGCACCACTTTAAAATTTAGATTAATAGTTAAAATTTATGAATTTTCTTGTTGTAGTATTTAAATCAGCAAAAGTTCTCTAACACATTGTTTGCATTTGGCACAAGCGAAAATTCTCGTCAGTAAAGAGCAAATTTGGTTGTATCTAAACTTTTAAATTCTAGTTCGATTTTTGGCGAATTTTCTCTTAATCGTGCTATCATAAGCCTATAAATAAGCGATAAATAAGAGATTTAAAATCTATTAGTTGTATAAATTTAAATTTTAAATTATTTTAAGAGTATATCTTAAAATATCGTAAAATATGTCGAGAGAGATACTTTACTATTTAAGTATAAATTTAGTTAAATGTGATAGATTTTAAAAAATAAGGGAAAAAACTTGGGAAATAAAGAAAATAACAATACATCAGAAGAGTTTGTAATCATAGAAAATAATTGGTTCATTAAAGCTCGCATTGCTGGGGCAATTCCGTGGATTATGTTTTGTTTAATTGTGTGTTTTGTATTGCTTTGTATTTCGCATGATGATCCATTAAAAGAATTGTATAGAAAAGGTGGGATTGGATTTACGCTTTGTGGTGCATTTATTTTAATATTTGACAATATTAAGTTAATACAAAAAATTAAAAAAATGCCATTAGTTGCTAAAATTTATGATAACTACATAGAATATGATTTTTATGATGCAAACGGAAATAAAAAACGATATAAAATGGATTTAAATAATGCTAACATAACATACTCAAACAAACCTGTACTTGGAAAATTTCCATCACCAGATGATATAAATTTCACAGATATATTTATTCGACCTGTGGCGTGTTGTATTAGATTTGTGGAAAATTTGGTTTTTAAAATTTTAAATCGTTTTTGCGAAAAAAAATATATTATTTTTGAAAAAAACGGCTTTCATCTTAGTTTAGAAGACAACAAAAAAATTTCAAACTATTTTAATGATATAAAATTTAATGAATTTACAAAAGGGTATTTTTTAATTGGATCAATAAAATTTAATAAGGAGGAAGAAAATGCCTGATGATAATTCAACTAAAAATGAAATTCCTTTTGCAGCTAAAAATGCAACAAAACAGCACGATTGATGTTCTATCTCGTATAAGCAGGGCGAAATTGCAATTTTTGATTTAATTTCGAGCAAATATATATGTTCGTTTTTAAATGTAACAAATTCGCCCCAAATTTACCAAATTTCTTTAAATTTCAAAATTCTATCAAATTTCAAAATTTCACCAAATTTTGCGCCTAAATTTTAGCCCTTAAAACGGCAAATCACGCCCCGCTCACTCGCAAATAAAACTTTACCTTTTGCCTTTTTCTTAAATTTATCGTAAAGCCTGCCTGCACTCATGCTCTCGCCGATGACAGTTTTGGTGCTGTTTGCGACATAGCCGATTTTGCCAAAACCCTCCAATTTCACGACGATTGCCTCGCGGTCGTATTTATTATCTGGCTCTTTTTCGAGATTTACGACCATATTTTCCTTCAAAAATTCCCACCCATAGTAGAAATTTAGCCCAGTGATTGTGAAATAAATCTTTTTCATTTCGCGCTCCTTTCCTAAAATTTCCACTATTTTAGCGTGAAATTTTGACATATTATGTCGAAATTTAAATTTGCCCTTCCCACAAATCAAGCGCAGTTTTTAGCCTAGATAGACCATCAATCACATTTTTGCGCGAAGTTGCGATATTTAATCGCAAAAATTTCTCTCCGCCCTTGCCGTATTGCGCGCCATGGCTTAGGAAAAGCCCTGTTTTTTGGCGGATAAATTTGGCTAATTTCATGCTCTCATCGCAATACCCGCTTACATCAAGCCACATTAAATATGTCGCATTTTGTGCTACGCTACGCACTTTTGGCAGTTCGCGCGCGATAAATTCATTGGCAAAAGCTCGGTTTGCGCTCACATACGCTCTCATTTCTTCCAACCACGCTTCGCCCCGCTCAAACGCACAAATCGCCGCAATTAGCCCAAAAAAGCTAGGCTCTGCGATATCATCGCCATTTAGCGCGCGACTGACTTTTTTATGCAGTTTTGGATTTGGGGTAAAAACAGCCGCTGTTTGCAAACCAGCGATATTAAACGCCTTTGTGGGAGCTATGATATTTGCGCTTAAATTCGCACAAACCTCGCTAGCAGCGGCAAATGGAGTGTAATTTACACCGGGCTCAGTAATATCGCAATGCACCTCATCGCTGATGACGATGACGCCGTATTTTTCGCACAGCTCGCCGATTCTCATTAACTCGTCCTTGCGCAAGGTCCTGCCGATAGGATTGTGCGGATTGCAAAGAAGTAATAGCGATGTTTGCGGGTCTTTTAGGCAAAATTCCAAATTTCCCCAGTCGATGAAATACTCGCCCTCTTCGTATCTAAGCTCGCAAGAAAGGGTATTTCTGCCCATATTTTTAATGCAGTAAAAAAAGCAGTTATAAACAGGCGTTAGGATTACGACATTTTCCCCGGGCGCGCTAAGCTTGCGAATTAGCGAATTTATCGCTGCTAGCGTGCCACCAGCGTAAGTTAAAGAGCCTTTTTTGATTTCGTAATTATGGCGCCTTTTCCACCACGAAGTATAGGCGTTTTCCCACTGCTCATCTAGCACGCTATATCCATACACGCGCTCTTCTAGGCGATTTTTTAATGCCTCGTAAATCTCTGGTGCTACGGCAAAATCCATATCCGCAACCCACATTGCAAGCTCGCCCTCACCTACTTCCCATTTTAGCGATTTTGTGCCAGCGCGGTTTGGCAGATTGTCAAATTCATACGCCATTTTACGCCCTTAATTCAGTGATAATCTCTGTTTTGCTCGCGTCTGTCGCGCCGTCTTGGATCAGCTCGCGGATTTTGGCGGCTTTGATTAGCCCTGAGCGCGGATTTTTCACGCTGTCGATTTCGCCGATGATTTCGGCATGCACATCGCTAAATTCAAACGCCAAGGTTGTGTTTATGAGTTCGCAGTTTTCTAGGCGTAAATTTTGCATATAGCAAAATCCTTGCAGGCTTTCGATTTTGCAATTTTTGAGCGTGACATTTTTGGAATTCCAGCCAAAATACTCGCCCGCGATGAAACAATCCTCGATTAGGATATTTTCGCAGTTCCAAAACGCGTCTTTGCTAAGAAGTTTTGAATTTTTTATTTTTACATTTTTGCAGCCGTCAAAGCAATAATCGCCAAAAAGATTTAAATTTTCTATCTCTAAATTTTGGCAATCAAGCCCGAAATATGGGCCTTTTGCGCTGATATTTTTAAGCACGATATCCTCGCAGTGCCACAGGGTTTCTAGCGCGTCAGTGAATTGGACATTTTCAATGTGCGCATTTTTCACTCTGCGAAGCCCCTTTGGCGCGCCATATACGCAATCACTTAGCCTTAAATTTTGGCTATACCAGATACCTGCGCGCGCGATTTCATCGAAAAGGCAGTTTGAGATTTCGATATTTTTCGCATACCAAAACGGATATTTCCACTCAAATTTTGAGTTTTGCACGATTATGTCAGAGCTCTCTTTCAGCGGTGATTCGCCGTCGCAAAAAACAGAATTTTCTATTTTTAAATTTTTCGCGCCAAAAAGTGCTCTTTCGCCACTAAATCGCATTTGTTTTAATGTTTGCATAAATTTTCCTTGTGATAAATTTACCTTTTTATACCAAAATTTTTAAAATTTTAATAGAACAATATTGCAAAATTCTTGCCTAATTATGCAAAATTTTGATTTATTTGTGTTTTGGCGTTTTGCGCAAATCAAAATAGATAAAATGCCCTGTGCTTTCGCCATTTTCGAAAATTTCGAGTTTGTAGCGCATGATAGGGCTATGGCAGGCTGCGACCATGATTTTGGCGTGGTATGAGCCGTCGTTAAAGCGGACAAGCGGGCTTTCGAAATTTCCCATATTCATGCTAATTCCTTTGATTTTTAGGGTTGGATTTTTTAGCTCGCGCAAAATCCCGCTAACCACAACCTCGCTCTCGCTCATCGCTACAATCGGCGCTGGTATGATTGCAAAGCTCGCACTCTCGCCACCTGCATTGCTAATGCACGAGGCTGTGTTTAAATCGCACGGCAAGGAAATTTTAGTATCCCCAAATAGCTTGTCGCTATCCTCGTTTGCGTGAGTTAAACCGCATAAAATCGCCAAAACAAGATAAAATTTTTTCATTTTTTCTCCTTGAAAATTTTTGCGTAATTTTAGGTAAAAAAGGTAAATTTTAATGATTGTTATTAAAATTTTGCTAAAATATCAGCCAAATTTTTAATGATAGGAGAGCTATTATGGATTTAAACGCACTTATGAAAATGGTTTCTGCGCTAAAAAGCGACGAGGGAAATGTCAGCAATTTCCAAGCAAACCCTACTGCATTTATCGAGAAATTTTTAGGTGTTGATCTACCTGATGATCAAGTAAATGCCCTAATCGCCGGCGTTAGCAATAACTTTTTGAAAGGCAACACAGCAAATGCTATGGGTAATGGCGGCGGCAGCGATATGATTGGAGCTGTGCTAGGCGGACTTTTAGGCGGTGGAGAGAGAGCAAACGCAAACTCAGTAGATAAATCAGGCGTAGATTTTACCGCGCTTATCGGCAAGCTTGCTGTGGCGAAATTTGACACAAACGGCGACGGCAAAATCGATATGAACGATTTAGGCGGGATACTCGGCAATATCATCGGTGGCGGAAACAAGGCTGGTTTTGGCGCAGATAATGGTGGGCAAGCTGGGCTTGATCTTGGCACATTGATGAAAATGTTTAAAGTCTGAAAATAAAAAAATATGCGAAATTCCCAAATTTCGCATATTAAAATATACTTAAATTATCATTTTTATATCACATATTAATCATTTATTTACCAAACTAGTAGTATAATCCCCCTGTCCGACAAGATAAAAACCTCCTTTTTGTATTTGCCTAGGCTTTCGGGTCTAGGCTTTTTTTATGCCCAAAAATTTGCTATAATCCCGCCAAATCAAATTCCAAGGAAAATCAATGCTAACACACATAGACGAAAACAATATGCCACGCATGGTCGATGTCAGCGCCAAAGACGACACCCAACGCTCCGCCACAGCCAGCGGGATAATCCACCTAAACGAGGCCGCATTTCGCGCAGTCAAAGAGGGCGATGGCAAAAAGGGCCCCGTGCTTCAAACCGCCGTTGTAGCGGCTATCATGGGGGCAAAAAAGACAAGCGAATTAATCCCAATGTGCCACCCGCTAATGATAAATTCGGTAAAAACGCAAATTGAAGAGTTGCCAAACGCTTTTAAACTCTATGTTACGGTAAAAATTACTGGTAAAACAGGGGTCGAAATGGAGGCTCTAACCGGCGTGAGCGTGGGCTTACTAGCCATTTATGATATGGTTAAGGCCGTGGATAAATCAATGCGCATTTCAGACATAATCTTAGAGCGCAAAGAGGGTGGCAAAAGTGGCGTGTATGTTAGAGAGTAAGCCTGTAATCGCCTATCCGGCGCAGTGGAAATACAAGGTCATCATCGAGTGCGCCACGCAAAAAAGAGAAAAGATTGACGAGGTTTTAGCTAGCGAGGAATACAGCCTGAAATTTTCGAAATTTTCAAACGGCGGAAAATACGCAAGCTTTGATATTTCGGTCTTGGTGGCTAACGAGGCTCACAGGCTGGGCGTTTTTGAGAAATTAAAGAAAAATTTTAAATTTGTATTATAGGAGAGAGTATGAAAGAGGAATTAGTAGCGAAATTTGGCGAGAATTTACGCAGCGCAAGCGAGGCACAAATTACTGAAAGTATCGAAAATTTGGCATTTTTGGCGTGCGAAAGCGAATTTAGAAATTTAAGTAAAGATGAGAAAACTGCTAAATTTGCAACCCTTACTAGCGCGCTTTGCGCCAAGCTAGGTGAGCTTGAAATTTTAAACAAATCAAACGCCAAATCTGTCATAAACGGCGCGAAAAAGGCACTTTGCGAAGAGGGCGAAAAGGAGCTTTATAGCCTGTTTTACGAATACGACGATTTGCGCAAAAAAATCCTAGCCTCACAAAGAGAGCTTTTAAATTTAGTCGAAAACGGCTACGAAAAAATCGAAAATTTGCTCCCAAATTTGGGCGAAAATGAAAAAATCATAGTCGCTGACGCTCTTGGCGAGCTTAGCAAAAACTCGCTTTTGCTTGCCGATGTTTTGAAGGAAGCTAGCGAAATGGCGTTTATCAGCGTGCTAGAAAACGGCGATGATATCGAGGATACGGCTCATTATACGGCGAAAAATATCGCATTTTACGCTATTAGCGAGGGCGAATTTACCCGCTTCCGCCTAAAAGAGATAGCCAAACTCATCATCGAAAGTGCGATTTTCGTGGCAAATGAGAGCAAAAATACTGCCCCAGCACTAATCCGAGGAGCCGTGCTTGGCGTGTATGATGCGATCACCAAAGTGGCTGAAAAATACCTAGACGATATGAGCGTGAGCCCTGATGAGAGTGTGCAGACCTTGGAGCAAAAAAAGGCGCAAATCGCCCAGACTAGCGACATTTTCACGGCTGTTTTAAGCGACGCAATCTCTCGCGCTGGCGAGCCAGCCAAAAGCGAAATCGAAAAATTAGCGCAAGAGGAATTTGGCGGATATTTGTCGAAATTTAAGAAAATTTATGGAGAACTTGGCGAGGCGCTAAGCGATAAAATCAGCGAAATGAAATTTGGCGAAAAGGCCAAAGATCTAAGCGCGCAATGGAAGGAAAAGGGCGAAAGGATTATCGAAAATTTCGAGCTTGATGAGAAATTCGGTAGCTTTAAAAAGGAAATGAGCGAGAAGCTTAGCGAAATCAAAACGGATATGGCGAAAAATATGAGCCAAAAAGCGCGCGAAATCAGCAAAAAAGCCTACGAAAGCGCACTTGATGCACTTGCAAAGATGAAAAACAAAGGCGAGAGCAAATGAGGGACGAAAATAGCACCTATCCGCTAATGGGAACGAGATTTGTCCTTGACGAGGAAAAAATCCTGCGCGAGGGCAAATACCGCCCAGAAACGCTTTACGCACAGATTGATAAAATCGCCAAAGAGTGCAATATGCAAAAGCAAGACAAAAACACATATTATGCCATTAGGGGCGAAAATGGTTTTTCTAGTTTAGGCAGTTTTGCTTATGTTTATTTGATAAAGGAAAAATGGTTTATCGATAATGTGAAAGAGTGGTGGTGGCTTGATGAAGAAGAGGGCGATGAAGATATGATGGGAGATGTAATGGAGGTAAAACAATGGAAAAAATCCTAAATTTGGGCTAAATTCACGCTAAATTTAACCCAAATTTCATGGCTTACTCAGTCGGGCTCATCTGCTTTATCACAAGTTCTGGCGAGATTACACTTCTGAAATTATTTTTATTTATGCTAAAAATCAAATCCACTCTCTGGTTTTCGCGTGGCAAAAAATCATAGTTAAACCACAGCGCCTCGACGCTGGCGCCGTTTTTTTGGATACTCATTTTGATATGTTTGCCCTCTTTGCCAATTTGGCGCACATTGCCCACGCTCGCGCCACAGATATTAAAGACAGGCTTTGGATTTTTCTGCCCGTAAGGCTCGAAAAATTCCAAAATTTCAAGCAGTTCAAAGTCGATTTGCGAAACTTCTAGCTCTCCTAGCAAATCGTCCGCCGCCCTGAAATCCTCCAAATCATCAGGCGTGATTTTCGCATTTACCCTGCGCCTGAATTCCTCCAAATTCGCAGGCTCTATCCCTACACCAGCTGCACCTTTGTGTCCGCCGTAAGTGGTTAAAATTTCAGCCTGCGATGAGATTAAATTTAAAATATCAAATTTCCCCACACTCCTAGCACTTCCCTTGGCGCGGTCCTCATGCACGCTAAAAACAATCGCTGGTTTTTTGTAAGTTTTGCTTAGGCGCGAAGCCACGATTCCGATAATCCCCTCGTGCCACTCATCACCCCAAACCACGATAATATTGTCGTCTTCGTTGATACTTTGCGCGATTTGCTCGTAAAGAGCTTTTTCTTCTTCTTTACGAGAATTATTAATATTATCTATCATTTTTAGGTATTGATTTGCCTCTCTGATATCGCGCGCGCACAGAAATTTATACGACATCGTCGCATCGTCCATGCGCCCCGTGCAGTTAATCAGCGGGGCAATCGTGTAGCTAATATCGTCGAATTCGAAATGTTTTTTGAAATAATGCTCTTTAATCGCCTTAAAACAAGCCCGATTTGAGTTGTTTAGCTTTTTTATACCATAGCGCAAAAGCGCCCTATTCATATCTCTAAGCTCCATCATATCGGCGATTATAGCGATGATTAGGATATCCATTAGGCTAGACATATCGTAATTCACGCCAAGAGTTTCTTTGAGCGCACCCACTAGATACCACGCGACCTGCGCCCCGCAAATTTCGATATTTGGGAAGGTGCAGTCTGGTTGTTTTGGATTGACGATAGCGTAGGCTTCTGGCAGGATTGGTGGTGGCATGTGGTGATCTGTGATGATTAAATCAATGCCCTTTTTAGCGCAAATTTGCGCTGCTTCTATCGCCGAAGTGCCGTTATCAACGGTAACTATTAGCCCGATACCCTCTAATTCGTCGATTATTTCGTTATTTAGCCCGTATCCATCAGTGAAGCGGTTCGGGATTTTTATGACATAATCTGCGCCGATTTGGTTAAAAAAGTCGCTCATAATCACGGTGCTTACGATACCATCGACATCGTAATCACCCACGACTGCTATGCGTTCATTTTCATCAATGGCAGTTTTTATACGCAATGCAGCCTTATAGATATCTTTGAGCTGGCTTGGTAAGGGAATTTCACTAAGTTTTGTGTGTTTATCATTTGCAAACCTCGATTGTAAAATTTCCCTTACTTCGTTTTTACCTAACATTTTTAATAGAAGCTTCGATAAAGCCCAAAATCGCAGGATTTGGGCGCACTAAGCGACTAGTAAATTCTGGGTGAAACTGCACACCTAGAAAAAACGGATGATTTTTTAACTCCACCGCCTCGATTAGGCCGTTTGATTCGCCACATACGATCAAACCCTCTTTTTCAAATTTGGCTCTATATTCAGGGTTTGCCTCGTATCTGTGTCTGTGGCGCTCTCTAATGGTCTTTGCGCCATCGTAAATTTTGGCTAGCAGTGAGCCTTTTTTGGTATCGCAGTCGTATCCGCCAAGGCGCATAGTCCCACCTAGCGGACTTTTGTGCGTGCGGATTTGTTTTTTGCCACTTGCATCGATAAAGCTATCGATGAGATAAATAAGCGGACTTTTGGTGTTTTCGTCAAATTCGATTGAATTTGCGTCCTTTATGCCTAGCACATTTCGTGCAAATTCGATTATACACAGTTGCATACCAAGGCAAATGCCTAAAAACGGCACTTTGTGTGTCCTAGCGTAATTTATGGCTAAAATTTTGCCCTCTACGCCACGCACGCCAAAGCCCCCAGCTACTAGCACGCCATTTACATCGCTTAGCATTTCATCTAAATTTGACTCTTCTATTTTTTCGCTATCAATCCATTTTAAATTTACCCTAGTATCCAGAGTAGCCCCTGCGTGGATAATGCTCTCGGTTAGGGATTTGTAGCTCTCTTTGAGGTCGATATATTTGCCTACAAATGCGATTGTGGTCTCATTAGTCGGAGCGATTACGCGCTTGACTAGGCTGTCCCATTTGCTCATATCTGGCTTTAAAACGCCAAAATTTAGGAAGCTTGCAATCGGCTCTAAAATTCCTTGACTCATAAATGCGAGTGGAATTTGATATATGCTTTGGCTATCTGGGCTTTCGATGACGCAGTTTTTATCCACGCCACAACTTAGCGCGATTTTGTCCTTTAAATTTCGATTTAAAGGCATTTCCGAACGGCAGATTATCATATCAGGACTGATACCGATACGGCGCAACTCGCCCACGCTGTGCTGGGTCGGTTTGGTTTTTAGCTCGCCAGCGACCTTGATATATGGGACTAGCGTTAGGTGGATATTCATGGTGTTTGCGCGCCCAAGCTCCACTCTCATAGCCCTTATCGCCTCCAAAAACGGCAAACCCTCGATATCGCCAACGGTTCCGCCGATTTCGACGATTAAAATGTCATTGTCTTCGCCCGCTTTTTTGATACGGCGCACGATTTCACCCACGATATGCGGGATTACTTGAATAGTCTTGCCTAGATAATCCCCCCTGCGCTCGCGCTCGATTACTGCGCTATAAACTCTACCTGTGGTGAAATTGTTATCTTGGCTTAAATTTTCGTCCAAAAATCTCTCATAATGTCCCAAATCAAGGTCTGTTTCAGCCCCGTCATCAGTAACAAAAACCTCTCCGTGTTCTAGCGGGCTCATAGTGCCCGGATCGACATTGATGTATGGATCTGCTTTTAGCATGCGAACTTTAAGCCCCGAGTGCTTCAAAAGTGTCGCAATCGATGCCGCCGCAATACCCTTGCCAAGGGAGCTTAAAACGCCACCCGTCACAAAAATATACTTCGTTTGTTTTGACATAGAAATATCCTAAATTTTGATTTTGATTAATGGCGAAATTATATCTTTGTTTTGGTTAAAGATAGATAATTTAAAATTTTATTATTTTTGGTTACAATGTCTTTTTAAATTTAATCCAAATTTTAAGGAGAAGCTGTGAAAAAATTTCTTGTTCCCATAGTGGCTGTAATCGTGCTAATTTTGGGTTTTGCCTTTTTGCCAAGCAAAGATAAGGGCGAGAGCCAAAACGAGCCAAAAGTAGAGCAAAGCGCGCCCGCAAACCCTATCGCTAAGGCTATTGATAGCGTAGTTGGCAACAAAGCAGGCGAGCTAGCCGAAAAATACATTAACCAAATGCTAGAAAATAGCCAGTTTTTCGAGGTTAAAGAGCGTAAATTCGACCGAGGCGATAGCTCGTCTGCTGGATATTTTACCGGCGTGATTAAAAAACAAACCCTAAAAGATCAGCTAGTCGCAGTCGTAGCTAGCGTGCATGGCGAGGCAGAAGCTAAGGATTTGCAAAAGTTAAATTCCGAAATGGATGAGATTTTCCCGCAGGATTTGGAGTTTAGATACGATTATACTATCGCGCACAGTGTCGCAAATATCGCTGATGGCGCGCAAATCGAGGGCAAAATCAAAACCATTACTCCACACTATGCTGAAATTTTAAAACAATTTTTCAAAACCGAGGAAATCGTTACAAACCGCGTCACAATCGCAACTGATATTAAATTTATTATCCAAGTAGCAGACGCCGAATACTCAAACGAGGGGGTGATGATAAATTTAAGCGGGCTAAATTTTGGCGGAGTTAGCGATTTAAATGGCGAAATTTTTAAAACCCTAAATTTAAGTTTGGATAAATTTTTCGTTTATGGCGTAGAGGGTGTGGATATCGAAATGCAGGGCCTTAACTACGATATGAAATACAAAAACGGCGTCAAAAATGGCGCAGAGCTAGTGGATTATTTCCTAGCTGATATGAGCTATACTTCCAGCCTTAAAAACGCCCTAATTACCGTGGAGGGCGATAGATTTATCGTCGCAAATGACGCTTCTAGCGAGGGCGAGACTAAGGTTAGTGGCGGAAAATACTTTATGGACGATAAATCGCGCATAGCAAGCCTCAAAGTCGCAGATGTGCTAGTGCGAAATGTCGCGATCGATAGCGACATCGCTATGAGCGAGAAACTTTACCGCGAGCTTGCATTTGCAAACCAAAACAAAGCAGAGGAACTAGCGAAAAATCCGCAAATTTTAAGAGATTTGTTCAAAGATGATATTTCGCTAAATTTGAAAAATTTGTCCTTCGAAAACAGCGTCGGCAAAAAATTTAGCCTTAGCGCAAAGGGCGTCGTGGGCGATTTCGTCGATGAAGAGACGCTGTTTGCGAAAATGAGCGCCAGCGGAAGTGCTAAAATCGACACAAGCCTTGGCGAGTTTATCTCTGATTACGATAGCCTGCGCCCGCTCGCACCGCTAATCGAGCTGTATTCGGCGCAGTTTTTACGCCCTGAGGGAAATGGCGTAAGGCTTGATTTTAGCTACGATAAGGCTTCAAATTTATTGCAACTAAACGGCGAAAATATCCCACTTCAATAATTTTTAGGTCAAATTTATGCGCGGGGAGCGTTTAAATTTGACCATTTTAAATTTTAAATTTGTGAAAATTTGTAATTTAAATCAAATTTAAAGGATAAAATTTATTAATATTATTTTATAAAAATTTTAAAATTTCGCCAAATTTTAAAATTTTGTTACCATAAGTAACGCACAAAAAAATTTTCAAATTTTATTTAACGCAATTTTAATAAATTTCCAACCTAATTTTGTATTATTCACAAAATCTTACAAAAAAGGAGTAACATGCCTGATCAAATCAAGGTGCGTGGGCACAACTTCCCAGACCTAGAACCGCAAAACTCGGAAGAAGTTGCGGAAGTAGCGCAACTAACCGATGTTGATTCGTTTCCGAAGCGTGGCATTATCATTGCGATAGTAGCGGCGTTGATCGCATTTGCGCTTTACAATGTCTTGCCGTTTGAGCCAAATGTCAAAAAGGGCTTGGCGCTTTTGGCATTTATCGCGATTATGTGGCTTACAGAGGCTGTGCATATCACGATTACAGCGCTTATGGTGCCAGTTTTGGCTGTGGCGATTGGGATTGGCAAAATTGGCAAAGACGGCGAATTTACGGCTTTGACGCTAAAAAACGCCTTGGCAAATTTCGCAAACCCTACGATTTTTACATTTTTTGGTGGATTTGCCCTAGCTACGGCACTTCACATGCAAAAACTCGACAAAAAAATCGCAACATGGCTTATCCAAAAAGCTGGCGGACGCCTTGGCGTGGCTGCGATTTTGATATGTATTACAACTGCGCTTTTATCAATGTGGGTATCAAATACCGCAACTGCTGCGATGATGTTACCGCTTGCGCTTGGAATTTGCGCAAATTTAGACGCAAAGAAAAAAGAAGATCGTGGCACAATCGTCTTTTTACTCTTAGGAATTGCCTATTCAGCTAGTATCGGAGGACTTGGCACGATTGTTGGCTCACCGCCAAACATTATCGCAGCCGAGGCTTTGGGCTGGAATTTCGCTGATTGGATGAAGGTTGGACTTCCGGTAATGCTTTTAATGCTTCCATTAATGTTAGTGGTGCTATATTTGGTCTTCCGCCCAAATTTAAATCACAAAGTAGAGATTGAGCTCGAAGAAATTCCATGGAACAACAAGCGCATACTTACCGTCATAGTTTTCGTAATCACTGCGTTTGCGTGGATTTTCTCAAAAGACATTAGCAAGGTAATCGGCTTTAAAATCGACGACTCCTATGTCGCTGTGTGCGCTGCAATCGCTGTGGTAATGCTAGGTCTTGCTAAATGGCACGATGTGGCTGAAAACACAGAGTGGGGTGTTTTAATGCTATTTGGTGGAGGACTAACGCTAAGTGCGGTGCTAGGCATGTCAGGGGCTTCTAGCGTGCTAGGAAACCTAGTAGCTGATACCTTCAAAGACGCGCCTGTGTATTTGGTATTGCTTGTAACTGCTGTATTTATCATCTGCCTTACAGAATTTACTAGTAACACTGCCTCGGCTGCGCTTTTGGTGCCTGTATTTGCGGGCGTAGCAGCTCACATGGGCTTGCCGAAAGAAACACTTACAATCGTAATTGGTATCGGCGCAAGTTGTGCGTTTGTAATGCCAGTAGCAACTCCGCCAAATGCCCTAGTTTTTGGCACTGGCATGATTAAACAAATGGATATGATTAAAGCAGGTGCTTACCTAGCCTTTGCTGGTGCGGTGATAGTATCGCTTTATGTTTATCTATTTTTTGCATAAAATTTAGTTGCGAGATTTTCTCGCAACTACTAAATTCTGCCAAATTTCACCTGCTAAAATTTATTAAAATTTTGATAAAATCACCAAATTTCATTTCAAAGGATTTTTATGAGAAGCGATATCGTTAAAAAGGGCTACACACGCACACCGCACCGCTCACTTTTTCGCGCGACAGGATTAAAGGACGAGGATTTTGATAAGCCGTTTATCGGCGTGGCAAATAGCTTTATCGAGTGTATTCCGGGGCATTTTTATCTCAATGAATATGCCAAAATCGTAAAAGACGAAATTCGTAAAAATGGCTGTGTGCCGTTTGAGTTTAATACAATCGGCGTTGATGATGGTATCGCAATGGGGCATAGCGGAATGCTTTATTCTCTGCCAAGTCGCGAAATCATCGCAAATTCGATAGAAACCGTGATGAACGCTCACAAACTCGACGCCCTGTTTTGCATACCAAACTGCGATAAAATCGTGCCCGGTATGATAATGGGAGCTTTGAGAGTAAATGTGCCTACGATTTTTGCTAGTGGTGGTCCAATGGCCGCTGGCAAGGGGCTAGGTGGCGAACAAATCGATTTAAATACCGCATTTGAGGCTGTTGGCGCGTATGAGACCGGCAAGATTAACGAAGAGCAATTAAAAGCTATCGAGTGCGCGGCATGTCCTGGTGGGGGAAGTTGCTCTGGTATGTTTACTGCAAACTCAATGAATACCCTATGCGAAGCTCTTGGAATCGCACTTAAAGGCAACGGAACGATTCTAGCCCTTACGCCTGAGCGCGAGGAACTGTTGCGCGCGGCTGCTAGAAGAATTTGCGAAATTGCGCTTGATGAGAGATTTAAAATCCGAAATTTAATCAACGAAAAATCGATCCGCAACGCCATGGTTATGGATATGGCAATGGGCGGTAGCTCAAATACGATTTTGCACATGCTCGCAATCTCGCGCGAAGCGGGCGCACCGCTTGATATCGCGGAATTAAACGAAATTTCGCGCAGTGTGCCTCACATAGCCAAAGTCAGCCCAAGCCTACCAGGAGTTCATATGCAAGATGTGCAAAAAGCAGGCGGGCTAGGTGCTATAATGAAGGAAATAAGCAAATTTGATAGCTCTTTGCTTGATTTAAATTTACTCACAATCAGTGGCGAAAGCCTAGGCGAGCGTATCCAAAACGACGATATCAAGGACGAAAACATAATCCACACCGTAGCAAACGCGTATTCTAAGCGTGGCGGACTAGCGATTTTGTTTGGAAACTTGGCCGAGCAAGGCTGTGTTATAAAAGCCGCTGGAATCATCGGCGAGCGCAAATTTAGCGGTAAAGCGATTTGCTTTAACAGCCAAGACGAGGCAATCGAGGGGATTTCTGGCGGAAAAGTGCAAAAAGGAAATGTAGTCGTCATACGCTACGAGGGCCCAAGAGGCGGTCCTGGTATGCAAGAAATGCTAAGCCCAACTAGCCTAATCGTGGGCCGTGGGCTAGGTGCTGATGTCGCACTCATCACAGACGGGCGTTTTAGCGGTGCTACAAGAGGGCTAAGTATCGGCCATGTAAGCCCAGAAGCAGCCGAGGGCGGTATGATAGGGCTACTCAAAGACGGCGATATAATCGATATCGATGTGGATAATTTCAGCATAAATGTCCGCCTAAGCGATACAGAAATCGCCGCTCGCCGTGCCGCGTGGAAATACGAGGGCAAAAAGGTCGAGGGCAGATGGCTTCGCCAATACCAAAAACTAGTAACCAACGCCAGCAGTGGCGCGATACTAGAAGCGTAGATTTAAATATAAAACCCTTTTTTAAATTTTAAAAAGGGTTTTAAAATAGTTAAATTTAGACTTTATAAATTTTGCAAAATTTTAAAATTTAAAGGGCAAATTGCCCTTTAAATTTACGCATTTAAAAATTCTTTGATATTTCCTGCGATTTTGGAGATTAACAGTTTGCGCGCTTCCACGCTCGCCCACGCAATGTGCGGAGTAAGGATCAGATTTGCCCTGTTTTTCACGCCAAGAAGCGGATTATCAGCGTTAATCGGCTCTTTTTCGACTACATCAAGACCCACGCGAAGTCCCATTTCATCGATAGCCCATGCCAATGCGCTCTCATCAGCGATTCCACCACGACCAAAGTTCATAAACACAGCGCCTTTTTTCATTTTAGCGATTTCATCTTTGCCGATTAGCCCTTTTGTTTTTTCGTTTAATGGTGCATGAACCGAGATGATATCGCACTCTTTAAGCATAGTTTCCAAATCCACCCTTTTAAACTCAGCGTCATCGTGCGCCCCGCTTGTAGAGTAGTAGCAGACATTTGCGCCAAAGGCTTTTGCTATGCGCCCTACTTCGCGACCGATTTCGCCAAGGCCGATTATTCCGAAATTCTTGCCAGAAATTTGATCAATTGGCGCGTTTAAATGTGTGAAAATTTCACTCTCGCACCATTTTTTCTCGCCGTATTCGGCGTAGTATCTCACATCGTTTAAAAGCGCTAGAAGCGTAGCAAAGGCTTGTTGCGATACGCTTTTTGTCGAATACCCAGCGACATTTTTCACAGGCACGCCATGCGCCGCTGCCGCTTCGGAGTCGATATTGTTCGTGCCGGTTGCGCTTACGCAAATTAGCTTTAAATTTGTCTTTTCGAGCACCTCTTTTGTGATTAAAACCTTGTTTGTGATTACAATATCAGCGCCCGCTAAACGCTCGATTGTCTGCTCTGGCTTGGTTTTCGGATATGTTACAAGCTCGCCCAAGGCCTCAAATTCGCTGAAATTTGCGTCGCTTCCTAATGTATCAGCGTCAAGTAAAACAATTTTTGGTTTCATTACTCCACCCCTTCGATGTAGTGACCGACAAATTTAGAATAATTGTCGATGATATCTGCGCCCTTCCTAAATCCAAGCGCACAGCCTTCAAAAGCGTAAAAGACCCCAGCTTGGTATTTTGCGCCGTTTTTATCAGTGTTTAGATTTGCAAATTCTTGGTATAAGAAATTTTGGTTTGCGTATTCGCCACCATTTTCTTTGATTTTTTTGCCGTCTTCGTCAAAAATACTCACATTTGCCCCCTCGCGCCCAAAAAACGGCTTTTTGACCATTTTTTTGCCGATTAGTGGCTCGCACGCACTTTCTAGCAAAAGCGGGTGATTTGGGTATAAATCCCATAAAATTTTCATTATTCCCTTGCTTTGAAAAAGTAGCGTGTATGCGGGATTTAGGATAATTGCTTTTTGGTTTTTCATTATGTTTTTTAGTATCAAGGCTAGCTCGCCCTCCTCGATAGCAATCGCCTCCCACGGGATTAGTTTGCACCAATACTCGTAGTTTTCGCCACCAAAAAATACACCCTTCTCGTCGTCAAACTCGACCTCGTGCGCGTATGCAAAGGCTGTCTTAAAGCCCGCTTCATCGGCAGCTGTTTGCAAAAGCCTGATTGTTTTTTCGTCCTCATCGCTTCCAGCGACCGAGCTAAACAAAATTTTCCACCCCTCGTAAAATTTATCAAATTCCTCTAACTCTCCACCCAAAACGACAAGGCGTTTGAAATTATCGCTAATCGCGGCGAAAAGCTCGTTAAACTGCGCCATTTCATCAAGTCCGTTTTCTTTAAGTAGCGCCCACTGAATAATCGCTGTTTCAAACACAGCCGTTGGCGTATCGGCGTTGAATTCGAGCAGTTTTATCGGTTCGCCATCTAATCCACCAGCGAAATCAAACCTGCCATAAAGGTGCCAATGCACATCATTTTCCCAGCTCATTTTGATAATTTCTACTAGATTAAAGGGAATTCCAAGCTCGTGAAAAAGGTCATTATCTATCACATACTGCGCCGCTGCGATAAACATATCATACAGCTCGTTTGCCGCCTCGTAGTAGGCGTTTGCCTCCTCTGCGCTCACGCTTACGACCTCATCTGCTATGTATGCTGATAAATCCGCGTCAGTGTGCCACGAAAAGCCAAGTTTTTCTAAAAATTCATTGCTTAGCGGGGTTAGTTTTTTGAGTTTCATCTATTTCCTTGAATTTTAAAATTTAGCCTAAATTTGGGCAAATTTGGGGCAAATTTAGCCACCAAATGCACTACCGCCACTTTTTGCGGGCGCGCTTTTCTCGCCTGATTTTGAGCCGAAAAACCCGCTTTTGCCACTTTTTGCTTTGGCGTTATTCGCCCTAGCCTCTTTGAAACTATTTACACTCCTTGAATACGCGCTAGGGTTTTTAAAGGCTGTTTGTCTGTGCGTTTGATACGCTGGTGAGCCAAAGAGTTTCGAGCCTATCCATGAGCCGATGATTGCGCCTGCTGCACTTGCTAAAATCGCCTCGCCAAGGCTGTATCCGCCACTAGAAATTTCGGCGTTTTGATTAGTTAAATTTGAAGTGCCAGCGTCGATTTTGGCGTTTTCCTCAGCCAAAAGTGCATTTGTCTCAGCCTCGCTTAAAATTCTCTCGCTTCCGTCCAAGCTTTTTAAGATAATTTGCGTTTTTTCGCTAGGAAATTCCTCTAAAATTTTATATTTTCCGGGCGCTACTTCCTCGATTCTAACTAGCGCGCCCTCTTGGACACGAAGCTCCAAGCCTGCATTTTCGCGCTCGCAGCCTGCCAAAGCACCAGATAAAATCAGTCCGAAACCGCCCACAATCGCATAACTTGCAATTTTTCTAATTTTCATTTTTTTCCTTTTAAATTTTTGATATCTAAACTCTTATGCACCAAAAGCTCATCGCCAATGACCCTGATTAGCTCGTTTGCGCCGATATTTTCGATGATTAGACTCTGGGCTTTCATCCGTTTTTTGCGCCCTAAATCTAGGCTTTTGATAAATTTCGCTAGGCTTAGCCACTCGTTTTCATCGAAAATTTGCTCTTTTACCTCGACATCGTATGGTTTTTTATCACGCGCGCTCTCGCCGATTAGCGGTTTTTCGAAAAACGAGAGAAAATACCCAAGCTTCTCATCTCGCTCTTTATACATGAGCTTGATTTCTTCTTTTGATGAGATTAAAATTTCCTCTTTTTCGCGGTAAAGTTTGTCTTTATCATTTTGTAAGGTTTGGATTTGTTCTTTTAGCTCGGCGATTTCTTTGATTAAATAATCAATAAAATTTTGGTTCGAATTTTGCGAGGCAGGTTTTGAGGGGCGCACCTTTGCGCTAGCTCCTTGCGCGCTAGAATTTGAAATTTCGTCATTTTCGTCTTCTAAAACGACATATTTTACGCCATTAATCTCTGTCGTGCGAATAGAATTTCGCCTGATTCTATTGTAAATCGCCTCTTTTGAAACACCCAAAATTTCGGACGCTTCGCTTATAGAAACCTCTCTCATAATTCGCCTTATCCGCGTTGAAATTTTAAAACTGGGTATTATGGCGAAATTTGCCTAAAAATGGGCTTTAAATATCAAATTTTACGGACAAATTCAGATTTTTTTCGTGAAAAAATATCCAAATTCTATAATTTTAATATGTAATTAATCTTTTAAGAGTAAAATCGTGCATTTATACAAAAAGGACATTTCATGGAGAGTAAAATCTCGAAATTCAGGCAGAAGCGCTACTTTTTTTACGCTATCGCTTCGCTGTGGCTTTTCATCATGCCGTGGCTTCAAATAGGTGGCAAACACCTGTTTTTAATCAGTTTTGAAAAAAAAGAAATTCACCTTTTTTTCAACACCTTCTCGACGCAAGAATTTTTCTTAATGCCGTTTTTGATAATATTCTTTTTCATTTCGATATTTTTCCTAACCACGCTCGGCGGGCGCGTGTGGTGTGGCTGGGCCTGTCCGCAAACGATTTTTCGCGTAATTTATAGAGATTTAATCTGCACTAAAATTCTTAAAATTCGTGGCTCTATCACAAACAAACAAAAGGGCGAAAAAGGCGGCGCAAAGGGTATTATCGCGGTTGCGCTTTTTGCCATTGTTGCGCTGATTGCAGCCTCAAATTTGCTCTGGTTTTTCGTGCCACCACAAAGCTTTTTTGCCTATCTTTCAGAGATTGGCGAGCATAAACTTCTCTTTGGTATAGTGCTAGGATTTGCGGCGTTTTTGACATTTGATATCACATTTTTGGGCGAGAATTTCTGCGTTTTTATCTGCCCTTACGCAAGGATTCAATCAACCATGCTTGACGAAGACTCGCTTGGCGTGATTTACGATGATATCAGAGGTGGCGCAGTTTATGACGAGCATAAAAATTTAATCTCAAACAAGCCTGCTAATGGGGATTGCACCGGCTGTCAGGCGTGCGTGAGGATCTGTCCGACACATATCGATATCCGCAAAGGCATGCAGTTAGAGTGCATAAACTGCCTAGAATGCGCCGACGCATGCTCAAATACAATGAGTAAGCTTGGCAAAGCTCCACTTATCAACTGGACGAGCCTAAATGCGCAAAAATCGCAAAGCAAGGTTAAATTTATGCGATTTCGCACGATTGGCTATATCGGCGTGCTAGCCGCTGCGCTAATCGGGCTAGTGGTGATGAGTGGCACGAAAGAGAGCATGCTTTTAAACATCAATCGCAACACCCAGCTCTATAAAATAGATTTCGACGATAACGGCGAAAAAATCGTCAAAAACAGCTATACATTTTTATTCGAAAACACCCACAGCGAACCGCACAGCTTCTTTTTTAGCGTAGATAACGAAAATATCAGCATTTCTCGCCCAGACGAGCCTGTGAAAGTAAGTCCTGGCAAAAAGGCAAAAATCATAGTCTCGCTTACAAGTAAGGCAAATTTGAGCCTAGAAAACGAGCACGATAATGTCGTTTTACCGCTAATCATCAAAGCCTACGCGGTTGATGATGAAAAAATCAGCATTACACGCGAGAGCGTATTTGTCTATCCGCAACAAAAATTTATTGATAGGAAGGATTAATGGCACAAAAATCAAGGTATTATAAATCGCAAATTCGCATAGAAAAGATTTTCGAGGTGGCCACAGAGCTATTTTTACAGCGAGGATATGACAGCGTCAGTCTAAATGATATCGTCGCTATCAGCGGTGGCTCGCTTGCCTCGATTTACAAATATTTCGAAAGCAAGGAAAATTTGTTTTTGCATGTGGTCGAATTTCACACCCAAAGGCTTGATAAAAAGCTAGATAATCTGCTTAGCTTAGACGAAAACCTCGCGCCACAGGAGTATTTGAGCGAATTTGCTCCGATTTATTTCGACTTTATTTATAGTGCCGAAAATCAAAAATTTCTAAAAAATATCCTGCTTGGAACCTCAAAAACCTTTGGTTCCATGCTAAAAAATGTCTCCAAAATCTTCTTAGATACCAGCACGCTTGCATTTCCAGCGGGGCTGAGCAATTATTTTAGGGCGCATATTGATGAGTTTGATAGCGCAGATCCCGAGTATTTGGCGCGCTATTTTTGCTTTTTGCTTCGCGAACCGCACTTCAACCGCCTTATATTTTTCGGCGAAGAGCCAAATTTAAACAAAGAAAATTTCATAAAAGACCGCATTAAAATCTTTTTGCACGGCGTGAAAAAGCAATAAATTTATGCGAAATTTAGCGAAATTTAGCCTTTTGGCGTTTTTGTGCGTGGGCGCGTTTGGCACGGATTTATCCAGCGTGGCAGAGAAAATTTACGCCAACGAAACAGGGGCGAAAAAGTCAAATTTAATCCACTGGAATAGTGGCGAGAATTTCCCGTCCTTGGGGATCGGACACTTTATCTGGTATAAAAAAGACGAAAAAGACAAATTCGAAGAGAGCTTTCCAAATTTAGTGAAATTTTATAAAATTCGCGGCGTAAGCTTGCCCAAAATACTGCGCCTGCACTCTCACGCGCCTTGGCAGAGCAAAACCGCGCTTGATGCGCTAAAAAAATCAGGCGACGCGGATTTAATAGAGCTAGAAAATTTTTTGTATCAAACCAAAAATTTGCAGGTAGAATTTATCTATGAAAGGCTTCAAAACTCCCTAGAAAAAATGCAAAATTTAAGCGACAAAAAAGAGCATATCAAATCGCAGTTTTACCGCGTCGCAAGCTCACCAAATGGGCTTTATGCGCTCATTGATTATGTCAATTTCAAAGGCGAAGGCATAAAAGAGAGTGAGCGATACAGAGGCGATGGTTGGGGGCTAATGCAGGTTTTGGAGTGCATGAGCACGCAAAAAGAGACAATGAGCGAGTTTCGCAGGTGCGCGAAATCTCTCTTAGAGCGCAGGGTGGCTAACGCGCCCACAAACCGCGATGAAGCGCGCTGGCTGGCCGGCTGGCTAAAACGCTGCGATACATATAGATAAATTTTAAATTTTGCTTACGCAAGCCCGTAATACTGCGCCGAATTTTAAATTTGGCAAATTTTGCAGAATTAGGCAATGAATTTGGATAATTTTTCTAACGAAATTTTCGCTTTTTTTATATAATCTTTGAAATTTTAACTAAGGGGCAAGTATGAAAAAAATCCTACTTTTTTTTCTTTTATTTTTCTTTGGCTGTGCGGGAAATGCCGCTGACACAAAGGTTTCACAAGGATTTAATATGAGTGGTAAAAAGGTGCTAATCGCGTATTTTTCGCGCGCAGATGAGAATTATCAGGTGGGCTATATAAAGAAGGGAAACACTGAAATTTTGGCTGAGTATTTGGCTGAGTTTAGCGGCGGCGAACTCTTTAAAATCGAAACTATCGCGCCCTATGCCAAAGAGTATCAAGCCGCGATAGATTTTGCAAAAAGCGAACAAAAACAAAAAGCAAGACCCGAAATCAAGCCATTTGATAAAAATCTAGCCGATTTTGACGCCGTGTTTTTGGGCTTTCCTACTTGGTGGGGCGATTTGCCAATGGGTGTTTTCACATTTTTAGAGGGGCAAAATTTTGGAGATTTGCCAATTTTCGTCTTTAACACCCACGAGGGAAGTGGGCTAGATAGGACAATCAGCTCGGTCGAAAAAGCGACAAAAGCCAAGGTTTTGGGCTATTTTAGCCTGTATGGAAGCGTGGCGCAAAATCAAAGAGAGAAAGCCAAAACCGAGCTAAAAGCGTGGTTTGATGAGATTTCAAAATAAATTTTGCAATGAAATTTAATAAAAAATCGTTTTACTGGGGCGCGATTTTCGCCCTAGTTTTATGTATGAATTACAAAAAATTTGGCGAGATAGCGCATGAAATTTTGGGCTTAATCTTAATCTTTTTCGCCCTTTTTCACGCCTTTTCGCGTCGTAAAAGCTTAGCCAAATTTAGGGTGCGAAACGCCCTAAATTTCGCCCTTTTAGGCTCATTTTTAGCCACTTTTGCAAGCGCTGTTTTTCTTAGCGAGCATATTTTTTCTTTTATTGATTTTGGTTTTGGCTCGGACGCAGCCAAAAATATCCACATGTTTGCCACGCACGCGCTATTTTTGCTAAGTGCTACGCATTTGGGGCTAAATTTTAGAATTTTTGCAAATTTGCTTAGCGTGAAATTTGGTAAAATTTTGCAATTTTGCCTCTTTTTAGCTCTTTTGGCTTTTGGAATTTATTCGTTTGTGGATCTGCATTTTTACGAATATCTGTTTTTTAAAACCGGTTTTGGATTAGAAAACAAAAATACATTTTTATTCAGCAGTGCCGAATATTTGGCGATTTTTGCAGCTGTTATGCTAGGCGTAAGAGCGATAAATTTGAGATTTAAATTTTAGGGTTAAATTTTAAAATTCTAGGGCAAATTTGCCCTAGATGGATTAGATTTTTTTGTATGGTGCTTGACCGACTTCGTAGAAGTTGTTTCCCTCGCAATCAATTGCGACAATCGCTGGGAAATCCTCGACTGTTAGTCTTGCCACAGCCTCTGGGCCAAGCTCAGGGTAAGCTAAAACCTCGTATTTTTTGATACTTTGGCTAATTAGCGCGCCAGCTCCGCCGATAGCTACCATATAAACACAACCTGATTTTTTCATAGCTTCAACTACTGCGTCGCTTCTATAACCCTTACCAATCATGCCGTTAATGCCTACTTCGTTAATCATTGTCGGAGTGTATTTATCCATACGACCGCTTGTAGTTGGGCCTGCTGCGCCTACTGCTTGACCTGGTTTTGCAGGTGTTGGGCCAAGATAATAAATAGTCTCGCCAGCTAAATTTACAGGCAGTTTCTCGCCACGAGCCAAAGTCTCAGTCAAAGCCTTGTGAGCAGCGTCGCGTGCTGCGATGATTGTGCCTGTGATTAGGACATTATCACCAGCTTTTAGGCTTTTTACTACATCTTTATCAAATGGAGCTGTTATTCTTTTTACTTCTGACATAATTATCTCCTTAAAGTTCAGCACTTGCGTGGCGTGCTGCGTGGCAATTGACATTAATAGCTACTGGAAGACCTGCGATGTGAGTTGGATACCACTCTACATTTACTTTAACAGCAGTGTTTAGACCGCCTAGACCTTGTGGGCCAACGCCTGTTTGTCTAGCAAGCTCTAATAGCTCATCTTCTAGTTTTGCGTATCTTTCGTCTGGGTTTCTGCTATCTACTGAGCGAACAGCTGCTTGTTTTGCAAGAAGCGCTGCTTTATCCATTGTTCCGCCGATTCCTACACCAATTACCATTGGAGGGCATGAGTTTGGACCAGCGTATTTAACAGTCTCTAAAAATACTTTTTTAACACCCTCGATACCGTCGGCTGGAACTAGCATTTTAAGAACTGATTTGTTCTCGCTACCAAAGCCCTTTGGAGCTACTGTGATTTTTAGCTTGTCGCCTGGGACGATACGAGTGTTGATAACAGCTGGGGTATTGTTTGTGGTATTTTTGCGCTCAAAAAGCGGCTCAGCTACAACTGATTTTCTTAGGTAGTTATCAACATAGCCGTTTTTAACGCCCTCGTTGATAGCGTCCTCGATATATCCGCCCTCGATATGCACATCTTGACCAAGTTCTACGAAAACTACCGTCATACCTGTGTCTTGGCAGATTGGAGCTACGCCTTTTTCTGCAAGATCAGCATTTTGAAGCAATTTGCCAAGGATTTCTTTACCGATTGAAGAAACCTCAGTCTCTTTTGCTTTTTCAAACGCTTTTCTCATATCTGGCGTTACTACATAACAGGCTTTTTTGCAAAGCTCTGCAACTGTTTTAGAGATTTCACTTGCTTGGATTGTTCTCATTGTATTCTCCCAAAAAATAGTGATTAAAGATTATACCTTTTTCAAATTTAGCAACCACTTAAAATAGTATAAATTTATGCATTTAATTTTTAAAAATAAATTTCAAAGCCGAAATTTTAAAATTTGGCCTTTAAATTTTCCTTACAAGCTCAGGAATTACAAGCTCAAATTTCACTCCGTCGCTACGCCTCCACTCGCTATCACTCATAGTCTCTTTCATCGCGCTTACGACGAAATCAGCGGCTATGCGGATTGCGGTTTGGAGGGATTTGCCACGCATTAGCGCACCAAATGCAACCGAGGCAAAAATATCGCCCGTGCCGTTGTATTTCACAGGTAGTAGCTCGTGGAAATACTCGCTCACACGCCCGTCTTTGGCGTCGTAGCTAAACACGCCACACTGCTCGCTTATGTAATTAATCCCCTTTAAAATCACCTTTGATGCGCCTAAATCTTTTAGTCCTTCGAGCAAATCAAAGATAAATTCCCTCTCGGCCTTTTCTCGGTATTTCACGCCGACCATTGCGCAAGCTTCCGTGATATTTGGCGTAATCACATCTGCACTAGCGCACAAAAGCGCCATCATACGGGCAAAGTCGCTATCAAATCCAGGGTAAAATTCGCCATTATCGCCCATACATGGATCGACTAATATCGTCTTTCCACTTCCGCCAAATTCCATAAAAAGTTCGCTAATAAGCGCGATTTGTTCTTGCGAGCCCAAAAATCCAGTGTAAATCCCGTCAAATTCCACCCCCTGCTCGTGCCAATGCGACATTATAGGGCGCAAATCTTTGGTGAGATCGCGAAATGTAAAACCGCTAAATCCAGTATGCATAGAAAGCACCGCCGTAGGCAAAACGCTAACACTTAGCCCCATTGCGCTAATCACTGGCAAAGCAGCGCTAAGCGAGACCTTACCCACGCACGAAATATCTTGAACACTAAGAACTCTTTTCATCTACTTCCTTGATTAAATTTTTGCGCCATTTTACAGTTATTTTGCCTTAATGTAAAATTTAGCCCTTTTTGCGCGTTTTATAGAGATAATCGTATCAGCCACCAAAAAGCAAATAGCCATAAATAGGCAAATCATCAAAATATACGAATCAGGCTCGATTTTTTCGCCCAAAAGCAAAGAAACGCCCAACATCAAAAGTGGCTCGACATAGATTAATAGCCCAAAGAAATTTATCGGAATTAGCGCGCTTGATAAAATTTGAGCCAAAAGTGCAGTCGCACTCAATAGCGCCAAAACCGATAAAAGCGTGTAAATGTTTGGATTTTGCACCGCGACCGCGCTAAGGTCAGTATTGCTTACAAACCACAAACAAAACGGCAACAAAAGCGCGATTTCTAGGGCGAAACTGCTAGCCCCTTCTAGCCTGAAATACCGCCTTAGGCAAAAATACAGCGGAAATCCTATAAAAACAATCGCGCTATGCCACGACGGCGCGCCTCCAATTAGGATTTTTGAAAACACTCCAATCACCGCAAAGCCCACGCACAGAGCTTTTAGGCGCGAAATTTTTTCGCCAAAAACAAGATTGCCAAAAATCACCATGGAAATGGGCATTATGAGATATCCGATCGAGACTTGCAGTGCGTAGCCGTTACTTGGCGCCCACAGATACAGCCACATCTGAATTCCCATTGTAGCGGAAGTCGCGAGTAAAATTATGAGCAAAAACGGCTTTTTTATCAAACGGACAAGTAGCTTTTTCATCTCTGCTTTTTTGCCGCCTAGCACCAAAAACAACGCTACTATCGGAAATGTCACTAGCATGCGATACCCCAGTAACTCCTGCCCGCCAAGAGGCTGCATGAAAACCGACATATAATAAATGCTCGCAAACCCGATAGAAGAAAACAGCGATAAAGCGATACCTTTTAACATTTTTTGAAATTTAGCAAGGCTAAATTTAATCCTTTTTTGAAATTTAAATTTTGGATTTTATTAAAATTTGACTTAAAAAATAATGGCTGAATTTTGGCAAATTTGAAATTTGCCAAAATTTATTAGTGAGAATTTTTGCCTTTTTGCGCGCCGCCCGCCTCGCCTTTTGGCGCACGAGCTGGCAAAAGTGCGTTTAGGATTTCGCCCTCTTTGAGATTATATTTAGCACACGCTTCGCGTAAATTTAGACTTTCGTCGAAATTCGCTATACCCTTACCCTCTAAAAATGCGCTAAATTTCGCATTATCCGTGCCAAATGCGCCTTTAAATTTGCTAATTTCCAAATTTAGAGCCTGCATATACACAGCCCTAGCTGGATTTCCAGCCCCGCTAGCGCCTTTGAGGCTGTATCCAGCGTATCCGCAGCTAAGCACGATAATAGCGCAGATTACAAGCCCCTGCCAGCCTTTAAAATAGAGTTTAAAAGGTTTGAAATTTATGAAAATATGCACCAGCGCAAGGGCTAGCATAGCCATGCCAAAGTATTCGTGGAAATTTTTCATAACCCCACTTTTTAGCCCAAAAAACATACCGGCCCCACTAAATGCGACGAAGCCAAAAACAGCGATTAAAAGCCCGGTTCCTACAAATCTAAGCGGTTTCAAAATAGCTCCTTTTATAAAATTTAAAGGCGATTTTAGGCTAAAATTTTAACCCCAAAATCGCCCGAATCTAACCGAAGCTAACCTAGTTTTTTTCAGATTTTTTGCGCACTTGGATATTGATGAGCTCGACCACGAGCGAGAAAAACATAGAAAAATAAATATAGCCCTTTGGGATATGAAACCCAAGTCCGTCTGCGATGAGCGAAACACCCACCAAAATCAAAAACGAAAGCGCAAGAATTTTTATCGTAGGATTATCATCGACAAATTTCGCAATCGCCCCACTAGCAAACATCATCACAGCCACGGCGATGATGACAGCTAGTATCATTACAGGCAGGTGCTGTGCCATACCCACAGCCGTAATCACGCTATCAAGCGAGAAAATTATATCAAGCAAAGCGATTTGAATTAGCGTGCCGCCAAAGCTAGCCTTTTTCTCATCTATCCGCTCTTCGTGGCTCTCGCCCACAGCAGAAGAGTGGATTTCGAGCGTGGATTTTACCAGCAAAAACAAACCACCGCCAATTAGCACCAAATCTCGCCCACTAAAACCATGTCCAAACACGCTAAACAGCTCTTTTGTCAGCCCCATTACCCAGCTAAGGCTAAGTAGAAGCAAAATTCGCGTAATCATCGCAAGAGCTAGCCCCATAATGCGAGCTTTGTCGCGGTTTTCCTGAGGCAGGCGCGAACACAAAATCGCTATGAAAATTATATTGTCTATGCCAAGAACGATTTCTAGCCCAGTTAGCGTGGCTAGGCTTATCCACGCCTCAGGCGAGCTGATCCAATCAAACATTTTAATCCTTAAATTTAAAATAAACTCGCTATTATAGCGATGAAAATTTAATTTTTAGCAAGGTGAAATTGTATAAAATTTTGGAATTTTTGGGAATGCTGAGTATAAAATTTATTGTTAAATTTTTTAATTGCCCACCGCTAGGAATTTTGAAGTCTAATCTTTTTTTGCGGGGGCGGCGCTCAGAGTTGCGAGGCCCGCCCGCCCCCGCACCCCCACCTGGGCGACGCTAGCGGTGGTGTTTTATAAAAGTATGCGCATACTTTTATAAAACACGATTTTTTTACAAGGAAAATTTATGAAAAAGGTTCTTACAATCGCGGGTGTCGATAGTAGCGGCGGCGCAGGTATTTCAGCCGATATCAAGACCATAACCGCCCACAAAATGTATGGCGAAAATGTCATCACAGCCCTCACCGCCCAAAATACGCTTGGCGTGCAAGGCGTGCTAAATATCGAGCCTGAATTTATCGAAGCGCAACTAGAAAGCGTATTTTCTGATATCGTCCCAGACGCTGTGAAAATCGGCATGATTTCTACCGCCGAGATTGCGCAAACCATAGCCAAAGCATTGAAAAAATTTGGCGCGCGAAATGTCATCACAGACCCTGTCATGGTCGCTACAAGCGGTGGCGTGCTTATGCAAGATAGCGCAATGAACGCGCTAAAATTCGACCTTTTTAGCATTTCAGCGATTATCACGCCAAATATCAAAGAAGCAAGCGCGCTAAGTGGCGTTAAAATCGAAAATTTCGACGATATGAAAACAGCTGCGCTAAAAATCGCCGAATTTTACGGTGGAGCGATTTTGGTTAAAGGCGGGGACCTCGCAAATACTGGCGAAGCACGCGATATTCTTTACGAAAATGGCGAATTTAGCGAGTTTAGCGCACCCAAAATCATCACCAAAAACACCCACGGCACAGGTTGCACACTCTCATCAGCTATCGCTTGCGCCCTAGCAGCGGGGCTTGGCGTTAAAGAAGCAGTTGGTAGCGCGAAAGAATTCGTCCGCACTGCGCTAATGCAGGATTTACATATCGGGAGCGGAAACGGCGCGATAAATCACTATTTTCGAATCCCAGAAATGTTTTAAAACTAAATTTGGCGGAATTTTAAAATTTCGCCAAATTTTACCCCCAAAAATACCCCAAAAACATTTAAAATCAAATCATCAAGCTCGAAAATTCCGCTTTTAAAGACAAATTGTGAAATTTCGATTATTAGCGAGAGCAAAAGGCCAAAAATCAAAATTTTTCGCATGCTAAAATTTGGGAAAAAATATCGCGCAAAGAGCCCAAACGGCACAAACCAGACTATGTTTCCCGCAAAAAGATAGATAAATTTTATCGCGCCAAATTTCAAAGTATTTGCGTAATCGCTAAATGGCACGAGATTATATTCGCCGACACGCCAGATTTGATCGAGCCTAAAATTCGCCCTAAAAATCGTGATTTTAAAGAGCGCACAAAGATAAATTATAAAAAGAAAACAAGCTTTGGATTTTTTCATTTGAAATTTAAAATTTGGGTAAATTTTGCCATTAAAAAATGGCAAAATTTTAGGTTACAAATCCCTAGGATCTGCGATTTTACCAGCGATTGCGCTAGCTGCTGCGACGGCCGAGTTTGCTAGATAGACTTCGCTCGTGCGATCGCCCATGCGACCTACGAAGTTGCGATTTGTCGTACTCACACATCTCTCGCCATCGCCCAAAATACCCATATATCCGCCAAGGCACGCGCCACAGGTCGGATTGCTCACAACAGCACCTGCTTCGACGAAAATATCCCACAAGCCCTCTTTTTGCGCTTGTAGAGCGATTTTTTGCGTAGCTGGTGTGATGATAAGGCGAGTTTTGCGAGCTACTTTTCTTCCTTTTAAAATCTGCGCTGCTATGCGAAGATCGCTTAAACGCCCATTTGTACAGCTTCCGATGAAGACTTGATCGACAGCGATACTATCTTTTACCGCCTCTCTCACGCTTTTGCCATTACTTGGCAAAAATGGATATGCTATCACTGGGTCTAAATTCGCAGTGTCGATTTCTAGGACGCGCTCGTAGTTTGCCCCCTCGTCTGAGTAGTGAAATTTCGGCTCACTTCGTAGCGTTCTAGCGGCCAAAAATTCTTTTGTTACCTCATCGCACGCCACGATTCCGCTCTTTCCGCCAGCCTCAATCGCCATATTACAAAGCGAAAATCTACTATCCATATCAAGGTGCGCAATCGCCTCACCAACAAATTCTAGCGCTTTGTAGCGTGCGCCATCAACGCCGATTTGGCGGATTACTTCAAGTATCAAATCCTTGCCGTAAATGTGCGCGCCCGGCTTGCCCTTGAAAACCACTTTAATGCTTTCTGGCACCTTAAACCAGTTTTTGCCCGTTATCATCGCATAGGCTAAATCCGTGCTTCCCATGCCGGTAGAAAACGCCCCAAGTGCGCCGTGCGTGCAGGTGTGCGAGTCGGCGCCGATGATGACATCGCCGGGTACCACTAGCCCTTTTTCAGGCATTAGGGCGTGTTCGATGCCCATATCTTTTTCGTCAAAATAGTTTTTTAGGTTGTGTTTATAGGCAAATTCGCGTGAAATTTTGGCTTGGTTTGCGCTTAAAATGTCCTTTGTAGGGATATAGTGATCCATTACGATCGCAAAGCCGTCAGGGTTAGCCAAAGCCTTTGCGCCGCTTAGCTCAAACTGCTTTATCGAAATCGGCGTAGTAATGTCGTTGCCGATGACCATATCGATTTTGCTTTCTACGATTTGCCCTGCACTGACTGCTTCGCCCACATGTTCGCTAAAAATTTTTTCTGTGATTGTCTGTTTCATAACCTGTCCTTAAAAAATTTGGGCTAAATTCTATCAAATCTAACCATAAAACTTTATAATAAAAGGTATAATTTTGCTTTTGGAAAGGAAAAATCATGGAAATTTTAGAGATTTTAAAAGCCAGGCGCAGTGTGCGAAAATACGCTCCCAGCGAGATTAGCGACGAAATTTTAGACACAATCTTAAAGGCTGGCTTGCTAAGCCCTAGCGGACATGCAAGGAAATCTTGGGAGTTTATCGTAGTCAAAGATAAAGCAAACCTCGCCAAACTAAGCCTTGCGCGCACGGGCGCAGCCGATATGCTAAAAGGCGCAAACGCCGCTGTGGTCGTAATCGCCGATGAGAGCGCGCAAGATGTCTGGATCGAGGACGCCTCTATCGCTATGGCTTATATGCACCTGTGCGCGAGCGCGCTAGGCGTGGGGAGCTGCTGGATACAATGCAGACTGCGCGAGGCGCAAAACGGCGCGAGTAGCGAGGAATACCTGCGCGAAATTTTGGGTTTTGAAGGGAATTACAGAGCCTTAGCGATTTTATCACTTGGAAATCTAATCTCCACGCCCGCTCCACACAAGCTAGAAAAGCTAGAATTTAGCAAAATTCACAAAGAGAAATTTTAAGTGTAAAAATCAGAGACAACCAAATTTGCCGAATTTTACCCAAATTCGGCAATGAATTTATTTGCAACTAAGTTTTGGATAATTTGCCAGAAAATAAGTTTTGGTTTTGCCAAAGAGATTTTTTACCTCATCTTCGCTGCCGCTGCTAGCTAATAATCTTTGTTTATAGATAGTTTGAGTCATACCGCAAGATTTTAGTTCGATGATAGCAAAATTCATCTCATAATCTTTTTCGCCCCTGCGTTGATTTGGATACCAAAGCATGGTTTGAAGAGCCTTATTTTCGGCTAGTTTTTCAATTTTTGCTTCGTGTTTTTTATCGAATTTCGCAATATCTTTTTTGGTGTCGCTTAAAAATTTATCAAAATCTTTTTTCTTCAAACCTTCGCTAAAAAGCACATCGATTTGCCCGTATGTAGGATTTTGGGCTGAAAAGTAAGTAACCGCGCTAGTATCCGAGCCATAAACTCGTGGATATTCTTTGAATTTCTCAAAGTTTGTTTGCATATATTCTAGGCTTTGTGGGTGATTTAGCTTCGAACTTTTTATGCTAAGATCCTGCGCGCACTCGATTTTAGGATAGTTTTTCAAAAAATTTGCCTTTTTACTCTCTATTTGCTTTCGCACGATATCTATCGGCGTATCTTTGTCGAAATTCATCGCATAATGCACATTTACAGCCCCGCAATCTTTGATTTCATAAATTTTCAAATTTGCTTCAAATTTGTTTAAATTTGGATTATTTGTAGGGTAGAAAATTTCGGTAGAAATCGCCTTTTTATCGCTTAATTTTTCGAATTTATACTCATTTTTTACGCCAGAGCTTTTTTGTTTTTCTAACTCATGTTCCATGGCGCCGAGCAAACGCTCCATATCATACACGCCATGCCCATACGAAATCGTAATCAGCTTCGTCCAGCCAAAGCCCCTTTCGCCATCTAAAAAATACTCGACGCCCATGGAACTTTTGTGTCCTAGCGCGTAAGATTGCTTTTCAAATGTGATGTTTTGTGGCAAATTTAGCATTTTATCGATAGAGTGCGGACTGGCTTCGTTTGAAGGCACGACAATGTAAGTATCGCGTCCTAGCCCTTGCAAACATCCACTTAACATAAATGCCGATAATAACAGCGTCGCCAAAACCTTAAATTTCATAATCTCTCCTTGAAAATAAAGCTTGAAGTATATCATTTTTTTAAAGTAAAAACGGAATTTAAAATTTTTGCTAAATTTTTTGCTAAAATAGCGTTTATGAAATACCAACACCTAATCCAAATTTGCGAATTTTTGCAAAATTTCAAAACTCTAAGCCACATAAAGCGCGTCGGCGACAATCTTTTTAAGCTTAGCTTTGATAGCTATGAGCTGTTTTTTGATATGAATAAAACCGCGTGCAATATCCATAAAAACGGCTCTTTCGTGGAAAATAAAATTTACAAAGCACCATTTGACGGGGTTTTGGCTAAACGGCTTGTAAAATCGAAAATTTTGCAAATTTGCGTAGTGGAAAATAATAGAATTTTGCATATCAAAACCGAACTCAAAGCCAGCTACAAGGCGTTTATCACAAATTTATACTTTGAATTTACAGGGCGATTTACAAATGTCATCATCACTGATGAAAAGGGCGTGATACTCGAAGCGCTCAGGCACCTAGATAACGATGTGCGAAGCGTGCGCGTAGGGCGAGTTTTAGCGCCACTTCCGCCATATAAAATCAAAGAAAAAGATGTAGAAAAAATAGAAAATTTCGATGAATTTTTCGAGGGCGAGTTTGAAAAGCTAAATTTGGCAAATTTAGCCCAAATTCGAAATTCAAAATTAACCCAGATTGATAAAAAAATCGAAATTTTGCATGCAAATTTAAATGCCGTGCAAAAAGAGAGCGAACTTTTAGCAAAAGCCGAAAATTTGGCGAATCTCGGGCAGGTATTATCGGCGAATTTGTATAATTTAAGCGACTGGCAAAGAGAATTTTGCCTAAATGACGAAAACGGCGAAAGCGTGGAATTTCGCCTAGAAAATCCGCCAAAAATCGCAATGAACGAATTTTTTAACGAAGCAAAAAAATTGCGCCAAAAGGCCGCAAATTCGCATATCCAAATCGCAAATTTAAACGAAAAAATCGAATTTTACGAAAATTTGAAAAATTTAATCGCGAACGCAAAAAGCGTCGAAGAGCTTGAAATTTTGCTTCCAAAAAAGCGAATTAGCGCAAATTTAAAGGAAAAAAATGCTGAATTTGTGCAGAGCTTTTATATCGGCGAGTTTAAAATCAGCGTGGGCAAAAATGAAAAAGGCAACGAATTTTTGCTAAAAAACAGCGCCAAAAACGACTTTTGGTTCCATTTAAAAGACCGCGCTAGCGCGCATGTAATCGTCCAAACTAACAAACAAAATTTAAGCGAAGAAATCGCGAAATTTGCTGCTAAAATTTGCGTAAATTTTAGCGTCAAAGAGGCTGGAAACTACCTCGTTGATTACACCAAACGCCTAAATGTAAGCCCCGTGAAAGGCTCGTTTGTGCATTATGTGGATTATAAAACTATCGGCGTTTTAAAGCCGTGATAAGGCGAAATTTTATATAATCTCGCGAAATCAAATCTAAGGAAATTTTATGAAACAAAGACTAGTAACTGGCGGAATTTTGCTCGCCGTTTTTTCTGTTTTAATCCTGATAAATAGCAGATTTATCAACTTTTTCGTATTTGCCATAATGCTTAGCATAGGGCTTTTGGAGAGTTACAAGCTCTATGGGCTAAAAAATGTCAGCCTCAAATGGCTAGCCCTTGCGCTCGCATTTTTCGCGCTAATTCCGCTTGCCCAAGACGACGAGCCATTTATCAGCGCGGTTAAAGTATGTATCGCCTCGGTAGTCGTGGCTGCTTCGATTGTGGCTTTTAAAAAGCTTGAAAACGCGAAAATTATCCTGCCTTTTATCTACCCTTTCGCTCCGATTTGCCTAATGTGGGCGGTTTATGATGATTTGGGTATTTTCCACTTCGTCTGGCTCATCATCACCATAATCGCCTGCGATAGCGGTGCGTATTTTGCTGGCAAAAGCTTTGGCAAAAACCCATTTAGCCCTAGTTCGCCAAACAAAACCATAGAAGGCATTATCGGCGGAATTATTTTTGCATTTATCACAAGCTTCATTTACGCGCGTATTTTCACAAACCTGCCGCCACTTGAAATTTTATGCAAGACCCTAGTTATCGTGATTTTTGGCATTTTTGGCGATCTGTTTGAAAGCTATCTCAAACGAAGCGCAGGCGTCAAAGACAGCGGCAGTTTATTCCCGGGACACGGCGGCGTGCTAGACCGCATTGACGGGTATATGTTTGGCGCAGTGGCTATGGTGGTCGTGTATTCATGGTAGTGCTAGGCTCGACTGGCTCGATTGGCACAAACACCCTAGATATCGCGCACAAAAAGGGAATTTTAATCGAGGCTTTGGCGTGCGGGAAAAATGTGAGTTTGCTAAACGAACAGATTGCTAAATTTCACCCTAAATTCGTCTCTATCGGCGAAGAGAGCCTAAAATCAGCCGTCAAACACGACAAGGTTTTTGTCGGTATGGAGGGGATTTTGGCAATGCTCGAAGAGTGCAAATCTAGCACCGTCGTAAATGCCCTAGTGGGCTTTGCTGGCATGCTCCCTAGCCTAAAAACGCAAGAACTTGGCAAAACGCTATGCCTAGCAAATAAAGAAAGCCTAGTCGTGGGCGGGAAATTCCTTGAAATTTCAAAAATTCACGCCATTGACAGCGAGCATTTCGGGCTAAAATTTCTAATCCAAAACGCAAAAACCCCTATTTCTAGGCTCATCATAACAGCCAGCGGTGGGGCGTTTTACGATACACCACTAACCGAGCTTGGAAGTGTCGGTGTCAAAGACGCGCTAAGGCACCCAAACTGGCAAATGGGCGCAAAAATCACAATTGATAGCGCGAGCATGGCAAACAAACTTTTCGAGGTAATCGAGGCGTTTTGGCTATACGGCACGAAAAATATCGACGCCGTGATTGAGCGCACATCGCAAATCCACGCCCTAGTCGAGTTCATAGATGGCTCGACCACAGCGCACATTAGCGAGACTGACATGCGCCTAGCCATAGCGCACGCGGTTTTAGAGGGCGCGATTAGCGAGCAAATCGTCAAACCTGTGAATTTGCTGGATTTAAAACCGATTAAATTCGCTCCAATCGACACGCTAAAATACCCTATTTTTGGGCTCAAAGACGCGCTTTTGGATAATCCAAATTTAGGCGTAGTGATAAATGCGGCAAACGAAGTTGGCGTTTATGCGTTTTTGGAAGGGCGGGCGAGATTTAGTGATATTTCGCGCGTAGTGCTAAAATCCGTGGAGAAATTTCACTCGCCAAACACGCCAGACACGCACGCTCTAATCGAAATCGACCGAAGCGTGCGAGCGTATGCAAATGAGCTTTTGCGCTAAATTTGGAAAATTTGGGGCAAAATTTGGCACAAAATTTAAAAATTTTGGCAAATTTGTTTAAATTTTACATTTTTTAAATTTTATATTAGCTTTTTTTGCTATAATGCAAACTCTTATTTTTGGCCCCGTAACTCAGTTGGTAGAGTGTCACCTTGACATGGTGGAAGTCGTTGGTTCGAGTCCAATCGGGACCACCATTTAATCGAGCCTTAACTTCAAATATTTCAAATTTATCTGTGCAATTTAAAGGAAAACCATGCTAAATGCCAAACAGCTAAAAATGTGGCAAAATGTAAGCAAACATTTAAGCAAAATGAGCGATGATACGCAATATCGCGCGCAGGTCGAAGCACGCCTGTATAAGGGCATTGCGCTAGAGATTATAGATAAAATTTACAGCCAAATTCCATGCCAAAACAGCGTAAATTTAATAAGCCAAATCACAAAACTCGACTTTTCACACAATGAATTTTTGGCAAAAATTCAAACCGATGCCATAAATTTAGCCTCAAATTTCACAGCATACATTTTAGAAAACTACACTAAATTCGCCGATAGTGCGCATGGACGCTACATTTGCTCGGACACCTTTAAGGAGCTGTTTGTGGCATGGGTGCGCAAAAACGACAGAGCACTTGTAAATGATGCCTTGCATAACACTTCGGCGGTTTTGGGCGCGACGCAGTTTGATGAGATTTTAAAATCCCGCGAGGAGAGCAAAACAGAGGCTGTTTTTATCACTGGAATCCCGGGTGCTGGCAAAAGCGCTAGCGTAAAAAATTTTATGTCTAACCCAGATATCAAACTCATTTTCGAAGGACAGCTAGCAAACCCAGCCCCAAGTATCGCCAAAATCGAAAAATGCTTACAAAATGGATTAAATGTCACGATCTGCGTTCTTCATATCGCCCCAGAACGCGCGCTAGAAAATACTTTTGCGCGATTTGAGGCATACGGTAGAGGCGGTAGTATCGCAGTGATGTCGAGCATACAAGGCAATCTGGGCACTGGGCTAGCGCATATAGCGGAGCGTTTCGCAGATAAAATCAATATAATCGCTATCGACAGAGACAGAGGCAATGAAATAGTGCAAGGTTTCGCACAAGTCCAAAATCTCATAAATATCGGCTCAAAAGATGAAATTTTCGCTCGCCTTAGAACGAAATTAAACAGCGACTTCAAAAACGGCAAAATCAGCGAAGAGTGCTTTAATCAAGCAGATAAGACAAATTTGATGAATATCATGCGCTCTGGCGAGAAATAAATTTTTAAAAAGGGTCAAATTAGGGGTCGATTAGTTTCCTTAAATTTCACAAACTACGATAAAATGAGGATTTTCATAAGATAAAGTGGCTCCGGATGCTGGATTCGAACCAGCGACCAAGCGGTTAACAGCCGCCTACTCTACCGCTGAGCTAATCCGGAACGAGTATTAAATGGTGCGGATGAAAGGACTTGAACCTTCACGCCGTAAAGCACCAGATCCTAAGTCTGGCGTGTCTGCCAATTTCACCACATCCGCAAAAAAGAAAGCGCATTATAGCCAAAAGCTCTTAATGCTAGCTTAAATGGTACGCCCATCAGGATTCGAACCTGAGGCCTACGGCTTAGAAGGCCGTTGCTCTATCCAGCTGAGCTATGAGCGCATAAAAAACAAATCAGTGGTACGCCCGAAAGGAGTCGAACCTTCAACCTACAGATCCGAAGTCTGTTGCTCTATCCAATTGAGCTACGAGCGCGAAAGTGGGGTGAATTGTGGGAATCGAACCCACGACCCTCAGGACCACAATCTGATGCTCTAACCAACTGAGCTAAACTCACCACAATGGTCGGAGCGAAAGGATTCGAACCTTCGACCCTCTGGTCCCAAACCAGATGCGCTACCAGACTGCGCTACGCTCCGATAAATGATGTGGATTGAAAAAGGAAACTTGATTATATATAATTTTTAAAATTTTGTCAATGAAATTTAGCTTAAAAATTTAAAATTTGGAAAGAATTTTATTTTTTCAATGTATAATAAAATTTTTACAAAAATTTCAACCACTAAGGATAAAAAATGAAAAAGCTGTTATTGGTGATATTCGGTTGCATTTCTATAAATTTAGCAATAGCAGAAACCAATCTTGCAACTCACTTCCTTTTAGAACCATATAACGAAGAATATAAAAAAATTGTAAATGCATACAAAAATACAGATTTAAAACTATTTGATAAACTAATCAAAGAAGAGGCGAAATTAAAAAATGTTGATTTTGAAACTTACAAACAAGGATCAATTCTTTTTTTAGAAATAGGTTTAGCGGTCCAAAGCAATGATTTTTATAAATTTAATAAATTTGCCCAAAATAATAAAAAAACTTTAAATCAGGTATTTATATGCAATGAAGATAATGAAAAATTTATATTTAAAGTGCTGGATTTGATTTTAATTTATGGCAATATAGATGAAAAAACATTTAAAATTATCGAAATTTTAGTTCAAAATGGAGCAGAATTAAACTATTATTTTTTAGATAAATCATTTGATAAATATACTCCGCTTGGTCTTGCCATAGCAAATCCAAAAATATCAAACGAGTATAAATTTAAACTTGTAGATTTATTTGTAAAACACGGTGCAGATGTAAATTTGCAAACTGATAAAACTGCTAATCCACTACAAGATGCAATATTTGATGAAAATATAGAAATTTTTGAGTATTTATTAAAACACAAGATTGACACGACAAATAAATTATGGCGCGGATTAAGCCTTTTAAGTCCGAATATGGTAGCTCATAAGAACGGAGATGATTTAACTGAGTATATTACTATGCAAAAAACGCAAGATGAATTTTCAAATAAAATTATAAATTTGCCTTACTATGAAACACAAAATAAAAAAATGGTTGAATTTTTAGAAATTTTCTTACGATATACTGATTTAAGCGACCAAAAAGATACTTTGACATATTTTGTCAGAGATTTGGTTTTTGCAAATAATATTGAAGCTGTAAAAATGCTTTTAGATTTTGATACACCGCAACACGAACAGGTAAAATTTTTTGTATCAGAGTATGCTAAATTCTTTGATAGAAAAGAAATTTTAGATTTATTGAAAAAGTAAATTCAAATTCTTTAAGACATTCGGATACATTTTACAAATTCTTATATAATTTTAAAAGAATTTATCAAAATTTTCATCAGTCCCAAACCTCGTGAGCGGTGCGAAATTTCGCCCTTAATCCGTGCTGGAAGTTCGCCTATGGTTTTGCCCAAATCGCCCTCTCCAAGCTCTTCGTAGCGACGCGGAATAAACATAAAATCATACCCAAACCCATTTTCCCCGCGCTCTTCGCAAATCACTTCGCCGTGCATAAATCCGTGCGTGCAGTATTCGCCAAAGTGCGATTTCAGCGCGATTGCAGCCACATAGTGCGCCCCTGAGCTACGCACGCCACGCGCGATTAGCTCGCTGGCTAGTTTCGCGCGGTTGCTAGCGTCCGTCGCGCCCTCGCCACTAAATCTGGCCGAATAAATCCCAGGCGCGCCACCTAAAATATCCACGCAAATCCCGCTATCATCGCTCATCACGAGATATTCGCGGTGCAGATTTCGCGCTAGTAGCCTCTCATAGACCGCGCGCACCTTTATCAGCGCATTTTCTTTGAAACTCTTGCCGTCTTCGATGATTTCAAAAGGCTCCAAAACCTCGCCAAGCCCGTAAATTTCGTCATTTTTGAAAAATTCTCTAATCTCGTTAAGCTTATCTTTATTGCCAGTGGCTACTAAAATTTTCATATCAAATCCTTGCGTAAAAACGCTTATTTTATCCAAATTTGACAAAATTTTAGCTACAATCACGGACAAAAATAATCTTTAAGGCTTTCGATGTTAAATACAATTTTGCCACTTAGTTTTATCGCAGCGACCCGCTTTTTTGGGCTTTTTATCCTGCTTCCGGTGCTTAGCTACTATGCTTTGGAGCTTCGCGGTGCTGATGAAAAACTAGTCGGCGTTTTAATCGGCGTGTATGCGATCATGCAAATGCTCTTGCAGACCCCATTTGGCGCGCTTAGCGATAAAATCGGGCGCAAAAACACTATCGCAATCGGCCTTGTGATTTTTATCGCAGGATCTGTGATTTGCGCCTTTGCTAGCGACATTTACACTATGATTTTGGGGCGATTTGTGCAGGGTTGTGGGGCTATCGGAGCTGTGGCTACGGCGCTGATTAGCGATTTTACCACAGAAGAAAACAGAGGCAAGGCAATGGCGATAATGGGCGCGATGATAGGCTGTGCCTTTGGCGCGGCGATGATTTTAAGCCCGGTTTTGAGCGCGAAATTTGGGCTAGCAAGCCTTTTTTGGCTAAGTGTCATTTTGACGATTTTTTGCCTGATTTTGCTTTTTTCTCTCGTGCCAGCTGAACCCAAAATTCGCTCTAAAATGCCCAAAAAATCCTCACTCGCGCTTTTGCGAGATAAAAATTTATCCTTGCTAAATTTAAGCAATTTTTTCCAAAAAGCCTTTATGACGACCGCATTTTTCCTAATCCCCATAATGCTTCACTCTAAATTTGGCTTCGCGCAAGACGAATTTATCAAAGTCTATGGCATAGCTATGATTTTTGGCTTTTTATCCATGGGCGCAAGTGGCGCAATGGGCGAAAAACGCGGACTTTCGAAGCAAATTTTACTTCTTGGAATTTTATTTTTTATTGTTTCGTATTTGATTTTTGCCTTCGCGAACAACCCTTATTTTTTTATTTTTGGCGTGATTGTATTTTTCGCCGGATTTAACGCACACGAGCCCATTATGCAGAGCCTCGCGTCGAAATTCGCCAAAACCGCAAACCGCGGCGAAGCACTTGGAATTTTCACTTCGTTTGGGTTTTTTGGCAGTTTTATCGGGGGCGTGTGTGGCGGAGTGGCGTATGGCTGGGTCGGTATTTTGGGTATCGGACTAGTCGTGGCAGTGCTTGGGGCGGTGTGGTTTGCGATGATTTTGGCCCTACCAAATCCGAAAATTTTTAAAAATTTATATTTTGATAAAGCACTAAATTTCGATTTTAACGCCATTAGCGGGCAGGCTGGGATTGTCGAAATTTACGAAAACGGCGAGAATTTCGTCGTCAAATACAACTCAAAAATCATAAGCACAGAAGAGATTAAAAATTTGCTAGGAGCCACCGATGCAGTTTGAGAGTTTGCAAAGCGCGGTTGCGAGGTTTAAAGCCAGCGTCGCGCCCGAGAAAAAGAGCGAAATTTTGCCCCTAAACGAGGCTTTGGGGAGAATTTTAGCTGATGAAATTCGCGCGCCATTTGCCAAGCCAGAGCGCCCTACCGCCTCCATGGACGGATACGCGCTAAATAGCGCAAATTTGGCGTGCGGGGCGAGATTTAAGGTCATTTCGCAAACCCCTGCTGGAAGCATGCCAAATACTGCGCCGAATTTTGGCGAGTGTGTCAAAACCTTCACAGGCGCGATTATGGCGGAGGGCGCGGATACTCTCGTGCCTGTGGAAAATGTCAGCGTCTGCGGCGATGAAATCATAATCGACAATCCTGTCCCTGCTGGCTTTGCCGTGCGAAAAATCGGCGAGAGCTACGAAAAGGGCGAAGTTTTACTAAGCGCAAACTCACGGCTAAATTTTGCAAGCATTGCGCTTTTGGCTGAGCTAGGCATGGCTAGCGTGGCAGTGTTTGCGCGCCCAAAAGTCGCTATAATCGCCACTGGAAGCGAAATCAAACGCCCGGGCGAGAGCTTAGAAAACGAGGCGCAAATTTATAGCTCAAACAACTTCGCGCTTTTAAATTTGGCGCGTGCAATGGGGTTTGAAGTGGTGAGCGAGCAAATCATCAGCGACGATAAAGACGCCCTAAAAAGCGCGCTCTTTGACGCACTCACGCGCGCCGATATCGTCATTACAAGTGGCGGAGTGAGCATGGGGGATTATGATTTTACGAAGGCTTTGGTGAGGGAGAATTTCGAAATCCTAGTCGATAAAGTTGCCATAAAACCGGGTCGCCATGTCAAAATCGCCAAATTTGGCGAGAAATTTATCTTCGCGCTGCCTGGATTTCCACTTTCTAGCATTGTGACTGGATTTTTGTTTTTGCGTGCGTTTTTGAGCGCGAAATTTGGGCTTGATGACGGGTGCGAGAGTAGCGCGATTTTAAGCAACGATTATGCGAAAAAATCGCCGTTTTTGGAGTTTGCACTGGGAGATTTAAGCGTCAAAGATGGCAAAATTTTCATAGATACGAGCGCGAAAAAACAAGGATCTAGCGCGATTTTGAATAATTTTGGCCCAAATTCTGCCCTGCTAATCGCAGAGCAAAATTTAAACGCAAATTCTGTGGTGAAAATTTTGCAAATCCCAAGGTGGTAAGGTTATTAAAAATTCTAAAATTCCAAAAAGAATAAATTTAAAGAATTTGAGCGCAAATAGCGATTAAAGCACTCAAATTCTTATTTTTTCAAATTTACAAATCCGCTAGTTTGCAACTAGAAGTTATCGCAAATTTGGTCAAAAATGCCTTGTTTTCGCGATCGATCCTGCGAAGCTCGTCGATTTGGGCTGGGTCGTATTCGTGCGAAAAATCAAGGTCTTCTAGCGGAAATAGCGCCTTTTCAAGCTCCTTGCTCAAAGCCTTTATGCGCGCGCCGTCTTTGCAAGCTTCGAGCGATTTATGCAAATCTTGCATGATTTGTTCTGCCTTTTGGGGCGCGACCTTCATCGGCGTAAATTCCGCGCCAAAAACGCAGGCGCAAAACGCGCAAATTAAAGCGATTTTTCTCATTAGTAATCATCTCCGTCGATGTTGTTGTAGTTTAGCCCCTCGCCATCATCATAGCTATAATCGTCCTCGTCATAAGCGTAATTGTAGCCCTCTTCGCCCTCGATTATATCCTCATCGTAATCGTCTAAATCCTCGTATTCTTCGAAGTCTTCGTCAAACTCTCTCATCTTCTCCTCCTTCACTAAATTTCGGGTTATCATAATCAAATTTTGGTAATTTTTCAACATACAAGCTCTGCGACGGGAAGGCAAATTCTAGCCCGTTGTTCTCGACAATCTGCATGATTTTAAACAAAATATCCTCTTTAATCTGCAAATAATCATCTCTCATAACGGTTTTTGTGAAACAATACACCAAGATATTAACAGAACTATCGCCGAAGCTATCAAGCACCACATTCATCGTGCTTTTATAGCCCGCTAGATCGTCGATTGAGACCATGTTTTGGCGTGAGCGCATACGAAAATCGCGCGAATTTGTCGCACTATCACCAGATTGGGCGATTCTCGGGTGCGCTTTTAGCATTTCTTTGATATCTTCGATACACTTTCTAAGCTGTTCTGATCTAGCAGAGTATGTCACGCCCACGATGATATTGATATGACGGCCGACTTTGCGGCGGTTCCAGTTTTTGATATTTTGCGCCATAATGTTTGCATTTGGCACGAAAACAAGGGCATTATCAAAGGTTCTAATCGTGGTTTTTCTAAACCCAGTCTCCACGACCGTGCCCTCTATGTCGCCCACTACGACATGATCGCCTTGGGAGAAGGAATTATCAAACAAAAGCATGATTGATTGGAAGAAATTTGCGATAATATCCTTGGTCGCAAACGCAATCGCCAAACCTCCAATTCCAAGTGAAGCTAAAATTGCGCTAACATCGAATCCTAGCCGTTTTAAAATAAGCAAAAGAGCAATTATTACTACGATAATATATAAAATTTTGATAACCAAATTTATAACATCTTTTCTAACGCCCTTTTTAGCGATATTTCCTAGCACGATTATGCCGTATCCGTCGATGATTTCGATGATGACCCACGCCCACAAAATGACATAGATTATCGACAAAATGCTAGCAAACCTTATCGGCACAGGGGCTGGATAGAAAAATATCACCAGCGAAATATCTATCGAATACGCTATCAAAAGCACGCCAAGCGGGCGTTTTATCGTGGCTACGACCTGCTCTTTTATGGTTTCTTTATCAATGGCTGTGGAGCGATTGATGATTTTAAAGACGAAATAAATCAAATTTGCTAGCACCCTGCGAAGCGAGTAGAAAAAGAGCATTATCGCGCTAATTAGCACGATTTTGCCGAAATTTATGCGTCTATCTTTGATAGGGGAAATTTCATTTATGCTATCAATTGCGGATTTGAAATTTAGGCTAGTAAAAATCACGCTGGACGCGAGCAAATCAGCATTTGAGTGCAAATAGGATAAAATTTCCTCGTAAGTTGCTTTATCATTTTTAAGCTCGCTAAATTTAGCCACGAAATTTTCGGTATCTTCTTGCGATTTTAGGGCTTCTTTTAGCTTGGAAGTTTTATCTAGCGAATACTCCGAAATCCTGCTAAGCGCGTCCTCTAAGCTCATTTTTAGCTCATCTTTGCTCGCACCATTTACAAAAAGATTATCGAGTTTTAAAATTTCTTGATAAAAAATATCCCCAAGCGCCATTCTATCGGCACTAACCGCCGCGCTTACATACTCAATCGAATTTTGCTTTTTCGCAAATTTCGCCAGCGTATCCTCGATATTTTTCTTAATCTCAGCGTATTTTAAAAGCCCTTCCCTGCTTAGCGTATTATTCGTAATCGCCATAGGAACGCTCTCTAAAAGCTTTGCTTTGTTTTCTTTGAGAGTTTTTAGCGAGCTATCTGTGGCGTTGGCTTCGCCTTTTGGCGAGATAGCAAGGATTTTTTTGTTTATCTCTTTGATCTCATTTACCACGCGGTAAAAGGAATTTGCGCCGTTTGTTTCGTTTGCGTTAAGTTCGTTTTGTGCGACCTTATTTACGATTATATCATAGACTTCGCTTTTGTTCGCATCAGCCCCTGAAACCTCGCTCAAAAACTCTTCGACTTCCTTTTTTTTCTCTTCTAAATTTGGCGCAGGAACTGCGCTTTGGCTCGAATTTTGCTCGGTTAGGTTTGCTTCGCTTTTATTCGCTTCTGCGTAGATAAAATTTAGGCAAAGCGCACTAATCAAAAAGCTGATGAGAAATTTTTTCATAGTCATAATCCTTGTTTAATAGCGCAAAATGGTCATTGTGCGGGTCGTAGTTGAAAATTTCGCCCGTTTCGATGATATAGTGCCAGCCAAAAATTTTAATCTCGCCTGCCATATAACCCTCTTTGACATTTGGGTAGCTTAGCAGATTTCGTATCGAATTTACGATATTTAGGCGTTCGGCTAGCCACTCTGCTTTGGCTTTATCATTAATGCAATTTTTTGAAATTTCATCTTTTACCCCAGACATCAAATTTATCCACTTTTTCACATTTGGGGTTTTTTGTAGTTTTGTCTCGTCATAAAACAGCGCCGCGCAACCCCCGCAGTTGCTGTGTCCGCAAACAATGATTTGCTTGATCCCTAAGGCATACAGCGCGTATTCGATAGCAGCAGTGGTAGCGACGAAATCATCACTAACGCGATATGGCGGGACGATGTTTGCGATATTTCGCACTACAAACATCTCTCCCGGCTTCGTCGAAGTTATGAGCCCTGGCACCACGCGCGAATCCGAACACCCGATAAAAAGCGTGTGCGGGGTCTGCGTATTTGCCAAAGAGCTAAAAAGCTCGGCGTGCTCGGCGTAGTTTTCTTCCATAAATTTAATTGCACCATTGATTAGTTGTTCAGCCAAAATTCTCTCCTTTTTAAAAAACGGCTGATTATATATTGCTTTTTTAAATAGAAAAAATTTTAGCTATTTATTATATATTTGGTAAAATTTTGCTAAACTCCCTACCCAAAATTAAAAAAAGGAGAAAAAATGAGTCTTTACGATAGAAATCATCTTACTAGCGAATACGACGCGAGCTACGATGCGCCATTAGAGCAAGGCAGAGTTAGCAAACTCATCAAAGAAACTTATGCTCTTTTAACAGCTTCTATGGTCGCAGCCGCCGCTGGTGCGTATGTAGCGATGAGCACAGGCGTAGCAATGGGGCTAAATCCACTGCTATATTTTATTTTGATGATTGGTTTGATTTTTGCAATGCAATTTGCCGTAAATCGTGAGCAAAACACGCTTGCGCTAGTTTTACTTTTTGCCTTTACATTTATCACAGGTCTTACGCTAGGTAAGGTTTTATCGCTTTATATCGGTGCTGGTATGGGTGGCGTAGTAACGCAAGCTTTCGTGGCTACTGCGGTTACATTTGGCGCACTTACTGTGTATGCGATGAACTCAAAAGTCAATGTCGATGGCTGGGGCAAACCGCTATTTATCTCGCTAATCGCAGTGATTATCATCGGATTTTTGAACTACTTTTTCTTCAAAAGTTCGCTTGTGAGCCTAGGAATTTCTGGTTTTAGCGCGCTTTTGTTTTCGTTTTATATCATTTATGATACTAAAAATATCATCAACGGCGTCTATACTTCGCCAATCATGGCAGCCGTGAGTATGTATCTAAATATCTACAATCTTTTTATGTCACTTCTTAATATCCTTGGCTTTGCAAACAGGGATTAAAATTTAGGGCGCAAATTTGGCGCCCTTAACTTAAAATTTATATTTTTTTCATTATAATGCCAAATTCAATTTTTTTCAAAGGTTAATATTGTGACTACTTTATTTTTGGTTTTACAAGTAATTTTTGCTATCGTAATAACAATCGCTGTGTTGTTACAAAAAAGCTCATCTATCGGTCTTGGCGCATATAGCGGAAGCAACGAAAGCCTATTTGGCGCAAAGGGACCTGCTGGATTTTTGGCTAAATTTACAGCGTTTATGGGAATTTTATTTGTGGCAAACACTCTTGCTTTGGCATATTTTTATCAACAAGACGCAAAATCATCAGTAATCGACCGCGTCAAAGTAGAACAAAAACAAAGCGAAGCGCCGAAAAACGCCGTTCCAGCCGTGCCAAGCGCACCAAAGGCAAATAGCTTAAATGTAAAACCTTCGTTTGATAACGCAGCTAATGCTTTGCAAAATGGAGCAGAAAAAATTTCAGAAGCAGTTGAAAACAACGCTAGCGTGGCAGTAGAAGCTGTAAAACAAAGCATAGAGGGCGTAGAAAACAATATCTCACAAGCTAGCGAAAAAATCGAACAAAAAGCTAGCGAGCTTGGCGCAGCAATCGAGGGCAACGCCACAGAGGCTCTCAAAACTCTAAGCGATCAAAACCAATCAAAATAATTCTAAATTTTTGCATTTAAAAATGTCAAATTTCGCATTTTTAAATGCAACTCTTATTTTTTTTACGCTACAATTCACAAATTTTTCTTACAAAGGATTTTAATGTTAGACTCTATTTATAAAGACCAGAAATCGCACTGCGACAAAGCTATTGAAGCCCTTAAAAAGGACTTTGGGACACTTCGCACTGGCAAGGTAAATATAAATATCCTAGACCACATTACGGTTGATTACTACGGAAGCCAAACTCCACTCAATCAAGTCGCTACCGTTTTGGCGACAGACGCTGTTACGATTACAATCACGCCTTGGGAAAAACCAATGCTAAAAACGATTGAAAGCGCGATTGCAGCGGCAAATATCGGCGTTAATCCGAACAACGACGGCGAGGCTGTGAAGCTGTTTTTCCCACCGATGACAGTAGAACAAAGACAAGAAAACGCCAAAAAAGCCAAAGCAATGGGCGAAAAGGCAAAAATCAGCATTAGAAATATCAGAAAAGACGCAAACGACGAGGTTAAAAAACTAGAAAAAGACAAAGCTATTAGCGAAGATGACGCTAAAAAAGGCTACGATGAAGTGCAAAAAATCACCGATAACTACTCAGCCAAAATCGATGACGCCGTCAAAGCCAAAGAGGCAGAGTTATTGAAGGTTTGATAATGGAAATCGAAAAAATTTACAAAGAAAACGGCGCGTATTTACACGGGCATTTTTTGCTCAGTAGCGGAAACCACTCCGAATACTACCTCCAAAGCGCGAAAGTCCTCGAAAACCCTGCCCTGGCTGGGGAATTAGCAAGCGAACTAGCGGGCGTCATAAAAGATGCTGGCATTAGCTATGATAGCGTATGCTCGCCAGCACTTGGCGGAATTTTGGCTGGTTACGAGCTAGCCAAGCAAGCTGGCAAACGCTTTATTTTTACTGAGCGCGTCGAAAAGGTTATGAGCCTAAGACGCGGTTTTGAAGTCAAAAAGGGCGAAAAATTCGTCATTTGCGAAGATATCATCACCACAGGTGGCTCAGCATTAGAGAGTGCGAAAATCATCGAAAGCCTTGGTGGCGAGGTTGTAGCTTTTGCAGCCCTTGCAAACCGCGGATTTTGCGCAGTGGCAAATTTAGGCAACTCGCGCCATGAAAGTTGCAAACTCCCATTTGACAAACCACTTTTTACGCTTGGAAATTTCAGCTTCGAAATTTACGAGCCAAATTCCTGCCCGCTTTGCAAAAACGGAAGCGTGGCAATCAAACCCGGTTCGCGCGGAAACTAAATTTCGCGCGAAATGTAAATTTATTCAAGGAAATTTAAGTGGCAAAGCAAAAAGCGGTAATCGCGCCAGTGTTTTTACGCATAAAGGCCTTTATCGTCGATATGTTTTTCATCGCAATGCCACTTTTTTATATCACGACCTACCTTGTTTTGGGCTCGAAAGAGGCTTTTCAAAGTAACCAAATCGCAATCGCACTAATCTGGCTAGCTTACGGGGCAATCTGCGCGGTTTTTTACGCCAAATCAGCCCAAAGCCCTGGCTATAAATTTTCAAATATCTATCTTATTGATCTTCGCTCTGGGCGCAAAATTTCATTTTTTCGCGCGTTTTTGCGCTTTTTGTGCTTTATTTTGGCTGGATTTAGCATGATTGGGCTATTAATCTGCTTTTTTCGCAAAGATAGGCTCTGTCTGCACGATATCCTAACCCACACAGCAGCCGTGAGGAAAAGCGACAATGGCTGAGATTTGCGGTATCGACGAGGCTGGCAGAGGCTGTATCGCAGGGCCTTTGTGCGTGGCAGGCTGTGTTTTGCATGCCCAAATTTCAGGGCTAAATGACAGCAAAAAACTAAGCGAAAAAAAACGCGAAGAACTATTTGAAAAAATCGTTAAAAACTCAAATTTTAAAATAGTCGAATTTTCTAGCGCCAATGTCGATAAAATGGGGCTTAGCGCGTGTTTAAAAAGCGCGCTTGAAGAGATTGTGGCGCACTTTGGGGAGCAAAATTTTGATATTATTTTTGACGGAAATTCCAAATTTGGCGCAAGTGGATTTCGCACCATGGTGGGGGCTGACGCCAAAATCGCAGAGGTAAGCGCAGCCTCGATTTTAGCGAAGGTTACGCGCGATCGCAAAATGAAAGAAATCGCAAAAGCTTACCCACAATACGGCTTCGCAAAAAACAAAGGATACGGCGCAAAAGCCCATATCGAGGCGATTAAAAAATTTGGCTACACAGAATTTCACCGCAAATCATATCGCCTCAAAGCCTTAGAGGCGACACTTTTTGATTAAAATTTTAAATCACATTGAATAAACATTAAATTTTTTGCCATAAAATAGCGAAATTTTTTATGGGGGCAAATTTTGCTTAAAAAAATTATTTTGATTTTCGCGCCATTTTTTTTAATGGCTAGTTGGGAAGAAGTCGCTGTAAAGGGACTAGATGTGATGATAAGCGCCAATGTCGGCGACAGCGAAAATTTCAAACGCTCTCTTTCTTCGCTCATCGAGCGCGCCGCGAGAGAATACGCCAAATCAGGCATAACGCAATACGAGCTAGATTTGCCAAATTTCATCGCCAAAAAAACGAGCCCAAACTCCCCTGCTGCGCGCACTATGCGTCGCTCACTAACCCAAAGCCTAACCCCTGCAATCCCAAATTTAAAGCAAATTTTGCAAACCAAAATCTCAGCTATGGACGAAAACTCCACGCAGGCCATAATGCGTGGCGAGCTAAGCCTAGCGCATTATATGAGGGTTAATGCCTTTAATGAAATTTACGCCGCCTTGCGCCCAAATATCGAAAACCTTGCCAGCGACACAAGCTTTGCCAAAAGCTACAAAAACGCCACAGGAAGCGAGATCGGAGATGATTTTGCGAACGAATTTACAAGCGAGTTTTTAAACGACGCATTTGATAAACTAGTCGCCCACGAGCGCGAATTTCGCAACAGCACAGAGGCGATGTTTAATATCCTAAAAACTATTCGCTAGCTTATGCGCACTAAATTTAACCAGCCAAATTCAACCCTTATTTGGGAGCTTGCCCTAATTTGCGTCGCGCTGATTTGGGGTAGCACATTTATCCCCGTCCAGCGCGCCACTGCAAACGCTGATATTTTTAGCTTTTTGTTTTGGAGATTTTTGCTCGCTAGCGTTTTTATGTATCTTGCGAGCCTGAAATTTAAGCCTAAATTCGACACAAAAACCATATTTTTCGGCATTTTTTGCGGGCTAATGCTATTTTTTGACTTTACCTGCCAGACCTTTGCCCTGCGCTACACTCTATCATCATCGGTAGCCTTTATTTTGGGGCTTAATGTCATTATGGTGCCATTTATGATGTATGCGTTTTTTCGCAAAAGTGTCGGAATTTTCGCTTTTTTGGGCGCTGGCGTGGCAGTTTTGGGGCTGTTTTTTCTAAGTGGGGCTAGCAATGTTGGCTTTAACCTTGGCGAGCAACTCACGCTAATCTCAGCCTTTATGTATGCCCTGCACATCGTATTTACCGGCGTTTGCGCTAGGAGATGCAACCTGCACGGCTTTGTGGTGATGCAGTTTGTTTGCGTGAGTGTTTGCACGCTTTTTGCCGCGATTTCCACACCACACGAAAATTTCGCAAATTCCATAAATTTAATCGGAAATTTGACATTTTCCTTCAAATTTGACTTCATTTTCGCCCTGATTTTAACCTCGATTTTCGCCACTGTTTTTGCATTTTTTATCCAAACACTAGCCCAAGAAAAGGGCGTCAGTGAGATTAAAACGGTGCTTATTTTCACACTCGAACCACTTGGGGCTGGCGTGCTGGGATATATTTTTGGCGAAAAGTTAAGCCCGCTTCAAATCACGGGCGCAGGACTCATACTAGCAGGAATTTTACTAAGCGAGCTTGGCGGGATTTTAAGCGCGAAATTTCGCAATAAGCGCAGTGGCGAAAAAGCAGACCGAAGCGATTAAAATTATCGCTGCACCGCTTGTGAGATTGTAAAAATAGCTTAGCGCTAGCCCACTAAGGCAAAAAATCGCAGAAATTATCACAGCGCTTATCATCATAATGCCTAAATTTTTTGAAATTTTCTCCGCGATAAATGGCGGGATTGTCATCAGCGAAATGACTAGTATCAGCCCCACAATCTGGATTGCGCTTACAATCGCAAAGCTCGCCATTATCACTAAAACATAGTAAAACACGCTCGTATTTACCCCACGAAGCGTGGCAAACTCTCTATCGAAGCTAATCGCCAAAAACTGCCTATAAAAGCAGATTATAATCAGCACAAAAACAGCGTCGCAAATGAGAGTGAAATTCAAGGTCGCGCTATCAATAGCCAAAATCGAGCCAAACAAAAAGCTCATCAAATCGCTTTTATAACCCGGCGCAAGGTCAGCAAAAATAATCCCCAGAGCCATACCAAAAGCCCAAATTGCGCCAATTATGGCGTCAAATCGTTCGTTATTTCTAGCCGTGATATATGCAATTATCAGAGCCAAAAGTAGCGAAAACACGCTCGCGCCCAAAAGTGGCGAAAATCCAAAATATATCGCCATACCGACCCCGCCATACGCCCCGTGCGCGATTCCACCGGCGATGAAGCTCATTTTATTTATGACGATCAATGAGCCTATCACGCCACAAATCACGCTGACTAAAAGTGCGCCTATTAGGGCATTTCGCATAAATTCCAAGGCCAAAATTTCACTCATGCTCGTCCCCGCAGTGGCAGTCATTTAGCGCAAGCTCGACCGAGCAAAAATGCCCATGCTCCTCGCGCAGGTGTTTTAAAAACTTCGCCCTCCCACTCGGATGCACGCTGTGCATGTGAAGCGAACCACCACTGACATAAACAGCGCGGTTTGCGTAATTTAGCGCCAAATTTAGATCATGGCTAATCATAATAATGCCCGTGCCCTCTGAATTTAGGCTTTTTAATAGCTCATAAATCTGCACCTGCCCCATAGTATCGATACTAGCCAAAGGTTCGTCCAAAAGCAAAATTTTAGCGTTTGCGCACAGAGCGCGCGCGATATAGACCCGCTGTCTCTGCCCCCCACTTAGCTCGCTGATTTTTGCCTCGCCAAGATCTCTCATACCCACTCGCTCCAAGGCTTCAAGGGCTTTTAGGCGATCTTTTTTGGTGTAAAATCCAAAAATTTTTTTATCTATTAGCCCCATTAAAACCACATCAGCCACGCTGATTGGAAAGCTTTTGTTAATAGCGATGAATTGGGGCACATAGCCGATTTGCTTCCTAGCAGCAACTGGGGATTTGCCAAGCACTTCGATTTTGCCACTATCTGGCCTTAAAAGTCCCAAAATCAGGCGCAAAAGCGTGCTTTTACCACTACCATTGGGGCCAAAAATTGATAAAAAATCATTGATTTCATACTCTAAATTTATCGAATTTAAAATTTGGCGCTTTTCGTAAGAAAACGAAAGGTTGCTAAGCTTTACGGCGCTCATTTTTGCGCCCCCGCAGCCGAAATTTCATCTATTAATTTTTTAAGCTCGCTTTGCCACTCATAGCTTAAAAAATCGATTTGTGTAAGCTTTGCGCCTGTTTGGGTGGCTAGGATTTGCGCTGCCTTGCTTGCAAACTGCGGGCTAGTGAAAATCACGCCGATTTTTTCATCATTTGCTAGCCTTATCAAATCCGCCAAATCAGCCGGTTTTGGCTCGCCCCCACCTTGCTCAACTGCAATTTGCGTGAGATTATACCTGCGCGCGAAATACCCAAGTGTAGGGTGATAAATGATAAATTTCGCCCCAGATAAATTTGATAAATTTTGCAAGGCATAAGCGTGAAGCTCGTCTAATTCTGCCTCAAATTTAGCCAAATTTTGCTCGTATTTGGCGCAGTTTGCGCCATTTAGTTCGCATAAATTTTTAGCGATATTTTGCGAAATTTGTTTTACCAAAATCGGATCTAGCCAAATGTGCGGATCGGCTCCGTCGTGGGCGTGTTCGGCGTGGTCGCCCTGCTCCTCGTGTTTTTCGGCGCGAGTATCACCCTCGCCAACTTCCTCGTGCGTTTCGCCCAAATTTTCAAAATTTACCTTCTCTATCCCTGCGCTTAAATCGTAAAATTTCACCCCGCTAGCGTTTGCGCTAAACCTTTTTAACCACACCTCATCAAACTCCGTGCCTATCCCAAAATACGCCACGCTCTTTGCGATATCACGCATTGTGGCGGGTTTGGGCTCGTATGTGTGAGGATCTGCGCTCTTATCCACGACACTTTTTATCACAAAATCATCATCTGCGATTTTTTGCGCGAAATATCTCACAGGCTCGATTGTTACGCTAATTTGCGCCAAATCTTGGGCAAAATTTGCGCTAAATAAAAATGGGATTATCAAAAATTTGGGCAAAATTTTCATAAATTCTCCTTGTAAAACTGATGATTATATCATTTATAATAGAAATTTTGGTATTATTGCGAGAATTTGAGGTCGTTATGGAAAATATCTGGGACAAAAAAGCCGAAACTTACGCTAAATTCGATACAAATTTAAATGAATTTGGACAAAATTTATTTAAATTTATTGAAGATGAGGGCATAAATTTTGCAAACAAAAGCGTCATCGACATAGGCGCAGGAACCGGCGTGTATTCACTATATATCGCTACTTTGGGCGCTAAGCTTTACGCTCTTGATAGCGCGAAGGCAATGCTTGGCGTTCTTAAAAACAGCGCGCAAAAATATGGCATTAATGTGGAGCAAATCATAAACGATGATTTTGCGAATTTTACCCAGAAAAATGAGCTTAAATTTGACATTGCGTTTTTGAGTATGAGCCCTGCACTGCGCACTAAGCAGGACTTTGATATGTTTTTAAATCTAGCAAAACGCAAAATTTATGTAAATTGGGCGAGCGAGCGAAATTCCTCGATGTTATCGCCGATTTTCGCGCATTTTGGGATAAAAAAATCTAGTCTAAATTTAACCACGCAAAATTTCGAGTTGAATTTAAAAAACAAAAATATCCCTTACAAATCGCGCGAGATTAGCGAAAGGCGCATACAAAGGCGAAATTTAAGCCAAGCAGTGCAAAATGCGCTGTGGCATTTGGGGGTAAATGGCGCAAATATCAGCGAAAAGGCGCTAGAAAATCTTTTGGAAAAACAGGTAAAAAATGGGATTATCACAGATGAAATCAACGCTACTTTCAAAGCTTTTATTATTTAGCATTGTCCCTATTTTAGGCATTTGCGATGATATTTTCACACCGCTGAAAATGCCAGCGTTTAGCCCCGAAAAAGCTAGCCTTGGCATGAAGCTTTACCGCGACGCTAAATTTAGCGAGCAAAAGCGCTCTTGCGATAGCTGCCACAATCTATACCTAAACTCATCGGGCGCTAGCGTGCGAAATGGCGAAATCCCCACAATCCTAAACGCCTATTATATCGAGCGATACTCGGGTGGAAACTTTTTCCCTAGCCTAAATGAGCGCATTAAAACCTCGGTTTTAAGCCCCAAAGAGTTAGCCTCATCAAAAGAGAAAATCGAGCTAATAATCACCCAAAATATAGCCTATAAACGCGAATTTAAAAAGCTCTATGGCAAGGCAAATTTCGAAAATTTCGTCGATGCCTTGGGTGAGTATCTAAAATCAAAAACCACGATAAATTCTAAATTTGACCGCGTTTTGCGCGATGAGGAAAAATTCAGCGAAAGCGAATTTAAGGGCTATTTGCTCTTTATCGAGCTGTGTTCGTATTGCCACAATGGCGCGAATTTAGGCACCAACTCATACGCCAAAGTGCCTAATAAAAACCTAAATTTCAACCCAAACACAAGGATTGCAAACTATCGAAGCCACACTTACAAAAGAGTGCCGACCCTGCGAAATATCACCAAAACAGCCCCTTACATAAACGGCGAGTATTCACTAGCGCGCTCGATTAAATTTTTGTTCCGCGATATGTTTGATTACAGCTTAAATGATGATGATTTACAAAATTTGCTGGATTTTTTGGCGACATTATAAGGAGTTATGATGAAAAAATTATTTTCAAATTTTAACCAAATTAGTAAAGACACCATAAACTGGATAATCATGAGTATTATCATGATAATAAGCCTTAGCTTCGCGCTAAGTTACTTTATCTCGCTAAAAAATGTCTCCGACTACAACGCCGTAACACGCCAAATGACGATGATTTATGACGCGAATACTAGGCTAAATACGCTCTTTTCCTCTGATAAACCTAGCCGCGATTTTAGCTCGATTAACGAAAATATGAAAGTCGTGTATAACACCCTAGATACGCTGGGGCAAAATCCGTTAATCTTGGATAATTCATTTAGCAACGATGTCGAGTATCTAAAAACAGCTTTTGCTGAAAAAATCAAACTCATCGACGAGCTAGGCGCGCTAAATTCGCAAAATAGCGTTATCTTGCACGCGATAGAGCAAAAATACATCAACCCAAACTCGCGCTATGAAGTGGTAAATATTTTCTCGCAAATCACGCAGCTAAATTACAATAACTACACCGAAATTTACGCCATAAAAGAAAAAATAAAATACATAACTCCGCAAAATTTAACCGAGCAAAATTTCTTAAAAAACGCAAATTTGGTGCTTGATAATCTCACTAAGCTAAATTTAATCATCACCCGAAACGAAAGTGCAATCAACGGCAAATTCAAGGATTTAAGGGAAAAATTTGCGAATTTCAACGCCGAATTTTATAACTCATTTTCCGAAATGACTATGGTTTTTACCGCGATATTTTTGACATTTTTGCTCATCACTTACATGGTAAATTCAGACGCAATCAGCAAAAAACAAAAACTCCGCCCATACAAAGCCCTAGTCGATAGGGACGAAAACGCCGTGTTTTTGCTAAATCATAAATTTCAAATCACCTACGCTAACAAGCAAGTAACCGAAATGTTTGGCTACAAACTAGACGAGCTAAAAGGCAAGGATATCGGCATAATCGCAGCTAGCGAGGACCATGCCAAATTCGAAAAAAAACTTAAAGAAGAAAGCGATAAGATTGGATATTTCACGCAGCAGCTGCGTTTGCTAGATAAAAATGGCACGCCGATTAACTCCAAAATAAAGCTCTCAAAATTAGACGAAAAGTCCAAACACCCGCACTATGGCGTTTTCATCAAAGATATGCGCCCAAATGAGGCTATGCAAGCTAGCCTAGCAGCAGCAGAGCAAACCCTGCTCGAACAAGGCTATGTCGATAAAATGACAAATTTCGGTAGCGAACTAGCCCTAAATGAAAGGATAATCAAACCAGAGATAGAAGGCTATATCATCTACCTAACAATCGCGAATTTTGATAATCTTAGACTATTTTATTCTAGCGATATTACTAGCCAAATCATAAAGGTATTTGCAAGGTCGCTTGATTTGTTTTTGGTCACAGAAAAAATCCCAGCCCAGCCATTTCGTATGCAAGGCGATGAATTTTGCCTATTTTATCCCGTTCATAAAGCTAGCAAAGAAAATATCGATAATAGAATTATTGTCGCAAATCATGTGCGCAAAATCATCGCAAAATTTACAAACCAACAGACCAAAATCGCAACCAAAGCTGGCGACATAAGCGTAACGATAAATGTCGTGGCTGGCGTAAGTAGCAACAAAGACAATAATCGCGCTACAAGGGTGTTTCAAGCGGTCATGGCGATGTATGAAGCACAGCAAAAAAACGAGAATTTGGAGTATTACCGCCCAAACAACCCAATCGAGCTAAAATACACCCAAAACCAGCTTATGATAAACACAATCCAGCAAGCAATCAAAACAAACCATGTATTCGTGCTCGTCCAGCCGATTTTCGATATCTCAAAATCAGATCCAAACGGCAGGGAATACGGCACGCAAAGGACAAATTTCGTCCCTCTTGTCTATGAAATTTTAATCCGTCTAATCGATGATTCTGGCAGGGTTAGGCACCCGGGCGAGTTTATGGATGTCGCAAAACAGGCCTCACTTTACACTTCGCTGACAAAAATCGTAATCGAGGAGGCATTTAGGCTAATCGAAAATTTCCCAAATTCGAAATTTAGTATAAATTTGTCGTTTTTCGATATCGCAAACAACGAAATTCGCGCACTTTTGGAAGAAAAATTAGCAAAGGCAAAAAACGCGAAAAATCTCTTTATCGAAATTTTAGAGAGCGAGGAATTCGACGATTACGATAGCCTGCGAAAGTTTATCGCCACAGCCAAAAACCGCGGCTGTAAGATAGCTATCGACGACTTTGGCTCGGGGTATTCAAACTACTACCGCGTTTTGACGCTCGATGTGGATTTCATCAAAATCGATGGCGCACTCATCAAAGATATCGTAGCTGATGAGAGCTCGCGCGCGATTGTGGAGACTATCACAGCCTTTGCGAAAAACAGAAACTATGAAATCATCGCAGAATATGTCGAAAACCACCAAATTTCGACGATTTTGGAGAGCATGGGCATAAAATACATGCAAGGATTTTTTTACAGCAAACCAATGGAACCATCAAAAATCGCTGTGTAAGCTATATTTACAAGGAAATGCGAAGCATTTCCGAAAAATAAAACCAGCTAAATTTAAAGCGAAGCTTTAAATTTAGCCACCTTAAAAGCGTCGTCGGGGGTTGGGGGATTGTAAGGGGGAAGGGGCGCGACCTCGCAATTGGGGCCCCCTTCCCCCTTACAGAGAATTTCACGGCGCAGGTTAAATTCAAAAAATCGTTCAATGCAAAATTTAAGTAGAATTTTGCTTTAAATTTTACTGGATTGCTTCGGCGATAAATCGCCTCGCAATGACAAATCAAATAATACGCTCAATCTGTCATTGCGAGAATTTTGCGTAAGCAAAATTCGTGGCAATCTACGAGCATAAAATTCAGGGGCAGTGTTTTTGCAAAATTTTACCCATTTTTTCTGTTATACAAAATCGAGCAAACAAAGGCAGAAAAAATAAAAATTATCCCCAGTGTGCCGGTTATCACCTCGCTGATTTCAAATTCGAGCTTGATAAACATAATCGCTGCAAGCGTGCCAATCGCATAATGCGCGCCGTGTTCTAAAAAAATAAACTTCGCCAGCGTGCCACGCTCGACCAAATATATCGTGAGTGAGCGCACAAACATCGCCCCAGCCCCAAGTCCTAGCATGATAATAAAGATATTGTTGCTTAGCGCAAACGCCCCAATCACGCCGTCAAAGCTAAAACTAGCGTCTAGCATTTCGAGGTAAATAAAGCCGTTTAGGCCGTTTCTAACGCCACCAGCACTAAAAATTTTATCAAACGACTTTATCAAAATAAACAAAATTATCGCGCTAAAATAAGCAATAATCGCTGTTTTTGAGGGTATTAAAACAGCCAAAACTGCGCCTAAAATCACAGCGAGTAAAATTTCAAATTTTGGGAAATTTTTGAGCCTTCTTACCAAAGCATTTTCTTCTAAAACCCGTATCCAAGGCTCTCTGTCCTCATCGTCAAAGAAAAAGCTCAAAAACACCATCATCAAAAACGCCCCGCCAAAAATGTAAATGCCGTCTTTATTTTCTTCTAAAATTTCACTATATCGCGCAGGGTTGTTTAGTGCCAAATTTAGGCTCTCAAAAAGCCCCAAATGCGAAGCAGCGCTTACTATGATAATCGGAAATGCGAACCTCATACCAAAAACCGCCACAGGTATGCCCCACACGATAAACCTTTTGCGCCAAAGCGCGTTCATATCCGCTAAGACCTTGGCATTTACCACGGCATTATCGAAGCTAAGGCTGATTTCTAAAATAGATAGTAGCGCGCAAATATACGCCCCAGCGAACCCGCCTAGCCAAAATCCTACCAAAACTGCTACAAAAAATATAAAAAATGATGAATAAAAATAACGCAAATTTTTCCTTTTTTTGAGCGATTTTAGCGTAAATTTGCCTTGAATTTAATATAATTTGCCCAAATTCCACACAAAGGCGAAAAATGTTAAGCAACCCAGTGTTTTTAAGCATACTTTTGATGAGTATTTTGTGTTTGCTTCGCTGTAATGTCATGCTAGCTATCCTAATCAGCGCGATTTGCGCGGTGCTAACTAGCCATATCCCGCTAATGGACGCCATAGGCTATTTCATCAATGGCAACCCGCAAACTGGCAGTGTCGGCATGGGCGGAAACTTGGAAACTGCGCTATCGTATATCCTGCTTGGTGTCATCGCAAGTGCCGTAGCACGGACAAATTTAACGGCGATTTTGGTGCGAAGCGTGGCTGGATTTATCAGCGATAAAAAATTTATTTTCATCGCTATGATTGCCTTTATTTCGTGTTTATCGCAAAATTTAATCCCTGTTCATATCGCATTTATCCCGATACTAATCCCGCCACTTGTAAAGATTATGAACTCACTAAAACTCGACCGCCGCGCCATAGCCTGCGCGCTGACATTTGGTTTGCAAACCCCGTATATGGCGTTTCCTGTGGGATTTGGTCTGATTTTTATGGGAATTATCCAAAAAGAGATGAGCAAAAACGGCATGGATGTGAGTATCAGCGATATCGCTGGGGTCATGTGGATGAGTGCCATACCTATGGTAATTGGCCTTGTTTTGGCCATGCTTTACTACCGCAAGCCACGAAGTTACACTCAAACCAAAGAGAGCATTGAGGCGCATTTTGAGGAGTTTAAAATGCAAAAACGAGAATGGGGCGTGCTAGCTGGGATTATAGTGTGCTTCATCGCTCAACTTGTCCTTAGCATGGTAATCCAAATCGACGCTGGCTCAATGCCCTTTGCCGCTTTGGCTGGAATCCTTACAATGCTACTTTTAGGTGGTATTCCATGGGGCGAGCTAGATAGTATTTTCGACCAAGGCGTGCATATGCTAGGATACATCGCGTTTTTGATGCTTGTAGCTGGCGGATTTGGCACGATTATCAAAGAAACAGGCGGTGTGGGCGAGCTAGTAAGCGCAGTGGCTAGCCTAAGCGGTGGCAAAATCGGCGGAGCCATGCTAATGATAGGCATAGGGCTTCTTGTAACAATGGGAATCGGATCTAGCTTTGGCACGATTCCGATTATCGCGACGATTTATTGTCCGCTAGCAGCTGAGCTTGGATTTAGCGTGGCTGCGACGATTTTTATCATCGGTGTGGCAGCAGGTCTGGGGGACGCTGGAAGTCCAGCCAGCGATAGCACGCTAGCCCCTACTGCCGGGCTAAACATCGACGGCGAGCATAACCATATCTGGGATACTTGCGTGCCGACATTTATATTTTTCAATATCCCGCTAATCATCTTTGGCGTAATTTTTGCGATAATTTTATAAATTTTTAGGGTTAAATTTTAAAATTTAACCCTAGATAAATTTTAAAATTTGCAGAATTAGGCAATAAATTTGGATAATCTTTCTAACTAAAATTTCTTAAATTTGCTAAAATTTTCTCACTAAATTTCAATCAAGGAGAAAATATGAAAAAAGTCCTAATTTCACTAGCTCTTGGGGCTGTTTTAGCCACCACTGCAAGTGCCAAAGGCGAAGCGGATATGCCAAAAAATGTAGTGAGTGCGTGGGATAAAACCTTTGCAAAAAGCGACAAAGTAAATCACAAAAAAGTAGCCTTCAAAAACCGCTACGGAATTGTAATCGTTGCAGATTTATACACTCCAAAAAATATGAGTGGCAAACTTCCTGCAATCGCCATTTCTGGGCCTTATGGCGCAGTCAAAGAGCAATCTAGCGGACTTCACGCACAAACCCTAGCCGAGCGGGGATTTGTAACACTAGCCTTTGATCCAAGCTTCACAGGCGAGAGCGGTGGCGATGTGCGCGACATTTCAAGCCCTGATATAAACACAGAGGATTTTAGCGCGGCTGTGGATTATCTGGGCGTGCAAGACTTCGTCGATAGAGAAAAAATCGGAATTTTAGGCATTTGTGGCTGGGCTGGATTTGCGCTAAATGCCGCTATCAGCGATACTCGCATAAAGGCCGTCGCAGTTACTACGATGTATGATATGACCCGTGTAACCGCCAAAGGATACAACGACAGCGTAGATGAAAATGCTAGGTATGAAGCCAAAAAGGCGTTAAATCTACAACGCTGGACGGACTTTGAAAAGGGCGAGGTAGAGTATTTGCCAAGCGGAAATATCGACCCTAAAACCATTACCGAGCAAACACCAAAATTTGTCGCTGACTACGCGCTGTATTATAAAACCGAGCGCGGTTACCACGAGCGCGCAATCAACTCAAAAGAGCATTTTTGGAGCAAAACAGACGCGTTAGCGCGTATGAGCGATAAAATTTTAACTTACGCAAGTGAGCTTCGCACCCCTGTTTTACTAGCACACGGCGAGATCGCGCACTCACGATATTTTAGCGAGGACGCATTTAAGGAGCTTGGAAGCAAAAACAAAGAGCTTTTTATCGTGCCAGGGGCAAGCCACACGGATTTGTATGATAAAAAAATCCCGTTTGATAAATTTGAAGAGTTTTTTAAAGCAAATTTGAAATAAATTTGGCAAATTTGGCGCGAATTTGCGCCAAATTTAACTTAAATCACCAAAATTCCAGCATTTCTCATTAAATCTAGCGCGCACTTTTCATAATACTCGCGCTCATGATTTGGCGCGTCGTATGTCGCCACACACTCGGTTGGCACGACAATGTCCTTATTAATGTCATTTTCGTTGAAATATGTGCGAAGCGCAAGGGCAAATTGCAAAACGCAAATATCCGTGCAGCACCCCGTAATCACAAATCTATCAAATTCACTCAAAATAGCCTTATCAAGGGCGTAAAAGCCGTTTGTCGAGCGTTTTTTGGTAGTGTTTTGGGGGGTGGCAAATTCGGCAAGTTCATCGATGATTTCGGCCTCTGGCGAGCCCTCGATGCAGTGCGCTGGGTAGCGTTTCATCTCCAAATCCCGCTCGCCGTGCGCGTCACAGATGAAATGCACGCCTGCACTTCTGCGGATTTGCGAAGCGATTGCAGGTGCGATTTTAGCGATGTTTGGATCTGCCATTGCGCCAAATTTCGCAAAACCATTTACCATATCGATTACAAAAACTAAATCCTTCATAAAATCTCCTTTAAAATCTCTTTTCGCTCATCTTTTAAAATATCCATTTTAGCCCGAACTAGCGAAATTTGGGCTAGATTAATACCGCAAATTTCACTTTCTTGCCCCACTCCAAGCTCGCATAAAATCTCTCCCTCAGGGCTAATCACGCACGAATGCCCGCCAGAGGCGCTGTTTAGGGCTACTAAAAAACACTGCGCCTCAATCGCCCTAGCCCGCGCAAGAGTGCGGAAATGCTCTATGCGAGAGTGCGGAAACTGTGCGATGACAAAGATAATTTGCGCGCCATTTTTGGCAAGGTAGCGGAAAATTTCGCCAAATCGCAAATCATAGCAAATCGCAAGTCCGATTTTTACGGGTTTTTCATCATGCGAAATTTCACAAAGCCCGAATTTATCGCCAGCGCGGACAAATTCGTTTTCACCTAAATTTGAAAAAAGAAAAATTTTATCGTAATGATAAATTTCACGCCCATTTTGATACACCAAGGCGCGGTTGTAAATTTCGCCATTTTCGTCCAGTGCAAGCCCAGCGATTGCGACTTTTTGCGCTGAAATTTCGCGTAAAAATTCGCGCGCTTTTTCATTTTGCTTTGCTGGAATTTGGCTAAAAATTTCAGGCGCAAATCCACTTAAAAATGTCTCAGGAAACACGATAATATCGCAATCCCTCGCCTGCGAAGCCAAATTTCGCGCATTGGATAAATTTTGCTTGTATTTTAAAATTTCGCTTTTAATCTGCGCTAGTGCGATTTTCACTTTTCTACCCCTTTTATTTTTCCAGCCCTCTCATAGCGTTTGCGTGAGTGAGCGCAACCGCGATAGCATCGGTTATATCGAGCGGTTTAATCTCACCTTTGAGCCCTAGTATTCGCTTGACCATGAAGGCGACCTGCTCTTTTGCGGCCTTTGCCTTGCCGGTTACGGATTTTTTGATTTGAAGTGGCGTGTATTCGGCGAAGTTGCCATAAACTTGCAAAATTTTTAACCCCAAAGCCCCGCGAAACTGCGCTAGTTTTAGCACGGATTGGGGATTGTAGGCGTAAAACATACTCTCGATTGCGACCTCGTCGATTTTGTGCTGCGAAAATATAAGATCAATCGCTTCTGCCATTTGTGTCATCTGAAACTGCACATTTTCGGCCTTCATTTTCACTAAACCTGCTTCGACGAGCGAAATTTTATTCACATTTTTTTCTAAAATCGCATAGCCTAAATTTCTAGTCCCCGGATCAATTCCTAAAATTTTCATCACAATCTTTCACTTTAATTCACGCCTTATTCACTTGTGAATTACTTTATAAATTTAACACAAATTTAGCGAAATTTTGCTAAAATTAAGGATTAAACAAAGGAAAATTTATGGCAGAAACTCAACCACAAGAAATTTTATTAAGTTTAGCGGGCGAAATTCCACCGCTTGATTACGAAAGATATATCAAAAATTTAAAATTTAATGAAAAAAACTCTACCTTTGAATTCTTTGTTTATCACGCAAGTAACGAGCTTGTGGCTAGATATATACAGAGTAAATACGCCGTGAAAATTAAAAATGCGCTAGTTAAAAAATTTGGCATTAGCAATATCACGGTCAAAATCACTTCAAAAGCCAAAATTTCCCCAAAAGAAATTTCAAAAATGATCCCGCAAGACAAGCCAAAAAGCACGATTGTCAATGAAAATTACACATTTGAAAATTTCATTGTGGCTGATTCGAACAAACTCGCATTTTCCAGCGCAGTCAGTGCCGCCAAAAACCCCGGCAACAAAATGTATAATCCGCTGTTTTTATACGGACCGAGTGGGCTTGGCAAGACCCATTTGCTCCAATCGATTGCAAATCACTGTATCAAAAAAAATCTAAGCGTCATTTGCGTAAGCAGCGAGGGGTTTGTAAAAGAATTTATTTCAAGTTTAGAAAATCAAACAATGGATAAATTCAAGCACAAATACCGCAACTGCGATATTTTGCTAATCGATGATATTCAGTTTTTGGTAGGCAAAAGCTCGACGATTGAGGAGTTTTTCTTCACTTTCAACGAACTAAGAGAAAAAAAATGCCAAATCGTCCTAACCAGCGACATCGCGCCAAAATACCTAAAAGGCTTTGAGGAGCGCATGATTTCGAGATTTAGCGACGGGCTAATCGCTGATATCATGCCACCAGAGTTAGAGACAAAAATCGCAATCATCAAGCGCAAAAGCGAGGAAAATAATTTTTATCTCCCAAACGATGTCATACAATACATCGCCACAAATATGGGCGATAATATCCGCGAAATCAATGGCGCAATAAACAAACTAAACGCATTTTCATCAGTTATAAAAGTCAAAATTGATTTACCATTTGCCAAAATCGTACTTCAAGATCATATCAAAGAACACTACCAAAATGTCGATTTGGAGCAGATTATAAGCGTGATTTCAAAAGAGCTAAATATCAAACCAAGCGAGCTAAAAAGCAAAACAAGGGCCAAAAATGTCATCGAAGCGCGCCAAATTTGCATATATTTAGCCAAAATTTTAACCAAAAATTCAATGCCAAAAATCGCGTCGTATTTCAATCTCAAAGATCACAGCGCCATTAGCAAAAATATCAAAAAAATCAACGAAACGATTGAAAAAGATGAATTTTTTAAAATCAAAATCGAAGAGTTAAAAAACAAAATAACCCAAAAGGAAAATAATGAAAAAATATGAAATAAAATCAAAATTTGTGAATAATGGTGAATAAAATGGCAAATTTAATTCACAAAGCAAATTTCGCTAAATTCAGCATTTGCGCGGGGTATTCACTAAATCCCACACTCTACTATAACAAAAACAAAAATTTAAAATTTAAAGGACAGCTATGAAAGTCATAATTGCAAAAAAGGTTTTAGAAGACATTGTTTCAAACACCAATCCTTACCTTGACAAAAAGGATTTAAGCTCGATTACTTCTCACATTTTAATCAGAGCTAGAAATGGCGAGCTTAGTATCAAGGCCACAGATCACGAAATCGGCCTTAGCTATATTTTGCCTTATGCTATGATCGAAGAAGAGGGCGAAGCCACAGCCAATGGCTCAAAACTTCTTAGCGTAATCAAGGGTTTGGGCGATGAAAATGTCACATTAGAGACAATGAACGGAGCGCTTTTTGTAAAACAAAAAAAGTTAAAATACAAACTCCCTATGTTTGACTCAAAAGATTTCCCAAATTTCCCTACAATCGAGGGCAAAAATAGCTTCAATGTAAATGCTTTGGTGCTTGGCAGAAGTCTTAAAAAAATATACTCTTCAATCGATACAAACAACCCAAAATACGAGCTAAATGGAGCTTTGATTGATGTAAAAGACGGGTATTTAAATTTAGTCGGAACCGATACTAAACGCCTTAGTGTCTTTGTGCTAAATACAAATATGGGCGAATTTGCCAAAAAAGATACCCAAATTTTAATCCCTAAAAAGGCAATTGGCGAAATTCAAAAACTATTTTCAGATAAAATCGAAATTTATTATGACGAAAATGTCCTTTTAGCAGTGAGTGAAAATTTTGAATTTTTCACAAAACTAATCAACGGAAAATTCCCAAATTATGAGCGCGTAATCCCAACTGAGACAAATTTTAAAGTGATTTTACCACGAGATAAATTTGTCGGCGGCGTAAAAGCAATCAACGCAATGTGCGAAGAAATGAAGGTTACAATTAAGCCTGATGGCATTATTTTTGAGAGCATTAACGAGGATAATTCTGAGGCAAAAGCCGAAATCGAGGCAAATATCGCAGTTTCATCAAATTTGATTTTTGGCGTTAAAAACAGATTTTTACTCGATTTTCTAAACAGCGTCGAGGACGATATGTTTGAGCTAGATTTTAACAACTCAGAAACAGCATTTGTGCTAAGCTCAGGCGAGCTAAAAACGGTCGTAATGCCGATTAATAAAATTTAAGAAATTTAAGGGAAAATTTAATGGAACAACAAAATTACGGTGCAGGAAATATTAAAGTTTTAAAAGGTCTTGAAGCAGTTAGAAAACGCCCAGGAATGTATATCGGCGATACAAATATCGGAGGACTACACCACATGATTTATGAGGTTGTGGATAACTCTATCGATGAGGCTATGGCTGGGTATTGTGATACTATCGATGTAGAAATCACGCGCGAAGGCAGCTGTATCGTCACAGATAATGGCCGTGGAATCCCAGTAGATATGCACCCCACAGAGCATTTGCCAGCAGCGACTGTGGTTTTGACCGTTTTGCACGCTGGTGGTAAATTTGACAAAGACACTTACAAGGTAAGTGGCGGACTTCATGGCGTGGGTGTGAGCGTCGTAAATGCGCTCTCATCAAAGCTAGTTTTGACAATCAAACGACAGGGAAATATTTATCGTCAAGAATTTGCAAAAGGTAAGCCAACTACTGATTTAGAAATCATAAAATCCACAAACCGCACTGGAACGACTGTGGAATTTTGGCCAGATGGCGAAATTTTTGAAATTTTAGAATTTAATGCCGATACTTTGTCAAAAAGATTTAGAGAATTAGCATATTTAAACCCAAAAATTACCATAAATTTTAAAGACCAAAGAGACGGCAGAAATGAGAGCTTTCATTTCGAGGGCGGATTAGAGAGCTTCGTAACTGATATGAACAAAGCCTCACCCGTTAGCAAGGCAGTTTCATTTAGCGATAGCGTCGAAGATGTCGCTGTGGATATCGCGCTAATGTATAATTCAACCTACGATGAAAAATTATTAAGTTTCGTAAATAATATCAAAACACCAGACGGCGGAACGCACGAAGCTGGATTTAGAGCGGGACTAACTCGCGCTATCACAAACTATATCGCAGCAAACGCAGCCGCACGCGAAAAAGACACCAAAATCACCGGCGATGATGTCAGAGAAGGTCTAATCGCAGTCGTAAGCGTCAAAGTGCCTGAACCGCAATTCGAGGGGCAAACTAAGGGCAAACTTGGTTCGAGCTATGTCAAACCAATAGTGCAAAAAATGACCTTTGAGGTGCTTTGCAAATATTTCGAAGAAAACCCAAACGAAGCACGAGCGATTATGGAAAAGGCTCTTTTAGCAGCCCGTGGTCGCGAAGCAGCGAAAAAAGCGCGCGATTTAACGAGAAAAAAAGATAATATAAATTCAGTCGGCACACTTCCAGGAAAGCTCGCTGATTGTACCAGCAAGGATGCTAGTATGAGTGAAATTTTCCTTGTCGAGGGCGATAGTGCGGGCGGATCTGCCAAAGGTGGTAGAGATAGGGAATTTCAAGCGATTTTGCCTTTGCGCGGTAAAATTTTAAATGTCGAAAAAGCGCGCTTGGATAAAATTTTACAATCAGAAGAAATCAAAAACATGATAACCGCCTTTGGTTGCGGTGTGGGTGAGGAATTTAATGCAGAAAAACTTCGCTATCACAAAATCATTATTATGACAGATGCCGATGTCGATGGTAGCCATATCCAGACCCTGCTTTTGACATTTTTCTTCCGCTATTTGCGTCCGATTATCGAAAATGGCTATGTTTATATCGCTCAACCGCCACTTTTCAAATACAAAAAGGGCAAAAAAGAAATTTATCTAAAAGATGAGCGCGCACTGAGTGAATTTTTGATTGAAACTGGTATTGATATGGGCGAATTTGAGGGAATTGGCAACCAAGATTTAATTGATTTTCTAAAAATCGTTTCAAACTACCGCTCACTTTTAAACGAGCTTAAAAAGCGTTTTAGCGTCATTTCTGCGATTAGGTATCTAATCGAAAACGACGAAGCGCGCTCTATGGAATACAATGCGCTTTTTGAAGTGATTAAAACGCGTTTAGAGAGCGAGGGATTTAATATTTTAAATTCAAATGTCAGCGAGAGTGAAATTCGTATCTATGTCCAAACTCCAAATGGTTTGGAGCAACTAAATATCAACGAAGCCTTGCTTACAAATCATATTTTTGCCGAAGCGATCCGTGTATATGGGCTAATCAAAGAGCGTGAGGTCGATTTTGGTAGGGATTATATCGAGGTTTTGGACGAGATAGAGCGAAATTCGAAAAAAGGTGCGTATATTCAACGCTACAAAGGTCTTGGCGAGATGAACCCAGATCAGCTTAGAGAGACCACGATGAGCAAGGAAAATCGTCGTTTGCTTCGCGTGGGTATAGCTGATGCGCAAAGCGCTAGCGATACATTTAACCTTTTTATGGGTGATGAAGTGGAGCCTAGGCGAAACTATATCCAAGACCACGCAAAAGATGTTAAGAATTTGGATATTTAATGGGTAAATTTATCGAAAACGAAGTAATTTTAGTCTCAGAGCAAAAAGAGCGCGAAACCAGATTTATAACGGCACTTAAAATTTCAGTGCCTTTTACACTCCTGCTTATCGCTTTTGGATATACGATGTTCAAAAACGGTGAGTTTAATAGCGATGATGTGATACTTTTTTCGCTACTTTTGATTTGCTATGTGTATTATGTAATTTATCAAATTTACTTTGGTTTTAAAAAGACGCTAATCGATCCAGTCAGCCATGTATTCGTGCGCGATGAGATCGAGCGAATTTTAAAAAAGCAGATGAAAAAAAACAAAATCAATCATGTGGTTTTGCTTCGTATCAAAAATATCGCCGATATCAACGATAGATATGGTTATCAAAACGGCGATGATATTTTGTATAATTTTTGCAAAGAATTTGCGAAATTTATGGCAAATCAGGGTTTTAAAAATTTGCATATTGGGCGTTTTATCAACGGCCACTTTATCTTTGGGCTTAACGGCAAAATGGCGAATTTAACGCACATTTTGAAGATGTTCGAGCATAAAATTTCAAACCAAAGCATAAACAATATCGAGATTAAAACCGAATTTGAAATCATGCCTACTTCGTATGACAAAAATCTCAGCAATATCACAAACGCGCTGTTTTTTAAGATAAATCGCAAAGAGGTCGAAGAGGAAAAATCCAGCGAAAATATTGATTTAAATAAAATTTTGCTCGATGATTTTAACAAAGATGTTGTTGATGCGATTGACAATGAGAGTTTTAGCTTTAAATTTCAATATGTCGCCGATAAAAATGGCGTCAAATCGCATATAAACTTAATCCCAAAACTAGATCTCAGAACCGGCGATAAGGTTACAAAAAGCCGAATTATCGATATTTTGCACTTTAATAATTACGATATCAAATACGATATTGCGATGATTAAGCAAATTTCGCGCATTATCTATTTTAAAGATATCGAGCATAAAATTTTTATCGAAATCATGCCTCAGACACTGCGAAATGCCGAGTTTCGCAACGAAATTTTAAAGCTAATTGATAATAATCTAATCGATCCAAGCAAGATTGTTTTGGAATTTAACGAGGAAGAAATTTACTCCGAAACAAAGCGATTTGCCGAAATTTTGCTTAAATTTAAAGAGCTAGGATTTAGCTTTGGACTTAGCCAGTTTGGCGGTGCGAACGCGAGTTTTGAGTATTTTAAATTTTTCGATATTGATTTTGTGATTTACGATATCGAGTATAATAAAAATTTAGGCAACGAAAAAATAAAAAATGTTTTTATGAAACTAAACGAAATGTGCCATAAATCGGGCATTAAAAGCATTATTCGCTTCGTAGATAAGCCGAAATTCCAAGACGAACTCTACGAGCTTGGGGTCGATTTCGTGCAGGGTTTTTGCGTAGGCAAACCAGAAGATATTATAAATTTAAGGAAATAAAATGCGTTATGGCGAAAAAGAGATAAAAGAATTTGACATAGAAAAAATGGAAATTTGGCCCAACAAACACGAGCATGATTATTTGATCAAAATCACGCTTCCAGAGTTTTGTTGTCGCTGTCCGCGCTCAGGATATCCTGACTTTGCGACGATATATTTAGAATACATACCGAATAAATTTGTCGTAGAGCTCAAAGCAATCAAACTCTACATTAACTCATTTATGGATCGCTACATCTCCCACGAGGACAGCGCAAACGAAATTTACGCTACCTTGCAAGAAAAATTGCAACCAAAATACCTAAAAATCGTGGCTGACTTTAACCCACGCGGAAATGTGCATACCGTGATTGAAATAAATTCGGATAAAATTTACAAATGATAAGTTCAAATTTAGTAGAAAAAATCTTTAAAAGTGCGAGTATTTCGCGCTGGAACGACTACCCAAAAATGGTAAATTTAGTCGAGCTTGACAAACAAGCGCACAAATTTATCATTGCCTATTTTATCGCTAGTTTCGAGCGCGATATTGATATGAGCTATGTTATTGAGGCTGGGATTTTTGATTTTCTCTCACGCATCGTAGTAACCGATATCCGCCCAGATGTGTTTCACCAAATTCAAAAAAGTAAAAAAGATCAAATTAACAAATGGGTTCTCTCACAGCTCGAAAACGACCTTTCTAGCGTGCAAGATGGCGAATTTTTGAAACGATTTATAGCCTATCAAAACGGCTACTCGCACGAAAAAGAAAAGCTCATTTTAAAGGCGGCAAGTTATCTGGCTACGAGGTGGGAATTTAATATCGTTTATCAAACTAGCCAGTTTTTAAACGATATCGAAGAGCTTAAATTCAAGGTCGAAGAGGAATTAGAGGATTATTACGAGCTAATCGGCGTGCGTAAAATCGTAATGAATAAAAAACTAGCCCGAATTGTAGATCTTAGCGGTAGGCTAAGGTTTCAAAAGCGCTGGGCGCAAACCCCACGCATACCTGAGACTAGCGTGCTAGGCCACATGCTAATCGTGGCGATATTAAGCTATTTTTACTCGCTAAAAGTCGGAGCGTGCAAGAGTAGAATTTTTTATAATTTTTACTGCGCGCTTTTTCACGATCTGCCTGAAAGCCTTACCCGCGATATCATCAGCCCCGTAAAATACGGCGTGGCTGGGCTTAGCGACATCATCAGCGAATACGAAATGCGCCTAATAGATGATAAAATTTTGCCCTTCGTGCCAGAGCATATCAGAGATGAGTTTAGCTATATTTTGGGTATTAGAAACGACGGCGAGAAATTTATAAAAGATGAGTTTGAAAACAGAATTTATGAGCTTGGCGGTAAGCCAAATTTCGCAGACGGCTCGCTTGGTGCGTATAACGAGGATAAATTTCGCGCAATTGATGGCAGAGCGCTTAAATTTTGCGATAAACTAGCCGCGTTTTTTGAGGCTGGAATTTCGATAAGTTATGGCGTAAAAAGCAAAGAATTAGTCAGTGGCTACAACTCAATGCTCGAAAATTTTAAGAGAAATAAAAGTATAGAAGGCGTCGATTTTCACAGCGTTTGTGATGATTTCATCGAAAATTTTGGATTGGATAGGGTTGAGTTTTAAAACCCCTTCCCAGATGACTGCGGCACACGATAGGTAAAAGTGCTCTGCTGTGTTCCCACCCTGAAGCGGTGTTTTTAAAAACCGTTGCACAGGTCTAAGAAAGGGCGAATTGGATTATAATTAAAAGTTTCTTAAAATAAGGTTATAAATGAATTTAAAAGATTATATTTTTTCGGTTTTTCGTGAAATTTCGATTTCTCACCACCGCTCTATCGAATTTAGAGCGAAAATTTTCGCTGCAATGTTGCTTGCTAAAAAAAAGCAAACCGATGAGGATTACGAAAACCTGCGCGAAATCGCAAGTGAAATTTACAGCGACGATTCGCGCAGAGTGGGGGTTTTGGTATCGATTGTAAGCGAATATATCCAAAAAGCTCATACCTACAAAAGCCTAAATCTAGACTCACTTCTAATCGAAATTGATCGAGATTTAAAAAACGTGCCTCGTTATGTCAAAAAGATCGATTTTTCGCACCTTAGACGCCTCATTAGCGATGATGAAAACGACGCTTTAATCCAGCAAAGAGTGTATGAGTATTTGGTAAATGAGGTCAAAGAGTATTCTTAGAATTTAAGAATTTTTAGTGTATAATCATCAGTTTTTAAACATAAAATTTTGGAGTAAAATTTGGAAAATATTAGAAATATCGCAGTTATCGCCCATGTCGATCACGGAAAAACCACTATCGTAGATGAACTTTTGAAACAATCAGGCACATTTAGCGAGCACCAAGAGGTCGGCGAGCGCGTAATGGACAGCAACGATATCGAAAAAGAGCGTGGAATCACGATTTTATCGAAAAACACAGCTATTCGCTACGGCGATACGAAGATCAATATCATCGACACCCCAGGCCACGCGGATTTCGGTGGCGAGGTCGAGCGCGTGCTAAAAATGGTCGATGGCGTTTTATTGCTCGTCGATGCGCAAGAAGGCGTAATGCCTCAAACCAAATTTGTCGTTAAAAAGGCCCTATCTTTGGGACTTCGCCCAATTGTCGTGGTAAATAAAATCGACAAACCAGCCGCAGATCCAGATCGTGTGGTAAATGAGATTTTTGACCTTTTTGTCGCACTTGATGCCAACGACGAACAGCTCGAATTCCCAGTCGTGTATGCTGCGGCAAAAAACGGCTATGCTAAACACAATCTAAGCGATGAAAATGTCGATATGAAGCCACTTTTCGAGACGATTTTATCTCATGTGCCAAGCCCAAGTGGTAGCGATGAAAACTCTTTGCAACTTCAAGTCTTCACCCTTGATTACGACAACTATGTCGGTAAAATCGGTATCGCGCGCATTTTCAATGGTAGAATTTCAAAAAATCAAAGCGTAATGCTTGCCAAGGCTGATGGCACAAAGGTAACTGGCAGAATTTCGAAGCTTATCGGATTTAACGGCTTGGAGCGTATTGATATCGATAACGCCGGCACTGGCGACATCGTCGCTATCGCTGGATTTGACGCGCTCGATGTAGGCGATAGCGTGGTAGATCCCGCAAACCCTATGCCACTAGATGCACTTCATATCGAGGAGCCAACTCTAAGCGTAATTTTTAGCGTAAATGACGGGCCGTTAGCGGGAACTGAGGGTAAATTTGTAACTTCAAACAAAATCGATGAGCGCTTGGCAGCGGAGATGAAAACAAATATCGCAATGCGATACGAAAATGTCGGCGAGGGTAAATTTAAGGTTAGCGGTCGTGGTGAGCTTCAAATCACGATTTTGGCTGAAAACATGCGCCGTGAGGGATTTGAGTTTTGCCTAGGTCGCCCAGAGGTCATCATCAAAGAAATCGACGGCGTGAAATGTGAGCCGTTCGAGCACCTAGTAATCGACGCTCCTGATGATTGCACAGGCACAGTTATCGAAAAACTCGGCCGCAAAAAAGCCGAAATGAAGGTGATGAACCCAACAGGCGATGGCCAAACTAGAATCGAGTTTGAAATCCCTGCTCGTGGGCTAATCGGATTTAGAAGCCAGTTTTTGACCGATACTCGTGGCGAGGGCGTTATGAACCACAGCTTTTTGGAGTTTAGGCCGTTTTCAGGCGCGGTTGAAAAACGCCAAAATGGCGCGCTAACTAGCATGGAAAATGGCGTCGCGCTGGGATATAGTTTGTGGAATTTGCAAGATCGTGGCGTGCTATTTATCGCTCCACAAGCCAAGGTTTATGTCGGTATGATTATCGGCGAACACAGCCGTCCAAACGACCTAGATGTCAATCCAATCAAAGGCAAAAACCTAACAAATGTCCGCGCTAGCGGTAGCGATGATGCGATTAAGCTAGTTCCGCCAAGAAGCCTAAATTTGGAGCGCGCATTAGAGTGGATCGAAGAAGATGAGCTAGTCGAGGTTACTCCGATAAATATCCGCGTGCGCAAACGCTACCTAGATCCGACGACGCGCAGACGCATGTCGAAAACTAATTCGTAAATTTTAAAATTCGTGCGAAATTTGGCTAAATTTTGCACGAATTTTGCTCAAATTTTTTCTAAATTTTACTTCTTAAATTCCGCTATCGCAACCTTGAAATACTGCCCTTAAAATTTTCTTTTTGCTGTCATTGCGAGCGAAGCGAAGCAATCCAGAGAAATTCCGTTGAATTTTGAAATTCAAAATTTAGTCAAATTCGCTTTTAAGTGTCATTGTGAGCCGTGCGAAAGCTCAGCGTGGCAATCTACAAAGTCGAAATTAACGGCAGGGCAAATGGCAGAATTTTGAATTTCATTAAATTTGACTTTTAAAATTCTGCCATTTGCGCGGTTAGAATTTTAAATTTTGTAGATTGCCACGCCAGCAAAGCGGGCTCGCAATGACACTTAAAAAACAAAATTTAGCGAAATAAAAATTTCGGCGCAGGTATTCCAAATTTGCGATAGCTAAATTTTGCCTGCAAAATTTGGTAAATTTCCCGTAAATTCGGCTATTAACACACCATAAAATTTCCGAATTTTTATTCTAGTTTTGTAAAATTTAGCCAAAAGGATTTTTATGAAATTAGTTTGTTTTGACTTCGACGGGACGATTACCAGAGATGATTCGTTGCTCGAATTTATCGCCTATGTCGTGGGGTTTAAGAAATTTTTCCACGGGATTTTTAGGCTTAGCCCTATTTTGCTGGGCTACAAGCTTGGGCTGTGTTCGAATAATTTCACGCGCAGGCGGTTAATGGTGCATTTTTTCGGCGGTATGAGCGTGGATAAATTCGCCAAAATTTGCAAAAAATACTCCACCACGCACATTGAAGATATTATCAAATTTGAAGCCATGGCAAAAATCAAAGAATACATCGCAAATGGCGATAAGGTCGTCATCGTAACGGCCTCCTTGGAGGACTGGCTAGCCCCTTGGTGCAAAGAAAATGGGCTCGAACTTTTGGGCACAAAAATTGAGAAAAAAGGTGGCGTAATCACCGGCGAAATCGAGGGTCTAAACTGCTACGGGGCGCAAAAGGTGGCGCGCATAAAAGAAGCTTATGATTTGAGCGAATTTGAAAAAATCATCGCTTATGGCGATAGCAGAGGCGATAAAGAGATGTTAGAATTCGCTGACGAGGCACATTTTAGGGCGTTTGAGTGAAATTTTGCTAGTGCAAATTTGGGATACTGCGTCGAAAATCTAATAAAGGAGAAAAAATGAAAAAAATTTTAATCCCAAGCCTTGTGGCTATGGGTTTTGTGTGTGGGTATGCGGATGAAGGGCCAAGAAGCTATGAATACTTCGCGGCAAACTTGCAAATCGCTAAGGCAAGGGTGCAAGAGTGCGCGAAAACGGGCTCTGTGGCTTATATAGACGCGGTCGAGTGCAATAATGCTAGCAACGCCGTAAGCGAAGCGAACGAAAAAATTATGGCAAAGCTCCCGCGCGAAAGAGTAGAAATTTTAAATGGTTTAAGAAGGATTTCGGTCTTGCTAGATGATTTTTACGCATACCACACTGCTATGGGAAAATTTGAAAACCAAGTTGAGCAAATGACAAATATCCCAAACCCTATCGCCGTAGCTGGTAAAAACTGCGCCAAATACGCTACCATTGGCTCCCACGAAGTAGAAATCGCAATAGACAAAAATGACGAAATTTGCAAAGGGCTTGCTAGCGAATTTGAGAAAAATTTCGGGCAAAATAGTGCGTTTTCGCGCAAAGAAAATAGCGAAAAAAGCGATATTTGGACATTTGATGTTACGAAAAAATCTAGTAATTTTTACTATATTTTCTTAAACGCTGTGGAGTAACTTAGAAAAATTTCGCTTCGCAAACCTAAATACTGGCGCGGGAATTTTGAATTTGGCGATTGTTTCGAATTTTGCAAAGCAAAATTCTCGCAATGACACTAAAAAGCAAAATTTAAAAATTCCGCGCCAAATTTCAAATTTAAAATTACAAATTTCACGCTTCCGTAATTGCGATTTTGACAAGTTGCGAAAATTTCACACCTTTAAGTCCGCCGATTTTGGCGCTAAATTTCTCGATTTCGCCCATTTTGCCACGCACATTTATGGTCTCTAAGCAGTTGTCGTGATCGACATGGATATGGTTCGTGCAGACAACATCGATTTTAGCGTGGTGTTCGAGCTCGATTAGGTTTTCGAGCAGGTCGCTTTGGTGGTGCGAATACGCTATACAAATCACGCCAAGCCCCTCTTTGTCGCTGTTTTCCTCGCTCCATTTATCGCTGACGATTTTCTCGCGGATTAGGTCTCTGATATACTCGCTCCTGCTAGGATAGCCCCTACTTTGCACGCGCGAGTTTAGCTCGTCAAAGAGCTCCTCTGGCAGTGAAACGCTAAATCTGATTACATTATCCATTTTCGCCCTTTTAATTTTCTTTTTTCTTGACCCTAAGCGAGGCTATCGAGGTGCCGTCCATCGCAAGCACGGTGTAATCGCAGTTTTCGTCGCTTATCTCATCGCCATTTTCTGGCAAACGACCAAAGAGATTAAAGACATATCCGCCGATTGTGAGCTGTTCGGTTTCATCGTCAAATGCAATTTCCATTATCTCCTCGACATTTTCGATCTCGAAGCGACCTTTAAATTCGTAAGTATTATCGTCAATGCGGGTGAAATTTTGCTCTATATCGTCGTATTCGTCTTCGATCTCGCCAAAAATTTCCTCGATTATGTCCTCCATGGTCAAAAACCCAGCCGTTCCGCCGTATTCGTCGATGACAAGGGCGGCGAAAATGCGCTCTTTATTCATCATTGATAAAATTTTCGTTATCGGGGAGTTTTCTGGCACGATAATGAGTTTGCGCACGATTTTATCGAAATTTTTCTCGCCGTTTTGTTGCATGATATCGCGGATATGGATTAGTCCTAGCACCGTGTCTTTGCCTCCGTCGATGTATGGGAAGCGGGTAAATTTCGACTCCAAAACTACGCGGTAATTATCCTCGTAGCTTTCGTTTTTATCTAGGCAGACCATATCCTTGCGCGGAGTCATAATCTCCTTTGCCACAGTATCGCCAAAATCCACGGCGTTTTTGATGATTTCGGTCTCCACGCTATCTAGCACACCGCCTTTTAGGCTTTCGCTAGCGATGATTTTGATCTCTTCTTCGGAGTGGGCGACTTCACTATCTTTGACCGCGCGGATTCCAAAGAGCCTAACCACGCTTGATGCGACGAAATCAAACGCCTTAATCGCAGGCAGACACAAAACCCAAAAACAATAAAGCGGTCTAGCTATCCAAAGCACGATTTTTTCGGATTTTGCGATTGCGATTAGTTTTGGGGCCTGCTCGCCTAGGACGATATGCAGTGTCGTAATGATACTAAACGCGATAATCACAGCCACGGTATGCACGCTAGCCTCGCCTAAATTTAGGCTAGCAAGTGGCTTGCGGATTAGGCTAGCTACGGCTGGCTCGCCTATCCAACCAAGGGCAAGGGAAGCAAGCGTAATGCCGATTTGGCAGGCGCTTAGGTAGGTATCGATTGAGTTTGTCATTTTTAGAGCGAGTGAGGCGTTTGCGACCTTGTCTTTGACGAATTCTTCGAGTTTTGAGCGTCGAACTTTAACAAGGGCAAATTCAGATAAAACAAAAAAAGCATTTAAAAAAATTAAAACAAAAGCGAGAAGTAACATAAAGACCGAACGATCCGTGTCCAAAATTTAATCCTTTGAATTTAAAATAAAATGCAGATTATAGCAAAATTAAACTAATTTTCACAAATTTTTTTAAATTTTAAAAGTGCGGAATTTTGAAATTTGGCTGGTGCGAAATTTCACAAATTTCGCACCGATGAAGCTTACGAAGCTATTTTTTACCTTTTTTGGCTTGTTCGTATAGTGGCATGACAACCGGGATTGTTTTTTCTAGGTTTTTGATACGGGTTTCATCGCCTGGGTGAGTTGAGAAAAACTCAGGCGTTTTGCTGCCACTTTCTAGTTTCGCCATTTTGCGCCATACATTTGGGGCTTCGTTTGGATTGTATCCAGCGCGCGCCATAAGCTCTAAGCCCATGATATCGGCCTCTGTTTCGTGCGAGCGAGAAAACGGCAGACTAAATCCATACTGCCCCAAAATCGCTAATCCAGTCGCGCCCAAATCCCCTAGCCCAGCGGCTTGCGCGCCGATTGAAATGCCTAGATTTTTTATAGACTCTGTGCTTGCTCGCTCTCGTGAGTGTTCGCGAAGAGCATGAGCGATCTCGTGTCCTACGACAGCTGCTAACTCGCCATCAGTTAGGCTAAGCTTATTGATAATGCCTGTATAAACGGCAATGCGACCGCCTGGCATGCACCACGCATTTACGGTCGGATCTTCGATGACATTTACCTGCCAGTTCCAGTTGCGTGCATCTGGTCTGAAAACGCCTACTTGGTTAATCAATCTATTTGAGACTGTTTTTACTCTTTGGGTTTGTTTGGCGTTGGTGTTTAGCTTTTTTTGGCTTTTTGCTTGGCTGATTACTTGCGTGTATGAGCTTGCTGCTGCCTTGTCAAGCTCGGCTTCACTTACCGTGAGTAGCTGGGTGCGATTTACCCCCACAGCGCCACCTTGGGTCGTGCTAGCACAACCGCCCAAAAAAATCGTGGCGAAAATCGCCAAAATTAAGGAAAGTTTTTTCATCTTTTCTCCTTTGAAATTTGAAAATTTAAATTCGCCAAATTTTAGCCAAAATTTTTAAAATTTCATTATAATTGAGTAAAAAAGGAAAATTTATGAAAAAAAATCTATTAGTTTTTATCCTCGCTCTGCTCGTTGGTTTGGGCGTTGGTGTGTATATGATGGGCGGGACTAACACTCACGGGGACGGCGGAAATGGCGAATTTAGCGCAGGCGAGCATTATTTGGTTTTGGATAAACCGCTAAGCGTGGATAAGGGCAGTTTCGTGACGATTTCTAGCTATGCTTGTCCGTTTTGCTATAAATATTATCAAAATGTCCTGCCCGAAATTTTAGGCGAGATCCATGCTACTTACGAGCCGTTTCACATGCACGCTATGGGCGAATTTGGCGTGAGTGCGAGTAAAATTTTGGCTGTGGCGAGAGTTTTGGATAAAAGAGAAAATATCGCCCCAAACTCGCCAAATTCGAAATTTAAGAAAATTTTATTTGCATATTTTGAAAGCTATCACGACAAAAAAGAGCGCCCAAGTGCCGATATGGACGAGATGAAATTTTTGCAAACGGGCTTTGAAGCAGGCGGTATTACGCGCGAAATTTATGAGAGAGAATTGCAAAATAGCGAAGTTTTAGAGCTACTTGGGCTTTGGGACGAGGGCTATGATGTCGCACTTATTCAGGGCGTGCCAGCCTTCGTGGTGGGTGGTAAATACCTCATAAAAACCGAAAAAATCGCCTCCACAGCCGAATTTGCGAAATTAATTGATTATTTGGCGAGCAAAAATGAGTAGATTGCTATTTAAAATTTGCGCGTGGCAAAACAGCGCGAAGCCTTGGATTTATCTGATTTTTGTCTGCGCACTTTTAATCATTATCGCGCACTATTTTTTCCAAGAATACCTATTTATGGCGCCTTGCGAGCAGTGTGTGTATATCAGGCTAGCATTTTTTGTGATATTTTTTGGCGCGATTTTAGGCACGATTTGCGGGGGAAATTTGCTACTTAAATTTTGCGCTTATGGCGTGTGCTTTGTGGGCGCGCTTTATGGAATTGCCCGCTCAATCCACCTATACAAGGTGCATAGCGCGATTTTAGGTAATCTGCCTTTTGGCGTGCATGGTTGCTCGTTTAAGCCAAATTTCCCGCTAAATTTGCCCCTTGATGAGTGGTTTGCTAGCTTTTTTAAGCCAACTGGCGATTGTGGCTTAGACGCGCCCATAGTCCCAGCAGGAGTTAGTCTAGATCCTATTCAGAGCTTTTTTGTAAATTTGTATTCGCAAGGCTGGTATTTAATCCCGGGCGCGAAATTTGGCACAATGGCTGAGTGCATGATTTTAGCTTTTGGCGTGATTTTAGCGGTTTTATTTGTGATGATGAGTGCGCAAATTTACGCTATGTTTTCAAAGAAAATTTAGGGCAAAATTTTAAAATTTTGATGATCTAATTTTTGGATTTTTTTATTTTTGATTAGCTTATTTACAGCCACGGAGACATTTTGGCGTGGGGCTCCGACGAAGCTTGCGATTTCGCTAACTCCGCCATTGACATGTGCTATATCGCCGTTTGCGATTTGAAGTAAAAATTTATAAGTTCGGGTTTCGACGCTATCAAAAACCAGCTCTTTTATCACATTTTTTTGCATTGTCATGTTTTTCAAAAACGAGTTAAAAAGATAAATCGCAAAGTCTTGATTAAACTCAAACAGATCAATCACGGTGGATAAATTTGCCTCTAAAATTTCAGCGTCTTTTGTGATTTCAAATGACGAAAAAGTATCGACTAGCACGAAAGAACCCGCCCCGAAGTAGCTTAGCACATACTCCCTGCCACTTTCGTGGTAGGTATTTAGTTTGCCCTCGCCTTTTAGGATTATCATAAAAAGCTTTTTTTGAGCGTAAATCATCGAGCCTTTTTGATAGGAAATGCGTCTGAATTTATCCAAATCCTCTTTGCCGAAAAACGATAACTCCTCGCCTTCAAAAACCCCTGTCGTCCTAGTCCCCATAAAATGCCTTTTTATTTTTATTATCTCACAAAAAGGTTAAGTATCGATAATAAAAACTAAATTTGTCATAAAAATGACAAATTTTTATTTTTGTTTTTTATAAAATTTCGCAAATTTTATAAAAGGAGAAAATTTGAAAATTCTAAATTTAGCTCTTTGCTTAGGTCTTTTAACCTGCGCCGCAAACGCCCTTAGCGTGGGCGATAGCGCGTATAGCGTCGCTGTTAAAAATATCAGCCTAAGCGCGGATTTAAGCGAAAGTGTTGGAAGATTAATGCCGACAAATGAGATCAAAATCATCGAAGCAGATGATAAAAAGGTCAAATTTAGCCTTGAAGGCTACCAAAGCGCAAAGGCGCAAAATATCATTTATTTTACCCCTAAGGCGAGAATTATCTCGGTTGCCTTTTCAAAACAGGCGAAATTCGACGCTGAGGTTTTGGAGAATTTAGGCGAATACAACAAGGTAAAAATCACAGCCTATACTTCGCCAGACGCGCTAGAAACGGATTTGAAAGCGATTTTTAGCACAGCGAAGAAAAACCACGAAGAAAACTGCGGCACCTGCCACCCGCTTCACAAAGGCGAAACTCAGGTCGCAAATAGATGGCCTGCGCTGATTAAATCAATGCAATCACGCACACCATTAACCCAAGATGAAATTTGGGTTATCACTCAGTATTTACAAAAACATTCAAAAGACATTAATGTCGATTAAAGGAGAAAAGATGAAAAGACGAAGTTTCTTAAAAGGTAGCGTCGCTCTGGGTGCTGCTAGCGCAATTCCAAATTTTGCCCTTGGGGCAGAGGCAAATACCGCTTTGGTTAAAAACGGCGAAGTCATCACAGGAGCACACTGGGGAATTTTAAAAGCTACCGTAAAAGACGGCAAAATCGTAAAATCACAGGCTTGGAAAAAAACTTCCAATGTGCCAAATCCTTTGCAAACAGCTATGGACGATTTGGTTTATAAAGCAAGAATCAAAGCTCCAATGGTTCGCAAAAGCTACCTTGAAAACCCAGATAGCCCAAAACCAGAGCTTCGCGGTAAGGACGAGTGGGTAGAAGTGCCTTATGAAGAGGCTATCAAACTTGTCGCAAAAGAACTTAAAAAAACACGCGAACAAAAAGGTATGAATAGCATTTGCGCAGGAAGCTACGCTTGGCAAAGCTCAGGCGCACTTGGTATGGCAAGGACGCTTTTGCATAGATTTATGAATATGACAGGCGGTTTTGTGGGCGTTACCGGGGATTTTTCAACCGGTGCTGCGCAAGTGATTTTGCCACATGTCGTGGGATCTAGCCAAGTTTATGAGCAACAAACCGTTTGGCCTGTGGTTTTAGAAAACTCAAAAGTCGTCGTGCTTTGGGGTATGAATCCAATCGGCACTTTGCGTTTGTCATTTACGGTTTCTGATGAAGGTTCGTTTAAATATTTTGAAAAATTGCGTGATAGCGGTAAAGAAATCATCATCATCGATCCGCTCAAAACAATCACAACTAAATTTTTTGAAGGCAAAGCTACTCATATCAGACCTACTCCAAATACCGATGTTGCGATGATGTTAGCTATGGCAAATCACCTACTAAAATCAGGCAAATATGATAAAGAATTTTTAAGCACTTACACCGTTGGCTTTGATAAATTTGAGCAGTATTTACTAGGCAAAGAAGACGGCGTAGAAAAAACACCTGAGTGGGCAGAGAAAATTTGCGGAATCGAAGCAAAAGTTATAAAAGAATTAGCTGAAAAATTCTTTGATAATCGCACTATGATTATGGCTGGTTGGGGTATGCAAAGAGCGCACCACGGCGAACAAGTGCATTGGATGATAGTAACTCTTGCTAGTATGCTTGGTCAGATTGGACTTCCTGGCGGTGGATTTGGATTTAGCTATCACTATGCAAACGGCGGAACGCCAAGTTGCGTTGGTGGCGTAATTAAAACAATCAACGCAGGAAGCGTAGGCGTTATCAAAGACGGCAAATATATGGGTCCTGCTAATGCTGATGGCGCAAAAGAAAATGCAGCGCAATCTTGGCTATCAAATACTGCTTTGATGTCATATCCTGTCGCTAGAAATGCTGATGCTTTGCTAAATCCGGGTGCCACACTTGATGATAACGGAAATAAAATCACATATCCTGATATGGATTTTATCTACTGGGTCGGCGGAAATCCACTAACTCAACAACAAGACACAAATAAAAATGTTAAAGCTTGGCGAAAACCGCGAACTATCGTCGTAAATGAAATTTACTGGACACCGACAGCGAAAATGGCTGACATCGTGTTCCCGGTAACTAGCTCGTATGAGAGAAACGACATTTCTATGACAGGGGACTACACAAATATGCATATCGTCCCACAAAAACAGGTCGTAGAAAAACAATTTGGCGCAAAAGATGATTATCAAGTTTTCGTTGATTTGTGTAAAGCTTATGCAGACGGACTTGCAGAAGCCTACACAGAAGGTGGCAAAACCGAAATGGACTGGATAAAAGAGTTTTATGAAACAGCGGCAAATCAAGTAAATGCAAACGAAGCTTTGGGAATAAAAATGCCAAGTTTCGAAGAGTGGTGGAACAAAAACGAACCGACCGAATTTTTCCCTACAATGGAGAGCGAAAGCTATGTAACTTTTGCAGATTTTAGAGAAGATCCGATTTTAAATGCACTTGGCACACCAAGCGGACTAATCGAAATTTACTCTGAAACAATCGAAAAAATGGGCTATGATGACTGCAAGGCTCACCCGACATGGTTTGAGCCAATCGAGTGGCTAGGTATGAAGGATAAACCAGCTAGGTTCCACATGATAAGCCCACACCCAAATGATCGCTTACACTCACAACAAAACCAAACTAAGCTAAGAGATAGCTATGCAGTAGCAGGTCGTGAGCCGATTTTCATCAACGAAGAAGACGCAAAAGAGCTAGGTATCAAAAATGGCGATTTGGTAAGAGTTTTCAATGCTAGGGGCGAAGTGCTAGCAGGTGCGGTTGTAAATGATGACACTCCAAGAAATGTCGTAAAACTATGCGAAGGTGCTTGGTATGATCCAAACGAAAACGGACTTTGCAAAAACGGCTCGGCAAATGTGCTTACTATCGATATTCCGACAAGCAAACTAGCCAACGGAAATATCTCTCACACTTGCCTTGTAAATATCGAGCCTTATAAACCAAAAGACGGCGAAGACATTACGCTAACTGCGTTTATGCCGCCAAAAGGTGCGAAATAACCCAAATTTAGCCAGAGAAATCTGGCTAAATTTTTACTTTTTTAAATCTATGTTTGATTTGTCATTGCGAGCTTTCGTAGAAAGCGAAGCAAAATGAGCGTAGCGACCCGAGCGAAGCGAAGGGGCATTTGGACGAGCCGTAGGCGAAGTCAATCTACGAGTGAAAATTACCAAAACGCGAATTTCGTGTCATTGCGAGCGAGTATAACGAGCGAAGCAATCCAGAAAAATTTAAATTCAAAATTCAACCTAAATTTAGCATTGAACGATTTTGTGAATTTAACCTGCGCTGTGCTTTTCTCGTAAGGGGGAAGGGAGCTTGAATTACTCTGCTTCGCTTCGCTCGCAAGAAATGCCGGCTGTCGCCGTCGCTACGCTCATTTTGCGAGGTCGCGCCCCTTCCCCCTGCATTTAATTCGCACGCAAAAGCGCTGTTCGCGCCTTTTGCATCGTGCGAATTTCCCCCGACGACGCTTTACAAGGTAGCTAAATTTTAAAAAGCGTTGCTTTTTAAAATTTAGCTGGTTTTATTTTTACGGAAATGCTTTGCGTTTCTTTGCGAAGTAAGTTAAATTTCGGTGCAGTGTTTCCGTGAATTTCTCAAATTCACGGAACGAAAATATTTCCATTGCCACTATTTGGATTAAGCGGGTCTGCGCCATAATCGTTGGTGCCATTATCGCCTGGTAAAATCAACATAACCAAGACAAAAACAAAAAGTCCCAAACCGCCAACTAGCAAGATTAGCGCGGATTTTAGCGCTATGCCAAGAATAAGCGCAATCATCGCTCCGCCTGCAAACCAGCCTGTTTTGTTTCTATCGTGAAGTCGTCTAAAAGTAGCCGCTAGTGTCGGAACAAACAAGATTAAGCTTACAATCGCTGAAATTATGCCCAAAAGCTTCGGATTTCCTTTCGGGTATGTGCCGATTAGGATATTTGTGCCAAGGACATTGTCGATTACGCTCGTGACGATACTGACCAAAACGGTAAAAAGGTAAAACCACCAAAATTCGCTTCTGCTAGCCCTGCCAGAAAATGTGGCGTATTTTTGTTTGAGGCAAACGCTAATCGCCTCGCCAAAACTCATCATTTTTTCTCCTTATGATTTGATTTTGTTAAATTCGCTAATGTGAAATTTCAAATTCGAAAAATAATAGTTGTTTTTCGAAATTTCGAAATTTCGGCTATCTTTGGCACAAGCAATGATAAAAAGCGAATTTATAATCGAGCAAATTTGCACCGCGATTATCGCTAAAATCGGATTAAAATAGACTAAAACTAGCCCAATCACGCACGAGAGCGCATATACAAAAAACGCCTTAACGAAAATTTCGCACCCGCTTGTCTGGAAAAGCTCTTTGTAAATCAGCAGTGCAAAGCATGCGCCAAGCCCCGTAAATACTGCGCCGAAAACAAATGCAATCAGACTTTTATCCCCAAACATCATCATCAAAAACGGGATTAGCGCAAGGCCGTCAAATACGACAAAAAGGGTTAAATTTCGCAAAAGCGTCTTTGAGCAAATTGTGCTAGCGATGAAATACGCGCTCATTGCTAGGCAGATTTGCCCCGCTGTTGAGGCGAGTTCGGCGCCATTAATCTTGGTGCCAAAAATGTTTAAAACTGCCATTAAAATCAAAAGTCCGCACCCAATGTAAGCTAGCTGTCTAGCCGAGGCTAAATTCGCGCTTTTTTCCTCTAAATTTAGGCTTTCGCTGGGATTTTCGTTCATATTTTCGATCTCGCACCCTGCGCTAAGATTTGCGCTATCTACCATTTTTTCTAAATTGAAAAAATCATAAATAATCCACGCCAAATAGGCTAAATTTGGCAGTGCAAAGACCATAATCGGTTTTATTAAATTTTCCCTAGCCCTAAGTGTATCTTGGTCGTCAAATTCGAGGCTTGGCCTTATGGAGCGCAAAATTTCGAGCGCGCTATCGTTTGATATCAAAGCATACGCCACCAAAAAGCAGACAAAGATGATAAACCCAAATCCGCCAAGAAGCTGGAAAATCGCGCTTACATTTTTTTTCAGATAAAATCTGTGCGCACTAAAAACCCCTAGCGTCAAATACAGCGTGTAGGCGGTGTTGAGGTGAAATTTAGGCGCGTTTTGCGGGAGGGTTTGCATGGATTTCCTTTTTTTAAATTTGGGCGAAATTATAGCCAAATTTTAAAATTTTGCGCCAAAAAATAATCTGTTAAATTTTATGAGATAAAATGTGTTTTATTTTTTACAAGGAGAAAAAATGCAAGTAAAATTTTTAGGAAACCCCGTAAATTTGGGCGGAAATGAAGTAAAAGTAGGTGAGGCTGCGCCAGAAGTCGTAGTCGCTGGGAAAGATTTAGAAGATATCGTAATCGGAAAAAGCGAGAAAAAACAAATCATCGTAGCCGTTCCGTCGTTAGATACGCCAGTTTGCGCTAGCGAGGCTCGCAAATTCAACGAAAAAGCAGCAAGCTTGCCAAATACCGAAGTAATCGTGGTTTCAATGGATTTGCCGTTTGCGATGGGCAGATTTTGCACGACAGAGGGTATCGAAAACTTGCGCACAGCAAGCGATTTTAGAGCGAAAAAATTCGCCAAAAGCTATGGAATTTTAATCGAAGATAGCGCGCTAGCTGGGCTAAATGCAAGAGCGGTTTTCGTCATCAGCGGCGGCGTAATCGCATACAAAGACATCATGGCTGAAATCACCGAAGAGCCGAACTACGAAGCAGTTTTAGAGGCTGCAAAAAACGCATAAATTTTTAGCTTCCCCCTTAAAAATACAGCGAAATTCCGCAAAATTTGCGGAATTTCTAATTTAGATTTAAAATTTCCTTCGCTCTTGTTTTTTTGTATAAAATCGACTTCAAATTTTGCATTTCACGCTCGTTTAAAGGGCTAGCGTCAAGCAGTTTGGCGCAGTTTTTTTGCCTAGGATTTTCGCAAAATTTAGGCGCGAAAAGCTCGCTAATACCGCCATAATTCACGCCATTTTGCAAATCGTTTTCGTGGCAGGCTTCGCAGGATTTGCCGATTTTTTGCACGCTATGAGGCGAAAATGGCTTCCAAACCTCGAATTTCTCGCCACTCTCGCCAAATTTAGCCACGCTAGCATTTTCATCTTTTATGCTAAGATTATATCCAAACACAGGACGCGCAAGGCCGATTTTGCCGTTATTTTTGCGCACCAAAAGGACATTTTCGAAGCGTTCTAAACTAAATGCGCTATGCCAAATGCCAGGTTTTCTCTCGCCCCTAAGCGTGCGCGAAAATGGCGCAGGGCGTGTATTTTGGCGCAGGGCGCGTGCGTTAAATCGCTTGGCGCTCGCGTCAAATTCGATTAAATTTTGCCAGTTTTCGTAATCCTTGCTAAAATCAAGCATAGCATTTAGTTCGTAAAAACTCCCGCCCCATGCGCTGTGGCAGGTGGCGCACTCCAAATTTTGGTGGAATTTGTGCGAGGTGTTATTTTGCGTGGCGGTTTCGTGGCAACTTTCACAGCTTTTGGTTTCGCTCATTTTGTGGCAATCCGCGCACACTAGCCCCGCGCTAAAATGTGCGTCAGGGCGCAAATTTGCGTATGTCACGCCATGTCGTAGCCCTGGGAAATTTCCATTTTTTTGCAACGGCGTGCGGTAGTCTTTGTGGGTGTTATGTGGGAAAAGCCCCATAAAATCGGCGCCGATGAAGTATTTGTTGTGGCAAGAGGCGCAAACTTCATTATCTGCGCGCGAGAGCGTGTGAGTGCGCGAGTGCGGGCGCGCGCTAGTATTCGCGTCGCTGCCGCTGTATTGCGCGCTGGGTGCGTAGCTAGCGTGGCATGCCATGCAACCCTTTCCGTGAGCGGAAAACAAGGAACTCTCGCCATTATCATAGGCGTGGCATTTGAGGCATTTGCGCTCCACGAAGTCCGCTACCACGCGCTCTTTTGCGTTTAAATTTGGCAAATTTTGGCTTAAAAAATCTTGCAAACTAAGATTTAAATCCATGTTAAATGCGCTAAAAATCGTTTTTATCTCGTTTTTGTGCGTGAAATGGTTGCTTTTTTCAAATTCGCTGATTTGCTTCGCGTGACAGCTGCCACAAAACTCGCCATAATGCGCGGGGCTTGCTGGGTGAGCGATGATATTTTCGTGCGAAAATCCGCCAAATTTGGCTAAGCTTTGCGGGAAATCTGAGGGTGAAATTTTACTTTTATGACAACTTTCGCATGAAAAGTTGTGATTTTGCGCGTCAAATTTTTCCACGCTGTGGCAGTTTTGGCAGGATAAATTTTGAGAAAAAGCGAAATTTAAAAGCGCAAAAAATATCAAATTTATCACTCTAAACATTTCGTCTCCCCTGCCCTAAATTTCGCTTTTGAGGCGTTAAAATCGGCATAAATTTTATCATCGTAGCGATCGTGACAAATGGCGCAGGCATAGGCGTCAAGGATTTTTTTCATTTGAGTTAAGCTTAGCGTGGAATCGTTTTTAGAAATGATTTGATTTTGCGCTCCTTTTGGGCTAGCAAAGGCGTCAAGGGCGAAATTTAACTCACCAAAATTTGCCAAATTTGGGCTAAATGAAATCTCGCCGTTTTTATAGCCCAAAACCCCACGCCCAAGCCCAAGCGAAGAGGGCGAGAAGTGGCAAGAGACGCAGGTTTTGCTCTTGCCAACGCTGTGTTGCGCCCAGCTAGCTAGGCTAAGGGCGTCAAAGTGCTTCGTGGTGCCATTTTCGTAGATACTAGCCACGACCTGACAGCCTGGGGCGAGGTTTGCGATTTTGCCGTCATTTCTCACGCCCAAAGCGGGGTCTTCGAAGCGCAAAAAACTGCGCATTTCGCTCCATGCACCCTCGCTGTATTCGCCCTTTTGCCACTCAAACTGCTTTGCGCCCGCAAATCTTTGCTCGTGGCAACCAAAACAGCTTGCTACGCTTTTTTCGTGGCAGGCTTGGCAGGATAAATTTGCGTGCAAAGGCTCGTGTGCAGGGTGTTTTAGCGCTGAAATTTCAAATTTTGCTCCGTCTTTTTTGCGCGTAAGGACTGCTTTTTCGCCCACTTTGGCGACATTGTAAAGTGGGAAATTTCCCTTTTTTGTGTAGGCGATGAGCACGCTATCTGGGATATTTGGATTTGTTTTTGCTAAATTTCGCGCCGTCTCGTTTGGCGGGGCAAAATTTGGCGCGTGGCAGTCCTCGCACGCGATAATCACGGCCTTTCTCATATTTGCGTGGTTTTTCTTATCGCCCATTACCCCAAGGCTAGTGTGGCAATCCACGCACTCTAACCCTGCCCTTTCGTAGTGAATATCGGCGCGCAAATCGTGAAAATGGCGCCCGTCAGATAGCGTATGGCTCTGCTCGAAAGGCGCTTTGCTTCCCTCGCTTTCGAATTTTCCATAATACGCAAAACCAATGCGAGCCGAGCGGTTGTGGCAGGCTAGGCAGTTTTGGCTAGGGATTGCGGTGGAAAATCGCGTGTGGGTTTTGGGCGCAGTGTTTGGGGAGGTTGCGTGCGCGCTGGAATTTACGCTGGAATTTGTGCTTAAATTTGGCGCAGAATTTGCATTTTTGTTAGCAAAAAATGGCGAGAGCAAGAAATTTTCATCTAAATTCGAAGCCTTATGACACGCCCCACACCCGCCACCTTTGGCGATATTTTGATTTATAAAAACCTCTTTTTCTTGCGAGATATGGCAGCTGGCGCAGGCTTTGGCGTAGTGGTCCTTGGCGAATTTTTCGATTTGCTCTGCGCTAAAATCAGAGCTCGCGCCCTGCTTCGCCCACTCACCTAGCAAATTTTGCTTGATTGGATTTTGGGTTTGCATTGGCGTGGTTACGACGCGGGCGATTTGGTCCTTGTGACAGCGCGCGCAACGGCTTTTGGCGTTTTCTAGTGTGGCTGGATTTGGGATTAGGGCGATGTGAGCGAGCGATTTTTCGCTAGCAATCTCGTTGCCCCCATGGCAACTCTGACAGGCAACCTCATCGTGTGAGGGGCTTAGTGAGCCGTAATTTTCGTGGCAAGCGGTGCATGAGTTTATCTGCGAAAATGCACTTAGCGAAAAAAACAAAATGGCAAAATTTGCGAAAATTTTAAAATTCAGCTTTTTTAAAATTTCGCAAATTCTTCTCACTAGCAACCCTCAAACTGCGCTGGTGCGCCACTAGCTTTTGGTGCGGCGGCTTCGCTTTCATCGGCTTTGGCGCCAAATTCATCTATCATGCCTTCATCAGCTAGGCGTTGGATAACATCATCATAGCTTTCCCACGCTTTTTTGTTGTAAGCGTCTGCTTGGATTGCCTTTTTTGCGTATGCCCTAGCAAGTGTGAGATTGTTTTTTGCCACAGCTTCGCGTGATAAATTTACAAAATGCTCCGCCTGCACTTTTGAAGTATTGTAGCTTTGTAAATTCTCCGCAAAGCCAAAACTGCAAAGTAAAACCATGCTTAAAATTATCTTTTTCATCATTTACTCCTATGAATTTATCGTCACATAATAAACATTTGGCTCTAAGCCGTCGCTTTCTTTTAGGCGAGTTATACTTGTCGCCTTAGCCAAAATTTGCGAAACATCGCTATTTGGGTCATTTAAATCGCCAAAATTTCGCGATTTTCCCACGCAGGTAGTTACACAAGCCGGAAGCAAACCTTTATCCACTCTTGGGGCGCAAAATGTGCATTTATCGACGCTTTGTTTGTGTTCATCGTAATATCTGGCATTATACGGACAGGCTACCATACAAGCTTTGCAACCTATGCAAAGAGACGGATCGACGATGACGATGCCGTCTTTTTCACGCTTGAAACTAGCTTCTGTCGGGCAAACTGCCACGCATGGGGAATTTTCGCAGTGGTTGCAAAGCACAGGCAAGAAATTTAAAATCGGATTTCCTGCGTTGTCTTCGTTTTCGACTTCAAAAACCCTTGTGCGATACGCTTCTTTGAAAAGCGGCACTTCCCACTCGGTTTTACACGCTACATAACACGCATCACACCCGATACAGCGATCGCCGATAATCACCATAGCTAGATTTTTTTCTTTTTTGTGATTTTTATTTATTAGTGAGTTCATCTTACGCCCTTTCAAGTCTAACAAAGCCGTTGTTTAAACCGCTACAACCACTTACTGGGTCAATGTCATTACTACAAAAATAAACATCGCTAATGCCTTTATCAAAGCCGTTACTCCACTCTTTGCTAACATGCCCAAAGCCGTGGTGGATAAAGACATTTCCAGCCGTTATTCGCTTTGTGATTTTTATATTTTGCGGTTTTGATTTGAGCCCTGTTTTAGCATTTATCATTATGACTTTATCGCCAGTTTTTAAACCTAAATTTGCAGCATCATCAGGATTTATCCAAATCGGGCTATCATCTTCAAGTTCGAGTAAGAGCTTGTTATTTTGGCTTCTTGCATGTGAGTGAGCAGGACCCCTGCCAAATAAAAGTCTAAATTCACCTTCTTTTGGCTGTGGTGGTGCTACCCAAGTAGGTAGTGGCGCACAGACATCGCCATATTCTTCATACATTTTTTCCATATCAGGGTTGTAGAGATGAATTTTACCCGTGCTGGTAGGGAAGCTTAGTGGCTTACCGCTACTTTGCGGATACGCATCGGCTAAATAATCGCACAAAATGCCGTCTTTTTCAAATTTTTCTTTATCTTCGGGGCTAAGCGAATTTACGAAATTATTTATCGCATCGCTTGGCGAAATGGTAAAATACTCGTCCATATCAAAGCGTTTGCAAATCCCACGCACTATGTCAAAAACATGCTTGGTATCGTGCAATGGCTTAATCGCAGCCTTTCTTACAGCCACAAACGGCACATCGTATTTTTGGATATATGGCCCGTCGTCCTTTTCTAAATATGTGCTTTCAGGCAAAACTATATCACAATACGCGCAAAAATCGTTCATCTGCGTATCGATTGCCATTAAAAAATCTAGCTTTTCGATTGATTTCATAACTCCGTTTGCTTCGACTGCCGTGTGTCCTAGCGGATTTGTATCGTAGGTCAGCCACGCTTTTATCGGATATGGCTGTTCGCTTAAAGTCGCGCGATAAATTTCGCCACTTAGCCCTAAATTTGGCGGATTAAACGGCCACCTAACCCCAACGCCATCAGCCCTTGGCTCCCTTACAGCCGGTGCTTCATCATCTTTTGGGAGCTTGGCTAAATTTATGCTTTGATTTACCCAAGTTCCGCCCTTTACGCCATAATTTCCCATAATCGCATTTAATATCGCAATCGCTCTTGCTGTTTGCGTATCGTTTGCGTATCTTGAAAATCTACGCGGCGCGATAGCTAGGACATGCGGGGCAAATTTCGCAAATTCCCACGCTACTTCTTCTATCTCTTCGGCTTTTATACCGCAAATTTCTTCTGCCCATTTTGGGGTGTATTGTTTGACATGACGGGCTAGTTTATCAAAGCCGTAGCAGTATTTATTGATAAATTCCATATTTGCTAGATTATCTCTAATTATGACATGGATTAGTGCTAGTGCTAGTGCCATATCGCACCCCGGTTTTATGCGAAGCCATTTGTGCGCTCTAACGGCACTTTCGCTTTGGCGTGGATCTACATAGACGAGTTTTGCGCCATTTGCTAGGCCTTCCATAAAATCTCTTGCTTCTCTAACCTGAATCGCTCCTGCCATATTTCTACCAAATAAAATCATATATTTGGTGTTTGCCATGTCGTAGTTTTCATGACCCCCGATACCGCCACCGCCAAATGTCAAAGACCAGCCAATCGCTCTACTGCCACGACACTCAGAAAATGAAGCGTAGCTTACATTTGGAGTGCCAAGCAAGCTAGCAAATTTATGAAAATAGCTTGAACAGCTACCATGAGCAAATGCTGCAATGCTTTTTGCGCCGTATTTGTCGATGATTTTTTCTAAATTTTCATGCACGAAGTCAAACGCTTCGTCCCAGCTGACCTTTTTCCATTTGCCTTCGCCCCGCTTACCGACTCTAATCATCGGGTATTTTAAGCGATCTGGATCGTAAGTAGAATAAACCCCCGCATTTCCCTTAGCGCAAATCGTGCCGTAATTGTATGGATTTAGTTTGTTTCCTTCGATTTTGTGAATTTTGCCGTCCCTTGTAAAAACATTTACGCCACAATTCCAAAAACACATTTCGCAGTAATTTGGTGTTTTTACCCCCTCGTCGTATTCTAATAAATTTGAAAGCTCGGGCGAGTTTTTGTGAGTTTTTGCCATTAGCGGATTCGGAAGTCCGCTAAGCCCAGCAGTCCCAGCTACTGCGACACTCGAAGCCATTTTTAGGAAATTTCGTCTTGTTATTTTAAGCTCTCTCATTTTTCACTCTCCAAATTTAAAAATGTTTTTCCAAGTGCGTAAATAAAGAGCATTACGCCAATGCCTGAGATAAAAATCGTAATTTCTGCCACGCTTGGGCAGTATGAGCCAAACTCGATTTTGCCCAAAAATTCGCTCTCGACTCTCACAAGCTGACCGCCAATAATGCCGTCAAACCTAGCAAAAAATACGCCGATAATGGCTAAAATTCCGGCAATTACGCTAAATTTGAGATTGTTAAATTTAGATAAAATTAACAAAATCATCGGAAGTAAAATTCCAATGCAAATTTCAAAAAAATAGAAATTAAACGATAAATTTCCGTTTGTGAAAACTTCGAAATTTTTTGCCAAATAACTTCCTGCGCCATAGCTTGAAATTACCGCGTTCCAAAAATTTATAAATAAAACAGCCAAAAGAAGCAAAAACATAAAAATATTCAAATTTCGCAAAATTCGCTCATTTAGGCTCTTTTTTGTCAGATAAACAAAGGCAAAAATCACGCTTATGCCGCAAATCAAAGCTCCAAAAATAAATGAAATGGTAAAGCTTGGCGTATTCCAAATCGGTCTGGCTGCATTTACGGCAAAGACCATTGAGAGTGTGCTAAAAGCGATTATTCCCATTATAAAAGCTACAATTCCTGCTAGGAACGAAGCTTTTTCGCTGTTTTTTAGCATTAAAATTAGCTCGATTATCAAAAGCGGAGTTTCGATGAGATAAAAAGTGCTCATCCACCAAATCGGGCTTTCTACCGCGAAATTAAAGTAATACCTTACGAAGCGCAAAACTTGCAGTTTAAAAGGGCTTCCAAGCTCCCAAAAAATCAGCCAAAACGCCGCTAAAAGCGCAGCAATAGCTAAAAGCTGTAAATGGCGTGAAATTTTAGAAAATGCGTGAAATCCAAAAAGATGATCAGCCGTGCTAATCGTGGCAACTCCTACGCTAATGCCCACAAAAAAGGCATATCCCATAAGCAAAAGCCCAAGCGGAACCTCGCGGCTGACATTGTAGCTAGCCTCTTGGCCATTTAAAAACACGCTACAAATCCCCACGAGCCCCACTGCGCACAGCGCAAGTGATAGAAAAAGAAGCCCAAATTTCGGGGTTTTGGCGACTTTTGTCATCTTTGCTCCTTTAAATTTGATATTAAAAATTTGGCAAAATTTAAAATAAACTCAAATTCTTTTAAATTTTCAAAATTTGCTAAATTTTTACTCAAAGGCTCTAAAAAGTCCAAAAATTTAGTAAATTTCAAAAATTTCTCCCACTCGCCCTGCTCTACTAAAATCGCGCAAAATGCGAGTAAATTTGAGGCGTGGTCGCAGTTTTTTTCCACCACAAAACCACAAATTTCATAAAATTTGCAAATTTCATTATAACTCTCGCCAAACATTTTTTTATCTAACCAAACCCCAGCTAGAAGCGAAGTGCCGAATTTGGCTGAGTTTAAATCAAAATAAAAAATGTAATTGCTGATAATTTCGTCTAAATTTGGCGTTTTAAAATCGTTAAATTTGCAATTTGAAAATTTATTGAAGCGCTTGGCAAATTCGCCGTTTGCAAATTCGCCAAGCGCGCAGTATTTCTCGCGCCAACCCTCCGCTGGAAAGGCGAGCAGGTCGGCGCATAAGTCTAGGCAATCAATCGAAATTTGATTATTTTTCATCGCCTTTTAGCACTTTTCTTTTTGGCAGGTTCGAATACTCGACCATGCTTGCTTCGTAGTTTTTGACTTTGTCATTTCCCATGATGTATTTTGTCGCAAACCAGCCACCACTTGCGTGCCAGCCTGTGTTGCAATACCAAATTTGTGGTGCGTTTGGATCTAGACCAGCTGTTTTAAATAGCTCGCCAACAGCTTCTTTGTCAGTGTTGATATAAAAAACGCCGTCGTTTTCTTTGGCAAGTTTGCCGATAAAGATATTTCCATCAACGCCCTCTAAGTGTCCTGCTTTGGCTGCTTTTGGGTGAGCTTTTTCGCCAGAGTATTGAGCTTCGATTCTGCCGTCAATTAGCGCTACGCTGTTTGTAACCACAGCCTCGTCGATATCGTAAGCAGTCGCAACGATGTCTTTGTTAAATTTAGTGATTTTAAAATCGCTTTTTTCTGGTGTGGCGGCCTCTGTGCTTAGCTCACCACCAGCTTTTTTCCAAGCGTCAATTCCGCCGTTTAAAATCGCTGTGTTTGTAAGGCCGTAGTATTCAGATACGAATAGAGCCAAAGTTGAAAGCGTATAATCAGGAGCGGCTTTTGCGTCGTTGTAGAAAACTACTGCGCTAGTATCTTTGATACCGCTTTTTTGAAATAATCTCTCAACCGTAGTCGGAGAAGCGATAAATCCTGGCATTTCGCCTCTTGCCTCTCTGAAATCAGCCTCTTTCCAAGCAACTGCGCCTTTGATATGACCTGCGCCGTATCCTTCGCCTTCTTGAAGGTCGATTAAAACTAGGTCTTTATCAGCCAAATTTGCTTTTAGCCACTCGACATCTACGACCTTGTTTTGTGGTAAATCTAGGGCAAATGCGCATGTGCAAGCAGCCGCTAGTAATGATGAAGTAAGTAATTTCATGATATCTCCTTAAAAATGAAATTGTTGCAAAAAAAAATTGTAACAAAATTTAGTAATATTAAATTAAAAATTTATCGAAATTTTATAAGTTAGATTAAAATTTTCCGTGATTTTGTCACAAAAAATGTGAAAAATTTAGAAATATTAAATTTTCATTTACTTTTGTGTTAATAATTTATTTTGCAGAATTTGGATAAAATCGACAGCTTTTTACTTTAATTATTAAAATTTAATAACCGAGGTTTGTATGAAGAAAATTTTATCACTAATTGCGACGCTAGCGCTACTTAGCGGATGTTCGTATTTCGAAAAAAAAGAAGAGGGCGCAGGAGCGGGTGCCAAGGGTGCTGGCGGTATGCCACCGCTTCAAGTAGCTGTTTTTAAAGCCCAAAAATCCGATGTTCCAATCGCACTAAAATTTAACGGCGAAACCGCGAGCGATTTAGATGTAACGCTAAAATCGCAGGTTTCTGGCACGATAGAAAAACAGCTTTTCACCCCTGGCGTGCGCGTAGAAAAGGGCGAGGGGCTCTATGAAATCGACAAATCTCGCTATCAAGCGATTTTTAATAGCGCAAAAGCTAGCCTAAACAACGCCAGCGCAGATTACGAGCGCGCTAGGAAATTAAAGGCGAGCAATACCATTTCAGCGCGCGAATTTGACGGCGCAAAATCAGCTTACGAAGTGGCTAAGGCAAATTTCGAAAGTGCGAAAATCGACCTTGATAATGCCCTTGTCAAAGCCCCATTTGACGGCATTGTAGGCGATACGCAAAAAGATACTGGCTCGTTTGTGGGCGTAGGTGAAAATCTAGTCAGACTTACAAAATTAAATCCAATTTATGTGAAATTTGGGATTTCTGATACCGATAAGATGAAAATTGATAGAAATTTAGCCAGTAGCGATTGGTATATGAAAAACACAAAGGCTACAATTTCCTTTAATGACAAAATTTATGAAGGAAATGTGGTTTTCATCGATAGCGTCGTAGATAGCGCGACTGCAAGCGTGAGCGCCAAAGCGCAATTTAACAACCTAAATTATGAAATTCAACCAGGAATTTATACTAGAATTTCAGTCGATGGTTTCGTGCAAAAAGATGGCTTCCAAATCCCGCAAATCGCAGTTTTGCAAGATTTAAGCAACTCTATCGTTTATGTCGTAGATGCAAACAACACCGTGGCCAAAAAAATCGTAAAAGTTATAGCCCAAGATTCTACGACTATGACCATTTCAGAGGGTTTGAGCGAGGGCGATTTGATTGTTTTGGATAATTTTTCAAAAATTCAAGTCGGCGCCAAAGTAACCCCGCTTCCGCCAGAAACAGACGCGACAAAGGCTAGGTAGGCAAGTATGTTTTCTAAATTTTTTATCAATCGCCCAGTTTTCGCAAGCGTTATTTCGATTATTATCGTTATTGCTGGAACGATTTGTCTATTTATCGCTCCTGTGGAGGAATACCCGCAACTCACCCCACCTCAAATTTCAGTTACAGCCACATATAGTGGCGCAGACGCGCAGACTATCTCTGATACCGTCGCTTCGCCACTAGAAAACGCAATCAACGGCGTCGATGATATGATTTATATGAGTTCATCATCTAGCTCGTCAGGTAGGGCAAATATCAGCGTGTTTTTCAAGGTCGGCACCAATCCGCAAGAAGCACTTGTAAATGTAAATAACAGAGTAAATCCGGCCCTAACCACGCTTCCAGCCGAAGTGCAAAGAATGGGCGTTAGCGTTACGGAGCGTTCATCATCGATACTTTCTGCGTTTTTCTTTTATGATCCAACAGGACAAATGAGCCCGCTTGAAATCCAAAACTATGTCAGCATTAATGTCGTCGATGAGCTAAAACGCGTTAGCGGTGTGGGTGACGCGCAGGCTCTTGGCACGAAGGATTACTCAATGAGAATTTGGGTAAATCCAGGACTTATGGCTAAACACAATATCGTATCGTCTGACATAATCGCAGCCATTAGAGAGCAAAACAGCCAATACCCAGCCGGAAAGCTAGGCGAGCAACCAAACGATTTGGGTAACCCTTATGTCTATGCAATCCAGCCAGAAGGGCGTTTGAAAACGGTCGAAGAGTTCGAAAATGTAATCATTAGAGCCAGTGATGATGGTAAATTTTTGCGTGTAAAAGATGTCGCTAGGGTCGAGCTAGGGGCTGAGAGCCTTATCATTAATGGTAAATACCAAGGATACGACGCAACGCCAGTTTTCATCTATCAACAAAACGGCGCAAACGCCATTGCTACGCTTGATGCCGTAACTGCGCGTTTAGAGCAGTTAAAGCAAAATTTCCCAGGCGCGCTGACTTATAGCAACGGATACGATACGACAGAATTTGTAAAGGTCTCTATCGAAGAGGTTATTCATACCTTCGTAGAAGCGATGATTTTGGTCGTTTTGGTTATCTATATGTTTTTAGGAAATTTTAGAGCGACGATTATTCCAATGCTAGCGGTGCCAGTATCGATTTGTGGAGCGTTTATCGGAATTTACGCTTTTGGATTTTCGATAAATTTAATTACCCTTTTCGCCCTAGTTTTGGCTATTGGTATCGTCGTCGATGATGCTATTATCGTTATCGAAAATGTGGAGAGAATTTTGCATGAAGAGCGAAATTTAAGTGTCAAAGAGGCCACGATTAAGGCAATGGACGAGATCGTAAGTCCGGTAATTTCAATCGTGCTTGTTTTGGCGGCGGTTTTCGTGCCGGTTGCTTTTATGGAGGGCTTTGTCGGCGTTATCCAAAGACAATTCGCACTCACACTCGTTTCATCTGTGGTTTTCTCTGGATTTGTTGCCCTTACCCTAACCCCTGCGTTGTGTGCGCTTTTACTTCGCAAAAAAGAGGCCGAGCCGTTTTGGTTAGTGCGTAAATTTAATGAATTTTTCGATTTTTCAACCCGCCTTTTCTCGGCAGGTGTTGCTAAAATTTTGCGCCATGTGATTTTATCGTTGTGCCTTGTGGGAATTATTATTTTTGTGATGTTAGAGCTATTTAAAATCACCCCGGGCGGACTTGTGCCAGCCGAGGATAAAGGCTATGTAATGGGCTTTTCGACACTTCCGTCGGCTAGACCTTTGGTAGCTACTGAAAAGCACATGGATTTCTTGCGTGGCACACTTTCACAAAACCCAAATGTCGAAGCAATCACCACAATCGCGGGATTTGATATGATGGCAGGTGGTGCTAGGGAAAATTCAGGCGTATTTTTCTCTAAACTCAAACCTTGGGAAGTTCGCCCTGAGGCAAACCAATCAGCCCAATCAATCGCAAACGCGCTAACTGGACAGCTTTTTGTCATGGATAGAAGCGCGATGACCTTTGCCCTAACCCCACCTCCAATCAACGGTCTATCAATGACTGGTGGATTTGAAGTGTATGCAGAAAATACTACGGGCAAAAACTATCAACAAATCGCCGATGATATGGCGCGAATAGTCGCAAAAGCTTCGCAAAATCCAGCTTTGCAAAATGTCCGCTCTACGCTAGATGTAAATTTCCCGCAATACAATCTAAGCCTAGATAAGGAAAAAATCAAAATGCTTGGAATTTCAATCCCTGATATTTTTACGACGATAAATTCGACTATCGGACAATACTACATAAATGATTTTAACCTTTTGGGTAAGACATACCGCGTCTATATGAGAGCAGAACAGCTCTTCCGCGATACGCCAAATGATTTAAGGACACTTTATGTGCGCTCAGCTAGTGGAAATTTGGTTTCGCTTGATTCGGTTGTAAATTTAGAACGCGCCAAAGGTCCTGATATAGTCGATCGTTTCAATGGCTTCCCAGCAGCTAGACTTATGGGCGATCCTGCCCCAGGATATACTTCTGGTCAGGCGATTGATGCTATTAGAGATACGATTCTGGGCGAATTCCCTACTGGATACACACTTGGCTGGTCAGGCACGGCTTATCAAGAGGTAAATGCAGCAGGAACCGGCGCAAAGGCATTTGCGTTTGGACTTTTGTTTGTATTTTTGATTTTGGCGGCACAGTATGAGAGGTGGCTAATGCCAATGGCGGTTCTTACAGCCGTGCCATTTAGCGTGTTTGGTGCGCTTTTATTCACATGGGCTAGGGGATTAAATAACGATATATATTTTCAAATCGGACTTATTTTGCTTATCGGACTTGCGGCAAAAAATGCAATCTTAATCGTCGAATTTGCTATGCAAGAGTATCAACACGGCGGAAAAAGTATCGCAGAAGCGGCGATTAGTGCTGCAAAAATGCGTTTTAGACCGATTGTTATGACATCTTTGGCTTTTGGTCTTGGCGTTTTGCCTATGGTACTTGCCACAGGAGCAGGTTCTGCTAGCCGTCACGCGCTAGGAACTGGCGTGCTTGGTGGAATTTTGGCTGCTTCGACGATAGCTATTTTCTTCGTGCCACTATTTTTCTACCTTTTGGAGAGCTTTAATGCGTGGCTAGATAAGCGAAAAATAAAATCAGAGGAAAAAGATGAAAACTAAAATTTTACTAGGAATTTTAACTGGCGCACTGATTAGTGGTTGTAGCTTTAAGCCTGATATGCCTACTCGCCATATCGAGTATAGATCTGGATACGAGGCGACAAATGTGAGCCAAATGTGGTGGAAAAGCTACAACGACACCCAGCTAAATGCGCTAATTGATAGTGCTTTGGCGAATAATTCTGATTTAATGCTAGCTTTGAATAATATCGAGCGCGCAAGGCTAAATTTGGGTCTTAGCAAGCTTGAATATCTACCAAATATCGGAATTTCAGGCTCTGCAATGCGCCAGAATAATTATGCTAATATGCCTGATTCAAATTCTCACGCTTCTTACGCGATTTCGGCGCCACTTAGCTATGAGATTGATTTTTGGGGTAGGGTGCGAAATAGCGTGGGTGCTAGCGCGGCGCAGTATATGGGGACTAAATACGATTATGAAACAGCCAAAAACACAATCACTAGCGCGGTTGCAAGCTCGTATTTCGCGCTTTTATCCCTAAAAGAGCAAGAAAGAATTTTAACTAAATCGCTTAAAAGCTACGAGCAGACGCAAAATTACCGCAAAAAAGAGCTAGAAGCTGGCGCGATAAATCAAATCACACTTAGCCAAGCAAGTGCCGCTGTGCAAAACGCCAAAGCAAGCCTAATCGCCGTGCAAAACCAAATTTCTCAGGTGCAAACCTCGCTTGCAATTTTAGCCGGCAAAAGCTATGACGGGGTCGTAAATCCGCAAATCCTCACAGCCGCAAAACTTCCTAATGCCCCACAAATCCCAAGTGGCGTGCCAAGTGATGTTTTGCTTCATCGCCCAGATGTGGCAAAGGCCTTGGAGGATTTGCGCGCTAGCAATTTCCTTGTAGGCGTTGCCAAGGCAGGGTATTTCCCGACTATCTCGCTAACTGGGGCGTTTGGCTATGCAAGTAGCGATTTTGATAGATTGATTAGCTCGACTACTAGCTCGTGGAGTATCGGTGGCTCGCTCGTGGGGCCTTTGCTTGATTTTGGGCGAACTAAAAAGAGGGTCGATATCGCAAATGTCGATCAAAACTCATCTTTTATCGCTTATGACAAGGCGCTAAAAACGGCTCTTGGCGATGTCAAAGACGCCCTTACGACGCTTAAAAACGCAAAAGAACGCAAAAAAGCGATGAGCGATTTACTAAGCTCGCAACGCAAAATTTACAAAGACGCGACCGAGCTTTATAACGCTGGATATTCTAGCCATTTAGAATTCCTAGACGCGCAACGCAATCTTTTAAACACAGAACTTGCCAAAGTAGGCGCTGATTTAGAGGAATTAGAAGCTAGCGTAAATGCTTACAAGGCGCTTGGCGGGGGATTTAGCATAAGCGATGAGGAGCTAAAAGAGATTTTAGGAGCTGATGCCGATACTGCGCCTGATATGTCTGCTGTGCCGATAGATAGGATATTTAGGTAAAATTTGCGGAATTTTAAAATTCCGCAAATTTTCAAATTTCAGCTTCAAATTTAAAATTTTAGTTATAATCCAAACCTTTTTAGACAGGTGTCCGAGTGGTCGAAGGAGCACGCCTGGAACGCGTGTGAGGTGCAAGCCTCCGAGGGTTCGAATCCCTTCCTGTCTGCCAGAATGCAAATTACAGAATAAATTTTATTTAAATCAAATTTTGCTTATAATTGCGCCTTAAATTTTATTACAAGGAGGGGTGATGTTTTCGCCTGTTTTGATTGGATTTGGTGGCGGTTTGGTCGCTATCGTAGTCATTTGTGTGCTTGCGGCTATGTATTTTAGGACCGTCGTGGAGACAAACGAGGTTCATATCGTCCAAAGCGCACGCAAAACGCAAAGTTTTGGCAAGGATACTGGCAATGGAAATGTGTATTATAATTTCCCGGGCTGGGTGCCGATTTTAGGCGTTAGCAAGATAATTTTGCCAGTTTCAGTATTTAGTATCAAAATCGAGGCTTACGAGGCTTACGATGTGGGTAGGCTACCATTTGTCGTAGATATCACGGCGTTTTTCCGCATTGCTGATTCAAATTTAGCCGCCCAAAGGGTCAAAGACTTCGACGATCTCAAAAAGCAACTCACAGATATTATCCAAGGCTCAATCCGCTCGATTTTAGCCAAACGAGAGCTCGAAGAAATTCTTACAATCCGCTCAGCCCTAGGCGAGGATTTTACTGTCTCGGTTCAATCTCAGCTCGAAAACTGGGGCATTGCGCCTGTGAAAAATATCGAGCTTATGGATATTAAAGACAAAGATGGCGAAAAGGTCATTTTCAACATAATGGAAAAGAAAAAATCTGCTATCGAAAAAGACAGCCGTGTCGAGGTCGCCGAAAACCGCAAACGCGCCCAAATCGCTGAAATCGAAGCCAAAAGAGAAACCGAGATCAAAGAGCAAGAAGCCCTAAAACTCGTAGGCCTTAAAACCGTCGAGCAAGAGCGCGAGGTTGCAATCAGCAAAGAACAAGCCAAACAAGTGGTAAAAGAGCAGGAAAAAATCACCCAAGAAAAGGCAATGGAGGTCGTGCGTGTCCAAGATGTCAAAAAAGCAGAGATTAAAAAGCAAGTAGAAATCGTCCAAGCCGAGCAAGAACAGCGCAAAATCGAAATCGACGCGGAGGCTAAGAAAACAGCCAAAATCAAAGAAGCCGAAGCCCAAAAAGAAAACCAAATCCTAATCGCGCAAGGCGATAAAGAAAGGCAGTTTTTGGAGGCGGCTGCGCTTTTAGAAATCAAAGACAAAGAGAGCCAAGGTATCGCAAAAATCGGAACCGCTGAGGCTGAGGCTTTGAGATTAAAAGAGCTAGCCCCTGTCAATGCGCAAATCGAGCTAGCGCGTGAAATCGGCGAAAACGAGGGCTATCAAACATATCTAATCTCAATCGAGCAAATCAAGGCTAACCGCGACATCGGCTTAGAGCAGGCCAAAGCCCTAACTAGCGCTGATCTAAAAATCATCGCAAACAACGGCAATGTAAGTGAGGGGCTAAATTCGCTTGGTGGCGTGCTAAGCGCGAATGGTGGCACAAAAATCGCTTCCATGCTAGAAGGGTTAGCCCAAAGCGAGCTAGGAAAACAGCTTGTCGATAAAATCACCAAGCCCAAAGAGGGCGAGAAATAAAATTTAACCCCAAATTTGGGGTTAAATTTGATAATACTAGACTTGACATTAATTCGAAATCTAACTATAATACGCCCTAAATTTTAGGGGCAAAAATGAAAAAAGAACGCAAAAGCATATTTTTAAGCGCACAGCTTGTAAGAGAGGCGAACGATTACATTATAAACGAATTTAAAAGGCTTGAAATTTTAGGGATTTCACCCAGCCACGGGGATATTTTTCACTATCTTTTTGGGGGTAAAACACTGACACCAGCGCAAATTTCAAAAAAAATAAATCGCACAAAAGCCACTGTTACAACCCTACTTGATAAGCTCGAAAAAGAGGGTTTTTTGACAAGAGAAAAAGATGAAAATGACGCAAGAAGCATAAATATAAAACTTACTCAAAAAGGGGAAAATTTAAAACCTAAATTTGATGAAATTTCAAAGAATTTAAATGAAATTTTGGCAAATGATTTTAGTGAGTTTGAATTAAATGCGCTAGATACGCTTTTAGAGCGAGCTATAAAAAATTTTAAAAATAAAATTTAGTTAGATAACAAAGGAAAATTTATGAAAAATTTATTAGTTTTTGCTGTTTTGTTGTTGGCACAAATTTTGTCTGCCAACGAAACATTGGCTGAAAATTTTAACCAAATTTGCTACCAAAGCAGGGCCAAATCCGAGTGCAACAAAGAGGCGATGACGCACTTCCAAACCGCCATAAACACCGCTGATACCGCCTTGGCAGAGAAGCTAATAAACCAAAACGCTACATTTTTCACCCCAGTTTCCAAAGACCCGCTTTATGGCGGCGCAGGGTATATCTCGGTGGTAAATTTCATGAGGCAAAGCTTCCCTGATATCAAATGGGAGATCAAAGATATCGTCGCAAACGACGCTGTGGTGGCTGTCTTGTGGGAGTGTAGTGGCACGCACGAGAGGGGCGAATTTTACGGCAAAAAGGCGGACGGAGCGAAATTTTCGTTTAGCACGATGAATTTTTACTATTTTGACGAAAATGGCAAAATCACAAACGATGTCGCAGGCGAGGGGCTTGCGGGGCTTTTAATCGATCTTGAAATTTTAAAATAATCTTATTTAAGGAGAAAAAATGAAAAACTACACTTTTGCAAGGCTCGATAGCAACGAGCGCGTCGAGTTTAAAGAGCTTTTGGGTCTAAGCGGTTGCGAGATTAGCTTAAACACCCTACCAGCGGGCATTAGCGTGCCTTTCGTGCATGCGCATGTCCAAAACGAGGAGGTCTATATCGTCCTTGAAGGTAGCGGCAAGCTTTTCATCGACGGCGAAGAAATCGCAATCAAAAAGGGCGATATTTTCAAAATCGACCCAAGCGGCGAACGCTGTATCAGCGCAGGCGATGAGGCGATTAGATTCCTTTGTATCCAGGTCAAGGCTGGCTCTTTGGAGCAATACACCGACACCGACGGCGTTTTGCGCGAGGGGATTAAGCCAAGCTGGCTATTTAATGTAAAATAGTGGAATTTGGAAATTTCGCTTCGTGGGCTTGTAATACTGCGCCCGAATTTTAAAATTCGGCGCAAAATTTGAAATTTGCGAAGTGGGGAAAATTTAAAATTTAAGGGGTTTTTATGCCGTATATCGATGCGAAATTTAGCGCGAAATTTGACGAGAAAACACGCGCAAATCTGGCGGGTGCGCTTTGTAATGCCGTAAGCGAGGCGTTTGGTAAAAAAAGTGAGAGCATAATGAGTGCGGTAGAGTGCGACAAGGCGCTTTTTATCGCACAAAACGCGCTAGATAGCGGCGCGTATATCGCAATCTCGCTGCTAGGAACTAGCGTAGAGAAGTCAAAATGCGAGGTTTGTGTTAGGCTTGTGAGCGAGGCGTTGCGTGGCTTTGGCATAAACCCCGATGAGGTGTATGTGACATTTCACCTGATCCCGCTATGGGGCAGAGGTGAGAAGATGCTTTAGGGCGAAATGAGCTTTAAAATTTGGATTTAAATTTAGGCGAAAAATTTAGCCAAATTTCAAAATTTGGCTAAATTTTAAATTTACTTGATTTTTTCTATCTGTTCGACTAACTCTTTTGCGATTGCGACAATGGCACCATTTTCGAAATCATCGCTTCTGTTTGCGCCAGCAATCGTTTTTAGGTTGCCAAAAAATCCAGGGTTATATCGCATTTTGTTGTTTTGGGTTACGGCTCTTACGATTTCATTGTTTTTTATGATTTTGATTTCGTAAGTAAAGAAGATATTGCCGATAGAATCGGTTTTTGCAAAGGTTGCCTCCCCTACAAATTCTCTTTGATAATCTAAATCTATATGAATTTGCTCGCTAGAATTTGCGCTTAAAAGATTTTTTTGCGCTAGTTGATTTTTGATTTCATTGTTTAACTTGGTTTCTACGACGCTTTTGTCTTGATAAACAACTTTTTCTGGCTGATGATTTTGTATGAAATTTAGATTTATAGCATCGAATTTATACACGCCACTTATCGGCTGGGAGGGCGTTTGTGTGCTATTTCCCACGCAACCTGTTAAAAATAGGCTAAAAATTATAGCCAAAGCAAAAGAAAATAATTTTTTCATAAGATCTCCTTAAAATTTTCATTAGCAAGGCAGATGCCAAGCTCTGTTTGATTTTTAAATTCGAAAAAATGATTTTATCGGTAAAATTTTAAAAGAAAGTAAAAATTTTGATCTAAAAAAGTGGCCGGGAGATAGGGATTCGAACCCCAGGAGGTGTTACCCTCAACGGTTTTCAAGACCGCCGCTTTCGACCGCTCAGCCATCTCCCGATAGAATTATTCTGTTTTTTCGCTGACCCACTCCGCGCCGTTATGAACCTTCTCTTTGGTCCATTGACCAGCGTTTTTTGAGTCTTGTTTTACGCCTTGCCATGTGTTTGAACACCCGCTAAACGCCAAAACTAAAAGTATCGTAACTATATATTTCATAGACTCTCCTTGTTGTTTTGGAAGCGACACCCGGATTCGAACCGGGGATCAAGGCTTTGCAGGCCCATGCCTTACCGCTTGGCTATGTCGCCACACTAAGCCGTTTTTGGTGGTGCCCGGAGCCGGACTTGAACCGGCACGGAAGAAAAAATTCCGAGGGATTTTAAGTCCCTTGCGTCTACCAATTCCGCCATCCGGGCACATTTTCAACACATACAAAATCATGGAGCGGGAAACGAGAGTCGAACTCGCGACATCAACCATGGCAAGGTTGCGCTCTACCACTGAGCTATTCCCGCGTCAAAAACGAAAGCTGATTTTAGCAAATTAAAACTTAAAATTTTATTTTATTTGCAAAATTTCTGTTTTTTTAAATTCATTATAAGCTAAAAAGTGTAAAATTACAGAGCTTTTTGGGGTTATAGCTCAGCTGGGAGAGCGCTTGAATGGCATTCAAGAGGTCGGCGGTTCGATTCCGCTTAACTCCACCATTTTATTTTAAATCCATACTTATTTAACACTGCGCCGAATTTGAAATTTCATATATTTTATCATTGTTGGTGAAATTTGCCCTATTTGTCATTGCGAGCTTTCGCAGAAAGCAAAGCAATTTGCGACCAAAATTACCAAAACGCAATTTTCGTGTCATTGCGAGCAAAATTCCTAAAATTAAAAAAAAAAAAAATATAAAAAAAGTTTATAAATTTTTTGAAAATATCTGCTTTTTAGCGCGATTTGTGTTATAATCTCAGTCATTTTTAAATTTCAAAGGAGTTTGAGATGAAAGCATTAAATCAAAGCAGAGGAAGTATCGTCTTAGCCGCTGTGCTCTTTGCTGTTAGCGGTGTAAATATCGCAAATGCCGATAAAATTATCGGAACTAATGACGCTAGTCCGTATGTAGGTACTAAAAGTCCAAGCGGTTCGCAAGTTACCATTAGCAATGCTTGCCCTGCGGGAGAGACTTGTTATGATTATGTTAATGGAGAGGTTTTCGGTGGTCGCAACGATAATGTTGATGCTGATGTTACTAATAATACTATCAACATTACAAAAGCAAATATAAAAGGTTCTAAATATATTAGAGCTGGTCAATCTACAAAAGCTAATTACAACGCTATGGAAAACACTATTGAGATTACAGACTCTACTATTACTATTAATAGTAGTACTCCATATATTATCGGTGGCGAGGTTAGAGGGGCAGGTAGTACAGCAAAAAATAATACCGTAATAGTAAAAAACTCCGATATAAACTATTATATTTATGGCGGAAAAGGTGGCACTAGTTCAGACAACGATAGCACAATTTACAACAACCATGTTTATATAGAAAATTCAAAATTTGGAGGCGTATGGGGCGGTCAAGCGCAGGCTCCAAGTGATAAGGCAAATCACGCTAAGTATAATACTCTCATTATAGTGGGTGGTGGATATTCACAAAATGCTAAATCGGACAATCTTCGTGGCGGAACTACTTACGGGGCGGGAGATAGTGAATACAATACCCTATCTATAAGTGGCGGAACGAAGCTAAATTTCAACACTGTTAGTATTTTTGGCGGTTATTCGCAAGGTAATGCAAAAGGAAATAACCGCTATAATCAGCTTATCTTAGATAATGTAACAATACCAAATGCTAGCAATACTATATATGCGGGCGGTATCAAGGCCAATACCTCTACTCTATCAAGTTCAGAAGCAGTTGGCAACAGAGCATATATAAATGACTTAAAATTTGCAAAAGGTATCGTAGTCGGTGGCAGTAGCGAACTAGGCAACACAAGCGATAATATAGTTGTCATCAACGGCACTACCGAGCTAAAATCTGCTTACAGTGGCGAAGTAAAAGAAGGTGCTGACGGAACTGCAAAAGATAACCTTGTCATTATGTCTGGTGGCACTATTAACGAAAATATCTACGGCGGATATACTCAGGGTGGTGAAACGAGTGGAAACGCTGTTTATTTCATGGGTGGCGAAGTCTCTGGCATAGTCGGCGGTGGAAATAACGGCAATAAAAATACCCTAATCCTAGGCGACAGCACTAGCACTTGGGGCACACGAAAAGCAGGACAAATTTCAAATTTTGAAAATCTAAATTTCAATGTTTTACAAGAAGGTGATAAAAGCAAAGCCGTGCTTTCTCTAACGGGAGCAAATTCTAGTAACTTAAAAGACGCAAGCGTTAAATTTTTAGACCCAAGTAATGGCGATAGCAAAAAAGCAACAATCACGGTCGGTGGAAATGGTGGAGTTGGTGTAAATTCGCTCAGAGATAGTGGTGGTGGCGCAAACGGTATAAAAGCCCTAAGCGAAACAATAAAATATACACCATACACAGCCAAAGATAGCACTGCCATAAAAGTAGTAACCTTGGTAACACAAAAAGATGAAGATGAAATTCTTCAAAGAACGCTTTCAAACGGAACCAAAGAGAAACAAGCTACTTACAACATAGGCACGACATATACCTTTGCTTACAAAGATTTAGATTTGACAAAAAAAGAGACAAAATTTTATCTAATCGATAGCACAAGCGAACTAGCCGACTATACTAAAATGGCGAACTACAATACAAATATAGGCGCTAGTGGCACAACCGTAAAACACGACTGGGATAACTCAGAAGGTATAGTAATCGATGCGTATCAAACAAACCAAGATTATATTATCGACAATGCTTCTACCTTTACAAGAAATATTCGCGGTATGTTTGTAAGCGCTGATAAAAAATCTCTATATATCGCAGGTAATCACGATATAACAGAGGAGATAAAAGATACAATCGGTGGAGATGATTTTTTCACTAAATTTGGTCAAGACAAAAGTGGCAATACAATCACAATCTCTCCAAAAGGGGATTTAGATTTAAGCAATGTTACGCTTGATGGCGGTCCTAGCGGAAATACCCTAAATGTAGGCAAAGATAGAGATAACCCAATAAAAATGGGTCAGATTAAGGTAAAAGATGTCAAAAATTTTAGCAATATTAATTTTTATTTGCCTGAAAATCCAGCCGATGATAGCACTGCTATCACACTAACAGACGGAAGTAATACTGATTTGAGTAAATCAGATGTGAGAGTATATAGCAATAGTCTGCGCAATATAGAAGATAATGGCGGTAGAGTGCATTTGCTAAAATCTGAAAAAGGAAAAATCAAAAATCCAAAAGCAAACAGCATGAAGCTACAAATCGGGGCTAGCTTAGAAATCGATATGCCAGATGGTTCTTTAGATCTCTATGCTAAACCAACCCCTGTCATAGTCAATGACCAAACCAAAATTTTCAACGAAGCAAGGATTGCTGGTATGGCGGCTGTTTGGGAGGGTTCATATCTCATCTCAAACCACTTAGAGCGCATTATACCTGATGGATACACCGAGCTTTTCCCTTATGCTATCTTTGAGGGATACGACAAACGCTACAACACAGGCTCTCATGTAGATAGTTTGGGCTTTAACGCAAACGCAGGTCTTGCAGGCAAAGCACCAAATAGCAAGGGTGAATTTACAATGGGTATTTTCATCGAATACGGCAATGTCGATTACGACGCTTACCTAGATGACGGCACCAAAGGTAGCGGGGACGCATACTACGCTGGTGTGGGTGCATTTGGCAAACAAGAAAATGCGAGTGGCTCATACTATGAGGGCTCATTTAGAGTTGGCCAGCTAACTACGAATTTCGACGGCACTCTAAATTTCAAC
>NZ_JAOVTZ010000003.1:0-210045 GCF_027737655.1 Campylobacter sp. JMF_04 NA10 | reverse complement strand
ATTCTCTGTAAGGGGGAGGGCGCGCTTTTTAGGAGACGCTACCCTCCCCCTTACCAACCCCCACCCCTGTAAAACCTTAGAAGTGGCTAAATTTAAAGCAAAGCTTTAAATTTAGCTGGTTTTATTTTACTGAAATGCTTCGCATTTCAAAACAATCAAAACTACACAAATTTGGCTAAAAATATAAAGAATTATTAATTCAAATTTCGCTAAAATGATGAGTTTTGAAAAGGAATTTTATGGATTACAACACGCTAAAAAAAATATTTTTTAAATTTCAGCCAGAAACTGCACACCATATCGCAGAATTGGGGCTTCGCACACTAAGCGCAGTTCCGTTTGGACTGGAAATTTTAGCCAAAGAAACAACCTTTAAAGATGAAATTCTAAATCAAAAAATCTGGGGGTTAAATTTCGAAAATCCGCTTGGAATCGCCGGTGGATTTGATAAAAACGCAACCATGCTAGCCCCACTTTACGCCCTTGGATTCGGGCATGCTGAGTTTGGGACATTTACGCCAAAACCCCAACCCGGCAACGCCAAACCGCGCCTTTTCCGCTTAATCGAAGAGGAAAGTATCCAAAACGCAATGGGCTTTAACAACCAGGGCGCCGAGGCTATCGCAGAGCGCGTGCGCAAAATTTACCCAGCCAAATTTCCGCTTGTCGCAAACATTGGCAAAAACAAAATCACGCCAAACGAAAACGCTCTAAGCGATTATGAAATTTTAACTCGCAAATTTGAGGGGCTTTGCGATATTTTCGAAATCAACATTAGCTCGCCAAATACGCCAAATTTGCGCGCTTTGCAAGATGAAAGTTTCATAAAAGAAATTTTATATATGATGAGAGGCATTACCAAAAAACCAATAATTTTAAAAATCGCCCCCGATATGAGCGCGCAAAAGGCTGTGTCGCTATGCTCGTGCGCCGTGGAGGCTGGGGCAGATGCCCTACTAGTAAATAACACTAGCATTGATTACTCGCTAACGCCCAAAGCAAGGGATTTTGGCGGAATTAGCGGCAGGTTAATCACGCAAAAATCGCGCGAGCTTTTCCGCGCAGTATCTAGCGAACTATTTGGCAAAGCAGTGCTGATTAGCTGCGGTGGTATCAGCGACGGCAAAGAAGCCTATACGCGCATAAAAGACGGCGCGAGCCTAGTGCAAATTTTCACAAGTTTTATTTTCAAAGGCCCTAAAATAGCCTACAATATCAACTCCGAGTTAGCTTCACTCTTGCGCCAAGACGGACTTTCAAATATCACAGAAGCAATCGGTTTAAATTTAAAAAAATGAGGTTTTTATGTTTGCAAAATTCAATAAAATCACGCTAGAAAACGGCTTAGCCGTCTATCATATACCGGTAAATTTAGGTAGCGATGTCATCAGCGTCGATCTATTTTACGATGTGGGCTCAAAGGACGAAGTCATGGGCAAAAGTGGCATAGCCCACATGCTCGAACACCTAAATTTCAAATCCACAAAAAACCGCAAAGCTGGCGAATTTGACGCCATTGTAAAAGGTTTTGGTGGCGTGAATAACGCAAGCACGGGCTTTGATTTCACGCACTATTTCATCAAATGCGAGCGCTCGAATCTAGCCACATGCCTCGATTTATACGCAGACATCATGGAAAATTTAAAGCTCGAAGAGAGCGAGTTTTTGCCAGAGCGAAATGTGGTTTTAGAAGAGAGGCTTTGGCGCACGGATAACGATCCGTTTGGATATCTGTTTTTTAGGCTGTATAACAGCGCCTTTGTTTATCACCCATATCACTGGACGCCGATTGGATTTAGAAGCGATATAGAGGGCTGGAAAATCGAGGATATCAGGGAATTTCACGCTAAATTTTATAATCCAAACAACGCAGCACTGCTAATCAGTGGCGATATCGATGAAAATAGCGCGTTTGAGCTAGCCAAAAAGAGCTTTTCGCATATCAAAAATCGCTGCGAAAAGTCGCATGTTTGCGCGCCAGAACCAGAGCAAGACGGTGCTAGATTTAATCTCATACACAAAGACTCTCATGTCCAAATCGTGGCAACCGCCTTTAAAATCCCGCCATTTAACCACACTGACGCAGCCAGTATAAACGCTCTTTGCGACTATCTTGGCGGTATGAAAAGCTCGCTTTTGCAACGAATTTTAGTCGATGAGAAAAAGCTAGCCAATCAAATCGATGTCTATAATCTAGCCAGCAAACATGAAAATTTAATGATAATTTTTGGCGTTTGCAACGCTGGGGTCGCTGGCGAGAGGCTAAGAGATGAAATTTTTGCTATCCTAGAAAATGCAAAAAATTCTCAAATCAGCGATGATGAAATCACAAAACTCAAAAATTCAGCCAAATCAAGCCTAATTTACTCCATGGATAGCGCTAGCAAGGTGGCTAGCATTTATGGCTCATATATCATCAGAGGCGATTTGGACGCGCTGTTTAGACTCCAAAGCGATATCGAAAACATCTCAGCGCAAAATTTAAACGAAACTATGAAAAAATATCTCAAATTTAAAAATTCAACCACATTGATTTTACGAAAGGAAAACGATGAATAAAAATGTAATTATCGGTTCAATGACCGCATTAATCACGCCGTTTAAAGATGGCAAACTTGACGAGCAAACCTACGCCAAACTCATAAAACGCCAAATCGATAACGGCATAAATGTCCTAGTCCCTGTCGGTACCACAGGCGAGAGCGCCACATTGACCCACGATGAGCACAAAGTCTGCATAGAAATCGCAGTCGATACCTGCAAAAACACAGGCGTCAAAGTCCTAGCGGGCGCCGGCTCAAACGCCACGCACGAGGCTGTGGATTTAGCTAAATTTGCGCAAGCGCATGGGGCTGATGGAATACTCTCTGTCGCGCCATACTACAACAAACCGACCCAAAAAGGCTTGTATCTGCACTACAAAGAGATTGCAAACTCTATCGAAATTCCGGTGCTTTTATACAATGTCCCGGGTAGAACTGGCTGCAATATCGACACAGAAACCATAATCAAGCTTTTTAACGATTGCGAGAATATTTACGGCGTAAAAGAGGCAAGTGGCAGTATCGATAAATGCGTGGATTTGCTAGCACATGAGCCGAAACTAAGCGTGATTAGTGGCGAGGACGCGATAAACTACCCTATCCTATCAAACGGCGGAAAGGGCGTCATCTCAGTAACTGCAAATTTATTGCCTGATTATATTTCAAAGCTCGTAAATTTCGGACTAAATAGCGATTATATCAAGGCAAAAGAGATTAATGATGATTTGTATGCAATAAATAAAATTCTCTTTTGTGAAAGCAACCCAATCCCGATAAAAGCGGCAATGTATATCGCTGGGCTAATGCCAACTTTGGAGTATCGTTTGCCACTTTGCGAGCCTAGCAAGGAAAATTTAGCTAAAATTGAAGCTGTTATGAAACAATACAATATCAAAGGATTTTAATGATAGAAACTATCAACGAATTTAAAGGAAAAACCCTAGTAATCAGCGGTGGAACGCGCGGAATCGGTCGCGCGATTGTTTTGGAATTCGCCAAAGTTGGCGCAAATGTCGCCTTTACCTACAACTCAAACGAAGAGTTAGCCAAAACCCAAGCAGCCGAGTTAGAGAAGGAATTTGGCATTAAAGCAAGGGCATATGCGCTAAATATCTTAGAGCCAGAGACCTACAAAGAGCTGTTTGAAAAGATTGATGCAGATTTTGATAGAGTGGATTTTTTCATCTCAAATGCCATTATTTCTGGTCGCGCGGTAGCTGGTGGATACACTAAATTTATGAAGCTAAAACCACGCGGGATTAACAATATCTTTACCGCGACCGTAAATGCCTTTGTCGTGGGCTCGCAAGAAGCAGCCAAACGCATGGAAAAGGTAGGCGGCGGCAGTATAATCAGCCTAAGTTCGACTGGAAATTTAGTCTATATCGAGCATTACTCAGGACACGGCACTGCAAAAGCGGCAGTTGAGGCTATGGCAAGATACGCCGCAACCGAGCTTGGCGAGAAAAATATCCGCGTAAATGTCGTAAGTGGCGGACCAATCGAAACAGACGCTTTAAGAGCTTTTACGAATTATGAGGAAGTGCGCGACAAAACAGCCGAACTAAGCCCGCTTAATCGCATGGGACAGCCGACAGATTTAGCAGGTGCGTGCCTGTTTTTGTGTTCGAGCAAGGCTAGTTGGGTTACAGGTCATACATTTATCGTCGATGGCGGAACGACATTTAAATAAAATTTGGAAAAAATATGTGGAATTTACCAAATATATTAGCGATTTTTAGAGTTTTACTAGCACCTTTGTTTTTTTATCTCATTTTGCTTGCTGGCAATGCCGATAGTAGCGGTATGGTTGGCGCGGTGCATGTCAGCTGGATAAACTACTTCGCCGCCCTAACCTTCGTAATCGCCTCTGTAACGGACTTTTTCGACGGATTTATCGCTAGAAGCTGGAATCAAATCACCAAATTTGGCGGTATCATCGATCCTCTGGCTGATAAAATGCTAACCTTAGCTGGATTTTTAGGGCTTATGTATATTGATAGAGCGAGCCCCTGGGCTGTGTATCTAATCCTAATCCGTGAGTTTTTTATCACAGGTTTTCGCACGGTTATGGTGAGCGAAAATATCAGCGTCTCAGCCTCAATGGCGGGCAAGGTAAAAACGGTGTCGCAAATGTTTGCAATAGGATTTTTGACAATGCAGTGGAGTGGCGGAAATTTCTTGCTATGGCTCGCAGTAGCACTCACGCTGTATTCGGGACTAGAATATATTTTAGCTTATGCTAAAAATCACAAAAAAAATGCAAAAGCAACGGAGTGATTTTTGAAAAGCATACTTTTAACCATAGGAATTTTGCTTTGTGGGTTGTATTTTTACGGGTTGCATTTTTTTGTAACGATTTTAGCTATTAGCTTTTTGATATTTTTCCACGAGCTTGGCCATTTTAGCGTTGCACGCCTGCTTGGCGTGGGCGTAAATGTATTTAGCGTGGGCTTTGGCGAGAAAATTTACACCAAACAAATCGGCGCAACACAGTATTGCATAAGCGCAATCCCGCTTGGCGGATATGTCAGCCTAAAAGGCCAAGAGGATTTAGACCCAAGTGCCAAAAATTTCGACCCCGATAGCTACAACACCAAAGGCCCACTAGCGCGCATTGCCATACTTGTGGCTGGGCCTGCGTTTAATATAATTTTGGCGTTTTTAATCTACATTAGCCTAGGCTATATCGGTGTAGAGCGTATCGCGCCAATCGTAGGCGCAGTGAGCGAAAACTCAGCCGCACAAAGTGCTGGAATCATGGTCGGCGATGAAATTTTATCAATAAATGGCGCGCAAATCAGAGAGTGGGACGATATCTCCAAAAATGTCGTAGCCGGGGATTTAAACCTGCAAATCAAGCGCGCAGGCGAAATCAAAAACATAAATTTAACCCCGAAAATGGGCGAGAAACTAAACATTTGGCGAGAGCGTATCCAAACCCCACTAATCGGAATTTCCCCAGGCAACAAACCCAAATATATCACGCTCTATCACACGGGCGCTAGCTCGCTTGGCTTCGCGCTAGATGAGACAATCCAATCGAGCAAAATCATCTTAGTTGGGCTCGAAAAACTAGTCTCAGGCGTCGTTTCTCCCAAAGAAATGGGCGGAATCGTCGCTATCACCGATATCACGACCAAGGCTGTAAGCTACGGAGCTTCGGTAGTTTTGCTCCTTGTCGCGCTGATTTCTGTGAATTTGGGCATAATAAATCTCTTCCCAATCCCGGCTCTTGATGGCGGACATATTTTGTTTAACCTAATCGAGCTTGTGTTTCGCCGCCCAGTGCCAGAGAAGGTTTTCATCGGCGCTAGCTACGCTGGAATCGCGATTTTGGCAATGCTGATGATATTTACGATAGTCAATGACTTCGCGCGCATGCTAGGATTTTATCAATGAATCTAGCGCAAATTTTAGAGCGCATAGACAGCGCAAAAATTTCATCAGGCGCGCAGAGCGTGCGCCTAATCGCTGTGAGCAAAAATGTAGATACTGACGCGGTGGAAAATCTCTACTCGCAGGGGCAAATCGAATTTGGCGAAAACCGCGTCCAAGAGATGAAGCGAAAATGCGAAATTTTAAGCAACCTGCCCCTAAAATGGCATTTCATCGGCTCGCTTCAAAGCAATAAAATAAATCATTTGCTCTCCTTACGCCCGTGCTTGTGGCAAAGTTGCAACTCTTATGAGCTTGCTACTGCTGTAAATAAACGGCTAAATTTCACGCTAGATACGCTTTTGGAGATAAACTCAGCTAACGAAAGTAGCAAAAACGGGCTTGAAATTTCGCGCGCGATTGATGAGTTTTTGCAGATAAAAGAGAGTTGTAAAAACCTAAATTTATGCGGTGTGATGAGTATCGGCGCGCACTCAGAAGACGAGCGCGAAATACAAAAAAGCTTTGAAATTACCTATAAAATTTTTGAAAGTCTGCAACCACACGGCGCAAAAATCTGCTCAATGGGCATGAGCGATGACTTCGAACTAGCCATAAAATGTGGGTCAAATATGGTGCGTTTAGGGCGAATTTTGTATCGATGAAAAACGATATCGTAATATTTTTGCTAGGCATTTGCTGTATAGCGTTTCCAGCCCATGATAATTTGTTCATCTGCTTTGAAATTTTGCTTTTTAATATTCTAGTTTGCGCCCTATTTATAGCGATTGCGTATAAATTTCAAATCTTGCAAAAACGCTACTTCGCGTTATTTTTTTTGATTTTGGCAAATCTTGCAACATTGGCGAATATCTGGGGGATGCCGTGGCCTTCTAACGGATACGAAGGCACTATCGTCCGAATCGAGATTTTCAAGGCAATTTCGGTTTTTAACTTTTGGCTAGTTTATGCTGGATTTTGGCTCTTAGCGGTGCCGATTGTCATCTATATATTCTTTTTGGATCTGCTTGGCAGAATTAGCCTAAAAATACTTTCTAGCAAAAAATCTATCCAAAATTCGAATATTTAAAACAAAATTCTGCAAATTTCGCTATCGCAACTTGGGGATACTGCGCCGAAATTTTGCCGAATTTCGCTTTTAAGTGTCATTGCGAGAATTTTTGCTTGCAAAAATTCGAAGCAATCGCAAAAGCAAAAATTATAGGCCGCTAAAATGGCAAAATTCTGCGAAATTCAAAATTTTGCCAAATTTTACTCACTATCTTTTATCTTCAAAACAAAATTTATAAACTCTTTTTCAACTCTGTTTAGTTGTTTGCCCTTTTTGTAAGCCAAAACTAGGGTTTTGGCATCGGGTGCGTCTGCAAGTTCAAAAAGCTTAATAAGGCTTGCCTTGTCGGATTTTACCATTTGCGGTATTGTAAAACACGCCTCGCCGCCGCTTGCGACAATGGAGTTTGCGATATCAAAAGTCTCGGTTTCGCACAAAATTTTGGCTCAAATCCAGCCTTTTTAAACAGCTCATTGTAGCCTTTGCGAGAGCGTAAATTTGAGTTTGGCAGGATAAATCTCTCGTTTTTTAGCGCTCCAAGCGAAATTTTGGGCGTTTTCAACGCTTAAAATAACACTAGAAACGCAGATTAAAATAATGCCAATCCAAAGGCGAAAAGATATAAATTCCTTAAAAATAACCAAAGCAATCACAGCAGTGGCGACTATTTCGAAGTTGCTAAGAAGTGCAGCGTTTGCAGAGTTTGCCTTTAAAATGCCAAACATAAGCAAAATCGGAGCGATAATATCAAGCACAATCATAGCCAAAACATAAGGAAAATCGGCTTTTTCAAGGCTTGAAGTGCTTTGTTTTTTGAAATTTAAAAGTAAATCGCACCCATGCCAAAACCTGCACCAAGATACAAAAACGAAGCCAAAAATGTCGGCTCTATGACATCTAGCAGTATTTTTGAAAATGGAATTCCCGCTCCATAAAAAAGTGCTGCCAAAAAAGCAAAAATCAAAGCAGGTAAATTTGATTGCATTATTTTCCTTTTATAAAATTTAAATTTGGCTAGTGTTTGTGAAAAACGCAAATTTAAAGAGTGTTAGTTTTCTACAAAACCTCGTTTGTCATATTTACTACTTTTTAGATTGTTTTTCGTTGTATTCAACCACATCGTTTATAAACTCGGTAAAAACGCCGCTCACGCCGATACTAGATAACAAATCAAGCATTTCATTTACATTATTTACACCTTTTGGCAAGGTATCTTTTCGTAGCGTCCAAGCGTGAATTTTTACATTTTTTTCTATAAGTTTTTTGGCAAATTCTGTCGGTTTTTTGTGCTTAAAATCAATTAGCGAAGCAAGACCGACGCCGAAATTATCTGTATATTTGAGCACTTCATCAATATTTGTGCAAAATTTATTCTTATAGTCTTTAACTTCACCTACGCAACCATCTATCAAAAAAACCAAAGGCAAATCCATACCGAGCTTTGGCATTAGCTCTGTTTTAATGCGTTTTAACTCGTTAAAATCAAAAACCTGCAAGTAGATCAAATCATTTTTATCTTTATAACCATATTTTTTCAACGCCTGCAAGGCTTGCAAACTTATATCCTTGCCACGCTTGTGAAAAAAATATGGCAGTTTAATTTCTGGGTAAATTCCGATTTTTTTACCAGTGGATTTCTCTAAACCACGAATAAATTCGAGCTCTTCCTCAAATGTATGAAATCTAAAATTTGATTTGTGAAGCGGAAATCTATCCTTAAATCTTGGAGTATCAGGTTTGTCTTTTTGAAATTCACTCGTTACATTTAATGACTTTATCTCATCTAGCGTAAAATCAAAAATTGCAAATTTATGATTTATATATTCAACACCCACGCTTCTAAGTTCCATAAATTCCGCTGGTGGCGTGGTTTGGTTAGTATCACGCATTTTGTGCGGATACTTCGTATGCACATCACTAACTCGCTCAAATTCATGGGCAACCACCAGATGATTATCGCTACTTAAATACAAATCTTGTTCTAAAAAATCAGCCCCAAGTCCAAAAGCAAGAGCTTTCGCTTCAAGTGTATGCTCAGGCAAAAACCCACTAGCTCCACGGTGTGCAATGACTAAAAATTTATCACTCTCTTTTTGGTTTTTGTTTAAATTTAATAAAATTTCCGCACCAGCTACAAGGATACACACGAATAAAATTTTGTAGATATTTGTCATAAACAACCTTTGCTTAAATTTAAATTTCGCCGTGCGAATTCGCCAAATTTGGCACTTCACACGGCAAGTAAATTTACAAAATCTCTTTTCTTAGCTCGCTAGGGGTTTTTGGCGAGATTAGCGCTGGTGCGATGTCAAAAATGCTAAACGCACCGCTTTTGCCCTCTTTATGCAGTCGGTGCGCCGCTCTTGCGTAAGCCACCAGCACGCTAGCTGTAAATTCAGGGTTTGAATCAAGTTTTAGGCTAAATTCGATTAGGTGTTTTGTTTCGCCGCGCTCTCCTGTGCTGCCGCTTCTTAGCACGAAGCCACCATGCGGGATTCCGCCGTGTTCGCGTTTTAGCGTCTCTAAGTCGATAAAATGCACGGTCGTATCATAATCAGCGAAATAATTTGGCATTGTTTTGATTTCGTTTTCAATTTTCGCCTTGTCTGCGCCGTCTTCGGCGACCACGAAGCACTCACGCAAATGCTTTTCTCTCGTGCTTAAATTTGGATTTTCTCCGGCTCTGACACTCGCCAACGCACTTTCTATCGGCACAGTGTATTGTCTAGCATCGACTACGCCTTTGATTCGGCGGATAGCGTCAGAATGCCCTTGGCTCACGCCTTTGCCCCAAAATGTGTAGCTTTCGCCACTTTCTAGCACACTTTCGCCCACAAGGCGATTTAGCGAAAACAGACCTGGATCCCAGCCGATAGCGATAATGCCGACATTTCCACCGCTTTTGGCTGCGTTATCGACATTTGCGAAGTGTTCAGGGATTTTGGCGTGTGTATCGAAACTATCAACGACATTGAAATTTTTCGCAAATTCTGGCGTTTGTGTCGGCAAATCAGTCGCCGAACCACCGCAAAGCACCAAAACATCGAATTTGCCTTTGAAATTTAATATTTCATCTATGCTATAAACACTCGCGCCGCAGGTTTTCACGCTAGCTGGCTCACGGCGAGAAAAAACGCCAAAAACTTCCATATCGCTTGTGTTTCGCACAGCAAGCTCCACGCCACGACCTAAATTTCCATAACCTAAAATTCCTACTTTGATTTTACTCATTTTTTATCCTTTTTATTAAATTTTATTTCTGAATTTTGCCTATTTTTGGGCTTTCATGGCACCATTTCAAATCGCCAAAATCGTTTTGAAAAACCAAAAAATATCATAAAATTTCCTATTTTTTAAACATAAAATACACAGCCAAAACTAGGAAAACAAAGCTTATAATGTGGTTTATGCGAAAGGCTTCGCTTTTGAAAATCAGCAGTGCAAACACGCTAAAAACGCTAAGCGTGATGACTTCTTGCAGGACTTTGAGCTGCCAAATGTCAAACGAACCGCCGTTGCCGATGTAGCCGTATTTATTCGCTGGGATTAGCAGACAATACTCGAAAAACGCCACGCACCAGCCAAAGAGAATAATCCCAAAAAGCCCAAGGTTGCTAAAAAACGGGATTTTGGTAAATTTCAAGTGCGCATACCACGCAATCGTCATCAAAACATTTGAAAAAATCAGTAAAATTATGGTGTAGTATGGTTTCATTTTATCTGCCTAAATTTTTAATTTTATACTCTTTCGCATTTTTCACTTCACTCCTAAATTTGCTAGTTCGGTGCAAACTTTGCTAAATTGCTCTTTTGCGGCGGCAAGTCCATTTTGGTTAGTTTCGATGACGCTAGCAGGGGCTGAGGCTATAAATTTCTCATTTCCTAGCATATTTTCTAGCTTTGCGATTTCTTTTTCAAGCTTGGTTTTTTGCGAATTAAGGCGATTTATGATAGGGTTTAAATCCACGCCTTCAAGCGCAACAAAGCTTTCTAAATTTGCACTCACATCACGCACGGCATTTGCGATAGGTGCGTCTATAAACTCGATTTCATCGCATTTAGCAAGTGTTTTGATATAATCTTTCGCCCCGCTTAAATCAAAATTGCTAAGAACGAAAGCTTTTGCGATTTTTGCATTTCCTAAATCAATCGTCGCTTTTGCACGGCGAATGCTCACAATCGCTTCAATCACGCGCTCAAAAAGCTTTTCGATCCCTTCGTTTTGCGCCGAAGTTTTTGGGTATCTCATCATGGTTACGGATTCTCCGCTCTCCAAAGAAGTCCCGCTTAGCTCGTGATATAAATACTCGCTGATAAACGGCATAAATGGGCTAAGAAGCTTCAAAGCTTCTTTAAAAATCATACCAAGCTCAGGGATTGCGGCTTTGTTTGCTTTGCTTAGCTCAATCCCCCAGTCGCAAAATTCGTCCCAGAAAAATTTGTATAAATCAGTCGCAGCGTCGTTGAAGCGATACGCGTCGAGATTTGCCCTGACCGAATTTACACACGCCTTAAAACGGCTTAGCATATACTCTCCAAGCTTCGTTTGAACCAAATTTTCGTCCAAATCACCGAATTTAGCCGAATTTAAAAGCAAAAATTTACTTGCGTTGTAAAGTTTATTTACAAAATTTCGATAAATCAAAAGCTTATCGTCGCTTAGGCGCAGATCCCGTCCCTGCACGCACAAAACGGTCAGTGTAAATCGCAAAATGTCGGCTGAATATTCGTCGATTTTATCAAGCGGATCGACGATATTTTTGCTTGATTTACTCATTTTTTTGCCGTCTTTGTCCTTAACTAGGGCGTGAAGATAGACATCTTTAAACGGCAGTTTGGAAGTAGCATTTTCGCATTGGAAAAACATTCTTGCAACCCAAAAGAAAAGTATGTCAAAGCCCGTAATCAGCATAGTATTTGGGTAAAATTCTGCTAAATCGCTCTCATGCCATTTTTCATCTTTTAGCGCGTCGCCGTTGCCCCAGCCAAGTGTCGAAATCGGCCACAAGCCACTTGAAAACCAAGTATCAAGGACATCTGGGTCTTGCGTAAATTTCGCACTTCCGCATTTTGGGCATTTGCTTGGATTTTCATTTTCGTTTGCCCACTCATGTCCGCACTCGCAGTAAAACACAGGAATTCGGTGTCCCCACCAAAGCTGACGGCTAATGCACCAGTCTTTTAACTCTCTCATCCACGCATTGAAACTATTTATCCAGTGCGCTGGGAAAAACTCAGCTCCGCCGTCATTTACCATTTTTATGGCATTTTTAGCGATGTCTGATTTGACAAACCATTGCTTTGAGATATATGGCTCGACGACATTTTTACAGCGGTAGCAATACCCGACTTGATTTTCGTAATCTTCGATTTTTTCGATGAAGCCTAGCTCGTCAAGTTTTGCGACGATTTTATCTCTGGCTTCAAGGCGTTCAAGTCCAACAAATTCGCCACAATATTCGTTTAAAATGCCCTTTTCATCAAAGATTGTGATAAATTCCAAATCGTGGCGATTGCCGACTTCATAGTCGTTTTGATCGTGAGCAGGGGTAACTTTTACGCAACCTGTTCCAAAAGCCATATCGACATGCTCGTCGGCGATGATTTTGATTTTTCGCCCTATAATAGGGAGTTCTACAAATTTTCCGATTAAATTTTTATAGCGTTCATCGTTTGGATTTACCATTACCGCCGTATCGCCGAAGTAAGTTTCAGGGCGTGTTGTAGCAACTATGATAAATTTATCTTTTTCATCGCAAAGGAAGTATCGCACATAATAAAGTTTGCCTTTGTTTGCCTTGTGTTCGACTTCGACATCGCTAAGGGCGCCGTCGTGAGTGCACCAATTCACCATATAATTTCCGCGAACAATAAGCCCTTTTTCGTATAAATTTACAAAGGCTTTTCGCACGGCGTTTTTAAGCCCGTCGTCCATGGTAAATCTCTCTCTACTCCAAGCAGGACCCACGCCAAGACGGCGGATTTGGCGAACTATCGTGCCGCCGCTTTGCTCTTTCCATTTCCAAACATGTTTTAAAAACTCTTCTCTGCCGATTTCTTCTTTTTTTATGCCACGGGCTAAAAGTTCGCGTTCGACGACATTTTGAGTGGCGATTCCTGCGTGATCAAGGCCTGGTTGATACAGCGCTTTGTATCCGTCCATGCGTTTATAGCGCGTCATAATGTCTTGGAGTGTGCAAGTAAGAGAGTGTCCTATGTGCAAAACGCCCGTTACATTAGGTGGTGGCATCATAATGCAAAATGTTTTGCCTTTTTCTTGGATATTTTTGTTGCCGTCGATCTCGAAATAACCGCGTTCTTCCCAAATTTTATAAAATTTTTCTTCAACTTCTTTTGGATTGTAAAAATCTGCCATTTTAACTGCCTTTTTATTTGATTTTAAAAACTGATGATTATAGTTAAATTTCACTAAAAACCAGTTAAAATTCGAAATTTTATCGCCGAATTTGCCCTAAATTTGCGATATTTTAAGCAAAATTTTAGTAAAATTAAAGATTTAAAATTTTCACAGAAAGGTTGCAAATGGATTTTGCTATCGAGCTATTTTTGACGATTACTGCACTTGCAATCGTTCTAAACATAGTTTTTAAAGTTTTTGAAATCCCTAGCATTATCGGATATATCGTCGCTGGCGTGTGCTTTACGCAGATTTATAGTCTCACACGCGACGAGAGTATGTATATGTCGCAAATCGCCGAATTTGGCGTGGTTTTTCTGATGTTTAGCATAGGATTGGAGTTTAGCTTCAAGCACCTAATGAGTATGAAAAAAGATGTCTTTTTCAACGGATTTTTGCAGGTTGCAGGCACTGGGCTGATACTCACTCTCATAATAGATCAAGTTTTAAGCGAAAATATCAAAACCGCCATTATTATCGGTCTTGCGCTATCTTTAAGTTCTACTGCAATAGTACTAAAAAGTCTAAATGACTCTGGCGAAATAAATCGCAATCACGGAAGAAAAGTGCTTGGAATTTTGCTTTTCCAAGATTTAGCCGTGATTCCGATTTTGCTGATGATTGATATTTTTGCCTCCACAGATAGCACGCCTGTAAATGAGCTGATTTTGCACACCGCCATAAGTGCTGCGATTGTGATAGTCTCGCTCATAATCCTTGGCAAATTTGTCATAAATAGCCTTTTTACCTATGTCATCAAGGCAAATTCGAGGGAAATTTTTATCGCTACGGTTTTATTCGTGGTAATCGGGGCTAGCTTTTTGGCTCATGTGTTTGGATTTAGCTACACGCTGGGCGCATTTATCGCTGGTATGATTATCGCCGAAACCGAATACAAGCGCGAAATCGCAGCCGGCATGAGTTCGCTCAGAGATATTTTGCTAGGACTTTTTTTTATCACAATCGGAATTCAGATTAAATTTGACATTATCGCCAACCACTACGGCGTAATTTTACTAGGAATTATCATTATAATGGCGCTAAAAGCCGGCATTGTCTATGCGATTTTAATCCTTTCAACTCACAAAAGAATCGCGCTCAAATCAGCCCTATCTCTGGCGCAAATCGGCGAATTTGCCCTAGCGATTTTCGCACTTTTAATTTCCAAAAATTTAATAAACAAAGAAAACGCGCAAATTCTAATCGCAATCGTTGTGGCGACGATGATTTTGACACCATTTATCCTAAAAAACCTAAATCGCATCGCAAACCGCTTCGAATCAAATGTCGAAAAACTCGAAGACGAGGTGCATAAGGTCAAAATTTCGCCTATGAAAAACCACTTCGTCATCGTCGGATACGGCAGAGTCGGACAAGAAATACTGCTTAGACTACGCGATAATGGTCTGCCATATATCGTGGCTGAAAGCGATTTGGAGCTTGTGGATCTTGGCAAATCGCGTGGGGAAAATGTGCATTTTGCCAATATGATGCAAAAAAGCGTCATCGACGAATTTAGCCTGCGTCAGGCATCTGTGATAATCCTAACGCTCACAAACCAAGAAAAACTCGATATCGTTACAAATATGCTAAATAAGGAAAATTTAAGCGCAAAAATCATTGTAATGTATTCAGGGCCGTATCGCAAGGTCGAATTAGAGGGCGAATTCGGCGAGAATTTTATCTTTATGAAGGAAGAGCGCATGCTAGCTGGCTCGCTTTTGCAAGAGGCGTTAAGACAAAAATTACAAAGCTAAAATTTTAAAAATTTAAGTAGAATATAGAAAAAATAAAGGAAATTTAGTGATAAAAATCGAAAATTTGCATAAAAGTTTCGGAAAATCCGAAATCATAAAAGGTGTCAGCGCCGAGATCAAAAAAGGCGAAATTTTCGCTATCGTAGGACAAAGTGGCGCAGGCAAAAGCACCCTACTTCGCTGTATAAACGGATTAGAAAATTACCAAAGTGGCAGTCTAAAAGTCGCTGGCAAAGAGGTGGCGGATTTAAAAGGCGATGAAGTGCGCGAATTTCGCAAAAATATCGGTATGATTTTTCAACATTTCGCGCTGATGAGCCGAAAAACGGTCGCCGAAAATGTCGCCACACCGCTTAGGTTTTGGAAATTTGAAGAAGGCTACATTAAAGAGCGCGTGGCCGAACTGCTCGAACTAGTCGGCCTCAAAGACAAAGCAAACGCCTATCCTAGCGAGCTTAGCGGTGGTCAAAAGCAAAGAGTAGCCATTGCTAGGGCATTGGCGCTAAAACCGCAAATTTTACTTAGCGACGAGGCGACATCTGCGCTCGATCCAAACACCACGACGCAAATTTTAAATTTGCTTAAAGAAATCAACCGCTCGCTTGGCATTACGATAGTTTTGGTAACGCACGAAATGGAGGTCGTCAAAAGCATAGCCAACCGCGCCATGCTCCTAAAACACGGCGTCGTCGTGGGCTCTGGCGATATCGTGGAGCTGTTTTTGCACCCTGATGAACATATGAAGGAATTCCTAGGCGAAGAGGAAGTGCTACCACCAAATAATATAAATGTAAGGCTGTTTTTCCCGCCAGATGTCGCATTTGATAGCATTATCACGCACATGGCGCACGAGCTTGGGATAAATTTCAATATCGTCTGGGGTAAGTTAGAGCGCCTGGATAAAAGCGTCGTGGGCTCGCTCGTGATAAATGTCCTACCAACCCAACTCGAAGCCGTGGAGAAATATATCAGCGAAAAGGGCGTGATTTACGAAATCGTGGAGAAGAAATAATTTTTCCCAAAAAATTATAATTAAAATTAAAAAATAAAATCGGCGAAGTCGTTTGAAATTTGACTTCACCAAGTGAAAATTTGGCAAAGCCTAAGCCCTGCCAAATTTGCCAAATTTAGCGGATTACTAGCCCTTGTGGGATACCGTTTCTAATAACCCAAACTAGGACTTTTTTGCCTTTATAGGCTTTTATATATTTATTAAAATCATCGATATTTTCGACATCGTTTTGACCGATTTGGATAATTATATCGCCCTTTCTAAACCCATACTCACTAGCTTTTGAATCAGCTTTTACATTTGTTACGATTGCGCCTTTTAGATCTTTATTTAGCGCATATTTTGAGCGAATTTCATCATCTAGGTTTTTAAGGCTTAGCCCCTCTAATGCGCCCTCATCGACATTTGAGCTGCCAGCGTTAGATGATTTATCCATGCTATCTAGTTTGAGGGTTACTTTTTGGTTTTTGCCGTCGCGCTCGAACTCGATTTCGACCTTGCTACCCGGATTCATCGAGCCGACCAAATTTTTAAGCTCGTTTGCGTTTTTGACAGGTTTGTCATCGACTTTTATAATCAAATCGCCCCTTTTAATGCCTGCTTTATCCGCTGGCAAGCCCTCTTCCACGCTCGAAATCAGCGCGCCTTCTTTGCTATTGTAAATCTCTTTTTGCTCTTTTGACATATCGCTAATCGTTACGCCGATATATCCGCGCTCGATTTTGCCGTCGCTAATGAGCTTTTTGGCGATATCTTTGACCATATTTGACGGGATTGCAAATCCGATGCCGTTGTTTCCGCCACTTCTGCTTAAAATCGCCGAATTTATACCAATGAGCGCGCCACGGCTATCGACTAACGCACCGCCTGAGTTGCCAGGATTTATCGAAGCGTCTGTTTGGATAAAATTTTCGTATTGATTAAGCCCGATATTGTTTTTATTTAGCGCAGAGACGATTCCTTGCGTAATCGTGCCACCCACGCCAAACGGATTTCCGATAGCAAACACTATATCGCCCTCCACAGCTTTTGACGAATCAGCAAATTTAATCGCGGATAGCCTTTTTTCCTCAATTTTGATAATCGCCAAATCGGTTTTCGAATCCGTTCCTACGACCTTGGCTTTATACTCTTTGTCATTATCGAGCAGTGTGACTACGATTTCATCGGCATTTTCGACGACATGGTTATTTGTGACGATATATCCGTCATCTGAGATAATCACGCCAGATCCCAAAGAGCTGACCTCGCGCTCTTGTCTAGGCAGGTTAAAATCGAAAAATTGCTTAAAAAACGGATCGTTAAACATCTCCGCCATTGGATTGTTTGCGACTTTGTGTTTTGATTTGGTCGAGATATTGACGACAGATTTTTTCGCCTCGGCAATCGAGCTGTGGTATGAGAGAACGACATCCTTGCTAAACTCAGGATTTACACGATCGAATTTCGCCCCAGCCTCGCTGATATCAATACTCGCGCCAAAAAGCGAAGCGCTAAGTGCCAAAGATAGCAAAATGGTTTTTTTCATTTAAATTCCTTTTGAATAAAATTTTCGTGCAATTATAAATTTCTAGGGCTAATATTTGTTTAATGTAATTACAAGATTTATAAACAAAATATATTAAACTTGATTGACATAGACTAAACTTTTATGATATAATCAATATAAAATTTAGACAAAAAAAGGAAGGTAAAATGGCAAATTCTAGCCTTTATGAGACTCTCGGCATTAGCAAATCTGCCAGTGCTGACGAGATTAAAAAAGCCTATCGCAGGCTCGCTAGAAAGTATCACCCAGATATCAACAAAGATCCTGGCGCAGAGGAGAAATTCAAAGAAATCAACGCAGCGTATGAAATTTTAAGTGATGAGAAAAAACGCGCTCAGTATGACCAATACGGCGATTCTATGTTTGGCGGTCAAAATTTCCACGATTTCGCCAAGGGTTCGGCTGGCATGGGCGATTTAAACGACATTTTAAACAGCATTTTTGGCGGATTTTCTGGCGCGAAGGGCTCACGCGGGGGCTTTGATTTTGGTGGCGGATTTAATCCGTTTGGATTCGGCGCTGGGTTTAGTGGCGGATTTGGCGCGGATTTAGACAAACACAGCGCGATCGAAATCCCCTTTGACACCGCGATAAATGGCGGAGAAATGAGTATAAATTTAGGTGGCGAAAATGTGAAATTCAAGGTCCCAGCGGGGATCAACACAGGCGAGAAACTGCGCATTAGGGGCAAAGGCAACTCAAACGGCGAGCAAAGCGGAGATTTGATTTTGGAGATTAAAATTTCGCCAAGTGCTGAGTATGAGCGCAACGGCGATGATTTGAGCAAAAAAATCGATGTCCCGCTAAAAACTGCGCTTTTTGGTGGCAAAATCGAGGTCGCCACACCCAAAAAAACAGCCACGATTAAAATCAGCAAAAACACCAAAAACGGCCAAAAATACCGCCTCAAAGGCTATGGCGTGCAAAACCGCAAAACCAAAATTTTAGGCGACCTCTACGCCGTAGTAAATATCGTCTTGCCGGACGCCGATAGCCTAAGCGACGAAGTTCGCGAGGCATTAGAAAACTTATAAGGAGAGAATATGCACGATTATGACGAGCCGGTTTATCTAATCTCAATCGTAGCCAAGGTGCTAGATATCCACCCCCAAACCCTGCGCCAATACGAGCGTGAGGGGCTAGTCAAGCCGGGTAGAACGGACGGCAAAATGAGGCTGTATTCGGCGCGCGATATGGATAAAATCCGTATGATAGTAAATCTCACAAAGGAGCTCGGCGTGAATTTAGCGGGCGTGGATGTGATTTTTAGACTGCAAGATCAAATCAGCGAATATGAAAAAGAGATCGAAATTTTGCGCGGGAAGATTTTAGAACTCGGCGGGGAGATTTGAAATTTAGCGAAATTTGGAATTTAGTTCAAATTTAAAAAGGAAGCCGTTTTGGCTCCCTCTCAAATGAAATTAATAAGTATAGCTTAGCTTCAATGTTACATTTAGCGGTTCGCCGTAGTAGTTAAATCCGCCTTTGTGAAATGAGTCATAATCTGTGTAGTAGCGTTTGTCAAAGAGATTTTCAGCAATCAAGCTAACCTTTACATTTTGGGTTGGTTTGTAATTTATCGCCGCGTCCCAAGTAACATATCCTGGGTGTCTGATTTCTTCAACATTGTTATTTCTATACCTTACGGTATCACTTTGGGCTTTTACGCCAAGACCTAGGCTAAAATCATGCAAAACCCCAGGCAGTGTGTAATCCGCGTAGGCTCTAAAAATGTGTTTTGGTGCAAATGACCTAAAACTATGACCTTGTTGGTTTGCTGGATTTGCGTCGCTTTCGCTCTTTTTATAGTAGTTTTTATTGTATGTATAGCCAGCGAAAATATGTAAATCATCGCTAACCTCGCCACTAATTTCAAATTCCAAACCCTTGCTAAGCACCTCGCCACCATTTTCAGAATAGCCAATTCCACCATAATTATTTGGAATTCCAGCTATATAAACAGGGCGATTTTTTTGCGTAATTCTATAAAATGATAAATTTGCATTTAATCTATCATCGAAAAACGCCGCTTTTATGCCAGTTTCATAGTTATGCCCCTCTGTGGGATCCAAGAAATCACCATTTATATCAGTGCTATAAGTAGGCTTGTAAATGTCAGAATAACTAGCATACCAAGTAAAATTATCATTGATATCAAATGTTAGTCCAGCAAACGGCGTTACTTGCCCACCTTTGAAAAATTTATCACTATATGTATGTTCGTTTGTTAGTAGATTGTAATAATTTTCTTCGAATTTATACATACTGTATCTTGCACCCAAAATCAAATGCAAAGGCTCGAAAATTTCAAAATTATTCGCAATCGCTGCGCCTTGTTGGATTATTTTGTATTTGTAGTTATTATACCTTTGCGGGTTTGACCAATCAGGCTCTAAAATTTGCGAAGCATGGAAATTAAAGGCGTTGTATGTTACGCTAGAATCAGCAGCGAACATTTTTCGTTTATTATTCATATTTTCGTTCGTGTAATCATAAGTAAGCATTAGCTCATGCCCTCTACCAAACGCCTCATATTTGCCATTTAGCTTGGCATTGACACCAACTTGCTTTGAATCATTGTCGTAATTATACTTTGGATTGCTAGGTAGTATTCCGCTATCATCAAGGCCGTTAAAACCGCCTGTGTAGAGATAGCTAAATTTCTTTTGGGCGTTTGAACGGGTGTGGTTGAAATTGATCGCGCCTTTCCAATCGTCGTTGAAATTATGCTCCAAACCAGCGAAAATTTCATGCGTCCTATACACAGCCCTGTTCCAATCAGCCCCAAAATATGTCGATCTAGAAAGCCCCAAATCCAAACCATCTACGCTAAGAGGCACACCACTCCAATTAGGATTGTTATCAACCCAGTCGTAGCTATACCCTACAAAACCGGTCGTATAATCGCTAAAATCATACTCCAAAATTCCATAGAGCATTACATTTTCGTTTTTGACATAATCCACAAAAGAATCGCCCGTGTTAAAATCAGCCACAAATCTACCGCGAAGTGCGCCATCTTTTGCTATCGGACCACCAAGATCAAGTGTCGCGCCATAATTATTCCACCTACTGGCACTCAAATCCACGCCTAGCGCGAAATCCCTAGTCGCTCTTTTGTGGATTAAATTTATTACACCGCCTGGTTCGCCTGTATTTTGCATAAGTCCGCTTGCTCCCCTGACAACCTCCACTCTTTCATATTTGGCTAGGTTATTTGGCGCGGTAGCGACCTCGATTGATCCGGTTTTACTAGCGGTGTCAGTTTTACTAACGCCGTTAGTTTGGATATTTTCCATGACAAAACCCCTGCTCATATACTGGCTTTGTCCTTGGTATTGCAAGGCTGTAACGCCTGTGATATTTTTCATAGCGTCATCGAGATTTTTTAAATTTTGATCTTTTATGCGCTTTGATGTTAGAACGCTAACAGATTGTGGAGTTTGTTTTAAACTCAAATCAAGTCCAGTAGAAACGCTGGTCGAACTAACCGTATAGCTTGAATTATCATCCACATTGTCTATAACCACAATAGGTGCAAGCTCATCAGCGACAACCAAACAAGGCAACGAAATAGCTAAAATACAAGGCAAACTGTATTTCATAATATTCCCTTATAATAATGATTATTGAAATTTTAAAAGCGGGGAATTATACTAAATTGATAATAAATTTTAATTTAAATATGTAAGCAAAAATACATAAGTATAAAAAACAAAAATTTGAAATTTTAAAATAATACAAATAAACTAAGTAATAAAATATAAAAACCGGTGCGCGGGGTGCGCACCGATAATAGAAGAATTGCTTTTAAGGATTATTAATCCATTTGTTTGCGTAAAAATGTCGGCTCTTCTAACTCATCATAAGTTTCATCGCCGTTGAAATCGCCACTAGCTACTTTTTGTTTAGCGAAAAATGAGGTTCTAGCGTAGCTTTCTATAATAGCTTGTCTGCTATCAGCGACGCTTTGTTTAGTTACTTGCTTTTTTTCAGCTGCGCTCTTTTCGAAGCCAGTAGCTATCAGAGTAACCTCTACGCGGTTGTTTTCGATACTATCATCTGTTGTCGTTCCAAAGATTATATCCGCGTCCTCGCTGACAGCCTCTCTGATGATATTCATAGCGCACTCGATTTCGATAAGCGAGCAATCAGGTGAAATTTTGAAATGAACCAAAACGCCTTGTGCGCCGTTGATTGAAACATTATCAAGTAGTGGTGATTGAATAGCTGCTTTTATCGCTTCCTCTGCCGCGTCCTCGCCGTCGCATACACCTGTGCCCATTAGCGCCATACCGCGGTGTTGCATTACCTTGCGAACATCAGCGTAATCCACATTCATATCGCTATCACCTGATTCTAAAATCACAGAAATCATACCATTTACAGCTTGTGCTAGGACATTATCGACCTTTTTGTAAGCCTCTTTGATACCTGTTTTTTTATCAATGATTTTCAACAAATTTTGATTTGGGATTACGATTACAGAATCGCACTCTTTTTTAAGCTCTTCTAAGCCCTCTTGCGCTAGGCGCATGCGTTTTTTACCCTCGAAATCAAACGGAGTTGTAACGATACCGATTGTTAAGGCCTTTTTCTCCTTAGCAGCTTTTGCTACGATTGGAGCCGCGCCAGTGCCTGTGCCACCGCCAAAACCAGAGCCTACAAAGACCATATCAGCGTAATCTAGGCGATCTTTTAGATCCTCATAGCTCTCCTCAGCAGCGCCACGACCCATAGTAGGATCCATACCGCAACCAAGCCCTCTGGTTAAATTTGGTCCAAGTTGAATTCTAGTTTTTGCGATTGATTTTTCTAGTGCTTGAACATCTGTGTTAGCTACCATAAGCTCGACATCAGCCTTAGTAAAACCCTCTCTAATCATATGATTAATCATATTGCAACCGCCGCCGCCGACGCCGATTACTTTCATTTTGGCGCCATAAACACCTTTGTTTTCTTCCACAATAAATCCTTTCATTGCAATCTCCTCTATTAAATTTAAAAGCTATTTTTTATCATTGTCATAAATTTTTCAAACATATTTGGCTTCTTTTTCTCTGGAAGCCCAATGCCAAGCCCGCCGTTATTTGCCGTAGTGTTAGTGTTAGCAACACTGCTTTTTACTTCTTCTGTTTCTATCGCTTGTGTTACTTCTTTTTCATAATATGTCGAACTCTCTCTGCTCGTAGAGATTTTTATAGTTTCATCTTTGTAACGAAGCTCGCCGTTAGAATCAATCTCATACGGCGTAAAATCGCCAAATCCATACATACAAAGTCCAACCGCACAAGCATTAGCACTATCATAAGAAATCTCAGAAAGCCCACTAACGCTCTTTGGTCTAGCCACTCTAACAGATATGTTATCAAAAACCATAGTGCCTAAGTCTCTGACATCATCTAGCTTAGCCATACCGCCAGTGATGACTACGCCAGCGCCAAGCCTGTCTTTGTAGCCACTTTTATCGATTTTATCGGCCAAAAGATCGAATATTTCCTTAACTCTTGCTAATATTACTTGCGAAATAATTTCAAGGGAAATCAACTTGCTCTCATCTTCCCTTTCGCCCATGATAGGCAAATTTACCTCGCTGTCGCCCTCATTTATCAAATCATTATATGTGATTTTAATATTTTCTGCATAAGGTAACGGTGTGTGAAGCGCACGAGAAAGGTCGTTAGTGATGTTATTCGAACCTAACATAACCACATCGTTATAACGCAACGAATTGCCCAGGTGAATAACCACATCGCAAGTCGCTCCACCCATATCTATAAGCACCACGCCTAACTCTTTTTCATCTTTTGTTAGCGTAGAAATAGATGAGGCATAGCCAGATAAGACTATATTGCTAACCTTTACCCCTGCCATTTCTACTGATTTTTTCAAATTTTGGATTGAGCTTTTTGGAGCGATTATGATATGAACTGATACTTCTAGCCTCGATCCACTCATGCCAAGAGGATCTTCTATATGCTCTTGCTCGTCGATTTTAAAATCATAAGGAAGCACATGCAAAATAGTATAATCGTTCGGAACATTGGCTTGCGCTTGGGCTACCTTCATAGCACGATCTATCTCGTGGATACCGATCTCGCGCTCCATAGTGATTACGCCACGCGATTTGACACTTTTGGCATACGAACCAGATATCGAAACCACCGCTCTATCGTAGTTGCGACCAGCACTTTTGATAGCACCTTTTACAGCTTGTTTGATTGAGCTAGCAGCCTGCTCGATGTTAGTAATCACACCCTTTTTTATACCTAAGGTATCAGCTACACCTACTCCGCTAATGCTCAACTCGCCGTCATTTTTGGCTATTAAAGCACGAATTTTGTTAGACCCGATGTCTAAGCCTAAGATATACTCACTCACTATCTCTACCTTTATAATATCTTTCGAGTTTATAACGCTTTTCAAGAAGTTTTAACAAATCGCCTTGGAGATTTGAATTTATCATACCGTCGATTTTTTGCGCTACCATAGATTTGTTTTCGTTTATGCTAGTATCATCGCCTAAGCTTTGTTCTGTGATTTTATAGACCAAAGCCTTATCGTCAAAAAGCACAACGCCCTCTTTGGCAGGTTTAGAAAACATTTCGCTGATAAATTTATAAAATTCATCATCTCTAAGTGAAGTTGTATTTTGTGAATTTAGCGTAAATTTGCCAAATTGGGTTCCTTTGAAATCTTTAAGTGCGTTTTGCGCATTTTCGTTTAAAACCTCGCTAGCCCTAACCACGCGGTAATCAGCCGCCGCTAACTCTTTTGCCTCTTCGAAACTAAGAGGTTTTGGCTCGTCTATGCTAGCGATTTTTACGATTAAATTTCCGTCATTGTAAGCAAAAGGTTTTAAAATCTCGCCGACCTTAGCCTCTCCAAGCTCACCCACAGGAAATGTGCTAGGCGTGGCGATAATGGTTTCATTGGTGTCAGCTTCGCCTTTTTTGATTTCCAAATATTTTTTTAGCGCTGTTTTTTTGGCTTGATCGAGGCTAAAATCCTTAATCACACTATCTTTTGCTGCGGCGAAATCTAACACCTTATCATCGCTTCCACGATATGCTGAGCGATTTTCGTTATAAAATTTTTCCAACTCGGCGTCACTAACCTCTGCCATGTTAGTCGGCATAAAGTATGTATTTAGGGTGTATTTTTTCTCACTCATATAGTGATCTTTTTGCCCCTCCCAAAATTTCTTTAACTCATCGTCGCTAAAACTGACATTATCATCAGCGTAAATCATCTGTGCTTGCACGCTATCTTGCACCAAACCAGAGGCTGTGATAGCCTCGACGATATCCATATTTGGCACGACTTTTATCGCGTCACTAAGCTTTTCTAGCGTGATTGCTTTTTGTAAATTTCGCTCAAATTCTTTTTTGGTAAGACCTGAATTTTTGACGCTGTTATCGTATAAAGTCTGATTAAAAACGCCATTTTCTTGGAAGGCTGGCGCATTTACCACAAACTGGGCCACATCTTTTTCCGTAGCCCTTAGCCCCAAATCGTTAGCAAAATTTAAAAAATACGCCTCTTTTATAAGCTCGTTTGCAGCGATTTCGTCTAGGCGCATTTGATCGGCTTGCTCCCTAGTAAATCTGCCGTCACTCATGCTATAAAGACGATTGTAAAGCTCAGAATATTTCGTATTTAGTTCTTGGTTAGTAACAGAAATTTGTCCTACTTTGGCGATAGAACCAGCTCTGTTTGCGTTCATATCATACGCGCCCCAGCCCACAAAACCAGCACCGACGAAAGCTATCGTGCTAATCCAGATAGTAGGTATGAGCGACTTTTTATGCTTTTGCATCCAATTGATCATAAATTATTTCCCTTTAATCAACTAACAAAATGTGTTAGTATTATACAGATAAAAACCTTATGTAACACTGAAAAATAGGCATTTTTGTCATTTTATAACGCGTTAGTAACATTTTTTTACAAAAAAGTTAATTATGGTTTAATAAAAGCATTTTGCAACTATTTTCCAAAACCGCGATTTTTTTCGCAAGGCTCTGTGCGCTTCTGGCATACGCAAACACGCCATATCCCCTAACCACGATGATATCACTATTTTCACTCATCATATAATTGTAAATTTCGTGCGGTGCCCTATCGTGCCAATCATCGTAATTTTTCGGATCATAAATTTCAAGCCGTTTTATGATAGTTGCACCATAATAATCACGCGGTATGATAAAGTCGTGTTCTAAGGTATATGCAAGCAAATACGGCGGCATAGCATAAGCAACGAATTTGGCTTCTTTAATATTTTTATATATATTTAAATGTATATCACTATCTATACTCGCCTCTTCCCAGCGATAGTCCTTTTTGGCAAACAACGCCACGAAATCGTCCAAGCCTAGGCTGTCAAAAATGGCATTTTTTTTATTGATAATGAATTGATTATCCTTAACTTTGGCTGAAATCGAGCCGTGAAAAATGCCAAAAAGCTCCTTTCTAAACATCGAAAGCGAAATTCTACGCAAAATTTCGTAATAATACTCGTCCATTTTTTACCTTTTACCTAAAAAATGCGCTATTATACTAAACTAGAAATTTTAAAAGGATTAAGTTTGCAAATTCCTCATATTCCAGTTTTGTTTAACGAAACACTTAGCGCATTTTCGGACACCCAGAGTGGCTACATACTTGATTGCACCCTAGGATACGCAGGACATAGCCAAGGTATCTTACAAAGCCTACCAAATGTCCATTTAATCGCATGTGATAGAGATGATGAAGCGATAAATTTTTCAAGTAAAAGGCTAGAAAATTTCAAAGATCGCGTGCAAATCCATAAGGCAAAATTTAGTGAAATTTTAAAAATTTTGCCAGATGAAAAGATAAAAAACATAAGGGGAATTTTAGCTGATATCGGCGTTTCATCGCTTCAAATCGACAAAAACGAGCGGGGTTTTGGGCTAGGAAGCGACGAGCTAGATATGCGTATGGACAGCTCCTGCTCAAAAGACGCGAAGTTTATAGTAAATAATTATACAAAAGATGAGCTTGCACGGATTTTGCGCGAATATGGCGAGCTACCAAACGCATATCAAATCGCTGAAAAAATTATCCAAGCACGCAAACTCTCACCTATTACGAGCGCAAAAGATTTGGCGCAAATCATTGGCACTAAACCCGCCAAAAACAGAAGCGTAAGCCCAGCAATCCTCGCATTTCAGGCAATCAGAATAGAGGTAAATAACGAACTTGGCGAGCTTGGCGAGCTTTTAAATTTAATCGAACAAAAAGCAAAAAATAAAGTCTTAACTAATGCAAAAATTGCTATAATCTCCTTTCACTCGCTCGAAGATCGTATCGTAAAAACGCGTTTTAAAGAGTGGGAAAAAGCGTGTATTTGCCCAGAATTTGCACTAAAATGCGAGTGTGGAGCTAACCACAATCTAGGCAAAATCATAAGCAAAAAGCCAATCACCGCTAGCAGTGAAGAGCTAGCGCAAAATTCTCGCGCAAGCAGTGCAAAGCTGAGAATTTTTCAGATAAAATAGCCAAATTTAGGCTATTTAAGTAAAATTTTATTAAAAATTATAAGCAAAATTTTGTGTAAAATATTATGCTAAATTTTACTTATAATTTTTCGAATTTTGAAAATTTTAAAATTTAAATGGAGAAAATTTTGAATAACGAATATGATTTTATCATAAATAATTCCGTCCCAAACAAGACCAAATCCGCGCCCAAGACGAGCGAATATATCAGCGACGAACAAAACCAAATTTTGCAAAACTACCAAACCACAAATTTCAAAGAGGTAAATTTATCCTTAAACAAACTTTTGATGACCTATTTGGTGATGATGTTCGTGTTTTTGCTAACCGTGCCGGCGATTTTTATCCGAAACGAGATTTACTACATTTCGCGCGACATCGCAGAGCTTCGCACCAAACACGAGGTCCTACTCGAAGAAAACCGCGCGCTTAAAAACAATATCGAGTTTTTGCGCTTCAAAAAAGAGATCATCGACGCCGTCAATCTCGATGACAAACCAAACTAACGCCAATTTTGGCCAACTAACGCACTAACTAACAAAAAATTTATGTGATTAATTTTAAATTTATTTCGCTACCGCAAGTTTAAAACACTGCCCCGAAATTTTGATTTGTCATTTAATCTGTCATTGCGAGCATAGCGAAGCAATCCAGAAAAATTCCATAGCCTTTAATCTGTCATTGCGAGAATTTTGCGTTAGCAAAATTCGTGGCAATCCACGAGCCAAAATCACCGAACAATAAATTCGCAAATTTTATAAAATTCCATAAATTTCAAAATTTTAGCAAATAAACCAACTCTAAATTTTACACTCGTAGATTGCTTCGCTTTGCTCACAATGACAAATTTAACTACAACTACTGCTATTATGAAATTTTTACAAAAATGGAAGAAAAAGGCGTGGCTATAAGCCGAGTTCTGTCTGTGCGGTCATTTATCTACACTGGTTTTTGCAAACCAGTTCTAGCGAATAGTATCTCATAAGACCTTACCTTCTATTCTTGCTGCGAGTTGGGTTTGCACTGCCGCCCATGTCTCCATGCGCGCGGTGGGCTCTTACCCCGCCCTTTCACCCTTACCATAGCGCGAACGCTATGGCGGTTTGCTTTCTGTTGCACTTTCCCTATGGTTTCCCACGGCGTCCGTTAGACGCAACTCTGTCTTATTGCAGCTCGGACTTTCCTCTTGTTTATCACAAGCGACCGCTCGCCACGCCGAAGCGCAATTATAGCCTTTTATGCTTAAATTTCACAAACGCCAAATTTGGGCTATGCGCATAAAATTTTAAAATTCAAAATTCTGCGAAATTCTGCCATTTGCCTGACTTTTAATTTAAACTTTGTAGATTGCTTCGTCAAGGCTACGCCTTTCCTCGCAATGACACTTAGGGCAAATTTTGTTTGATTTGTCATTGCGAGGAGCGAAGCGACGAAGCAATCCAGTAAAATTTCAAAAAAATTTAAATTTTAGAATTCTGCGAAATTCTGCCATTTGCCCCGCTCTTAATTTAAACTTTGTAGATTGCCACGAATTTTGCTACGCAAAATTCTCGCAATGACACTTATGGCAAAATTTCGGCGCAGTGTTTAAGGATTGCATCAGCAAGAAATTTGAAATTTTAATTCTACTTTTTCTTTGAATTTTGCGTAGAATTTGTCGTGGCGTTTGCGTCGATATAGCCCATATCCACGAGTTTTTCAAAGATTTTTTTCACCACAGGACCTGCCGCGCTTCCGCCACCGCCTCCGTGCTCGACTAGCACCGTGACGGCGTATTTTGGGTTTTCATACGGGCCGAAACTCGTCATCCACGCATGCGAGCGGTGGAAATAATCCATTTGCGACTCTTTTATGCGCTTGTTTGTCTTTTGCGATAGTCCTACGACCTGCGCGGTGCCTGTTTTGACCGCGAGCGGGACGACAGCGTCTTTCATGATTTTATACGCAGTTCCGCCGTTTGGGTTGTTTCCTACCTCATACATACCGCGCCTTACAAGCGGGAGTTGGTTTTTTTCCGCTGGGGTGAAAAGCTCGCCCGGCTCAAAGCTAATCTCTTCGCCGTCAATGCTCTTTAAAAAATGCGGGATTATCGCCTTGCCTGTGGCGATTTGGGCTGTGTTTTTGGCTACTTGCATAGGCGTTACTAGCACATCGCCTTGACCGATTGAGGCATTTACGGTCTCGCCTTGATACCATGGGCGTTTGAATTTCTGCATTTTCCACGCCTTATTTGGCATGGTGCCTACGAATTCGTTCGGCAAATCCACGCCCGTTTTCACGCCATATCCCATGCGGTTAAGGTAAGCCGACATATAATCAATCCCCACGATCAGCGAACCTTCGTAAAAATATATATCACAGCTACTTTTGATAGCCTGCACTAGGCTCACTCTGCCGTGCCCTCCACTACTCCAACACCTAAATCTGCGCCCTCCAAGCTCAATCGCACCACCGCAAAACGCGCTCCAATTCTCATTTATCTTGCCACTGTTTAAAAAACTCATTCCAACAGCCATTTTGATTACCGAGCCTGGCGGATAGAGGCCATTTACGAGCTTGTTTGTAAATGGGTGGCGCGGATCTTTGATTAGCTCGTCCCACTGTGCTTGCGAAATTCCGCCCACAAAGGTGTTTAGATTATACTCAGGGAAGCTTCCAGCACCCAGTATTGCGCCGTCTTTGAGATCAATCACGATCGCCACGCCGTCTTTGTCTTTGAAAATTTCTTCTAAATATTTTTGGAATTCCAAATCAATCGTCAGCGAAATCTCGCTACTGCTTGGCTCCTCGTATGAAATCTCCTCGACAACCTCATTTAGCGCAGTTACCTTAGTCTTGCGCTCGCCCCTTTTGCCCTGTAAAATTTCATTATAATACCCCTCCACGCCGCTTCTGCCGTTATATCCAGTAAGGGCCGAGAGAGGGTTAGATTTGATATCTTTTTTATTCGCGCGTCCGACATAGCCGATGATATGTGAGGCGAGATGATTATGCGGATAGTAGCGTTGCGAAGCAGGCTCGACACGGATATTTTCGTGCAGATTCAAATTCGCAAAATGCGTGATTGTTTCATTGTAATCCAAAAATTTAACGACTTCGATAAAATTTTGGTTATAAACCGAGTTTTCGTCCTTGTAAATTTTGCGCATTTGCGTGGTGTTTAAATCCGCGAAATATTTGCTGATATTTGCTAGCTCAGCGTCCAGCGCGCTATCTTTTAAATGTGGCGCAATCAAAAGCGAAAATCCGATATTATTAATCGCTAGTGGGCGGTTTTTGGCGTCTAGTATCTGCCCCCTCACAGGCGGGATATACTCGGTCGAGACGACATTGTTTTTGGCGATTTGCTCGTAAAATTCGTTTGATTTGATAGCTAGATAATACACCCTAACCAAAAGCATGGTAAAAAACGCCAAAACAAAGAAAAAGACGAATTTTAATCTCATACAAATCGCCCCTTAAAAAAGAGCAAACTAAGCAAAATATCGACCACGATATAGCTTAAATACTCGCTTCCCACACTCATAGCGTCAGCTTTTTTGATATACGAAATCGCGCCATTTACCCCCAAAATCAGTGCATAAGCGATTAACACATACAAAGCTAGCAAAAAGTTGCGGAATTTGATATTTCGCAGGCTAAATTCGTAGATAAAAGTGTAAAAAATAATGTAAGCTAGCGCAATGCTAAATAGGTTAAATCCGTAAATTTGCTCGGCGCAAAATAGATAAAAAATCGCAAAATAGTAAGTGAAATTGTATTTTTTAAATTTGTTTTCATGCTCGAATTTCAGCACCACCAAAGTCACAAAAAAAAACCCCAAAAGCGGTGGCAGTCCCCGATACATCACGCTTAAAAGCAGATAAAACGCGACGCCAAAACTCAGGGCAAAATCGACTATAAGGTATAAATTACCGCGACTTCGTTGCATACTGGAAACTTTTTGCAAGATATACAATCTGCCCAAATTTTTTGGGCTGGAAGCTCGTCTTTGCTGATTTCTTTAAAGCCGTTTTGCTCGAAAAAATGCTTTTGATAAGTTAGCGCAAAGACATTTTTTAAGCCATAAAATTTCGCCTCGTCTAATAAAGCTTTGACGATTTTTGAGCCGATTCCTCGCCTGCGAAATTTCGGCGAAACGACAAAAGAGCGAATTTCTGCAAGATCTGCATTGAAAATTTTCAAAGACGCATATCCTGCAAGCTCGGCGTTTTGTGGTTTTTGGGCGAAATACTGCGTGTAAGAGGCGCAAATTTGGGAATTTTGATTTGAAATTTCACTAGAATTTGCCCCTAAATTTGCACTATCAAATTTCGGTTCAGTGTTTTCTGGCTTGGCGCACGCCTCATCGCAGACATACGCTAGCGTGTATGAGCGAATATATGTGGCGATCTCATCGTCGCTTCTAGGCAAAATCACACCGCTTTCGACTTCGGCTTTTATCATTTCTTGCATTGCGCCTATGTCGCACAGACGCGGTTTTTCTAGCACTATCATAGTCCAAACGCCTTTTTTATGATTAATTCGCGCGCTTTGGCTATGCCAGAACCTTTTAGCGTCGAGACAAAAAGTGCGCCAGGATCGCTTTTAAGCAATTTTGCGCGCCCAGCTTGATTTAGTTTGTCAGCTTTCGTGTAAAGGCGCAAAATTTGCTGATCGCCCCGCAAAAAGCTCTCCACATACTCGCGCAAATTTCTATCAATATCCAAATCGAATTGGCGTGAATCTATCAAATGGACAAAAAGCTTGATATTTGGGCGGTTTTTGATAAATTCGTCCAAATTTTTCTGCCAGATATAGTGCATTTTTTTCGACACTTTTGCGTATCCAAAACCCGGCAAATCCACAAACATAAGCGAAAAATTCTCGCCTAAATTTGCCAAAGCTTCATCAAATTTTTCATTTTCGCTAAATTTTTGCCCAAATTTTACCTCGAAATAATTCACAAGTTGCGTCTTGCCCGGCGTCGAGCTTGATTTGGCTAGCCCCTTGCGCTGAGTTAGAGCGTTTATCAGGCTGGATTTGCCCACATTTGAGCGCCCCAAAAACGCCACCTCGCTCATCGCAAACTCTGGGCTATCGGCAATCCCTGCGGCGGAAGTTATAAATTTCGCGTCGTTTATGTTTATCATTTTTGCTGATCTTCTACTTGAAAGATTAATCTCACAGGCTTTTTGCCAGCACCGCCATTTGGCGCAGATTTGACCTCGTAGGTGCCTTTGGTGCGATTGACCACAATCTGCTCGCCAAAGACCTCTTTTTTGGTCTCAGTTTCGTGCAAATGCGCGTTTCCTTCGAGCGTGTATGTCTCAACTCCCGGCGTGTATGTCAGCACTGCGCCCTGTCCGTCGTAGTGTTTGTCATTTACTAGCACCTTAAATTTCGCATTTCCTGTGGCGACATATTTTGTGGGTTGCTTTTTGGCGTCGAAATAAATCGTAACCTTATCCGAAGTCAGCGTATCATAAGAGCCTTTTTTTATCTTTACATTGCCGGTTAGGGTGCTGATTTGTTTGACCTCGTCAGCGAAAAAATTATCCGCCGTAACCTCGACTAGCTCAGGTGCGCCAAATGCGCTCATACAAGCCAAAAGTGATGAAAAAATCGCTAATTTGATGAATTTTTGTCCTGCGTGTAATACCATGCGTGAATTCCTTTTGAGTTTGTTTTTTTATTTTTTGTATCGTAACTGATTTTTTCACCAGTTACTTTGTTTTCGCCCTGAGTGAGGGTGTATGGCACATCTGAGCGAACGATTTTGTTTTTGAGATTGTAGGTGATTTGCTCGGATTTATAATCTATTTCGTCGCTGTTGCGGTAATGCGCAGAACCGCTAAATTTGATATCGTTGCCCTTTTTAACGGCTAAATTTGAGCTAATCGTGTGATTTATATCATCTAAAATCACAGCGTCAAATTCGTAAAATTCATCGCGGTCTTTGTAGCGAATCCCGTTTTTGGCTCTAAATTCGCCAGTGATTTTCTCGCCCACTTGATAATCTCTCACGCCTTGCATTTCGAGATTTGAGACATTTAAATTTTCCTTAAACATCTCCTCAAAATACGGAGTTTGCACGCTCAAAAATACCATAGCGACGCTAAAAATCGCGATTACGACATAGAAAATTTTTATAACCATTTAGAGTTCCAAATCTCTCGCATATTGTTTTTATCGACCAAAATTTCAATCATCTCGCGCACCGCTCCGTGCCCGCCACGCGCATTTAGCGTATAATGGGCCCTTAGCGAATTTAGCGCGTCGCTTGGCTTAAAACTCATGCCAACAGCGTTTAGCAGTTTCGCGTCGTTTAAATCATCGCCAATCGCCGCAGCCTCGCTAAAATCGAGCCCGAGCTCCGCAAGTATTTCGCTAGCTCTGCCGAATTTGTCCTTTTCGCCCTGGAAAACAAAAGGAATTTTAAGCTCTTTTGCCCTATTTGCCACGATTTGCGAGCTTTTGCCTGTGATTATGGCAGCGTAAAGACCGCACCTTTGCCACTCTTGGATCCCAAAGCCGTCTTTGACATCGAATCTCTTCATCGTCTCGCCACTCTCTGCGTGATACAGCGCGCCGTCAGTGAGCGAACCATCGACATCTAAAAAAATAATTTTTATCATAAATTTTCCCATAATTTGTAAATTTAAAAGCTAATGATTTTAGCCAAATTTTGCTTATAAAACAGCCATTTTAAAGTAAAATTTTAAAGCTTTGGTTAATAAATAAAAATCGAAAAAATATAAACTAAACAAAACAAAATCGGCAAAATTATCGCAAAAATGCAAAGCGCACTTTTTATTCGCCTTTTGTAATACGCTCTTTGGTCGCCAAAATTCGGCGTGCGCGCAAATTTTATGATATAAAAAACCACAAAACAAAGCGAAATCAACCATAAAAGTGGTAAAAATCCAAGAAATGCCAAAGCAAGAGTTTTTTGCATTTTAATCCTTTAAATTTCGCTAAATTTTAGCGCAAATTCCATTGATTGTGCAAATAATTTTTACAATTCTCATTGCAAAAAAAAGATAATTCATCGGTAGAAATCATAAAAATTTCATTTTTCTTTAATCTGTTATTGCGATAAAACGCAGTTTTGAAGCAATCTGTGGGAGTTTAGCGGCAGGATTTTTGCTAAATTTTTCTGCAAAGTCAGCTGTTTGTTTTGCTTTTTTGAAAAGCTTTTCATTTTCCTCTACATCATACATTTTTCCCATTTTATTCTCCTTCTAAAATTTTTATTGTTTCTTGACTTACGCCATTATTTTTTGCGCTATTTAAATATTTTGTGCGAAGTTTTTCATTTTTTATAAGCCCAGCATCCGCTACGAATTTTATAAATTCAGTATCATCCGCACCCACAAACACACTCATTATAAATGCCAATTCTTGCTCATCAAAATCCTCAATAGAATAATTTTGAAAAATTATTTGAATATATTCCTTGTATTTTTCTCTTGTAAGTTGGTAATTTTTGCTTTTTAAAAAGTGTTTAAAGCCAGACATATCTTTGTTTTGCATAAAAGTATTCATTTTCTTTTCAACCAATAAATTTGCAAGTAATTCTAGTGCTTTATGTGGTTTTACTTTATTTTTTGCAAATATTTCTAGAAGTTTTGGAGTTAAATTTTCACTTATCACTACGACTGGTGCATATAAATTTACTCGTTCATTGTCGAAATAACACGGAGCTTTGATATCAAGCCCTTTTGACATTAGATAATCAATGAGTTCAACTTGTCTTTTTTCATTTTTAAAGCCAGATAATATACTCATCAGATTTGAAACAAAATGTTCTTTTTCGTTTTTTATTACTCTAAAATTTGAGTTAATATTTAGTCCAGCACCAATAAAAAAATCATAAATTTTTTTATTTTCAGTCGTATTACTATCGTTTAAAAAGCGAAAGTTTAAATAAGATAAAATTTCAGATTGAATACTATCTTTATCGTAAAATTCATGATTTAAATTTAAATTTCCTTTGTTTTTAGAAAAATAATCTACGATTTCATAATAACTAGAATTCAAAATTAAATTTTCGATTTTTTTACTAAAATTATTATCCAAATTTTCCCCAAACAGAATAGTATTTAAACCAAAAATCAAAAATAATAAAATTAAAATTTTGTGTTTCATAATTTTCCTTTAAATTTCAAATTTACGCCACTTTTTTTGCCCGCTTTTCTATAACCAAGCCAGCGCCCAGCCTCTCTTCCCTCGTCATAATCGTTTTTGTCTGCCATTTTGTATCCTTTCTTAATTTAAAATTTCTTTTATTTTTTCATCGTTTGTGATTTTATAAAGCAATTCAAGCCAAAATTTATTTCCTTTATTCAGCTCATTTAATGGCTTTTTGTCTAAAATTTTATTCATTATTTTTAATTTGTTGTCGCGAAATTTGGCGTATTTTTCAGATTTGACAAATTCTAAAATTTCGTTTGGAATTGGTTTGTCTTTGTGATACTTGCCGCCACTTGATTGCTCAACAAATCTAATAATATCAAATGCCAAATTCTTTATTTCGTCGAAATTTTCACCGAATTCAAAGTAATTATTTTCTAAAAATAGTAAAAATAATTCTTCGTCATCATGGAGATAATTAGCTAAATAATCACTATTTACACCATGTAATTTCAAATAGTTTTTCATTATGTCTGGTGTAAGCCCTAGCCTAAAAATATTATTTGTATTTTCATATTTTAACTCGGTTGAAGCCGTTTGCGTTAAAACACAAAATTCTAATTCTACAAGCTGTATCGGCACGGTAACCTCTAAACTATTTTTTAGCAGAAAATTTGCCATTTCGTTATCACAAGCGTCTGTTTCAAGCACATTTTTTAGTAGTAAATTCGCGCCACTTTTATCTTTTAAATTTATTAAATTTGGTTTTATTTTTAAAATTTCTTGCATTTTTTGATAATTTTTATTTTGTATAGCTTCGTGAAATTCATAAAAATATTTTGAATTTTTATTTGAAATTTCATCTGAATTTTCCCCAAACAGAGCAGTATTTAAACCAAAAATCAAAAATAATAAAATTAAAATTTTGTGTTTCATAATTTTCCTTTAAATTTCAAATTTACGCCACTTTTTTGCTGTGACTTTTACTTTTCTTAGCGTTATTTTACATCAAATTAAAAAAATCAAATACTAATTTTTGTAAATTCAGCGTCTGTGGTTTTGCAGTTCATAGATTATCTAAATAACAGCCTCTTGCGATGAAAAATCGTTGGCATTAAAGCAAATAAATTAGTAAATTTTCAAATTTGAGATAAAATATGCGATAAATTCTCTAAATTTACAGCGCCGATTTGGCGCAGGTTTTCTAGCTCACTGCCGTTTTTAAAAAACAAAATCGCAGGCGGTCCCATAATGCCAAATTCTTTTTTAATCTCGCTCATTTGGGGGCTGTTTTGGGTCAAATCAACCTTAACAAGCGTGAAATTTGACAAAATCTCAGCCAAACTCTCATCGCCAAACGCCGCTTCACTCTCTTCGCAGTTTTTGCACCACTGCGCCCAAAAATCCACAATCACGGGCTTTTGCGAGCCTTTAATCACCTCGCATAACTCGCCCAAATCTCGCACGAAAATAAAATTTTCCCCATTTTTCGCGCTTTGCGTCATATCGCCTTTTTGCGTAGCTACGCCCTTTTGTGCCGAAATTTCGCTAAGTGGCTTAGTAAAATCCCTCGCCCCGCTTGCAAATCCGATTAGCAAAAGCACGCTATAAACTAGCGTTAAAAGCGCGAGTGCGCGTTTTAGTGCGTTTGCGCGCGCATCAAACAATCCCAAAACCCCAGCCATTAAAGCGCACAAAATCGCGTAAAATAGCAGTGCTAAATTTTCGCCGATTATGAAGCGCACTATCCAAACCGCCATAAACAAAAGCAAAAATCCAAAGATTTTTGGCACCACTTCCATCCACTCGCCTGGACGCGGCAGCGCGCCTCCAAGCCCGATTATTACGAGCAAAACCCCGCTTCCAAGCCCCAAGGCAAAAAGCGCGCTAGCTCCAAGGGCGATGTTTGCGCTATTTGCGATGTATATTAGCGCAGCACTTAGCGGAGCAGAAATGCAAGGGCTAACCATAAGTGATGAAATCGCCCCCATTAAAAACACACCCACAAATCCGCTTCTCGCGTCGCTTTTGGCACTTAGGAAATTTTGCAACCCACTAGGAAGCCTAATCTCATAAAGCCCAAAAAGCGAAAACGCCAAAGCTACAAAAATGGCAGCCGTGATGATTAGGGCGATTTTATTTTGCAAAATACCTTGCAAATTTTCGCCCAAAACCGCCACCCCAGCGCCCAAAACCGCATACGAACTCGCCATGCCAAGCACATAAATCACGCTTACAATCAGGCTTAATTTCACGCTTGGCTTGCTAGCTGTTTTAGCCACGATAATCGACGAGAGTATCGGTATGAGCGGATAAATGCAAGGTGTCAGGGAGAGCAAAACGCCAAAACCAAAGAATAAAATCAAGGTCATAAAAAAGCTTTTGTTTTCAAAAATTTCTAAAATTTGCGATTGGCTTAAATTTGAGCCAAAATTCCCTGAATTTTGCTCTAAATTTTGTTCTAAATTTTGCCCCGAAATACCTGCGCCTGCATTTTGCACAGCCGAAATTTCATAGCTCTTGCCACTTTTATTTAGCGCAAAGCCTCTGTTTTGTGGCTCGTAGCAAAACCCACCCACAGTGCAACCAAGAAATTTCACTAAAATTTGAAAATTTTTGCTATCTTTTGCGTTTGCAAGCACTAGCCCCATAGGCAGGGCAATGCTGAAATTTCCGTCATAAATTTGATGATTTTTATACTCTTTTGGCTCTGGTAAATTTAAAAGTGTGCTAACTTCTGCGCTATCAATGAAAATTTTTATCTCATCTTTGTAAATATAAATCTCATCTGCGACGCGAAAATTTAAGCTAATTTCGCTTTCGCTTGTGTTTGTATCGACGATGAAGGCCTCATTTGGCGCGATTACTTCGCCAAAAAGCGTAATAAAAAATAAAAAAAGAAAAGATAAAATTCTCATTATTTGCCTTAAAATTTTTTCGTAATATTATCAAAAACATATTAAATTTTAATTCTTTTAAATGTATAATTTAAGTTTTATTTTCAAAAAAGGAGAACAAAATGGCTGAACAAACAAGCGATACACAACTCAAACAAATCGCATACGAGGGCAAAAAAATCAAAAAAATGAACAAAGAATTTTACGAGAGCGAGCTTGTAAAATTTCAAATCGAGTTACTCAAACTTCAACGCTATGTCAAAGATAAAGGGCTAAAAGTCCTAATCATCATGGAAGGTCGCGACGCAGCGGGCAAAGGCGGCACAATCAAACGCCTAACCGAGCACCTAAACCCACGCGGTTGCCGTATAGTCGCACTCGAAAAGCCAAGCAATGTCGAAAAAACACAATGGTATTTCCAACGCTATGTCGCGCATTTGCCAAGTGCGGGCGAAATCGTGATTTTTGATAGAAGCTGGTATAACCGCGCTATGGTCGAGCCTGTAATGGGATTTTGCACCGATGCTGAACACAAAGAATTTTTGCGCCAAGTGCCGAAATTCGAGGAAATGCTAGCGAATTCTGGCATTATTTTGTTCAAATTTTATTTCTCAGTTTCAAAAGAGGAGCAACAAAAACGCTTCGAGGCGCGTCGCACAGACCCTCTTAAACAATACAAACTCTCCCCAGTAGATGCCAAATCACAAGAGCTTTGGGAGCAATACACTTTGGCAAAATATTCAATGCTACTAGCCTCAAACACCGATATCGCGCCATGGATCGTGCTAGATAGTAATGACAAAAAAGCCGCAAGATTAAATGCGTTTCGCTGCATTTTAGCTAGAATTGATTATGATGAAAAAATCGATCCTAGCGAATTTAAAGTCGATGTGGATTTGGTCAGAACCGGCACAGAAGAAATCATGCTTATGGAAAATAGCCTTAGAAACGAGGGCTTGGAAAAACTAGAAACCCTAAAAAAAGCGCAAAAAGCCGAAAAACAGGTAAAACTAGGCACAGGTAAGCCAAAAGATAAAAAATAACCGAATTTAGACGCCGTTTGTGCGTCTAAATTTATCTTTTCTTAAATTTTTGATTTAATTTAACTAAATTTATATAAATTTTGATAAAATTCGCGGGAAACCAAACCACACAAAGGTAAAACATGACATATAAATTCGAAAATCTATACCAAAATTTAAGTTTCTATGCGAGCGAAAAATCTCGCCATATAGCAATTTATGACGAAGATATGGAGATTAGCTACGCAGAGCTTAAAGCCAAAGTCGATGCGATTGGCGCGTATTTGCAAAATAGCGGAATTCGCTTCGGCGATAGAGTGGCTATGTATGTGCAAAACGGCTATGAGTTTTTCACCATTTTTCTAGGTATTACCTCAATCGGCGCGGTCGCTGTGCCTATGAATACCTTCCTTAAAAACGAGGAAATTGAGTATATTTTAGACAATTCGCGCTCTCGCATAATTTTCGCTTCGACCGCCCTTAGCAAGGAGCTTAAAAGCATTAGCGCACCAGATATCAGACGCATAATTTGGGTCAAGGGCAAAAGCGATGAACCAACCCCAAACTCAGCCCTTCCAAACGCGCAAACACAAGGCGCACTTAGCGAACACAATGTCAGCTTTGATACTGTGCTAGCCTGTAAAACCAAGCTAGAAATCGCAAAATCTCCGACCGAAAACGATCTAAGCCATATCGTCTATACCTCAGGCACGACAGGCAGACCAAAAGGCGCTATGATTCGCTACAAAAATATACTCTCAAACGCCGATAAAGCCACTCCTCGCTACAATGTGAGTGGCAAGGATAGATTTTTGGTATTTTTACCGATGTTTCATAGCTTCACGCTGACTGCGACGCTGATTTTATCGCTATATAACGGCGCGAGCATAATCGCTCTAAAATCAGTTTTCCCTATCACAAATGTCCTAAATACCGCCCTAAAACGCAAAGCAACGGTATTTTTGGGAATCCCGTCTGTTTATACAATGCTAGGCAAGGCGAAACTTGGCTGGAAATTCAGATGGTTTAATAAGCTTAGAGTATTTATGTCAGGTGCAGCCCCTCTTGCGCAACAAACAATCGACGAATTTTACAAAAAATTCCCAAAAGCCCACCTTATCGAGGGTTATGGACTTAGCGAGTGTTCGCCTATCGTATCACTGAACTACTACGATAAACAAAAAATCCTAAGCGTAGGCACCCCGCTTGATGGATACGAGGTCAAAATCGTAAATGATGAAACCATGGAAGTCGCTCGTGGCGAGATCGGCGAGATTATCGTGCGCGGGGATTGCGTCATGGAAGGCTACCTAAATATCCCGCCAGAAGAGACGCTGACAAACGGCTGGATTCGCACAGGGGATCTTGCGTATATGGACGATGAGGGATTTATCTATATCGTCGATCGTATCAAAGATATCATCATCGCCAAAGGCATAAATGTCTATCCGCGCGAAGTCGAGGAAATCATCTACAAAATGCCACAAGTCGAAGCCTGTGCGGTCGTGGGTATCAGAGATGAATACGCAGATGAGGAGGTCGTAGCTTTCGTGCAACTCAAAGAAAATCAAAAATTAAGCGAACGCGAAATCAAAACTTATCTGAAAAATCACCTAGCAAACTACAAAATTCCAAAGGTCGTGCATTTCGTGCCAGATCTACCACGCAACGCCACTGGCAAGGTTCTAAAACGCGCATTAAAAGAGCAAATCGCAAAAGAAGGCGAAAAAGCATAATTTAGCTTTTTAATTTTATTTTAACTTTAAATTTGACCCGTCGCTAACTCTCTTGACGGGTCAAAATCCTAATCAATACCTAAATTTCATCATAAAGCTTGATTTTTTTATATAATATAAATTTTAAAATTCGCAAATTTGATTACTAGGAGTTACTTTAAATTTTGTTTTATAAATTTTTGCAATAATAAAAAAATAAGGAAAAATATGAAATTTAAAAATCCGATTTACTATGTGGATAAATTTAATAATTTAATCAAATTTGCTTTTAAAAATAATCATATTTTTTTAGGAATTGTGCTTTTAATGTCGGCACTTTTATCGCCAGTGTGCTTTTTAATGGCGTATAATAATGTTCCAAATGAAAATGAAAAAATGGCTGTTGCTGGAATAATAACAGAGTTAAAATGTTATCCAGCAGGTTTTAAACACTCGGCATTTTGCAGAGTAAAAATAGATAATTATTTTTTAGAAACGATTTTGTAGATAGTTTTAATAATGGAGAAAATGGTCTTAAAAGGGCAAATTTAAGTGATTTATTGAAGATTGCTTATTATGAAAAGAAGTGTATATTTATAGAATATTACAATAGCACGATTTTAAAAATGGAATATTGCAATGGCGAAACAATATATTTATTCGGACATTTAAACACATGGATTTTAGAACGCAAGATAACCACACTTTTAGGAATATTATTACTTTTAATTGCGATTTTTACGGCTATAAAATTAAAAAATTTAAACCCAATGCGTTAGATTTAAATTTACAAAAATCAAATTCAAACACAAAAGCATCATCGATAGCTAAAAAACTATCAATGATTGCAAATTTTATTAAATTCAGCAAAATTATCTAGCCAAAATTCGTCTAAAAAACGCGCGATAAAATGCGCTAAATTTTGACTCTTTTTTTACATAAATTGCGCAAAATACACTTTGTAAATCCATTTTTTCTTGCAATGTAATCTTATACATATTAGTCTCCTAATAATTTTTTTATTTTATGTAGCACAAAAGAAGCCTCGTCGCTATCGAGCTCACACAGCATTTGGCAAATCGCGGTCGCTGCCTGCGGTTTGGTCGTGCCAAGGCGCCAATCCTGGTATGTCCTCATCGACACGCCAAGCTTTTTCGCCATTACAGCGTGAGAAATCTTTTTGCCCATATTTTTTGCCTCGACGGCATTATGCAAAATATTGAATATATCGCTCGTTTCTAACATGCCAAAATTATACAAGTTTTAGGATTAATTATACATTAATCTGTATAGTTTATCTAAATTTTGTATTGTTTATAAGCAAAATTAGTAAATTTTTGCGTTATATCGTGTGAATTATACAGAATTTCTCATAAAACAAACATAAAATTTTACAAAATTTCCAAGAATTTTAAGGGGGAAATTTAGCTATGAAACCGCCGATTTTTGCACCCAAAACAAAATTTTGAAATTTCAAAATTTAGCAAACAAACAAGTAAAGTGCTAAAATTTTTAAAAAACCTTGACATTTTGCCACTCAATGTTGTATAATATTAGCAATCAAAACGAAAGAGTGCTAATAAATGAAAACAAACAAGCGTGATTTGATACTTGATTCTATCATCGAAGCCTATTTGGACCTCAACGCTCCGATTGGCTCGTCGCAGTTAGGCGGGCGCATGGAGGTCGCTATACCAGCCTCGACGATTAGGGTGTATTTCAAAAAACTCAGCGACGAGGGCGCTATCACGCAGCTTCATGTCAGTGGCGGGCGTATCCCCACAGTAGCTACCATGCAAGATTACTGGCGCGCTAAGCTCGATTTTAGCGAGATTTTATCGCTAAGAGACGGCGATGAGTTAGAAGCAATCTTAGAGGATTTTGATATTTATTGTATGATTTTTAGCGCAGAAAGCGAGTGTTTGACCGAGGTCATAAAGCACGATGAGCGTTTTATGATTTTGGTTTTCGACAAAGATGAGATTATTTTGAAATTTGATAGCAGAATTTTCGAGCTTTTGTCGAATTTAATCGGAATTTCGCTCAAAGATTTGGAAGTCGCCTCTATGCAAATCGGTCTTAGGGAGTTAAACACTAAAATCCGAGAGCTGAAAAACTCAAAAATCGAGTTTATCGCAAACGAAGTCATGGCGTATAAAATTTTCAAAGATGAGAGATTTAAAATTTTGCTAAACCCCTCAATCGCCGTGAATTTTGACAAAAATTTAATCTTTGCGCCCTATTTCGAGCCTGGTTTTATGGGGATAAAATGCCCAGTAAAATTCGAAAACAAGGACGCTACAATGATTTGCGCTGGAAGTGTTTATGAGGATTATGAAAAATTTTTTAAATTTAGTAAAGGAGTAGCATGAGCCAAGAATTTGACGAAAAAACGCAAAATTCAGCAGGTGAATTTGAGGAAAAAGAGCACAAAAACTGCGGCGCTGGTTGCGGCTGCCAAAGCCCGCTAGCGGACGACGGCGATGAATTTAGCGAAGAGATACAAAGCGAGTGTGAGTGCGAAAGCGCGCAAGATGATGAAATCACTAAGCTACAAAACGAACTTAGCGAGATTACGGATAAATTTTACCGCGCTAGTGCTGATTTCGACAATATCAAAAAGCGTTTGGAGCGCGAAAAAACCACAGCCGTGGAGTATGCGGCGGAAAAATTTGCAAAAGATCTCTTGCCGATAATCGACGCACTCGAAGAAGCCGCTAAAATCGACATTGAGGGCAACGAACTAGCCGATAAAATTGAAGAAGGCGTGAAGCAATGCATAAATTTGTTTTTAAGCACATTTGAAAAATACGGCATTACGCCGATTTCGACCGAAAGTGGCTACGAGAGTGAAAGCGGTAAATTTTACCCAATCCAACTCGTAGAAAAAGAGGGAGCCAAAACAAACGACATAGTCCAAGTTTTGCAAAAAGGTTACCTTTACAAAGAGCGAATTTTGCGCCCTGTAATGGTTATTTTGGCGAAGTAAATCCGCAAATTTACAAATTTCAAAGAAAACAAAATTTAATAAAAAGGATAAAACATGGGAAAAGTAATTGGAATTGATTTAGGCACAACCAACTCTTGCGTTAGCATCTTTGAACGAGGCGAGAGCAAAATCATACCAAACAAAGAGGGCAAAAACACAACTCCCTCAGTTGTCGCATTTACCGACAAAGGCGAAGTTTTAGTCGGCGACAGCGCCAAACGCCAAGCCGTAACAAACCCTGAAAAAACGATTTATTCAATCAAAAGAATTATGGGTTTGATGATGAACGAAAAAAACGCGCAAGAGGCCAAAAAACGCCTTCCGTATAAAATCGTAGATCGCAACGGCGCGTGCGCGGTCGAAATCGCGGGCAAAGTCTATACCCCACAAGAAATTTCAGCAAAAGTTTTAATCAAGCTAAAAGAGGACGCAGAGGCCTTCTTGGGCGAGCCTGTGGTCGATGCGGTCATCACTGTGCCTGCGTATTTCAACGATAGCCAAAGAAAAGCGACAAAAGAAGCCGGCACAATCGCAGGGCTAAATGTCCTTCGTATCGTAAATGAGCCAACTGCGGCAGCTTTGGCGTATGGATTAGACAAAAAAGAAGCCGAAAAAATCGTAGTTTATGATTTGGGTGGCGGAACATTTGATGTTACCGTGCTAGAAACCGGCGATAGCGTGGTCGAAGTGCTAGCAACTGGCGGAAATGCCTTCCTTGGTGGCGATGATTTTGACAACAAAGTAATCGACTTTTTAGCAAGCGAATTCCAAGCAGAAAACGGAATCGACCTTAAAAATGATGTTATGGCAATGCAACGCCTAAAAGAAGCTGCTGAAAACGCTAAAAAAGAACTTTCAAGCGCAATGGAAACAACTGTAAATTTACCATTTATCACAGCTGATGCCACAGGTCCAAAACACCTTATGAAAACCATAACTAGGGCTAAATTTGAGAGCATGATTGATAATCTAGTCGATGAAACAATCGATACTCTAAAACGCGTAGTTAGCGAAGCAGGTCTTGGTATGAGCGATGTCAAAGAGGTCGTCATGGTCGGTGGCTCGACTCGTGTGCCACTTGTGCAAGAAGAGGTCAAAAAAGCATTTGGCAAAGAACTAAATAAAAGCGTCAATCCTGACGAAGTCGTCGCAATCGGCGCAAGTGTGCAAGGTGCTGTTATCAAAGGCGATGTAAAAGATGTGCTTTTGCTTGATGTTACGCCACTTAGCCTTGGTATCGAAACGCTTGGCAATGTAATGACTAAAATCATCGACAAAGGCACTACAATCCCAACCAAAAAATCACAGGTCTTCTCGACTGCTGAGGATAATCAAACAGCCGTTACGATCAATGTCTTGCAAGGTGAGAGAGAATTTGCCAGAGATAACAAATCACTAGGAAATTTCAACCTAGAAGGCATTATGCCAGCCCCTCGCGGTGTGCCTCAAATCGAGGTTGAGTTTAACATCGACGCAAACGGAATTTTAACAGTTACCGCAAAAGACAAAGCCACAGGCAAGGCAACTGATATTCGCATTACTGGTTCGAGCGGTCTAAGCGACGAGGAAATCGACAAAATGGTAAAAGACGCTGAACTTCACAAAGAAGAGGACAAAAAGCGCAAAGAAAGCGTAGATGCTAGAAATCACGCTGACGCTATCGCTCACCAAACAGAAAAATCACTTGCTGAAATGGGCGAAAAAGTCCCAGGCGAGCTAAGAGCAAACATCGAAAGCGCACTAAATGATCTAAAAGAAGTTCTCAAAAACGAAAACGCCACAAAAGATCAAATTGACGCTAAGGTAAATGCCCTAAGCAAGGCAGCTGAGGATCTTTACAAAGCAGCTAGTGCGAACCAAAACCAAGGCGCAAATTCAAACAACGCTAAAAAAGACGATGATGTCATCGACGCAGAAGTCGAATAAATAAAATTTGAGCTAGCTTGCTAGCTCAAATTTCCGCCCAAATTTCCAAAATATCAAATTTTAATTTTATCCACATACATTAATATTCTATATCAATACAAAATTTGTAGAAATTCGATTATTAGCGCAAAATCGTGTTAAATTTATTTAAATTTAAAAATTATAATTTTATACATATTAGAAATTTGGGGATTTATTGCAAATTTTATTGATTTAAATCAATAAAATTGATTAATAATTTGTTATAATTTGCCTTGTGTTTCACAAATTTCTTTGAAAGAAAGGATAATTCTATGGACAGACGAGAATTTATCAAAAGTTCAGCAGCTGCTGCTGCGTGTAGTGCCGCTGGAATTTCTGCCCCAAGCCTAGCTAGTGCCGCTGACGGCGAAAAAGACTGGCGCTGGGACAAAGCGGCTTGTCGTTTTTGCGGAACTGGTTGTGGTATTATGGTTGCCACAAAAGGCGGAAAAATCGTAGCTGTAAAAGGCGATCCACTATGCCCTGTAAATCGTGGTCTTAACTGCATTAAAGGTTATTTTAATGCTAAGATTATGTATGGCGAGGACCGTATCACAAAACCTCTTTTGCGTATGAACGAAAAAGGCGAATTTGACAAAAAAGGTAAATTCGGCGAAGTTAGCTGGAAAAAAGCTTTTGATGTCATGGAAGCGCAATTCAGAAAAGCTTACGAGGAAAAAGGTCCAAGCGGCCTAGCTGTATTTGGTAGCGGTCAATACACTATCATGGAAGGTGTCGCTGCTGTCAAACTTATCAAAGCAGGTTTTAGATCTCACAATATCGACCCGAATGCTCGCCATTGTATGGCAAGTGCGGTTGTTGCGTTTATGCAAACATTTGGTATAGATGAGCCGTCAGGCTGCTTCGATGATATCGAGCTAACTGATACAGTTGTTTGCTGGGGCGCGAATATGGCCGAAATGCACCCAGTGCTTTGGTCTCGCGTAAATGACGCTAAACTTAAAAATCCTGATAAATACAAAGTTGTAAATTTATCAACTTTTTCAAGCAGAACTTCAAGCATAGCTGATATTGAGATTATTTTCAAACCTCATACTGACCTTGCGATTTGGAATTTGATCGCTCACGAGATTGTCTATAACCACCCAGAAGCGTTTGATGAGAAATTTGTCAAAGAGCACTGCGTGTTTGCAACAGGTCCAGTTGATATCGGTTACGGTATGAGACCAAATCCAAAACACCCTAAATTTGATCCAAAAGAGGTCGATACAGTAGAAAAAGAGCTATCAAAAGTTCTTAGCGAAAACGAAGGCGTAACACTATCATACCTTGGTATGAAAGCTGGCGACACGCTAGAAAATAAAAGCAATGGCAAAGCCGACGCTCACTGGCTAATCGGTTTTGAAGATTTCAAAAAAGCCTTAGAGCCTTATACACTAGATTTCGTTGCCAAACTTGCCAAAGGCGATGACAACGAAGATTTAGAAACTTTCAAGAAAAAACTTCAAGGCTTAGTTGATTTATATGTCGAAAAAGGCAGAAAAGTAGTAAGCTTTTGGACAATGGGTATGAATCAACACCAAAGAGGAACTTGGGTAAATGAGCAAAGCTATATGGTGCATTTCTTGTTAGGCAAACAAGCAAAACCAGGCGAAGGCGCGTTCTCACTAACAGGACAACCAAGCGCTTGCGGAACTGCACGCGAGGTAGGAACTTTCTGCCACAGATTGCCAGCCGATATGGTTGTAGCAAATCCAAAACACAGAGAAATGACTGAAAAAGTATGGCAAATCCCTGCTGGCACAATCAACCCGCGCCCAGGCTTCCCTTATGTAAAACTAATGAGAGATATTGAAGACGGCGCGGTTAAATTTGCTTGGGTTCATGTAAATAACCCATGGCATAATACTGCAAATGCAAATCACTGGATCAAAGCAGCAAGAGAAATGGATAACTTCATCGTAGTAAGCGATCCATATCCGGGCGTATCTGCAAAAGTAGCGGATTTGATTTTACCAACTGCTATGATTTATGAGAAATGGGGAGCTTATGGTAATGCTGAGCGTAGAACTCAACACTGGCGACAACAAGTATTGCCAGTAGGCGAAGCGATGAGCGATACATGGCAAATTTTAGAATTCTCAAAACGCTTTAAAATTAAAGATTTCTGGGGCGAGAGAAAAATCGATGATAAGCTAACCTTGCCAGATGTTTTAGAAGAAGCGAAAAAAATGGGTTACGATCCAGAAGATACTCTATTTGATGTATTGTTCGCTAACAAACGCGCACTTGAATACAAAGCAGATGATCCAATCATCGCAGGCTTTGACTGCACCGAAGTTTTCGGCGATAGTAGAAATGTCGTAGGAAGCGACGGAGAGGTATTTAAAGGCTATGGATTCTTCGTGCATAAATATCTATTCGAAGAGTATAGAATTTTCGGCGACGGACACGGACACGATTTAGCTGATTTTGATACATATCACAGAGTTAGAGGTCTCAGATGGCCAGTTGTCGATGGTAAAGAGACTCAATGGAGATTTAATACCAAATACGACACTTACGCTAAAAAAGCTAATCCAGACGGCGATTTCGCATTTTATGGTAACCAAGGCGCATTGCCGACAGGCGATATGAAAAGCGCAACCTCAGGCGATGAGAAAACTTCATTTAAAAACAAAGGTAAAATTTTCTTCCGCCCTTACATGGATCCATGCGAAATGCCAAGCGAAGAGTATCCATTCTGGCTATGCACAGGACGCGTCCTAGAACACTGGCACTCAGGCTCTATGACAATGCGTGTTCCTGAGCTTTACCGCGCTGTTCCAGAAGCTCTATGCTTTATGAACAAAGCAGACGGCGATAAAATGGGCATAGCTCAAAATGATATTGTATGGGTAGAATCAAGAAGAGGAAAAGTAAAAGCAAGAGTCGATTTCAGAGGTAGAAATGTTCCACCTGTGGGTCTTGTTTATGTTCCTTGGTTTGATGAAAATGTATTTATCAACAAAGTTTGTCTAGACGCGACCTGCCCTCTTTCAAAAGAGACAGACTATAAAAAATGCGCAGTAAAAATTTATAAGGCATAATTATGGAAAGACGCGAAGTTTTAGGTTTATTAGGACTGCTTGTAGCAGGCGGAAGTGGATTTTGTGAATTTGCCAGAGCAGAGGATAAAATCCGTCTAAGACCGCCAGGTGCCCTTGATGAAAAAGAATTTATGAGCAAATGTATTCGTTGCGGGCTGTGTGTCGAAGCATGTCCATTTGATACACTAAAACTAGCAGAATTTGGCGATAGCGGAGTGCCAAACGGAACTCCGTTTTTCCAGCCGAGACTAACTCCATGCTATATGTGCCAGGATATCCCTTGCACAGTAGCGTGCCCAACTAGCGCGTTAGATAAACAAAAAGTTAGCGAAAATGACAAATTAAATATCAACAAAGCACAAATGGGCGTTGCGGTAGTAGATCAGAAAAACTGCGTTGCATATTTTGGAATTCAATGCGATGCATGTTATAGAGCCTGCCCTGTCATGGATAAGGCACTATTTATCGAATACAAACGCAACACAAGGACAGAAAAACACGCGTTTTTGCTACCTGTTGTAGATAGCGATTACTGCACAGGGTGTGGAAAATGCGAGAAAGCCTGTATAACCGAAAAAGCAGCCATTACGGTGCTACCACGAAATTCGGTTTTAGGCAAGGTAAATGACAACTATGTCAAAGGTTGGATCGAAGGCGATGACGCGAAGCTAAAAGACGCTGATAGCCAAATCAACTTAAATTTGAAAAAAGGTATTGATTACTTAAACGGAGGCGAGCTATGAAATACACACTTTTAAGAAGATTAGTTCAATTCCTAATCCTTGGCCTTTTCATAGCTGGAAACTGCTATGGATTTAAAATTTTGCAAGGAAATTTAAGTTCGTCAGTGCTTTTTGGAGTTATAAATTTAAGCGATCCTTTTGCCGTGCTTCAACTATTTTTGGCAAGTTTTAGCCTAGGTGCGCTTAGCATAGTTGGCGCGTTAATCATATTTGTGTTTTACGCTTTGATTGCGCCACGAGCTTTTTGCGGTTGGGTATGTCCTATCAATATCCTAACAGATTTGGCAGCTTGGATAAGAAAAGTTTTCAATATCCAAACCAAAATGTTTAGCGTCAGCAAAAACGCTAGATACTATTTGTTAGTTTTAGTCCTACTTTGTAGCGGATTATTTAGTATAGCAGCCTTTGAGATACTAAATTTCGTCGGATTTTTCACAAGAGCGGTCGTTAGCCTTAGCGTTAGCGCATTTAGTATAGCCGCAATCATTGTGATATTTGAAATTTTCGCAGGAAATAGAATAATATGTTCCCATATATGCCCACTAGGGGGATTTTGGGCGATAGCAAGTAAATTTAGCTTAATTCGCATTTATCATAATGCAAACAAATGCACCAAATGCAACAAATGCAAGAGCGTTTGCCCTGAGGTTCAGGTGTTAAAAATGGTCTCAAAAGAGAGTTTTAAAATCGATTCTGAGTGCATAAGTTGCGGTAGATGTGTCCAAATTTGCGATGATGATGCGTTAAATTTTAGCATACTAGGAGTAAAAAAATGAAAAAGAAATTTGCTTTTTTAAGCCTTGTTGCAGCTACAATTTGTTGTTTGGGTTTGAGCGGTTGCCAAGATGAAAAAGGCAAAGCGAGCTCAAATACAAACCAACCAGTAGCGCAAACACAAGCCGCCTCAGCACCTGCTGCTACTAACGAAGTAAAAGCAGAAGCGCCTAAGGCAGAGGTAGCGCCAGCTGCTGCACCACAAGAGCCAGCCGCACCAGCGCCGGTTGTCGAGAAAAAGGAAGATATACCAAATTTAGAGCTTGCGCAAAGTCCTAAATTTAGAGAGGATTACACTAACGAAAACCTAACCTTGCCTACTTATGAGGTAAAAGGTGGCGCACCAGGCGAAAATATGGTATTCGAGAGAAGCTTCGAGAACGCTCCTCCGCTAATCCCACACACTTTGGACGATATGCTACCTATCACAGCCGAAAACAACATGTGCACCACATGCCACCTTCCAGAGGCTGCACAGGCTATGCAGATCAAATCAGTCCCACAAAGCCACTTAGCGGATTTGCGTGATGAGAATCAAAAGAGCCTTGATGGCGCACTTTCTATGGCTAGATACGACTGCGTTTCTTGCCATGTTATTCAAACAAACGCAACCGAGCTAGTTCAAAACAAATTTGAAGCAGATTTTAGTCGCTTTGCAGACTCAAATACTAGCTCAAATTTGCTTGACATTTTAAATCAGGGCGCTGATATCAAATAACCATTTTGTTGTGAGTTTGGACCTCCAAACTCACACAAAATTTACGAGGTAAAAAATGAAAAAATTATTCGTTGCTTTTATCTTTTTAGCAACCTTTCTTTTTGCAAATGACAAAGTCATAGTAGATGGCAACATCGCGATTTTAAAGCAAATGGATGAAAAAATCTATGCTGGCACAGACACCGGAAAGCTTTTTAGTATAAGCGGGAGCGATGAGAACGCTACTCTTGTTTTATCTCTTCCGCAAGTCAAAAGCTATGTCGATGGAGATATCGATTCTAAGGTCATCGATGTCGATAAACTAGGTGAAAAATTTGCCCTTTTGATAAATGGCGATTATATGCACAAAAAACTCGCCGTGTATGAAAATGGCACGCTTGACACCTTTGATTTGCCGATAACTGGTATCAAAAGGCTATTTTTGCTAGATAGCAATACTATCATTTTACTAGGCGTGGGAAGCGAAATTTTATACTACGACATAGCCTCAAAATCGGTGAAATTTGAGCACAAAATTTCAGATTCGCCTTTTGGTGGTGTGAGTTTTGACCGCGAGAAAAATTTATTGCTTCTTTCAAACGAAGGCGGTATGATTTACTTTTTTGACACAAAAGAGAAAAAATTCTTACGCGAAAAAAGTATCCACAAAGACAATGTCTTCAATGTAGCCTTTGTAGGCGAGAGGGTGATAACTGGCTCAAACGACAAAACCTGCTACTACGAAAACGCAAGAGAATCTAAGCTTTTCGAAACTGGCTTTATCGTGTATAGCGTGGCACTAAGCGAGGATTTTGGCGCATTTACGACACTTGATGGCATAAATATCATAAACAAAGCTGGAAGCATCATCAAAAAAATCCCTTATGATGGTGAAATCATAAACAACATGACATTTTATGGCGATCACTTAGTTGGCGCAGGATACGACAAAACAATTCATTTTTGGAGCTATAAATGAACATTTCAAGTGTGATAATCTACACAGATAATAAGACAAATTTGGACGAGCTTAGCGCTCTCGTGGCAAAGATAGAGTTTTGCGAAGTCGTAGCTGCACAAGATGGCAAAATCGTAGCGACTATCCAAACCGAGAGCCTAGATCAAGAGCTGGGCGCATTTAAGGCAATGCAAGTCCTAAAAGGCGTAAGCGATGTAGCTATGATATACTCATACCAAGACCTAGACGAGCAAATCGACGCCGCGAACAGCAACAATATAGAAGAGATTATGCAAAAAATCGACGAAGAACCAGAAATCAAAAAAATCAAATACGGCGGTAGTTTAAATATCTAAATTTACCTCTTTTTAAAGGCTGAATTTGGCAGAATTTGGCCTTTTAAAATTTAGCGACAATCAGAGAGACCTAGTGTAAAATCCATGAAATATTCATTATCAAAATTATAAGTAAATGTAGCCTTGAAATTTTTATTTTTAATATCTGAATTACAATATTGTTCTTTTACGCCGTTTTTAAAATTTTGTTTAAACAAATCAAAATCTTGCGCTGTTAAAATTTTATCCGCAAGTTTTGCAGCAACAATAGGGCTTGACAAAAACCCAAGATTTTTATCAGAAAAAGCCTTATCGACCGCATCTACAAGAGAGCCAAATTTATCTTTTATATCTTCATATGTTGAATTATTTTCTACATTTTTAGCCATATCGCTCATTTTTTAACCTTTCTTGAATTTAAGAGATGAAATACAACAATTCTAACCGTATCTACGGCAACCAACAAAGCAAAACCTTGAAACACAAAATTTATGATATATAAGCTGACGCTATTATCAAAATATTTATGCAATTCTAAATTAAATAAAGTTGTAGTATATATACTACCCGTGAAATTTTTGAAAGCCACATTAAAAAGGAGAACAAGTGCTATAAAAGTCCAAAATCTCCTTTTTTTATAATAATCAATTAAAATTTCACTTAATTCATGTTTTTGAAAATTGCCTGTTCCAAAAAATTCTTGCGAACGCTCATAGGCTTTTGGGATATCTATTATCAAATAAATGCAAATTCCAATAATAACTAACCAACTAAAAGCATAGTAAAATGCGATAAAATCGGACTGTTTGCTAAGAGAGGCAACTATTTTTATATTTAGAAAAAAATCCGCCATAAAGTTAATAAATTGCGTTATAAAATTTGAGAATTTGATATCTTTTGGCAAAAATAGCGGCAAAATCATCACTATCATATAAAAATAAAATGGCTTTAAACTAGAAATTTTATCGTGCTTTTTGATGTAATCATTTAAAAATAGATGAAAATTTTCATCATCATGTATTTGTATATTTTGCATTTTTCTTTCCTTTTATTCGATTTGTAATACTAACACTTCTAAACTAAAAATTTATACTTAAATAGTAAAGTTTCTCTCTCTCAACATATTTTATGATATTTTAAGACATACTCTTAAAATAATTTAAAATTTAAATTTATACGACTAATAGATTTAAATTTGTAAATTAACCAAACGATTATAACATAAAAGCAAAAAGAAGAACTGTATAAATATCATTGATTAGGAATTAATCATAAATATTAAGAAATGATTAAAAATTAAAACTGGTGACCCATAGGAGACTCGAACTCCTGTTACCGGCGTGAGAGGCCAGTGTCCTAACCGCTAGACGAATGGGCCACAAAAAATAAGAAATATGATTATATCCAAAAGATTATAAATTTAAGATAAAATAAGAGGGAAATTTGCGCTAAATTTCAAATTTTAAGTTTAATAGTTAAAAATTCAAATCAAATTCCAAAATTCGGCACAGAAATAAACAGCCAGCGAAAACAGCGTGAATTTATCTCAAATCAACCTAAATTTGCGCACAAATTCAGATTAAATGAGCAAATTTCAAATGCAAATTCTGCGGGCTAATTTAGCGCAAATTCAAAATTCACAAATTCAAATTCACTCAAATTTTACAAGCAAACTTAACACAATTTCCCTATTTTTTCGTGATTTTATATAGCAGATTTCCCACACTTTGGATAATCTGCACGACTACTATCAAAATCACGACCGTATAAGCCATAATATCAGGGCGGAAACGCTGAAATCCATACCTAATCGCCACATCGCCCAGTCCGCCGCCACCGACCGTGCCAGCCATAGCCGTAAATCCGATAATCACAATCAAAGTAAGCGTAATCGCGTTTATTATCGCAGGCAGTGCCTCGACGAACATCACGCGGAAGATTATCTGCGACTTACTCGCCCCGAAGCTCTTCGCAGCCTCGATTACACCGGGATCGACCTCGACTAGCGCACTTTCGATTAGACGCGCGATAAATGGCGCAGAACCGATTGTTAGAGGCACAATCGCCGCCGTGGTGCCGATACTCGTGCCTACGAGCATTTTCGTAAATGGAAACAGCACGATTAGCAGGATAATAAACGGAAAACTTCGCAAGATATTCACCACGATATCAAGCACCGCGTATAGCGAGCGGTTTTCGTATAGCCCGCCAGCGCGCGTGAGCACTAGCACGATAGCTAGCACGCTACCTAGCAAAAACGCCAAAAATGTCGATACGAAGGTCATATACAGCGTATCTCGCGTCGCTTCTAACAAAAGTGAAGTAATCTGTGAATTAAAAAATCCCTGTATGCTCTCAAACATTTCCAATCTCCAAATTTAAACTATCTCAAATTTATGCCAAAACTCTTCGTCGCGCTCGATAAGCCCCCTAGCTACCAGAGTTTCTAGCACTTCGCGCGAACACAGCGTCTCGCCCGGCCACTGCCTATCATACCCGTCCTGCGCGCCCTTGCTAGTAGCGTCGATTCCGATATGCTCGCCATTTATAAAAACATCGCGCAGAGCGTCGATATTATTCACCACACGCCAAAGGCTCATATACAGGTTGTTTGGGTCGTTTTTCTCATCTGTGAAAATCAAAATTTTAAAATTCGCCCCAGCTTCCTTGCAAAGCTGTTCAAAGGTCTCCCTCACACTTGAAGTTTTTTTCAAATTCACAAGCACAAAGGGATTTTTGCACTCGGTAAAGTGCTGCGCTAGGGAGACTACATCTTTTTTGACACTATGAAAGCTCTCCAACAAATCCTCATCGCTAAGCACCTGTGGCGCAGGACTCGCGCTAGGCTGCGAAACATCGATACCAAGCTTCCCGCCAAAGCACGCATTTGGGCTAGCGTGATCTAGCTGGTCGCACACACCCTCGCTAAATGTGAGCGATCTAGGCGAAATTCTATCAAGGATAAATTTTGCTAGCGCCCTGTAATCGCCCAAATTTGGCGCATCTTCACCCACAAAAATCGCGTGTTTTACGAAGCTCATCTGCCCCACGCCCCAAAATGCGTGCATTAACTGCTGTGCGTGCGCTGGGTAGCGAGAGTGAAATTTAGCCAAAATTAGGTTGTGAAAAACCCCATTTTCAGGCATACGATAATCAATCAAATCAGGCGCGCTCGTGCGAAAAAGTGGCAAGAAAATGCGCTCCGTGGCGTATCCCATAAATTTATCTTCTAGTGGCGGTTTGCCCACGACCGTGGCGGCAAAAATCGGATTTGTCTTGTGCGTGATAGCCTCCACTCTCATCACAGGAAACGGCAAAATCGGCGTATAAAAGCCCGTATGATCGCCAAATGGCCCCTCATCGCACATCTCGCCAGGCTCCACGAAGCCCTCTATCACGAAATCCGCGTCATGCGGGACATAAATATCGTTTGTGATAGACTTGACGAGGCAGGCTGGCTCTTTGCGGATAAAACCATAAAGCAAAAGCTCGAAAACACCCTTTGGCAGGGGCGCTTGACCGCACCAGATATACAGCGGATCGCCACCGATCGCCACTGATACTGGCATTTTGCGCCCAGCGCGCGCGTATTCGTGATATAAATGCGCGCCGTCCTTGTGAATTTGCCAGTGCATGCCAAGGCGGTTTTTATCATAGACTTGCAAGCGATACATGCCCAAATTTTGGGTATCTCCGTTTAAATCTTTCGTATAAACCTGCCCCATAGTGATAAATGCCCCACCGTCATTTTTCCAAGTTTTTAGAATAGGAAGCGCGCCCAAATCGACATCCGCGCCAGTATGCACGACCTGCTGACACTCGCCCTGCACTTTTTTTCTTTTTGTAAAAACCTTGCGAAGCGAAACGAGATATGAGAGAAAATCTATTTTTTCTTTAAAATTCTTTGGTTTTTTTGGCTTCAAAAGTGCTTCGATTTCGCCTGCGATCTCCTCTACTTCACGGCCTAAAATCAAATTTAGCGCCTCGAAACTCCCAAAAACATTTGTCAGCACTGGCGCAAATTTCGCCCCAGATGAATTTGTCGGGTTTAAAAAAAGCAGAGCTTGCGAATTTGGCTTTTTCACCTCGATATAGCTGATATGAGCGATTTCTAAATCTATATCGCAAGGCTCAGCGATAATGCGCAAAAGCCCAGCCTTGTGGAGTTTGTGAATCCAAGGATTGCTTCTAATAAGATTTTCTATATTTTCTACGCTTTTCATTCACTCCTCCTAAATTTAAAAAAACAGATTTTTCTCGCGCGGTTTTTGGCTCAAAAAACTCACTATATCGGCGCGGTTGCCGTAAATCAGGGCATAGTGAAACTCTGGGATTGTTTTTAGCATTTCGAGTTTCGAAAATCTAAAATCGATTGCGGTTTCGCCAAACTCATCGTCCCAGCTCGCGCAAATTAAAATTTTATCCCTAAATTTAGCCCGCAAATACTGTGCCGCGCGCACAAAAAGCTCTTTATCACTTTCGATGATAAAGGCGCGGTAACTCTCACCAAAAGGGGTAATATTTAAAAATTTATCCACGAAAATCGGTTCAAAATGGCTTAGAGCGCTGAAATTTTGAAGTCTAAATTCGATATTTTTGCGCCCCAAAAATTTCAAAATTCCACACAAATCCGGCAGGAAAATTTGCGGAAAAACTAAATTTGAATAATAAATTTCATCATAAATAAAACTCGAATAAAATATCGACCCGCTGTAAGTTTCGCTTAAATTTTCATCTTTTTCGATTTTTTGATAGCTAATCTCCAAAAGCTGCAAAAACTCCCTATTTTTGGTGAAATAAATGTGCTTTTGCTCGTGGCTGATTAGATGAATAAAAAGCTCGTGAAGCGTGTTTGGAGCAAAAATCAGGTTTTTTGGCACGCTGATGAAGCGCAAAATTGAGGCTTGGATTTCATCAATTAGCACGAATTGATGACGCCAAATATCGCCTAAAAATTTAATCATTCTAAGCAAGGCGACATTTAAATTTTCGACCTTGATAAAGGCGACCTCGTCGTTGCTAACCTTAAAATCACTATCAAAAATCACGGCATAAGCGCCGTTTGCAATAGCTGTCTCGACATCTTTTGCGCTCGCATTTACCGCTATGAAGGCTGCTTTTTTGTGAATTTTATGCGCACAAATAGAAAAACTCTCCACCGCCGAAACACTCGGGCGGTTTAGCATTTTTCCATTTACAATGCGGACTAGATTGGCTAAATTTGTCATTGTTTAATCGCCAAAATGCGTAAATTCGCGCTAAATTTTAGCAAAATTTGTGCCGAAATTTGGGAGATAAACAGCACAAACCTACCCTACTCGCGCGCCGTTTTTTACTTCGCCATGTGTGCCAAGAAGCGTGAGTTTGCCGTCTTCTGCGCTTAAAATCATGCCTTGGCTAATGTGGCCGAAAATTTTGGCTGGTTTTAGGTTTGCTAGGACGCAGACTTGTTTGCCAATTAGTTCTTTTGGACTATAAAATTTAGCGATACCGCTGATGATTTGGCGTGGAGCTTCCTCGCCTAAATCAATCATAAATCTTAGCAATTTATCGCTACCCTCGATATTTTCGCACTCCAAGACCTTGCCTACTTTAATCACGCATTTTGCAAAATCATCGATTTTGATCTGCGCCTCAGCGTTTTCATCTTTTTTAGGCCCGACACTTGCCTCTGGTCTGCTCATAAGCTCGCTTTCTACCTTCGCAAACAGCGGCTCGCACGCACTCGCGCTATAATCCAACAACTCGCCACGAAGGCAGAGTTTTTCGTAAATTTCAGTTGAAATTTTAAATCCAAGCGCAAAGGCGATTTTATCCGCAGTTTTTGGCATTGCAGGGCTTAAAAGCACAGCAACTTTGGCCAAAATATTGGCTACAAGCGCCACAAGCGCATTTGCCTTTTCGCTCTCGCCATTTTTTATCAAATTCCACGGCTCGTATTTTGCAATCGCGCCATTTGCCAGCGCAAGAGCCTTCCAAAGCTCCTCTAAATAGCGATTTGTCGCGACTTCTTCAAGTTGAGCGATCGCCGAGCTTATCAAAGCATTTGCCTCGTTTATCTCGTCTGTGTAGTATTTTAAGACATCTTTGGAATTTATGATATTTGCCGAATACTTAGCGCTCATACCGATAATGCGGTTTAATAAATTTCCAAGTTCGTTTGCAAGTTCTGAATTTATGCGACTAATGATAGCTTTTTGCGAAAAATCGCCGTCTTGACCAAACGGCACTTCACGGAGCAAAAAGTATCTAAACTGCTCCAAACCATAAGCCTCAGCCACCTCGGCAGGATTTACGACATTGCCTAAGCTTTTGCTCATTTTGCGTCCGTCCCTAGTCCACCAGCCGTGCGCTGCGATAGTGCGTGGCATAGGCAAATTTAGGCTCATCAAAAACGCCGGCCAATACACAGCGTGAAATCTCAAAATATCCTTGCCGACTATATGAAGCGTGTCGCCCCAAAAGTCCATTTTAGCGTCATCTACACCATAACCTATGGAAGTGAGATAATCCATTAAAGCGTCCAACCAAACATAAATCACATGTTTATCATCTTTTAGCTCGCTTGGAATTTTAATCCCCCAATCAAAGCCTGTGCGTGTGATAGAAAGGTCTTTTAAGCCACTTTTTACAAAGCTTATAACCTCATTTTTCTTACCCAAAGGCAAAATACACTTATCGCTCTCATACCATTTTAAGAGCCTATCGCCATAAGCACTGAGTTTGAAAAAATAGCTTTCTTCTTTTAAAATTCTAGTTTTTTTGCCACAATCAGGGCAGTATTCGCCGTCTATTAGCTGATTTGACGGGAAAAAACTCTCGCAACTAACGCAGTAATTCCCTTCGTATTCGCCCTTGTAAATATCGCCATTTTCATACATTTTGCGAAATACATTTTGCACGCCTATTTCGTGGTTTTTATCTGTCGTTCTTGAATACATATCGTAAGAAATTTCAAATTTATCCCATAATTCTCTGAATTTCGCACTGATTTCATCTGCGTATTGTTGCGGTGTTTTGCCCCGTTTAGCAGCGGCTTCTTCGATTTTTTGACCATGTTCGTCGGTGCCGGTTTTAAAGATAACCTCATGCCCTTGCAAACGATAAAATCTAGCCATAGTATCGCAGATAATCGTAGTATAAGCATGCCCGATATGTGGGACATCATTGACATAATAAATAGGCGTTAGTATGTATTTTTTCATCTTTTTCCTTGGGTTTGGTTTATATTATTGGCTGATATCTGCGCCACTTAGCTGATATGAAACATAGCCAGTTTCTGGGCGTATGGTGATGACAGAGCTATCGCCAGCGTCATTTATAAGCGTTACATTACAATCCTCGACAAACACCCTATCATACGGCGTAGCAGAAGCTTGTAATGCACCCATTGGGCGTCCGATATGATCAAACGAGATTGTTTGCACATTAGCGCAACCAGCCGTAAATCGAATATTTACAATGCCATACTTGCCTTGTAAAAACATTTTGTTATTTATCAAATCGCCTCTATTATTAAAGGTTTGACCAGCGAAACCAGCAGTTAAAAGTCTAGCTGGATTTTGCGGATCTCTGGCAACACAGTCATAAGGCTCTCCGCAATTTGGCTGATTGGTAAGCGCATTAGAAGTATCTTGGAAAACAGTATATTTCCAACCGTCGTTTTTACCGGAATTGTCATTATGGAATTGTATTCTCCAAACTCTTCTAAACCAATTAGGATCATTTGCGTCAAATTTATTATCATACATCGCTAATTGTTGCGTATAGCGTATGTGTGATACGAGCTGATCGCTCGCTTCGACTAGGGCATTTCGCTCTGTTTGGGGAACTGCAACCGCTGCAAGTATCCCAACTATAACTACAATAAAAATAAGTTCAATTAATGTGAAACCTTTTCTCATAATTTTTACCTTTCATAAAAATTCGCTATATTTTAACATAAAATTTCGCAATTTGAACGCCTAGTTTATAAATATCAATACTTTGATCGAAATTTCTTTCATTTTTTTCCTCTATTATGGCGTCAAAACCTTTGTTTATACCATAAAATTTAAGCCTTAACTGCATTTGCTCATCATCGCAAAGCACGCTTGCAACCCCGCGCTTTTTTAACTCATTAGCTAAATTTTTTGCCACATCAAATTTATAAATGAAATGTTTGCTAGGGCGATTTTTGAAAAACACCACATACATCGCGTCGCTAAAAATCACAGAAAAATAGCTAAAAACTAAGCTAAACAAACTCACGCCAAGCGCAAATTTGTGAAAAGAGCGAAATCTAGGAAGCCTTACTCTATATGAATTAAACACGACCCGCACGATTAATGGCGTCGCAATCACGCAGTATGGTAGCATCATCTCCATAGCCACACGCTGTCTAAGCGAAAAAATTAGCGCCAAACAAAACGCGCTAGTAGCGATATACCAGAGCAAATCTTTGTTTTCTTTAATCCAAATTCGATAAATCGCATAGACAAAAAACAAAAAAACAAAAGGCGAAAACGCCCCCGCAAATACGCCAAGAGCGTCTAGGAAATACCCGCGCGGTTTGCCCTGCGTGCCGATATCATAAAAGACTATACTAAATACAAAAAGCGCTAAATTTAGCACGAAAATTTCTCGCTTCCCAGATCTCAAAGCCCAAATTCCAAAACCGATATAAAGCATAAAAAACGCCCTATCAATAAAGGCGCTAAGCACCAAAACAGCGATAAGTGCGCCCCAGTTTTTGGTTTTGGCAAAATAGTATGCCAAAAGCGTAGCAAAGATAATAATACCGGCTGGATTTAGCAAAATCGCGCTACTCATCGAAGCAGGAAGCCCCATAAATAGCGCAGTTGCGACAAGTCTATCAAATCTGCGTTTTAGAGTAAATTTTGAAATTTTATAAATCAAGGCGCAGTTTATGAAATGCAAAATCAAAAAAGGTGCCCTTAGCGCATAATCATTTTGAGAGAAAATTTTACACGAAAGATTTGCTATGAGCGAAGTTAGGCTGTTTTGGTTATAAAAAATTTCAGCCTCGTAATAGCTTATGCTTAAATTTGATATGGCGTAAATCAAAAAAAGCGCGTCAGCACAAAACAAAATCGCTAGGATTAAAATTTCGTTTTTAATGAATTTTTCTAAGCTCATATCGTTTTAGTTTCCATATAAAAAATATCGACGCCATAACCACCACGCAAAGCGCGCTAAGGAAAGCTCCCCAGCCAAAGCTATCATACAAAAACCCCGGCACGAAACTCCCCAAAGCCCCGCCACAATAATAAAAGCTAATGTAAAGGCCGTTTGTAATGCCCTTGTGAGCGGTAGCCTTTTTATTGACATGCGCAGTGGCGACCGAGTGCGCCATAAACGAGCCGAAATAAAACACTATCATCGAGCCAAAAATCACGCCGAAGCTCTCCACATGCAAAAGCAAAAGCGCGATGAAATATATCAAAAACCCTATCATAATCGCGTTTGTCGGACCCTTGCAAAAATTCGCAATTCGCGCGACATTAAAGGAAATAAAAACTCCCACGATATAGCCAAAATACATAAAGCCGATTTTCGAGCCGTTAAATTCGCCAAGAAGCCTTTTTAACTCAAAAGGCAAAACATTTAGCGTAGCTTGAAAGACAAAACACATGCCAAAAATCGCGCAAAAAATATAGATATTTCGCGGAATTGATAAAATTTGGGCTATGTTGCGAATTTTAGGCTTTACAAGGCTGATTTTAATCACAGGCAAAATTTTATAAAGCAACACACTCACGCCAAATGCAAGCACTCCAAGCACAAAAAAGAAAAATCTCCACCCAAACAAGTCTGTAAAAAATCCGCTCAAAAATCGCCCGATAAATCCCCCAGCTATCGTCATACCCACATACGCGCCGATTGCGCTGGCTAGGTTTTGTTTGTTTGCACTTTGGGAGATGTAGCTCATTATCCCAGTCAGGGCCGCCGGGACGATGAAGCCTTGGATTATGCGAATAGTAAGCAAAATTTCATAACTATCTGCAAAAGCAAAGCAAATTTCGCTCGCGCCAAATACAAAAAACACCCCCACTAGGACATTTTTAATCGAAACTTTTTCTAAAATATAGCCATAAATTATCGAAGCAAATGCAAGCGGGGCTAAAATCGCAGTGGTAAAAAGCGAGGCTTTAAATTTTGAAATTTCTAAAATTTGCTCGAAATGCGGTTGTAGGGGCTGTGGCGCATACATAATGCACATTGCTAAAACCGCACAAAAATATAAAATCAAAAAATTAAAATTTTTCACAGCCCACTTCTAAATTTTAAAATTTACTCTTCTATTTTGTAATTTTCCCAGAAAAAGTTAATCCACTCATCGGTCTCTTTGATTTTAAAATCAGGCTGGATTAGTGCCTTGCTTTTGTAAAAAATCACCGCTGTTTTAATCTCAGCATTAGGGTATTTTTCCTCCAAAACACGCTTGATTTCGACCATACTATCGCCACTATCGATGATATCATCGACTAGCAAAATTCTTTTATAAAGTTCCAAATCAGGGATATTGAAAACATCGATTGTATCGAGCTTTTGCGTATCTGCGTAGTGGATTGAGTTAATCGAAAAAATCGTCCTCATATCAAGTGCGTTTGCTAGCGCATGACCAAATGTCAGCCCGCCACGCGCAATCGCTACAATCGCGTCAGGCGCGAAGCTATCGCGCACTTGTTTGGCGATGATTCTACTATCTTTATCAAGTTCTTCGAAGCTGTAAAATTTCATATTTTCTCCTTAATTAATGCAAAATAAATACCAGCGCGCTAATTCCTGCTAGCACCAAAACGCCCAAATTTATATCGCTAAACCTTCTTTGCACCAAGCGCACAAGCAAATAGCTGATAAATCCGAAGCTTAGACCATTTGTAATCGAATATGTAAAAGGCATAAGCATAACGATAAAAAACGCTGGAATTAAAATTCCAATATCGCTGTAATCAAGCTTGCCAAGCTCGCTAAACATCAAAATTCCAACCATTACTAGCACCGGATAAATCGCATTGCTTGGAATCGCTTTAAAAAGTGGAAGCATAAATAGCGTCAAAATAAAACAAACCGCCGCAAACACAGCAGTTAGACCAGTGCGACCACCAGCCTCGACACCACTTGCACTTTCTGCAAATGCCGTAACCGTGCTAGTGCCCACTATCGCGCCACCTACTGAGCCAACAGCGTCGGCAGTTAAATTTCGCGCTAGTTTTTTCATACCCTCAGGATCTTCGTCGCTAAAAATTTTCGCCCTATTTCCGACACCAGTCAGCGTGCCGATACTATCGAAAAGGTGAGTTACAAAAAATGTGATGATAAATGGCAAAAACGCGAGTTTTAGCGCGCCCATGATATCAAGCTGTCCAAAAATCGGCGAGATTGAAGCAGGAAGTGAGACGATACCCTCTGGTTTAGGCGAAATTCCAAACACCCACGCAATCACAGAGGTAATCAAAATCGCCAAAATAAACGAAGCTTTTACCTGCAAAACAAAAAGCAAAATCATGATAGTAAGTCCGCCAAGACCAAGCAAAACAAGTGGATCACGCAGATTGCCAAGAGCGACAAGGGTAGCTTGATCGGCTACGATAATGCCCATTTGTTTAAGCCCGATAAAGCAGATAAATGCGCCAATACCAGCACTTATCGCACGACGCAAATCAAGCGGAATTGATTTGATAACCCAAATTCGGAAATTTGTAAATGAAAGAACAGTAAATAAAAATCCACTCAAAAACACGATTCCAAGGGCTGTTTGCCATGGAATTTGCGCTCCCATACAAAGCCCAAATGTAAAATACGCATTTAAGCCCATACCCACACTAAGTGCAACAGGCGTATTTGCAAAAAAGCCATTAAAAAGCGTCGCTAATATCGTAATTAGCGCAGTTGCAGTAACTAGCGCCTCGTATGGCATGCCTGTTTGGCTCATAATGATAGCATTTACAGGCACTATGTAAATCATAGCCAAAAATGTGGTAATTCCCGCATTCAACTCTTGCTTGATAGAAGTTTTATTCTCTTCTAACTTAAATAACGAAGTCATCGCCGTCCTTTTCAGTGATATTTAGTTTTTTTGCTGCAAAATTTATAGTCGTTCCTTGGATTAAAACCGAGATTAAAACCATAAAGAAAACGATATTAAAAATAATATGAGATTCCTCTAAATGATAAACATAAGGATATGTCGCAAGTATGATAGGAACTGCGCCCCTTAGCCCTACCCACGAAATATAAAATTTTTCAAATTTGGAATATTTGCTTTTGATAAGTGAGATAAAAACACTAGCTGGCCTAGCTATAAAAATCAAAACCAGTGACAAAATAATCGCATTGTGCGCGATTTGAGGCAGGTCTGATGGAAAAACCAAAAGCCCAAGGGTCAAAAACACGACGATTTGCATCATCCACGCAATCACTTCGTGAAATGCTATGATATTTTCTTTGTTTGGAAATGCGTATTTGTTCGCCAAAACCCCAGCCATATAGACGCTTAAATATCCATTACCGCCCAAATGCGAGCTTAGCCCAAACATTATAAGTAGCCACGCAATGCTAATTAGCGGGTAAAGTCCTGTTTGCATAAGGCGTAAATTTATGCAAATTCTAGGGAACAAATACCCAAACGCAATACCCAAAACTCCGCCCACTGCAAACTGCAAGAAAAAGTGCATTAGCATTTTTTCTATCGTTGTATCTTGGGCTAAAACTATCAAATTTAAAATAGCGATTGTCAAAAAAATCGCCATAGGGTCGTTGCTGCCGCTTTCTAGCTCCAAAAGTTCATTTAAGCCATTTTTGAGCTTGATTTTTTGGCTTCGCAAAATCATAAACACAGCCGCTGCGTCCGTCGAAGATATAATCGAGCCAAGTAAAAGTGCGTGAAGTGGCGCAAAACCCAAAACCAAATGTATAAAAACCGCCATTATCAAAGCAGTCAGCAAAACACCAATGGTCGCAAGCAAAACCCCGCTTACCATAACGCTTTTAATGTGTTCAAATTTGGTATTTAATCCGCCACTATAAAGTATGAAAACAAGGGCGATTGTCCCCACAGCTTGTGCCAAATGTGGATTGTCAAATTCAATCCCCACAATGCCCTCACTACCAAGTAGCATACCAAAACCCAAAAACACGAGCAAGAGCGGAAGCCCGATTTTTTCTGAAATTTTACTAGCATAAACACTGATAAAGAGTATAACACCGATACCGATGATATATAAATTCAGGCTACTTAGTAAAATTTCCATTTTTAACTCGCATAAATTTGAAGTTCGTTATACAAACTATCGCGCTCGACTGGGATTAACCCGGCAGTTTGAATTAAATCGATAAAATCTTTTTTATTCACACCCTTTTTGCTCTGCGCGCCTGCGCTACTTTGGATACTTTCGTTCTCAATCGTGCCGTCGATATCATCTGCGCCAAATTCTTGCGCCACTAAGGCTAAATTTAGCGTCGAAGTCGCCCAATACGCCTTGATATGCGCTACATTATCTAGCAAAATTCGAGCGATTGCGATTGTTTTTAAAACCTCAGCCGAACCCATAGCCTTAGGCGTCTGCAAATAGTTATTTTCTCTTTGATACACAAGCGGGATAAACGCGTTAAATCCGCCGCCGTTGCCGTTTTTAAGAGCCTCATCTTGCAGGTCGCGAATTCGCAAAATGTGATCTGTGCGGTGAGCGAAATTTTCAATATGGCCAAAAAGCATGGTTGCGTTGCTTTGGCGACCAAGTCTGTGCCAAATTCGGTGAATTTCTAGCCAATTTTGTGAGCTTACCTTTCCTTTGCAAATTTGCTCCCTCACGCCCTCATCAAATATCTCAGCACCGCCACCAGGCATGCTATCTACGCCACTAGCAATCATATTTTTTAGCGTTTCTTCGTAAGGCATTTTCCATTTTCGCTTGAAAAAATCCACCTCAGCTGCGGTCATTGCTTTGATATGCAAATTTGGAAATTTAGATTTTATAGTGCTAAATAGATCAAAAAACCACTCGGGCTTTAAATTTGGATTATGCGAGCTTACGATATGCACCTCTTTGGTGCCTCTCTCCACAGTATCAGCCACTATGCCCAAAATTTCATCTTTGCTCATTGTGTAAGATTGCTTCTCGTTTTTGCGATGAGCCGAAAAAGCACAAAATTTACAGGTATCAGCGCACAAATTTGAAGGATTTATATGACGATTTGAGTTGAAAAACACCTTTTTGCCATTTTTTTGCTCTCTAATCAAATTTGCAAATTTAGCTAGGTCGAAAAGGTCTAAGTCCCACAATTTGGTCGCTTCATCGAAATTTAATCTTTCATTATTTTCTAATTTTTTTAATATTTCCATAAAACTTCCTAAAATTTAAATCGTAATTATATAGTTTTAAAATTTAATCTAGCTAATTTTTTAAAAATTTTCTAACGATTTACGAAAAATTACTATAATTTTGCGAATTTTGCTGAAAGGAATAAAATTTAAAAATGTGCGGAATCGTAGGATATATCGGAAATAAAGAGAAAAAAAATATCGTCCTAAATGGTCTAAGAGAGCTTGAATACAGAGGCTATGATAGCGCTGGAATCGCTATTATGGAGGGCAAGGAAAATGCGAATATTACATATTTTAAGGCTGTTGGAAAACTAAAAAATTTAGATGAAAAAATGGCTGATTTTAGCAGCGAGTGTTTTGGAGTATCGATCGGCCATACTAGGTGGGCGACGCACGGCAAACCGACCGAACTAAACGCTCACCCGCATTTTGGCGAATTTAGCTTTGTGGTGCATAATGGAATTATTGAGAATTACCAAGAGCTAAAAGATGAGCTTAGTAGCGAGGGCGTGGTGTTTTTGAGCCAAACAGACACTGAGGTCATCGTGCATTTGTTTGAAAAATACTATAAAATTCACGCCGACGCATTTAAGGCTTACGAGGCTACGATTGCGCGTTTGCATGGGGCTTATGCGACACTTTTGATCACAAAAGCAGCACCTGGGAAGGTATTTTTCGCCAAAAACGCAGCCCCACTAATCGTGGGATTTGGCGAGAGCGGTGAAGTTTTATTTAGCTCATCAGACGCGCCATTAATCGGACTAGCTAGCAAGGTTACCTACCTAGATGACGGCGTGTATGGCGTGGCTAATAGCGATGAAATCAGCGTATATCAAAACGGCAAAAAAATCTCTCCAAACTACGGCGAACTTCCGAAAGACAAGGGTTACGCGCAAAAAGAGGGTTATAGATTTTTCATGGAAAAAGAGATTTACGAACAATCCCAAGTCATCACAGAGACCATGATGGGGCGCGTGATAAAGGCTGGGGATATTAAATTTGATGAAATTTCGCCTGATTTGTTTGAGGGCGTAGATGAGATTATGATTTGTGCGTGTGGCACGAGCTACCATGCTGCGCTAGTTAGCGCGTATCTTTTTGAAAGACTAGCCAAAATTCGCACCAAAATCGAAATCGCTAGCGAATTTCGCTATAAAGAGCCGTTTTTAAACCCAAACGCGCTTTTTATCGTAATTAGCCAAAGTGGCGAGACAGCCGACACCCTAGAAGCCCTAAAAATCGCCAAAGAAGCAGGATTAAAAACCCTAGCAATCTGCAATGTCGATAACAGCTCAATCGTGCGCTTAGCAGGCAGTGTAATCCTAACTCGCGCCGGTATCGAAAAGGGTGTGGCAAGCACAAAGGCCTTTGCTACGCAGGTCATGGTGCTATGGATGCTAAGCGTCTATGTTGCAAGATTGCGCAAAACTATCAGCGAAAATGAGCAAAACGAGCAAATTTCAACAATGCTTAAAATTCCGCAAATTTTAAAAATCAATCCACGCCTACAAGAGCGAATTTACCGCCTTAGCAAGCACTATTTGCACGGACATGGATTTTTCTTTATCGGGCGGGATATTTTCTATCCGCTTGCACTTGAAGGCGCACTCAAACTAAAAGAAATTTCATATCTACACGCTGAGGGATACCCAAGTGGAGAGATGAAACACGGCCCAATCGCGCTGGCTGATGAGCACCTTTTCACAATCGCGCTAATGCCACAATCCCTACTGTATGAGAAAACCAAAAGCAATGTCGAGGAGCTTGCTGCTAGGGATTCATATATTTTAGCCATTAGTCCAAAGGAATTTGACCTAGCAGATGATTTTATCAAAACCAGCGACCAAACCAGCCCAATGGCTGAATTTTTCGAAATGATGATAATACTGCAACTTTTAGCCCTTGAAATCTCTGTGCGCCTTGGCAACGATGTGGATATGCCACGAAATTTGGCAAAAAGTGTAACCGTAGAATAAATTTTAAATATTTATTTACTTTAAATTTATAAAATTCCGTGAAATTTCACTTTCACGGGGTTTTTATGAAACTTGCAGGACAAATTCTAAACAAATCTGTAATCTTAGGCGACGACGGCAAAAGATACACCTACTCTACCTTTGATTTCCACGACGAAAATTTAAAAATCGGCGATTTTGTAAGCTTCATCGCCGAAAAAGACAAAGCAGTTTTTATCAAATACATAAAAGACGGCGTAAGCCCAGAGCCACAGGACGAAACTTCGTTTCTCAAAAAAGAGGTAAATTTCGAATTCGTCGAAATCGAGCCTAAACAAAACGAAAATTTAGAGAGCAAAATTTATTCAAATTTCATACGCAAACACGGAATTCTCTCGTGCATTTTGCCACTGATTTTCGCTGGGGGATTAATGTTTTTCAAAAGCGAAATAATCTCATTTTTGCTCGCTAATAGCACAAATTTGGGCTTTGTAAATTCAGCTTCGGTTGGGATTTGCGTAGAGTTAGCCATAGTTTTTATCTGGTTACTTGCGTATTTAATACCGCTAAATTTGGTGTTTAACGGCCTTGCAGTCGCCACGCACGATCTATACGCCAAACGCCAAATCAACTCATTTAATCTATTTTTTATCCTAACTTTGATTGTCGCACTTGCAGAAATGAATAATTTCTTTGGCCTGCAAAAATACGGCCTTGGCGTGCTGTGCGCGCTAGGCGTGCTGGGGTTTTGCGCGTATTTTTACAAAGCCAAGGCATTTTTCTACCTAAGCAAAAAAACAGGGGTCAAACTCTTCATTTTAGCCCTGATTGTGGATTTCGTGGCTGTATTTAGCGCAAATGTGCTAAACAGATTTTTTGGCTTTATTAACCCTGATTTGATTTGGTGGCAACATGTCGCAATCTGCGCGGTTATCGCGCCACTTTATATACTTTCGTTTTTGCTGATAAAACGCCTTGTTTAGGCGTTTTATTTGGCTCTTTTGGCGTAAAAATTTAGCCTAAATTTAGCAAATTCACCCCGCATTATCGCTTCTCGCATTTGTTTTACTAAATTTAGATAATAATGCAGATTATGAATACTTGCTAAGCGGTAAAATGTCAGCTCGTGCGCGCGAAATAGGTGGTTTAAATACCCGCGCGAAAAATTTTTGCAAGTGTAGCAATCGCACTCATCATCAAGCGGTCCATGGTCATGGACGAAACAGGCGTTTTTAATGCTAAATTTGCCCCTGCTTGTAAATATCGTGCCATTGCGCGCATTTCTCGTAGGCATTACGCAATCAAACATATCCACGCCCCGCGCGACATTTTCGACCAAATCCTCTGGCGTGCCCACGCCCATTAGATACCTTGGGCGAGCCTCATCGATGAAAGGCATTACCCCCTCGACCGTGTCATACATTAGCTCGTTTGTCTCGCCTACGCTCAATCCGCCGATTGCAAGCCCGTCAAAGCTCATTTCACAAAGTGCGAGCGCGCACTCTTTTCGCGCCTCATAATCCGTGCCGCCTTGGATAATGCCAAAGATATTTTGGTGAGTGTGAGATCCGCGCGCCTTATTTTCGCTGTGAAATTCCACCGCTTCCTTTGCCCATTTTATCGTGCGTTTCACGCTCAAATCAATGCGCTTTTTAAGTCTGATTTTAGCCTCGCTTTCAAGCTCGTTTGGATTGCGTGGCAAATCGACCAAATCATCTAAAATCATCATAATGTCCGAATTTAGCGCGTATTGCGTCTGTATCACAGAGCGGGGCGTGAAATAATGCGTGCTTCCGTCAATATGGCTTTTAAATTTTATGCCGTTTTCGTCGTTTTTGGTGTTTGCCCGCAGTGAAAATGCCTGAAACCCACCGCTATCTGTTAGGAAATTTCCCCCGAATTTGCTAAATCCATGAAGTCCGCCAAACTCCTCTACCACGCTAGCTCCTGGGCGCAGATACATGTGATATGTGTTTGCTAGGATTATCTTTGCGCCTAGTATTTCGCTCGCATCATGCGCGTCTAGGCCTTTGATAGCACCCACCGTGCCAACAGGCATAAAAATCGGCGTTTGCACCACGCCGTGCGCCATTTCTAGGGTGCAGGCGCGCGCTGCGCCATCTTTTGCGTCTATTTTAAATTTCATTACTTTCCTTTGGTAAATTTTGCGCTATTTTACCAAAGTTTTTGCCTTTTTTAGAGTTTTTGAAATTTTTGCGTCCGCTTAGATACTCGCTGTATCTCGTGCCATACAGACTTGCGTGCCAAATCGCAAAGCCAAGCATGCTAATTCCGCTTATTTTGTGGATTTTACGCCACACCTTGCCCTTTTTAAACCCGCTAAACGCGCAGATTCCCATACTCACTGCAAGGCTATTTTTGGCTAGTTTTCGCTGAAATTGCAAATCCAAAATTTTATCCTTACTTTTCAAATTTAGCCCCTTTTATTGAATTTAAAAGCAGAGCAATCGTCGTGCCATTATGCAAAATCGCCGTGGATATCGGGCTTAAAATCCCAAGCGTAGCCAAAAGCAAAATCGCCGAATTTACCCCAACGGTAGCGTTAAAATTCCGCCTAATCAGCCTTAGCGTATCATCTGCTGCGGCTTTGATTTTCGCCACGCCCTCGATATCGTTTTTTAAAAGCAAAATTTGCGCGCTTGCCTTTGCGATGTGCGCAGAGCTAGGCATACCTATCCCCACATCTGCTGCCATTAGGCTAGGAGCGTCGTTTATGCCATCTCCTATAAATGTAACCTTATGCCCGCGCGATTGCAAATCCTTGATAATCTCGGTTTTTTGCGTCGGCAAAAGCTCCCCATACGCCGCGTCAAGCCCCAACTCGCGCGCCACTTCATCGGCTTTTTGCTTCACATCGCCACTTAGCATTATGATTTGTTTGACCCCTATTTTGCGAAGCTGGGAAATCACAAATTTAGCATTATCGCGAAGTCTATCACGCAGTCCAATCACGCCCAAAAGCTTGCCGTCAAATGCGATGAAAAGTAGCGAAAGGCCGCGATTTTCTAAATTTTCAATCCGTTTTTTAAACGGCGCGAAATCTATCATCTCATCATCTTGTAAAAAATGCTTCGAGCCAATGATTAAAATTTTGCCCTCTATGTTTGTTTTCACCCCGTGCGCTACGACAAATTCTACCTCATCGTGGCTGACATGGATAAATCCTCGCTTTTTGGCTGCTTCTACGATAGCCTGAGCGACTGGGTGGAAATAGTGCTCCTCTGCGCTCGCTGTCAAATTTAAAATGTCTTTATCGCTGAAATTTTTATCAAAGGATATGATTTTTACGACCTCTAAATTCCCGTGTGTGAGCGTGCCTGTTTTATCGAAGACAAAGGTATCGCTAGCTCCAAGACTCTCTAAGGCTTTCGCCCCTTTTATGAGAATTCCAGCCTTACCAGCCTTTGAAATGCTCGATTTAAAGGCAACTGGCGTTGGGAGTTTGAGCGCACAGGAATAATCAGCCTGCAAAACAGAGGCAACGCTAGTGAAATTTCGATTTATCAGATACGAAACCCCAGCTAGCCCAAAGGTAATAGGCACTAGCTTATCGCCCAGCCTCATCGCACGCGCGCCGATTTGCGAGCGCTCTTTGAGTGCATTTGCGATGTATTTTTTGATACTGTGCGCAGATGTTTCATCGCCCACACTTTGGGCATAAATCCTAATCGCCCCCTCAGCGACTATCGTCCCACTAAGCACCATATCGCCCCTGCTTTTGCGCGCTGGCAAGGCTTCGCCTGTCATGGATGATTGATTGATAAGGGCTTCTCCGCTTAAAATATGGCCATCTACGCCGATGATATCGCCAGATCTTACCACGACGATATCGCCTGTTTTAAGCTCTTTGGCTGGGATTTTCATCTCAATTTTTTCGCCGTTTTGCTCTACCTCAACCCACGCCTCGCTAATATCAGGTTTGGCTAGCTCTTTTATCAAATCATCGCTTTTATAAACGGTGCTTTCTTCCATATACTCGCCAAGGGCTAGCATTGTATTTGTGCTATTTGCCGCGAAAGTATCGGCCCTGCCAAAGGAAATCCCCACAGCCAAAGCTTCAAGCGTTTTAGAAGTTAATCCATGCGCCAGGCTCTCTTTTGCCCCCTCTTTAAGCAACGGCAAACAAGCAATCAAGCTAAAAAGTCGCACAAACGCCGAATTTCGAAAGAAAAAATTCGCCCCAAGCGCAGCGGCTGAGACAATCAAAGCGTTTTTGCTAGGGGCATGTGAGCGTTCGCGCTTTTTAGCGCGCTTAAATTTGGCTAAGTCTAAATTCGCTAGGTATTTTATCAGCTCGTCGCGAGTGCTAGTATTTGCGCTCTTGCGAGAGTTTGCGCTCTTGCGGGAGCCCTCACTCTCGCCCTTGGCTTTGCGGGCAGTATTTTTGAAAGCTAACCTAGTAAAATTTTTGTCATAATTTATAACCAAAGCGCCGATTTTAGCGTTAAATCTGCACTCTTTAACACCGCCAAATTTTGAAATTTCTTTTAAAAATTCGCCCTCATTTAAATTTTTAAAAGCGCAAATTTTAAGCCTGATTCGCCCCGCACACTCGTGTTTTATCTCAAATTTCATTTTCGCTCATTTGCGCTTTTGCGTCCAAAAAACGCTCCTTCATCTCCTCAATCCCCATTTCAAAGAGCTCCGAGCCCTTTGCGATAAATTTAAAAAGGTTTGTTTGCGCATTTTCGTTAGTGAAAAAATACACAACCGCAGCGCCCAAAATTGCGCCATTTAAAAATGAATTTTTCTTAAAAAATTTGCTTTTGCCTAATTGATTTAGCCCGGCAAAATTTGAAAGGTTTTTGGATTTTTTGCCACCAAGTGTGCTATTTATCCATTTTGATAGCTCGCCAAGCTCGCCGTTTGCGCTATTTTCACAATATTTTAAAATTTGTTTTAACTCTTTTTTAGAAATCTTTTTTTTGCTCATTTTTCTTCCTTTGTGATTAAATTTTCGCTCATTTCTAGCGCGCATGTCGCCAAAACTGCGCCCACAAGCGCCCCCAAATACTCGCCCTGGACTAGTTTGTTTGCGCTATAAATCGCCCCACCTGCGATGATACCTCCACGAAGCGCCGAATTTAGCCCATCATACATGGCCTGCTTTTTGTTTTTGCCTTTTTTGACATTTGCAATCTCGCTCGCAGCCCCAGCAATCGCCCCAGCTAGCGCGCCACTTAGGGCATTATCGATTGGCGAGCGAGATAGAGTTAGTTTGGTATTCATACCCTAACCTTAAATTTGCGTCTCAGTCGCGCCCTCTGCGCGTTTGGCGCGTGGTTTAGGGGTGGTTGATTTTTTCGCGCGCGGTTTTTTCGCTGGTTTTTCGGCGCTTTTTTTACTCGCGGATTTTTTTGGCTCACCAGCAGTTTTTTCTAGCTCGCCTTTTGCGTTTTTAAATTTCTCGCTAATCTCATCGCCTGCCCTATTTAGCGTGGTTTTGACGCCATCGCTCGCACTTTTTACCTTATCTTTTAGCTTTTTTGCGCCCTCGCTTTTAGCAAGCTCGCTAAGACCTTGTGCGATTTTTTTGCGATTTGTGAGCGCATAGACACCAGCCCCACCAAAAACTAAACCTAAAAAAAATCTAATCGGCATAATTTCTCCTTTTAAAATTTTGAAATTTACATACTTATGATTTTTGCTATCATAATTAGAAAAAGTAAAATTTGATTTTACGCCAAAACGCCTTAAAATCAAAATTTAAAGGCGTTTTAAACGATAAATTTATCAAATTTTTTGTGTGAAATAATAGAATATTTTTGTATAAAATTAGCTGAATTTATAAAAACGATTTTCATTTAATTATGAAAATTTTAAGAGCAAATATCATTAGCCTTAGAATTTACAAGCGAAATTAACTCAGTCGAAATCTGCCCAGACAAAAATTCCTCCCACAGCTGGGGCTTAAAAATTTCGCTGTCGTAAAAGATCGTTAAAGAGCCAATTAGCGGGTTAAATTTATACTCTTTTATCCCGCTAATACTAGCGATTTTCGCCTTTAATTCCGCCTCGCTAACCCCGCTAATCTCCCTAATCTTGGGGCTTACACGAATTCGCAAACGCCCCCTTGTGTGAGCGATTTTGGTAAAATATTTGGCGAAATTTAAAATATCGTTTTTCTCAATTTGCATTTTTACTTCTTTTTTGGGCGAAAGGCCGTGATTTTATCGCTTACCTCGATATAAGCGCCACCGATTAAATCTATGCAGTATGGAATCGCCGGGAAAATCGGCTCTAAACACTGCAAAATCGCCTTTGGATTACCCGGCAAATTTACGATAAGAGAGTTTTTGTAAATACCGGCCGTTTGCCTCGATAAAATGGCGGTTGGGACATATTTTAGGCTCACAGCGCGCATTAACTCGCCAAAACCTGGTAGCATTTTTTCACACACTGCCTCGGTAGCTTCTGGCGTGACATCGCGCAGGGCTGGACCTGTGCCGCCTGTGGTAAATACAGCGTCGCACCCATTACCACACATTTCTCGCAAACTACCCTCAATTAGCGCGCGCTCATCGGCGATTATGCGGTAGTCAAATTCCACCTCGCCCTCTATCCACTCGCTCATTATGCGCTTTATCTCTGGGCCGCCAAGGTCTTCATAAACCCCGCTTGAAGCGCGGTCGCTAATGGTTAAAATTCCTATTTTTACCTTTTTTTGCATATTTTTCCTAATCATCGAAATTTAATCTATCACTTCTAGGCGCAGGTGTTTCGCTATGAATTTCATCTTGAATTTCGCCCTGCTCTTCGCCCAAATTTTCCTCGTCCTCATCAAGCTCTGGTTGCAATATCGAGCGCACGCCAGAGTGAGTGATGTACTCATAAACAAAAATTTGCTTCGCTATCAAATTTAGCGCCTCTTGCATAGTGCGAAGCGTCTCGCCCACATCCTCAAAGCACGAATTTAATATCTCATTGACGCTGGCTGGATTTGGCACGAAACTATCCCCCATAGCGTATTCATAGACCATTTTTTGCGCCAGCTCGGTGGCCTCTTTGACATCGTTTGAGCCGTTTGTAAAGGCGTCGTTTTTGTGTATCGCAAGGGCTGCGGTGCCGCTGAGTAGGACTTTGATTTGATTTAGCATTTGGGTTTTGGAGCGGATTTCGAAATCATCGTTTAAAAATTTATCGTTTAAAAGCTCGATTTTATCGAAATTCATCGAATACCAATACGCGATTAGCGCCTTTGCAGCCTGATAAAAGGCTTGGATTTCTTTTTCGTTTTCGGTTAAAATTTGGCTTTTTTGCACACCATAAAAGACCTTTGTGCGCACATTTTCGAAGTCTATTAGCTCGATTTTATCGCTTCCCCTCTCCAATGCCTTCATAGCAGCCTCATTGACAAATGTCGCCACGCCTGCCCCACTAAATCCCACGCAAAGGCGACTTACTTTGGTTATATTTAAATCAAATTTTTTATCTGCAAGGTAAATTTTTAAAATTTCAATCCTGTCTTTGTAGTTTGGGAGTGAGATAAAAATGCGCCTATCAAACCTGCCAGAGCGAAGCAGAGCCTCGTCGATCAAATCAATTTTATTCGTCGCGGCGATGACCATTACACCGCTATTTTCTTCAAATCCGTCCATTTCTGTTAGTAGCTGATTGAGCGTAGCCTCTCTCTCGTCATTTCTCCCAACGCCCCGTTTTCCGCCCACAGCGTCGATTTCGTCGATGAAAATAATCGCAGGCGCGCACGATTTTGCCCTCGCAAAGAGCTCCCTGACGCGCTTTGCACCCACTCCGACAAACATCTCAGCAAAACTCGCCCCACTTTGGTAAAAAAACGGCACGCCAGCCTCGCCAGCTACGGCCTTTGCAATTAGCGTTTTTCCCACACCAGGAGCCCCAATCATCAAAACGCCCTTTGGAAGTTTTATGCCAAATTTTTGGTATTTGAGCGGATTTTTTAGAAAATCTACGATTTGGATTAGCTCGTCTTTAACCTCGCTAATGCCTGCGATATCGCTAAATTTCACATCGCTTTTAACTGGTTCAAATGAGTTTGGTGCAAAATTTTGCGGCGCAGTATTTTGGGCTTGCGAAGCTAAATTTTGCCCTTTTTTACGGCGCGAAAGCACGGTTTCAAAATAATAGACAAAAAGAAAAAACGCAAAAGTGAAAATCACCAAAATCGCGCTGATTGTCATTTCGCCACTATTGCCGTGCGATTTGCTGATAACTGCGTGATTGGCTAGCTCTTTGAGATCGACGATATCGGCTAAAATGCGGTATCTTTTGCCCTCGTAAATGAAATTTAGCGCGCCGTCCTCGATATGGGCTCGCTTGATCAAATCCCTTTGCATAAGCTCGCTAAATTCGCGCTCGCTGATGTATTGCGCGTCATCTTTGAAATACACAATACTAAGCAAAACGATAAGCAATCCCAAAAACACAAGGATCAAATTTAGCTTGTTTGCCTTAAATTTCTGCCACATTTGACTCAAATTTGACTTCATAATCTTCTATCCTTACCCATTTTTTAGATAAATCTTTTTCGCTTTTTATCAAAATTTTATTATAAAACTCATCGTATCCTTCGAAAAATTCGCCGTTTTTGCGCTCTACTAGCACCGAAAGTGGCGATTTGTGAGCTTTGCGAAACTCGAAATTATTTAACGCTACGATATTTTTAAGCATTTTAAGCCTAGCTTTCGCCACTTCGCCATTAATCCTCCCACTCATCGAAGCAGAAGCTGTGCCCCAGCGTGGAGAGAAAATAAAGGCGTGCAAGTGCGTAAGCGGGAATTTTTTGAAATTCTCAACCGCCTCGCCCCAGACTTCCTCGCTCTCTCCTGGGTGAGCGACGATGAAATCAGTCCCAAGTGCAAAGCCTCTCTCGCCTAGCTCCAAAAACAGCTCCAAATCCCTAAACGCCGTGTTTCTGCGACGCATAATGCTAAGCATCGTCTGCGAAGTGTGCTGCAAAGCGATATGCAAATGTCGCTCCAAAAAGCTCTCGCCCAAAATTTCGCGAAAACTCTCATCAATCTGACTTGGCTCGATTGAACCTAGCCTAATGCGCTTTATGCCTGAAAGGCTGCCAAGCCTTTGCAATAAAGCCCCAAGAGATGTGGCACTATCTTTGCCATAACTTCCGATATTCGTGCCAGTTAGGACGATTTCGCTAAAACCATTTTGGGCTAAATTTTGCGCCTCATTTATAATCAAATTCTCATCAATAGAGCGCGCGCGCCCCCTTACAGAGGGGATTATGCAGTAAGCACACGAAAAATCGCAACCCTCTTGGATTTTGATAAAGGCTTTCGTGTGATTCTCAAAATCGCCGAGCACGCTACTTTCTTTATACTCCAAATCTCCGATATCGTAAAATTTCGTATCTGCGCGCAAATACTCATCGATTTTGGCCTTTTGGCTCATACCAAAAACGCCAAAAATTTGATTTTTTGCTAGCAAATTTTGCCCCTGAGATTTGGCTCCACAGCCTGTTAAAATCACCCTTTTTCCAGCCCTATTCATACGCGAAATATAGCCTCTGACATCGCTATCTGCGCCATTTGTAACGGTGCATGAATTTACCACAACGATATCTGCTTCGCTCTCATTGCCCACAATCTGCGCGTTTTGCACCATTTTTTTGATTAATTCAGTATCGTAAATGTTCGTGCGACAACCAAAGGTCTTAAAATACACCCTCACCTATACTTCCCCCATAGGTGGCTCGTTTGGCTCAAAATTTGGCGCTTTGTTTGCGCCGTAAGTTTTGCCGTTGTAAAGCGTGTAGGCTGGGTAAGCGATTTTGATATCATCTTCTTTTTGTAAGCTTTCTAAAATTTCACTTGAAATATTGCTTCTAAGCCCCAAAGTAGCGTATGAATTTGTCATATACCAAACCGAAATTTGAATACCATAAGGCTCAAAAAAGCTAAAAATTCTAGGCTCCACATTTGGGTTTTTTATGCTGTATTGAGAGCGGAGTTTTGACATTTGCTTTTTGGCGATATCGGTGTAGCCTTTCGAATACTTTCTGACTATGTTTTTTATGATATACATAGCTTTTTTATGATTGCTATCAAATGTGAGTAAGATATCGATGCCGTCCCAAACGGTCTTTAACCCAGAGTGCGTATAATTAGCCAGTAAATCTGTAAAAATGTAGTTATTCGGTATAAATACAACCCTGCCTGCGCGTTTGTTTTCTCGCCATGTAGTCATTGTAACATCTTCGAAAATCGTCATTCTAAGCACGGAAATATCGATGATATCGCCCACATACACGACGCCATTTTTGCAGACTTTGACGCGATCCCCTACCCTAAATGTGCCGCCAAATACGATTACAAGCCAGCCAAGCGAGCTCATAAACATATCCTTCATCGCAATCGCCAAACCAGCCGAAGCAAAGCCCAGCACGGTGACAAAATGCGTCATATTATCAATATACGAAAATAGCAAAATCAGCACGATAATGGTGAAATTTATGACATTTATGATTTTATTGACAAGGTAGAAATTTTCATCATTTATGACATATCGTTTGGCGATAAATTTGGCTAAAAACGCCAACGCCAAAACTATGCCAATCCATATAAGGATATTTCCAGCGCGCTTGATTTGCGCCGTGATATCGGCAGTTAGCGCGGTGATTTGGGAGTTGATTTTTTTCTCATACACATCATAAGTCGTCCCAGCAAGCTCGTAAGCAGAGCTAAATTCACCGATTTCATATTTTAAATTTTCGTAATCTTTGATGAGTTTATCATCTGGGGAAATTTTCTCCACTTTAGCGTATAATTCGGCCTTGGTTTCGAGTTTTTCTATCAAAACCTTTAAATTTTCGATTTTTCGTTTTTGCTCTAATTTTTGCTCTTGCAGATTTCGAATCGTCGAAAAGCCCGTAATTATCGAAAAGGGATTGCTCACACGCTCTGGCTCTGGGGTCTCTGGCATAGCGACAATGTCCAAAAATGGGCTTTTTTCATACTCTTTTAAAAGCGAGAGTTGCTCATTTACGGCGCGAAGTTTTTTGCCTATTTCGTTGATCTCGTCCGCGTCGCTTAGGGATTTTTGCTCATCTTGCAGGATTTTTTGCTGTTTTAAAAGCTCTTGGTAACCGATGAAATTCGCAAATCTGCTCACCCAAAGATTGTTTTTAATCTCCTCATCAATCGCCCTAATCTGCTCGCCAAGCGGAGCAATCATCGCTACATCGGCACTTTCGCTCGAATTGACATATTCTTTATTTAATCTAGTGGCGGAGCTGTTTTGCTCTGATAAGCTTAAATTTTGCTCTGCTAAATTTTCGCTTAAATTTCCCTCGCCAAAAGCAAAAACAAAAAATAAAAAAAGAGTTAAAATTTTATTCATTGAAACGCTCTTAATGTCGATTTTACGAGATTTTCATCGATATCATCAGATACGAAAAAATCACCAATTCCCTTTGGCATGATGAATTTTATCTTGCCTGAGGCACTTTTTTTATCTAGATAAAACATTTCGTAAAATTTATCTACGCTTTGGATTTTATAGCTTAGCGGAAGTCCGAATTTAGCGAGCAGCGCGCGAATTTTCTCTGCTTCGTTTGCGCTTAGTTTGCCAAGTCTTACAGCCAAATCATTTGCCATAACCATGCCAATCGCCACAGCCTCGCCGTGCAAATACACAGAATAATTCGTCAAATTCTCAATCACATGCGCGAAGGTGTGTCCGTAGTTTAGCACCGCTCTCACGCCGTTTTCGCGCTCATCTCTCGCCACGACACCGGCTTTTATTTCCACGCATTTTGCGATGATATGGGCCACTTCGCTATCGCTCTTCAAATCATGCTCGCAAAAATACTCAAATAGCTCTTTATCAAATGTTACCGCCATTTTCACAGCTTCTGCCACACCTGCGCCAAATTCGCGCGCTGGCAGGGTTGAGAGAAATTTACTCTCACAATACACGGCGCGTGGTTGATAAAACGAGCCGATTAAATTTTTGCCGAAGCGGTTATTCACGCCTGTTTTCCCGCCTACGCTAGCATCTACTTGGGCCAAAAGCGTGGTTGGGATATTTATAAAATTTATTCCTCTTTCATAAATACTCGCGCAAAATCCCGTAATATCGCTAATCACGCCACCACCAAGTGCTATTAGCGTGCTTTTGCGATCTAGTTTGGAGCTAAAAAGTTGCTCTAAAATTTGCTCGACGCTGGATAAATTTTTATACTCTTCGCCATCAGGAATTGTGATGATAAATTTCTGCTCGCACTCCAATCTCTCCAACAAATACGAGAGCCAAAGCCCGCTAACCTTGGGGTTTGTGATGATTGCGACCTTGCCAGGAAGTGAAATTTTGGCTAATTCGTCGATAAAAACGCTGTAACTTTTCTCTTTCAAATCAATATCAATTTTCATATTCTAACCCCTTTATTTGCCTTATTGTAGCATAAATTTTGCATTTTTTTACCCCATATCGCATGGAAGAAAAATTTGGTGATTGTGGCTTAGTTTGAAATACATTTTGTCAAGGTCTTTTTTGAAAATTGCTGTCGATTTCGGAGCTAAAATTTTATCACTAAATGGCACAAACTGCAAGAAATCACTCTCTCCGCTAAGCTCGATTAATGGGTTTTTGCTCATATCATCGTGGATTATGAGCTCTTTTGAGAAAAGCTTTGACAAATTTAGATAATTTTGCACAAACTCGCCACCTTTGCCGCCGTTTTCGTTAAAAATATACAGGTGAATATTCATACCAAGCTGCGAGCTGATATCAAAAACCACGCTTGATTCCTCGTCCATATTCGCTCCGCCATTTACCACCACACTGCGTTTTATCGCCTCTAACTCGCTCTGCCCTAGGCTTAAAATCGGCACGCCAAGACTTTGCAAATAGGCTTTATTTTTTTCGAAAATCTCCCTCACGCACACGACCAAACCAGCCTTATTTTCGCTCACATCGCCGTTTAAATTCGATATATTTTTCTCTTTATAATCAATTAAAATTTCAAATTTTTCATCATCGCTTTTGGCTTTAATTTCCTCGAAACTAGGCGAAATTTTAGGATTTACCACCCTAATGCAAATTTTGTGATTTTGAAGCCTGCTATCTAGATACTCCACCGCTCTTAGCGTCTTATAAATCGAGCTCTCGCTCATCTCCTTCATATCAATTAGCGCATAAATATTTATCCCAAATGGCGATGGAAACTGGCCGTTTTGTTGTTTGACCTGCGCAAATACCGCGCGCAAGGCACTTGGCTCGCCCACGACCAAAATCGTATCGTTTGGATAAATCACCGTGCTTTTCGTGGTGATTATGTAGGTGTTATGGCGATAAATCATCGGGATTTTGTATCGCTTCGAGCTTAAAGTGCCTACCTTGCGATAGGCAAACGAGCTTCCCACAGGGATTTTTACCTCCATTATCTCGCCCCTGCCAAGCCCTACATACTGCGCAAAAACCGGGCTATCTGGCAAACAACCCATAAAACGAGATGAATTTAGCGATAAAACATTTAAAATTTTAATATGCTTTTCTTCTTTATACTCTTGCACCAAATCCCAAAAATCAGCGAGATAAATTTCCAAATTTGGCGCAATTTCTTTGAGATTATTCAGGCTCACCCTAGCGTCAAATTCAATGTCCATTATCATTATGCACCTATCGAATTCGCCCTGATTTACTACTAATTTTAGCCTTTCTATGCTTGTAGGATCGAAAATCTCCACACTGAAATTTTGCATACCCAAAATCCCCTCAGGCACGCAGGAGCTGTCTTTTGCGATGATGAAGTATTCGTGGATAACATCTTTGGATTTGTAAATTCTATTTAAAAAATGGCGCGCGAAATCGCCACTTGCTATGATTAAAACTTTTTTCATTTTTATCCATTAAATTTTGATTTTTCAAAATTATATCAAACATGGCTGAAATTTAAGCGTTTTTGCAAACTCTTTCAAAGAATTTTAAGATATAATTAAAGGTTAATTTTCATAAAAAAGAGGCTAAAATGAACGATAAAATCACAATTATCGGCGCAAGAGAACATAATCTAAAAAATATAAATTTAAAAATTCCAAAAAATAAATTAGTCGTTTTTACGGGGCTTAGCGGCTCTGGCAAATCCACGCTGGCCTTTGATACACTCTACGCTGAGGGTCAAAGACGCTATGTAGAGAGCCTTTCGGCGTATGCTAGGCAGTTTTTGGATAGAGTTGGCAAGCCAGATATCGACAAAATCGACGGCCTAACACCAGCGATTGCGATAGATCAAAAAACCACCTCCAAAAACCCGCGCTCGACTGTTGGCACGATAACTGAAATTTACGATTATTTGCGCTTGCTTTACGCTAGAACCGGCGTGCAACACTGCCATCAATGTGGCAAACCAATCTCAAAAATGAGCTCATCTGATATCATCGCCGAGGTTATGAAGCTCCCAAATGGCGCGAAAATTTCAATTTCTGCCCCGCTTGTGCGCGAAAAAAAGGGCACTTTTGCTGATTTGATCGAAGATATGCGAAACAAAGGCTATGTCAGAGCCCAGATTGACGGCGTTTTGGTGCGCCTTGATGAGGAAATCGAACTAGCCAAAACCAAAAAACACACGATTAAAGTAGTCATCGACCGCGTCAGTATCAGCGAAGAAAACGCCACTAGAATCGCAAGCGACATCGAAAATTCCTTAAAACTTAGCTTTGGCGAGGTCGAAATAGATATCGCAAATGCCGATGAATTCGGGCTTGCGCACGATCATATCCATTACAGCGAACACATGGCATGCTTTGATTGTAAAATTTCATTTACTCCGCTCGAACCGCTGACTTTTAGCTTCAACAGCCCAAAAGGTGCGTGCGAGGAGTGCGACGGGCTTGGGATTAAATTTAGCCTAGATTTAGCTAAAATCATAAACGAGGCAAATTCTATCGAAAACGGCGCAATCAAGGTAATGTCAGGGTTTAACAAAAGCTATTATTATAAATTTTTGCTCGGATTTTGCGCCTCAAACGATATCCCCACAGATGTCCCATACGCCGAGCTTGATGAGGCGCAAAAACAGCTCATTTTATACGGAAGCGCGAAAGAGGTGCCGTTTTATTGGAAATCGCACAAGCTAATGCGCAAATTCGAGGGCGCGATAAAATACGCCTATGATTTGCTAAAAAATGAAAACGATTTAGACGAATATATGAGCGAAAAAACCTGCTCTGCTTGTGGCGGGCTGCGTCTAAAACCTCAAAGCCTAGCTGTAAAAGTCGCTAGCAAAGGGCTTGGCGAAGTGGTGAAGACAAGCATAGAAGAAAATGTCAAATTCTTTGGTGATGAGAAAAATTTCGCCCATTTTAGCCCGCAAGAGGCGCAAATCGCGGCGCCGATTTTAAAAGAAATCAACGAAAGGCTATTTTTCTTAAACGATGTAGGTCTTGGATACCTGACCCTTGGGCGCGATGCACGCACAATCAGCGGTGGCGAAGCACAACGAATCCGCATCGCAAGCCAGATTGGAAGCGGACTAAGTGGGGTAATGTATGTCCTAGATGAGCCTAGTATCGGGCTTCACGAGCGCGATACACAAAAGCTAATCAATACACTTAGAAATTTACAGCAAAAGGGAAATTCCGTAATCGTCGTCGAACACGACAAGAAAACCATACAACAAGCGGATTTCGTCGTAGATATCGGACCTGGGGCTGGTAAATACGGTGGCGAGGTCGTATTTAGCGGAAATGTGGAAAATCTGCTTAAAAGCGACACACAAACCGCGCTATATATGAACAATCACAAAACGATTGATTACCAAAAAAACCGCCCACAAAAAGAGTGGTTAAGCATAAAAAATGTCGAAATCAACAATATCCACGACCTAAGCGCAAAATTTCCTTTGCGAAATTTAGTCGGAATTACCGGAGTTAGTGGCAGCGGCAAAAGCTCGCTCGTGCTTCAAACAATCCTGCCAGCGGCATTAGAGGAGCTTAACCGCGCCAGAAATGTTAAAATTCTAAAAAATGCCAAAATTTCAGGCCTGCAAAATTTAGACAAGGTCATCTACCTAGACCAAAGCCCAATCGGTCGCACCCCACGCTCCAATCCAGCCACTTACACTGGCGTCATGGACGAGATCCGCGCGCTCTTTGCGCAGACAAAAGAGGCGATGATGAGGGGGTATAAAATCGGGCGATTTAGCTTCAATGTCAAGGGCGGGCGTTGCGAAAAATGCGCAGGAGAGGGCGAAATCAAAATCGAAATGCACTTTTTGCCCGATATCAGCGTAGTTTGCGACGCATGCGGTGGTTCGCGCTACAACGCCCAGACGCTTGAAATTTACTACAAAAACAAAAATATCGCCGAGGTTTTGGCGATGAGTATCGATGAGGCACTCGAATTTTTCAAAGCCGTGCCAAAAATTTATCAAAAACTCAAAACTCTCCAAGATGTCGGCCTTGGCTATATCGCGCTAGGTCAGCCTGCAACCACGCTAAGCGGGGGCGAAGCCCAACGCGTCAAACTCGCGAAAGAGCTAAGCCGCACGGATACTGGCAATACACTTTATATCCTCGATGAGCCGACCACAGGTCTGCACTTCGCCGATGTCGATAGGCTGGTGCAGGTGCTTCATCACCTTGTGGATTTGGGCAATTCGGTCTTTGTCATCGAGCATAATATGGACATCATCAAAAACTGCGACTATCTCATCGACATGGGGCCAGAAGGTGGCGATGGTGGCGGAAAAATCGTAGCGCAAGGCTCACCAAAACAGCTGGCGAAAAACTACAAAAAAACGCACTCTTATACTGGGGAGTTTTTAAACGAGGAATTTGCAGGGTAAAATTTGGGTGAATTTGGGGAAATTTAGCGTGAAATTTGGAGCGAAATTTGGCAAATTTAGTTTAAAATTTAGCGTGAAATTTGCATGAAATTTGCGCAAATTTTCCCCAAATTTTCAAATTTAGCCTAAGATTCCTCGGCTAAAAATCTACGATAAATTTCATCTTTACACGCGCGTGAAATTTCGCCGTTTTTACAGGCGTTATCCAAAATTTGCAAGAACTCACCCGCAAATTTTGGCTCGTCATAAAATTTCGCTATCGCCTCTGTAACCCTGCCTGGCAAATTCGCAAATTTCGGCACAAAATTCGCCCTTGTCTTCAAATTTATCTTTTCGATTTCATTATAAAGACAGCTAAATTTACGATTTATTTTGCGATTTGTGTGAAAGTGTCCGAAATACCACTTCCTAAATTTCACTGATTTTGGGATTTAAATTTGAATAAAAGTGGTGGTTAGAGGCAGAATCGAACTGCCGACACGCAGATTTTCAGTCTGCTGCTCTACCGACTGAGCTATCCAACCACGAAAAAAGAAAAATTATTTTATTTAAACATTGCTTAAATAATGATAAAATTTGAAAAATTCGGCTAAATTTCAGTCAAATTTACACAAAATTTCCAAATAAAGACAAATTTTAGGGTATAATGGCGCGAAATTACAAAATTTACGAAATTTACAAATTTAAGGATTTTTATGAAAGCGATTTTTTCGATTTATATCCTCGCTCTTGGCGCGCTCATCGGTATCGAGCTTAGCCTTGGTGCGCTTGTGGCTCCGACGATTTTTTACCCGCAAAGCCTCATTGGTGAGGGCGTGCTTAGCCACTTCCAAAGCGGTCAGATGATGAGCGCGATTTTTGTCAAATACAACGCCATTTTAATGCCGATTTCGATAATTTGCCTAATTTTTGAAATGGTGAATTTCAACAACAACAAATCTCAGCCTTTCAACCTAAAACTCTCAACCCTCATGCTAGCGCTCATAAACCTCATTTTAGCGACACTTTTCGTGCTGTATTTCACGGAATTTATCCTTGACGCGCAAAAGCTAGGCGAAGCAGGCACGCAAACAGCCGAATTCGCCCAAATCCACAAAGCCAGCGAGTGGTGCGCCAAGCTAATGATAATCGCGCAAACGGTGCTGTTTTTCCTAAAAATGGTGCCAAACTTGCGCATAGGCAGAGGCGATGAAATTTAGGATTTATTACGACGATACCGACGCGCAGGGCATCGTCTATCACGCAAACTACATAAAATTTTGCGAGCGGGCTAGAAGCGAGGCGCTAATGCGTGCAGGCGTGAGGTTTTTTGGCGAGCACTCGCATTTCGTGGTGAGCGATTTGCAGGCGAAATTCCTGCGCTCTGCGGTGCTGGGCGACGAACTAGAAATCAAAACCGCGCTCAAAGAGCTAAAAAACGCAAGCGCGGTGCTGACACAAAAAATCTACAAGCTAAAAGATATAAACGGGCGCGAATTTGACGAGCTAATCTTCGCCCAAGATGTCAGAGTCGCATACCTGCAAAACGGCAAACCAGTGAAATTCAGCGACGAAATCGTGGAGTTTTTCAAGGGGTTGTGAGGGTTGTCGGGGCTAAATTTCGCAAATTTAAAATATAAAAACTTGCTTTTATCTACCGAAATTTTAAAAGAATTAAAGGGGCTAAAATAAAATTGGATAAACATATAAAATTCGGCGGGCAAGGATGCCCACCCTACGGTGCTAATCAAGAGAAATAACTATGTTTTACAAATTTTGCTATACATTTATTGGCTTTGGATTTTTATCCATATCTCTTGGAATATTTGCAAATAAAAAATTCAAAAGATTTGCAATAGAACATGATTTTTCAAACGCAGGTTATGTTTATATTTTTGTAGCTATTGCAGTGTTTATGATGAGTTTCGCATTTTTTTATCTAGCTTTCCGCTCCGAAAAAAACATAAAAAAATACAAGCAGGATTATATGAAATGTTTAGAGTGCGGTGAAGTATGTAAATATATGAATACAAAAGAAGGTAAATGTCCTAAATGTAACGGAGAAACAATGGAAATTGAAATGTATTATAGAAAACAAAAATTAGACGAGAATAAAACAAATGAAAACAAACGCAATAAAAAACATAAGAAAAGAAAAATAAAAAAATGATAGATAGAATTTTTGCCTTATTTGTTGGCATTATGGCTTTTTTACATGCTTTTAGTCTATTATATAAACAAAAAGTTTCTATTGGCGTAAAATATTTAGATTTTAGTGATATGGGTGTTTTTTATCTTTTGCCAGTATTTGCATTTTTTATTTTGGGTAGTTTTGGGTTTTATTTTGCTTTTCGCTCTGAAAAAAACATAAAAAAATATATTGAATTCACTCGCTGCAAAAAATGCAAAAAAGTTTATAATTTTTCCGACACAAAAGATATGATTTGCCCTAAATGTGGTGGCGATTTACAAGATTATGCCGAATTTGAAAAAGAACAAGAAAAAGAAAAACAAGACGAATTTAAAGAAGCTGAGAAATTCCAAGATGAGTGGATTAAACAAATCAAAGAAGAAAGGAAAAAGAAATAAGTATCGTAGGGTGAGCACCTTGCCCACCACAAAGGTTAAATAAAGGATTAAAAATGATAAAATTTGATAAAAATATAAAATTCGGTGGGCAAGGATACCCACCCTACGGTGCTTCATCATCAAAAGCAAGAGCTTTGTTAAACGAGAAAAAATAATGGAAGTCAAACTAACATTACTAGAATTTGAATATTTAATGGAAAATTGCGAATTTGCAAAAAAAATATTAACTATCAAAAATAAGAATTTTATAAAAACATGTGTAGATATAGATACAGCAGAAAGCATTAGAGAGTGGGCTCTTGATGAATTAGAGATAAAAGGCTTTGATGAAAATTATGAATTGAATTCAGATGGAAAAATTTTAGAAGCATTGGTGGATTTATTCTATGTGTAGCAAAGATACCACCCTACGGTGCTTAATAAAATCATGGAACAATAAATATGGTAGATTTAAATATTGAGAAAAATTTTTTGCCATGGATTTATTATTGGATAAAAGAAATCTCTGATATAAAACAACAAAAAATGCATTGGTTAAATGAGAATAATATCGATAACGGAGTATCATCTTATATTGAAATAATGTGTTCGCTTTTTGATGATTTAAAATTTGATGATTTTGTAGAAAATACAGCACCTGCTTTGGGTTTTTCAGTTAAACTCATAAGTTTGTTGCGTGATTTTAGAGATGGACTAAAAAATTATATTGCAGAAGATGATAACGATGATGAAGCGATTATTAAAGACCCCAATTGGCAGATTGTTGTTAAAAAGGCACAAAATGTTATAGTTGCTTGGGATGAATACAAAGAAGGAAACAAAAATGACTAAATTTATAAATTTCATCTTTGCATTTACCATTTTTGTTGTAACTGGTTGTAGTATCGTGGGGTGAGCATTCTTGCCCACTATAATGTTACCAAAATTTTCGCTAGGCAACTTACCACACTACAACTAAAATTTCGGCGCAGTATCCAAGATTGCCTCAGCGTGGAATTTTAAAAGCGGTTGCGAAAAGCAAAAAGCAGTTCTCACAACCGAAATTTTAAAATTTTAATACGAATAAACTAATCCGTATTTTTCAGTGATTTTTTTCAACTCGCCGTTTGCCTTCATTTCGGCGATTACTTTATTTACGAAGCTTTGCAAATCGCCCTTGTTTTGCGACATCAAAGCCCCGATTTCATCGCGCGTAAATGGACTTTCTAGCAGCGGAGCGGCTAGTTTAGGATTATTTGCCACATAATACGGCGCCTCAGTGGTCTCTGTGATCATCACATCGGCTGCGCCTTTTGCGATTTGCGCTGGGATTTCGGCGTTTTTCTTATGGACGATGATTTTAGCGTTTTTGAAATTTGCCCGCGCAAATTTCTCGTTCGTTCCGCCCGGATTTATCATCACGCGAACGCCCTTTTTATCGATACTCTCTAAGCTTGTAAATTTCGCTGCGTCGCCCTTGCGGCACAAAATCGTCTTACCGCTAGCAAGGTAGCCATCGCTCATTAGCATAGTTTTTTTGCGTGTTTCGTTAATCGTAATGCCGGTAGTAGCGATATCGAAGCGCTCTGCCATAGTATCCTCGCTCAGACTTGGCCAGCTAGTAGCGACGAACTCAGGCTCCACGCCAAGCTTCTCGGCGATAGCTTTTGCGATATCGATGTCAAATCCCCATAGTGTGCCGTTTTGCTCGCGCACACTTAGCGGTTTATAATCCCCAGTAGCGCCCACTAGGATAGTTCCGCGAGATTTGATTTGATCTAGCGTAGGTTGGTTTAACGCGGGTTGATTACTCGCACAACCAGCGAGCAAAAACAAAAACGAAAGCCCTAAAAAAAGTGTTTTGAAATACTTTTTCATGCAATTCCTTTCTAAAAAAATTTGAAATTTTAATTTAATTTTTGAAATTTACCCTCGCCGACCTCGTAAATTTTGGTATCAAACCTAAGGCCGTTATCGTAAAATTCCTCGCTAAATGCCCGCTCGTAGCGGTTTAATGCAAAATTTGAATAAAAATAGTCAAACCCGCTAAGCGCGCTATATGCAATCCACTCGTAGCGCAAATCCACGCCAAGGCTAAGCGCGCGATGAAGCAGCGAGTTTGAAACTGGCGAAATGGAGTTTGCGAGGTAAAATTTCCCGCCAATCGCGCTTGGAAGCGCACCGATAATCTCGCCGTCAAAGCCCACTTGCGTGGCAAGCAGGTTTTGTGTGTTTAGCTTTTTGTGCGAAATTTCGCCGATTACGGAGAGTATTTTAGAACTAGGCAAATTTAGGATAAAATTCGCATTTTGTGGCAATTCGCCCTCAAAATCAAAAACCGCATTTCGGTTGCTTTTAATCGTGTAAAATTCCTCGATATTGCGACTATCAAACGCCATATCGTTTAGCACCTGCGACAGCGCGCTCTCATCGCCGATAGCGTATAAATTCTCAGCGAAACGCCCCAGCAGATACTGCATTTGCTCGCTGTAATCAATACCGCCAAAATATATATTATTCGACACAAACCCGCTTAAATTTTGATTTAGCGTCGGCACAAAAACCATACTACTATACTGCGAGTTTTCATCTACTATATCCACGCCAGATCTATTTAAGGGAGCGATTATGAGGGCGACATTATCGCGCTCCATAGCTTCAAGTGAGGCTATAATGCCCTCCTCGCTCTCATTTCCTATGTAATAAAAGCGCAAATTTGCCTGCAAATTTCTCTCACTCACAAAGGCTAAAAGCGCATTTGCAATGCTATCTGCGCGCGAGCCAAGGATATTTTGCGCCATTAAAACACCCACTTTAAAGCCCGAATTTTGCGAGTTTTCAATCGTCGCGCTCATCGCATTTGCCACGAGATTATACACCTCGCCTTTCTCGCTGTCTGGGTCCCAGAGCGTGTATCCCTCATCTAGGCTTTTTTGTATAAAATCCTCGCCCTCAAACAAAATCTGGGTGCTAGAATTTTCATCATCATTTATCGTAAAATTTAGATCTTTTAGCGAAATATTTTCGTCATCGTGCGCCAAGCAGAAAACAGCGATTAAAAGCACAAAAATCGCTCTCACAAAAATTCCTTTATCTTGCGCAAATCATCGTGAAAAAGTGGAATTTGGCTTGGGTTTTGGCTTAGGAAATTTAGATCAAATGTCGGTATAAAGGTAATCCCGCCCTCGCGAAATGGCGTGCCGTGAATCAGCCTGATATCTGGGAGGTTGTTGTTTTTAAGTAAAATTTTCGCGCACAGCTCGCCAAGGCATAGCACGACTTTGGGGCGGATTATTTTAATCTCGTCGATAGCGTAGGGAGCGCATTTGAGTATGATTTCAGAGGTGAGTTTTTTGTTTAAATTTAGGGCGCATTTTATCAGATACGACGCGTAAATTTCGCCGATTTCCAAACCACAAAGTTCCTTCAAACTAACCCTAAATTTCTCGCCCAAATTCCCGCTAAATGGCTCACCGCTCTCATCTTCTGCGTGCGTTGGGCACTGAGAGATTACCATTATTTTGGCGTTTTTATCGCCATAAGGCACCATAGCGTGGGTGCGTGTTTTGGAGAGTTCGCACAGCGCGCAGTTTTGCACGCTATGCGAAAGGCTATCAATATCGCTAAAAAATCTCTCGCCACTAGCAAGGATTCCAGCGTCGATATACCTGTAACCAAACGCCTTGTAGCAAAGCAATCTATGAAGTTTCGAGCCCTGCATTACTTCATTTTCCTTGCGACAAATCCGCGATCAAACCCAGCTAAATCTTTGTAAAATTCAAAGGCAAATCCATGCTCGCTTAGCGTTTCTTGCATGCTTTGCTTTTGGTCATAGCCCATTTCGCAAAGCAGATATTTTGTGCGATTTTCGCTTAAAAAGATTAGTTTTTTTAGCTTCTCATCGCCCCTCTCGCCGCCAATTAACGCCAAATTTGGCTCTTTTAGCACTCTCTCATCGAGCTTATACGAGGAGGCGATATATGGCGGATTTGATACGACGATATCGAAATCCCCTTCCACTCCACTTAGGTATTCACAATGCACAAATTCAATATCCACGCCCAAATTTTGGGCGTTTTTGCGCGCTACTTCGAGGGCGCTTTCGCTGATATCAGTGGCGGTAATTTGCGCGTCTGGGAAAAATTTTTTAAGGCAAATCGAGATTATCCCACTTCCAGTGCCGACCTCGCAAATGCGCGGAGTTTTGAAAAGATGAGCCACACTAAATGCTTTATCGACCAAAATTTCAGTCTCGAAGCGAGGTATCAGCACTCGCTCATCGACGAAAAACTCAAAATCGAAAAATTTGCACTTGTTTGTGATATATTCAAGTGGCACGCCAGTAGCGTAAATTTCGACACTTTGGCGAAATTTTTCCTCATTTCGCATAGCGTGGTTAAAAAGCATTACAAACTCTTCGTTGCTTAAATTTTCGCTAAATTTCAAAAGCTCCCTTGAAACATACCTAGAATTTGTCCTGCCGTGCGCCCATTTTAAGGCCTCGAAAATTTTCATTCTAGCTCCTTGATACGCTCATACAGGCTCGGGTGCGAGTGGTAAATCGCGCTGTAAAGCGGGTGAGAAATCGGAAAAGTTTTGTTTTCGCTGCCAAGTTTTTTAAGTGCGCTAATCATATCATTTTTACTCGCATTATCTGCGCCGAACCTGTCCGCGCCAAACTCGTGCATACGGTTAAATTTCGACATCACTGGCTCTAAAAAACTCTGCAAAATCGGCAAAAACAGCATGATAAAAATCAGCGTCGCACCGCCGTCGCGCACCAAATTTAGCGCGTCAAAAACCCCATTTGTAGCCAGATTTCCAAACACGCCAAAAATCACAATCAGCATAAACGCCCCAAGCGCGATATTTTTGAGTATGTCGCCGTGTTTGAAATGCCCTAGTTCGTGTCCCAAAACTGCCAAAATTTCACTCTGGCTTAGCTTTTTTATCAGCGTATCAAAAAGCACGACCTTTTTGCTCGCCCCAAGTCCGCCAAAATACGCATTTAAGCGGTTGTCGCGCTTGCCTGCGTCGATGACAAAAACGCCACTACTTTTAAAGCCACATTTTGCGAGTAAAATCTCGATTTGCGATTTTAACTCGCCCTCAGCTAGTGGCGACATTTTGTTAAACAGCGGCGCGATGAGTGTAGGATAAATCAAATTTATCAGCAAAATCAGCCCAAATGAAAATCCAAACCCATACACCCACCAAAACTGCCCCAAATTTTGCACGCAAAAAACTAGCGCAAAAACCACCAAAAAGCCAAAAATTAGCGTTAGCGCAAGGGCTTTTAGCTTATCAGCGATAAAAATTTTAGGCGTGATTGTGGAAAATCCTAGTTTTTTGTCTTTGACAAAAGTGGCATAAATTTCAAACGGCAAATCAATCACCCCGCCAAGTATGATGAAAGCCAAAACAAAAATGCTTTGGATAAAGATACTCGCGCCGCCCTCCAAATTTGCGCCGCCCCCGCCAAATTTGGCGTAGATAAATTCCTGCAACGCACCCGCACCATAACAAATCCAAAAAATCGCGACCAAAAGCCCAAACGCAAGGCTAAAAATTTCAAATTTCAAATTCGTAATGCTGACAATTCCGGCCTTTTGATAGTCTGCTTCGCTTAAAATCACGGCTGGTTTTTTGGCGTTTTCCTTAATGAAATTTAGCTGTAAAAGGGCTAGTGAAATTTTATAAATCGTGTAAATTATATAAATGATTATCAAAAAATAAAGCATAAATTTTCCTATTTTAAATTTTCAGCCAGCGAGAGCACCTCGAAATATTCGTTTTCCATTTGATTTAGTGCGCCCTTTTTCTCTTCAAGCTCTTCAAAAAGCGGTTGAAGCCCTATTTGCTGGTAAATTTCAGGGGTTGAAAGAGCGTGATTTAGCTCTTTAATGCGAGCTTCAAGCTCTTCGATTTTGGCTGGATATTCTTCTAAAATTTTATTTTGTTTATAACTAAGTTTAGTCGTGGCGGTTTTTTCTTTTTTATTTTCTTTGATTTCGGGCGCAGTATCCCTCGCGCTAGAAGCGACCTCACTTTCATAAATTTCAAGATCTTTTATCTCGTCTTCATACTCCAAATACTCGCTGTATGGTATGTAAATCTGCTCGATTTTGCCCTTTTCAAACGCCCAAAGCTTGTTTGTGATTTTGTCGATGAAATATCTATCGTGGCTGACGATAATAACTGCACCTTCGAAGCTGAGCAAATAATCTTCCAAAATGTTGATTGTAGCGATATCTAAATCGTTCGTCGGCTCATCTAAAATAAGGCAGTCGTATTGCTCGGTAAAAAGCTTGGCAAGGGCGACGCGGTTTTTCTCGCCACCGCTTAGCACGCTTACTGGTTTATCCAAAAATTCTTTTGGAAACAAGAAATTTTTAAGATAGCCATAAACATGCATATAATGTCCGCGCACCATAATGTGATCTCCGCCGTTTGGGCAAAAAATCTCAATCAAACTCTTATCGCCTGAAATTTCAGATCTAGCCTGATCGAAATAGCCGATTTTAATATCGCCCCTTTTGATCTCGCCCCCGTCAATGCGGGTTTTGCCAATCAGCATTTTTATCAGTGTGGATTTACCTGCGCCGTTTGCGCCGACTATGCCAATTCTTTCCCCTTGCAAAACCCTAGCCGAAAAGCCCTTAAAAAGGTCCTTGCCGTTTAAAATTTTGCTGACATTTTTGCACTCGAAAAGCATTTTTTTGCGGTTCTCGCCACCTGTGCCGTTGAAATTCCTACTAGCGCGTTCAAGCTCCAATTTCACACGCCTTATCACGCCCGGATTTTTTTTGGCTTCTTCTCTCATGGCTAGCACGCGGGCTTTGCGACCCTCGTCGCGTTTGAGCCTAGCTTTGACGCCACGATGAAGCCACTCTTCTTCATATTTTAGCTGTTTTAAAAGCGTTTCGTGGGATTTTTGCAAACTAGCTAAAATTTCTTGTTTGCGCCTTAGATAGTTTTCGTATCCGCCATCAAAAAAGCTTAGTTTGCCTTCCTCTATCTCGATACTTCTGGTCGCAAGTTTGTCGATGAAATAGCGATCGTGCGAGATGAAAAGTATGGTTTGCTTCGAATTTAAAAGCATATCCTCCAAAAATCTCACCATATAGACATCAAGGTGGTTTGTCGGCTCATCAAGCAGCAAAATATCGGGCTTTTTTAGCACCAGCGCACCAAGGGCGACGCGGCGAATTTCGCCCCCACTTAGCGTGCAAGCCGAGCGGTTTTCGTAAATTTTAAGCCCAAAATGCTCCAAAATTCGCTCGATTTTATTGTCGATATTCCAGCCGTCTTTGGCGTCAATAAATTTATTTAGCTCATTTTGGCGGGTTAGAAGTGCTTCATTTTGGGGGTCGTTTGAAATTTTTTCTAAAATTTGGTTGTATTCATCAATGGCATCGTAGATTTCTTTGAGTTCGCGTTTTAGGGCGTCTTTGACAGAGAGATTATCGTCAAATTTCGGGCTTTGTTCTAGCATTTGGATATTTATGCCATTTTGCGTGATGACGCGACCGCCGTCGATTTCATACTCGCCAGCGATGATTTTCATCAGCGTAGATTTTCCGCCGCCATTTTTGCCGATGATTGCGACTCTCTCGCCAGAGCTTAGGCTGAAATTCACGCCGTCAAGGACAGTGTTTGAACCGAATTTTTTAACTACATCAATCAAATCAACTAATGCCAAAATTTGCCTTTATAGATAAAATTTGTCGATTGTAGTAAAAAAAATATTAAATTTGAATAATTTCTAAATTTAATCTATGAATTTTTCGCTAAAATGCGCTTCTTATTTTAAAAAAAGAGAATTAATGAAGGAAATTTCACTAACAAAACTAAGCCTAGCAATCTATGCGGATATGTTTTTGCGCCTAGTTACCGCGCTGATTAACACCTACATGATAAGCCTTGTCGATGTCAGGCTCGTGGGCGCGCTAGGCGCTGGCAATCAGGTATTTTTGCTTTTTATCACGGTTTTTGGGTTTTTGGCTGTGGGTTGCTCGGTCGTGGTCGCCCAAGCTCTGGGGGCAAGGAATAAAATTTTAGCCCTGCGCGCAATACATACTAGCATTACCTTTAACGCCCTAATCGGCGGACTTAGCGGGGTTTTTGTATTTTCGTGCGCCACGCTTTTGCTCCGTGCCTTACAGGTGCCAAGCGAACTTCTCGCTGATAGCACGATTTATCTAAAAATCATTAGCATTGTCTTTGCAATCGACGCTGTGGCGATAGTTTTTAGCGCGATAATCCGCGTGTATGGCTATGCAAACTACATAATCATCATCTCTGTAACGATGAATATCATCACGCTAGTGGGAAATTTTATCGCACTTTTCCAGCCCTTTGGACTACCATTTTACGGGCTTTTTGGCGTGGGAATTAGCACGATTATCGGACGGATTGTGGGCGTGATACTTTTCGCGCTAATTGCCGTAAAAATCATAAAACTGAAATTTTACTTTTCAATGTTTTTGAAAATAAAATTTGAAATTTTACGCAAAATTTTATCCGTGGGATTGCCGAGCGCGGGGGAAAATCTGCTTTGGATCACGCAATATCTCGTCGCCTTTGCCTTTGTGGCGAGTATGGGCGAGGCAAGTCTTACGGTGCAGACGATTTATTTTCAGATTTCAAGCTTTATTTTCTTTGGCGGAAGCGCCATTAGCATGGCAAACGAGGTCATCGTAGGTCGCCTAGTGGGCGCAAAAGAGCCAGAACGCGCGTATTCGCACACCTTTCACGCGCTAAAAATCGGTCTAATCGTCACGGCGTTTTTCATCGCGGTTGTCTTTTTCGCGCGCGAGCTAATCATGAGCGTGCTAAATCTGGGCGGGGCGCACAAAGAAATCATGCGGCCGCTGTTTTATCTAACGATAATCTTAGAGCTTGGGCGCACTTTCAATATCGTTTTCGTAAATGCCTTGCGCGCCAGTGGCGATGCGAGATTTCCGTTTTTAATGGGACTGATTTTTATGTGGGGCGTGTCGCTTCCGGTGGGGTATTTTTTAGGCATTTCGCTTGGAATCGGGATTTTGGGCGTTTGGATTGGGTTTTTGTGCGACGAGTGGCTCAGAGGCGGGGCGAATACTTGGCGGTGGATTAGCAAAAAATGGCAGAGCAAACGATTAGTCTAAATTTGGGCGGAATTTGCGTTTTGGCGAGTTTCAAGCGCGTAAAATACGCTAGGATTCGCATTAGCCCTGATTGCGCCGTGCGTGCTAGCGTGCCGTGGTTTTGGAGCGCGAAAAGGGCGCAGGAATTTATCGCCTCGCATGAAATTTGGATTAAAAAAACCTTAGAAAAATACGAAAATTTGGCGCTAAAAGAAAACGAGAGTGAAATTTTAGGGCAAATTTATGAGCTGAAATTTGGCGAAAAATTCGCGGATTTGTGGAATACTGCACCGAAATTTAGTGCGCAAAATTTTAGCGGTGGCGATACTGCGCCGAAATTTTGCGAGAGTGGCGCGAGTGGTAGTGTGCTAAAATTTGACGCAAATTTTGCGAGTGATACTGCGCCGAGTGCCACGCCAAACACAAATTCCACAAATTCCACAAATTCCACGAATTCCACAAATTCCACAAATTCCCAGTCCGCCCAGTCCGCCCAGTCCGCCACGCCAAACGAAATTTTGGCGCAAAATTTGGCGAAATTTAACGGCAAAATCGCCATTTGCGGAAGCGAAATTTACTGCGCAAACGAAATAGAATTTGCGAAATTTAAGAAATTTTTGGCGTTAAACTTATACAAAGATTTGATTAAACTCTACTTGCCGTTCGTGCAAAAGAGTGTCCATCGCCTAGTCGTGCGCGATATGAAAACTCGCTGGGGCAGCTGCAACAGCGCGAAGGGCTACATAAATTTGTCGTTAAAATTGGTCGAAAAAGATTTGCGCTTTGTCCATTATGTCGTGCTTCACGAGCTAACTCACCTCATCTTTGCGCACCACAGGCGCGAATTTTACGACTTCATAGCTGAAATTATGCCTGATTTCAAAGAGCGAATTAATCTGGTGAAAAATAGATAATTTTTGCAAAAGCAAATCAAAAGTGTGAATTTACTATAATCTCGCCATTTTTGGTCAAAGGAAATTTTATGATAACAAAAGAAAATTTACGAGCCGTTCTTGCTATTATGGGCTTTTGCGAGAGTGAGAGTAACGAGAGCGAAATTTGGGAGAAAAGCTACTCAAATTCAAATCAAATTCAAGTAAATTTCACAGATGAAAAAATTCATTATCCAAACGATTTAAAATACGGCGACACAACTACCCAAAATTTCTCACACCTCGAAAATTTCGTTGTTTTAGAGTGCGTTGATAGACTTTTATCTATCGGCTACAAAAGTGCAAATTTAGAGTTAGAACCAAAATGGAAATTAGGACACGAAAGCAAAACTAGTGGTAAAGCAGACATCATCGTAAAAGACGAAAACGAAAAAATTTATCTTATCATCGAGTGCAAAACCTTTGGTGGCGAATTTAACAAAGAAAAAGCAAATATGCTCCGTGACGGCGGTCAACTTTTTAGCTATTTTACCCAAGATACAAATGCCAAATTTATCTGCCTTTATGCGAGTGATTTTGCAAATGAAAGCATAAAAAGAGAGTATTTTGCCGTCGATATGCGAGATGATGAACGCCTAAGCGTAGATTTACTTTACAAAAACGCAAACAGCGTTAGCGAATTTTTTCAGGTTTGGTGCAATACTTACGGACAAGATAGCTTTTGTAATGGCATTTTTGAAGACAATCTCACGCCTTATAAAATCCAAGAAATAAGCCTAAGCATTGAAAATTTACAAGAACTCTCCCACGATGATATACAAAAAAAATACCACGAATTTGCCACCATTTTACGCCAACATAACATTAGCGGACGAGAAAATGCTTTTGATAAACTTTTGAATTTATTTTTATGCAAAGTCATAGATGAAAAAGAAAACCCAAAAAAGCTTGAATTTAATTATCGTGGTAAAAGATACGATGATATTTATGATTTTTGCGATAGACTTCAAAAACTTTATCAAAAAGGTATGAAAGACTTTTTAAACACCGAAATTACCTATGTTTCAAATGACCAAATCAACAAAGCTTTTCGCTTTGTTAAAAAAGACCCAGACGCCACAAAAGAAAAAATCAACAATCTTTTCACACAGCTTAAATACTACACTAACAACGATTTTGCCTTTATCGAAGTTTATAACAAAGAGCTTTTTGAGAAAAACAGCGAAATTCTTATCAAAATGGTGCAAATGCTAAGAAATATCCGCCTAACCACCGCCACACACAATCAATTTTTGGGCGATTTGTTTGAAGGCTTTTTAGATAGCGGTGTCAAACAAAGCGAAGGGCAGTTTTTTACGCCGTTGCCGATAGTTAAATTCATAATCTCATCTTTGCCGATAAAAGAATTATTATCGCAAAATCAAGAAATAAAGGCTATTGATTACGCTTGTGGAGCAGGACATTTTCTAAATGAATACGCAAATTATATTAAAAATTTCACAACCCAAGACCAGCAAAAAGAGCTAGAAAAGGGCATTTACGGCATCGAAAAAGAAACAAGACTTGCCAAAGTCAGCAAAGTGGCTTCTTTTATGTATAACCAAAACATAAATATCTTAGGCAAAGACGCATTGAGCGATATTAGCGAGATTAAAAAGCTTAAATTTGACATTTTAATCGCAAATCCGCCGTATTCTGTCAAGGGCTTTTTATCCACGCTTTCGCCTAGCGAACGCCAAAATTACGAACTCTCGCAAATAGTCGGCGAAAACACAGCCACAAACAACGCCATTGAGTGCTTTTTTATTGAAAGAGCTTCGCAAATTTTAGCACAAAACGGCGTTGCAGGTATCATCGTGCCAAGTTCGCTTATCAACAAAAACGGCGAAATTTACAAAAAAACAAGAGAAATTTTACTTCGAAATTTCAAAATCATCGCCGTTAGCGAATTTGGAAATAAAACTTTTGGTCAAACAGGCACCAACACAGTCGTTTTATTTTTGCGTAAATTTAGCCAAAATCCAAGCCTCTACGAAGCCATAAAAGCTAGAAGCGAACATATCTTTAAAGGCGAGTTAAACGCCGTTTATGACGATGAAAGCGATTTGCGAAAATACTGCGAATTTATGGATTATGATTTTGACAAATTTATGGAATTTATCCGTTTGGGTGAAATTTTAGAAAACGAAATTTTTAGCGAATACATTGCCAAAATTCAAAAAAGTGGCGAATATAAAACGCTTTCAAAGAAAAAATCGGCTGATTTGGATAAATTTATTAAGGATAAAATTTTGGAAATCGAAAAAACCAAATTTATCTTTTTTATGCTAGTTTGTGAGCAAAAAACGCTAATCACAAAAAGCCCTAGCGAAAACAAAGAACAGAGTAAATTTTTAGGCTATGAGTGGAGCAACCGAAAAGGAAGCGAAGGCATAAAATATCTAAATTTACCAAGCATTGACGACGAAGACGAGCTAACCGAAACTTCCAAAGCGTTGCAAAGCATAAACACAACCCTTTACGACCCAAGCGAAAATCCAAACGATGAAAATTCGCTAAATAGCCAAAAACTAAATTTTTGGATTAGAGCGAACTTTAACGGCTCGTTTGATACGACTAAATTTAGCGCAAATTTGGAACTTCAAAAATACGCCCGTTACGCAAATTTGAAAGATTTAATCGACTTTAAAAAGAGTGAATTTGACCTAGCTATAAATTTATCCACAAGTAGCAAAGTGAAAATTGTGAGTAGGTATCCGCTCATTAAATTAAAAGATATTTGCGAAATGTATCAACCAAAAACAATTACTTCAAATGAAATAAAAGAAAATGGCGATTATAAAGTTTATGGTGCAAACGGAGTAATCGGATATTATGATAAATTTAATCACGAAAAATCAGTTATAGCAATGGCTTGTCGTGGCGCAACTTGTGGTGCTATAAATGTTACAGAACCTAAAAGTTGGGTAACAGGAAATGCTATGGTGATTATTCCTTTTGATGAAAATCAATTATCTGAAATATTTTTAAAACATATTTTGGATAATATTGATAAAAATTCGATTATTACAGGCTCGGCTCAACCACAAATAACTAGAACAAATTTAGAAAATTTAAAAATCCCTTTACCACCGATTGATATTCAAAAACAAATCGTAGATGAGTGCCAAAGCGTGGATAATGAAATTTCCACACTAAATTTTGAAATTTCCGAATTCCAAACAGAGCAAAGCAAAATTTTTGATAAATTTGATATTGATAAATATTCGTTGGTTAAATTAGAAAATAAATTTAATATTCTTATCGGTGGAACACCGAGCAGAAAAGAACCTAAATATTTTAATGGAAAAAATTTGTGGTTAAGTATTTCAGAGATGAATAACAATATCATTTATGACACAAAAGAAAAAATAACTGATTTGGCTATCGAAAATTCAAATGTAAAATTAATAAAAAAAGGCACAACTCTTATAAGCTTTAAATTATCTATTGGCAAGACTGCAATAGCTGGGCAAGATTTATATACAAATGAAGCAATAGCAGGATTGATTATAAAAGATGAATTTAAACATGAAATACTTGATAATTTTATTTTTTGTTTATTTACTTATTTTATAAAATTAGATAAAGATAATTTTAATGCTTTTGGAAAAAGCTTAAATTCAAAAGATTTACAAAATATAAAAATCCCGCTTCCACCACTTGAAGTGCAAGAAAAAATCGTAGCCGAATTTGAAAAAATTGAAAACGAAATTTCTATTCGCAAAGAAAAGCTAGAAAGCCTAAAAGGTGCATACAGCGAGATTTTGGATAGATATTTGAAATAATACATTATTGCGAGAATTTGCCTAATCTGTCATTGCGAGAGTTTTGAAAAAACTCGAAGCAATCCAGTAAAACGGCGAAGCCGTTTTTTATAAATTTAAACATTTTGATAATTCTCTGGATTGCTTCGAAAACTTCGTTTTCTCGCAATGACAATGGAAGCAAATTTAAAAATTCTCGCAATGACAGATTTAGCAAAATTTGCACTTTGATTACCGCGCAATAACAAATCGGCGCAGGGTTCATAGGTTCGCGCCAAGCGCGCTCTGCAAAGGCAAAACCACCCTCACTCGTCTTTTTTGCACTCTTGCGGGTTGTTACAGCCACAGCCCTCGCATTTGTTGCAGGAATTTTTATTTTTCGCAAAGCTTCTTGCTGCCAAAAACAAAAGCCCACCAAGCACCACTAAAACCGCGATTGTTCCGATATTGTTGATTAAAATTTCCATATCAAATTTTCTCTTTATAAGGTTTTGCTAGCATTAAAATCATCAGCGCAGCGCACGCGCACGCCACGAAAAGCCACACTCCCGCGCCCTGCGCACCACTAAAAAATCTGCCGAATTGATAAATCATAAGCGCGACCGCGTAAGAAAACAGCGTCTGATACACAAGCGCAAACGCCGTCCAGCGCGCACTTCTCATCTCTTTTGCGATTGTCGCCATTGCCGCTATGCAAGGCGCACAAAGCAGGTTAAAAGCCAAAAACGCATATCCGCTAAGCGTGTCAAGCCCAGAAAAATCGAGTATCCCAAAGACCGCCACGACCTCTTCTTTGGCTACTAAGCCCATAAGCGTAGCGATTGCGGATTTCGCGTCGCCAAAGCCCAGTGGCGCAAACACAGGCGCCACAAACGCGCCGATTTTGCCGATAAAGCTATCGTTTAAATCAAGCTCTATGTCAAAGACAAAGCCCCCGTCTGCGAAGCCAAACCTCGATCCGCACCAAATTAGCACCGATGAGATGAAAATTATCGTTCCAGCATTTTTGATAAACGAGCTAACGCGCTCTTTGACGCTTCTGTAAATATTTTTGAGGGTTGGCATGTGATATGGCGGCAGCTCCAAGACAAAAGGCGCAGGTTTGCCCGCAAACATCGGCGTTTTTTTGAGCATTAGCCCTGAAATCACAATCGCGCAAATCCCCAGAAAATACGCACTAGGCGCCACCCACCACACTCCGCCAAAAAGCGCAGCGGAAATGAGCGCAATCATCGGCATTTTCGCCGAGCACGGCATAAATGTCGTCGTCATAATGCCCATTTTGCGGTCTTTTTCGCTCTCGATTGTGCGTGTGGCTAGCACGCCAGGCACGCCACAGCCTGTGCCGATTAGCATAGGGATAAAAGACTTGCCACTAAGCCCAAATTTACGAAATGCGCGGTCTAAGACAAAAGCCACGCGCGTCATATATCCGCACGCCTCCAAAAACGCTAAAAAGATAAAAAGCACCGCCATTTGTGGCACGAAGCCAAGCACCGCTCCCACGCCACTAATAACGCCGTCGATTATAAGACTTTTTAGCCACTGCGCGCAGTTTATGCGCTCCAAAAACTCGTCCATTACCACAGGAAGCCCACGCAGATACAGCCCATACTCGCTAGGATTTGGTAAAATTTCGGCTTGTAAATTCGCACTAGCTAGTGAAATTTGCTCTTTTAAATTTTCGTTTGAAATTTGCGAAATTTCACCACTTAGTGCGTCAAAATTTTCGCTAAATGCGCCAAAATCGCCTTCATTGCAAGCAGTTTTTAAATTTTCTGAGGCTGCGCTAAATTCAGGATTTATCAAATCTAGCGCGCCCACAAATTCGCTCGTGCAAATTTTACTTTGCAAATGCTCGCTAAGAGCCTGCTCGTATTTTTCGCCACTTCCCACGAAAAATCCGTCGCCAAAAATCCCGTCATTTACGGTGTCCGTCATCAGCCCACCCACGCCTGTAACCGAAGTGTAATACACGATAAACATAATCACCGCAAAAATCGGCAAAGCTAGTATCCTATGCGTCAAAACCTTGTCAATATTTTCGCTAGCATTTGCCACGAAATCGGTGTTTTTGGCAAAACACGCCTCTTTTACGCGCGCGATATAGTTGTATCGCTCATTTGCGATAATCCCCACGCTATCGTCATCTAGCTCGGTTTCACAGGATTTGATTTTTTCCTCGATTAGGCTAAATTTGGCTTTTTCGATTTTTAGCTCTTTTAGCACGCTCTCATCGCGCTCGAAAATTTTAACCGCATACCACCTATCGCCCTTTTCGCCCTTTAAAACAGCGTCTTCGATATGCGCTAGCGCGTGTTCGGCTGGACCGCAAAAATCGTGTTTTGGGTGCGGGGCAGGGTTTTTGCTAGCCTCGATTGCTAGCTCCACGCATAAATTCGTGCCGATATTTTTAAGCGCAGAAATCTCCACACATGGCGCGCCAAGGGTTTTGCTAAGAAGTTTTAAATCGATTTTATCGCCTCTTTTGCGCAAAATATCGGTCATATTCACAGCGATTACCATTGGAATTTCAAGCTCCAAAAGTTGCGTGCTAAGGTATAAATTTCGCTCTAAATTCGTGCCGTCGATGATATTTAAAATCACATCTGGATTTTCGTGCAATAAATAATTGCGCGCCACAATCTCTTCTGGCGTGTATGGCGAGAGCGAGTAAATGCCCGGTAAATCGGTAATTATGATATTTTCTTTGCCGATTAAACAGCCCTCTTTTTTCTCGACCGTTACGCCCGGCCAGTTGCCCACAAAGGCATTTGCGCCAGTTAGGGCGTTAAAAAATGTCGTTTTGCCACAATTCGGATTTCCTACAAGTGCGATTTTTATCATTTTTACTCTTTAAATTTGCAAATTTTATAAATTTTCGACCTCTATCAATGACGCGTCAGCCTTGCGTAGCGAGAGCTCGTATCCTCTCACGCCTAGCTCCAAAGGATCGCCTAAGGGGGCTGCTTTTTTTAGCTTTATCTCAATGCCTTTTGTAATCCCCATATCCATAATCCGGCGCCTCAAAGCGCCGTCTCCGTGGATTTTGACCACCTTGACACTTGCGCCGATTTTTACCTCGTTTAGCCTTTGCATAAATTCTCCATAAATTTCATTATTTAAAGAAATTTTTGATTTTGCTTAAAATTCCCTCGTCATTTTCGCCAAAGCTAGCTTGCAATTCGCGCAAAAGCTCGGTTTGTTTGTCGTTTAGTTTCTTTGGAGTTTGGACGCTGATTTGCACAATCAAATCGCCTTTTTGCTTCGTTCTGATATTTGGCGCGCCCTCGCCATGGATCACAAATCTATCCTTATCCTTGCTTCCGACTTTTAATTTTAGCTCAGTTTTGCCATCAAGCGTCGGCACTTCGATACTCTCGCCCAAAATCGCTTGGGTGAAAAACACAGGCACTTCGATATACAAATCATCGCCGTCGCGCTCGAAATGGCTATCTGAGCGCACCCTTACTAGCACATACACATCGCCGACCTCGCCTGTTTTAGAGACATTTCCTTTGCCCCCTAGGCGGATTCTTTGCCCATCATCAATTCCTGCTGGTATGTCAAATTTGACGCTGATTTCCTCTTCGATATATGCCTTGCCGCCGCAATCTTTGCATTTTTCTTTTATACTTTCGCCACTTCCACCGCACGCGCTACAAGTCTGAATAAAGCTCATATATCCGCGCCTTGCCATGATTCGCCCAGAACCACCACAAGTTTGGCAGGTGTGTTTTTTCTTGTCTTTTGAGCCGGTTGCGTCGCAGGTAGGGCATGGTTTTTTGATTTTGTATTTGACATCTTTATGCACGCCGCGTAGAGCTTCTTTAAATTCCAAAGTAACGGCTAATTCTGTATCTATACCATACGGATCGACGCTTCGTTTGGCTCTGCTACCGCCTCCGCCAAAGGCTTGCTCGAAAAAGTCGCTAAACATCGAACCAAACCCAAAGGCATCTCCTGCATTGCCGCCACCGCCAAATCCGCCAGATAAGCCCTCTTTGCCGTATCTATCATACATTTTGCGTTTTTCTTCATCGCCTAGGACTTGGTAAGCTTCGTTTATTTTCTTAAACTGCTCTTCGCTCTCTTTGTTGCCTTGGTTGCGGTCTGGGTGGTGCTGCAAGGCTAGTTTGCGAAATGCCTTTTTTATCGTTTCAGCGTCCGCGTCGCGCGCCACGCCTAAAATATCATAATAATCTTCTTCCATTATCTCTCCTAAACTAAAAAGGCTCAATTTTATCTAAATTTGCTAAAATGCAAGTTAAGATTTAACTATTTTACAATATAATGCAAAATTTCAAAATTTTTATAAAGGACGCGTCATGGTAAATGTGCTTATGATCGAAGACGATAGCGAATTTGCTACTTTGCTAAGTGAATATTTGGCTAAATTTAATATCAATGTTACAAATTTCGAAGACCCATATATCGGACTAAGTGCCGGAATCAAAAACTATGATTTACTAATTTTGGATTTAACTCTTCCGGGCATGGACGGACTGGAAGTATGCAAAGAAATCCGCGAAAAATACGATATTCCAATCATCATTAGCTCGGCCAGATCTGATGTCAGCGACAAGGTCGTGGGGCTTCAAATCGGAGCAGATGATTATCTGCCTAAACCTTACGATCCAAAGGAAATGCACGCGCGCATTATGAGCCTAATTCGCCGTTACAAAAAAACAATCGAAAAAGAAGAAACCGTCGCTGATAGCGTATTTCGCATAGATGAAAAACGCCATGAAATTTACTTTGGCGAAGAGGCACTCGTGCTAACTCCGGCTGAATATGAAATTTTAGAATATCTCATCAAACAACACAGCTTTTCTGTTTCTCGCGAGCAGTTAGTATATCACTGCAAGAGCCTAAAAGACAAAGACTCAAAAAGCCTTGATGTCATCATTGGGCGACTTCGCACAAAAATTGGCGATAATTCAAAATCACCAAAACATATTTTTTCAGTTCGCGGAATCGGATATAAGCTCATCGGATGAAGCACTCTTTAATCACGAAAATTACGATATTTTTCGTAACTGCGATAATTTTGGTTTGCGTGCTGTTTATCACATTTGGGCGAATTCAAATGAACAAAGCCCTAGGTAGCATGCAAGCAAACCAAATCAACGCCGTAAATTACCTGCTAGAATCCTACAAACGAAACAACCCGCCACAAGATATCGAAAGCTATTTTTCAAATTTTGGCTTAGAGCTTGTCAAGGATAAAAATTTAGTCCAAAATGTCCTAATTTCAGGCAAAAAATACTTCGCGCAAGAAACTGCCATAGGCGAGATTAGCTCGATCGAGTATAACAACACTCTGTTTTTAAATATCAAAAACAACTCAATGGTCGTGGTTTTTGAGAGCATTGGCACCAAAAATTTAAACGATCCGCTCTGGGTGGGATTTTTGATTACTATTGTGGTTTTGTTTTCGCTGTATCTCTCGATTTTACGCAGTTTCGCGCCACTAAAAAAGCTTAGCAAAAACATAAAACAATTCTCACTTGGAAATTTAGAAATAGATTTAAAACAAATTCGCCGTGAAGACGAAATCGGCCAAGTAGCGCATGAATTTAACAACGCGATTATTAAAATTCAAGAGCTTATCCGCTCTCGACAGCTGTTTTTACGCACTATAATGCACGAGCTAAAAACCCCGATTGGCAAAGGCAGACTAATCACCGAAATGCTCGATGACGAGACGCAAAAGACGCGCCTTGTGGCTGTTTTTGAAAGGCTTGAAATTTTGATTAATGAATTTGCAAAAATCGAGCAACTTCTATCGAAAAGCTACACGCTAAATTACCAAAAATACCATTTTAGCCTGATTTTAGAGCAGGTTCGCGATATGTCAATGCTAGATAAATGGGATAGCTTAGTTGCCGAAAATATCGAAGATGACGCCATTATCAATGTCGATTTTGGGCTTTTTGCCTTGGCGATTAAAAATTTAATCGACAATGGCCTAAAATATTCCAGCGATCACCATGTCAGCGTGATTTGCGACGAAAACAAAATCAGCGTAGCCAACCACGGAGCCGCGCTTGAAAAATCCTTCGAGCACTACAAACAAGCCTTTATTCGTAACAAAAACGAAAAGGCCACTGGCATGGGGCTTGGGCTGTATATCATAGATAAAATTTGCGAACTTCACAAATTTAGCTTTACTTATAATTATTCAGATAATACACATTATTTTTCTATAATTTTCAACAATCCAGGCAGTAAAAAATGAGTGCAAATGATAAATTTGAAGAGCTAGTTGCTAGCTTTGAAAAGCTCCCGGGCGTGGGCAAAAAGTCGGCTTTGCGTTTTGCGTATTATGTCAGCGTGCAAAATTCAACCCTCGGGCTAAATTTAGCTCACAATATCGAAGAAGCTGTGCGGGGTCTGAAAAAATGTGAAATTTGCGGTGCGATTTGTGAGGACGAGATTTGCGAATACTGCGCCGATGAGGAGCGAGAGAGCGAGAAAATCGCCATTGTAGAGAGCCCAAAAGATATTTTTATCTTTGAGAGTAATAAAATTTTTAACGGCAAATATTTTGTCTTAGAAGACGCTAGCGAAGAAATCATCGACAAACTTCGCGCCATGATAATCCAAAATGGCGCAAATGAGCTGATTTTTGCGCTAACGCCTAGTATAAATTCAGACGGGATTATGCTCTATGTCGAGGATAAACTCTCTGATTTAAATTTGCGTTTTAGCAAGCTTGCCCAAGGCGTGCCAACTGGCGTAAGCTTGGATAATATAGATATGCTTTCGCTTATGAAGGCAATCAACGGGCGCACGAATATATAAATTTAAAAGGAAAAATAGTGAAAAAGGTTCATTTCATAGGCATTGGCGGTATCGGAATCAGCGCGCTGGCTAGATTTTTGCAGGAGCGAAACTACACGATTTCAGGCTCTGATATTTCAGAAAGCCCCACTACGATAAAACTACGCGAAAGCGGTATGGATATCAACACCCCGCACAGCGCAGAGGCGATAAAAGATCAAGAGGTCGTGGTGTATTCAGCCGCTATCAAAGAGGATAATGTCGAGCTAGTCGAAGCCAAAAGGCGCGGTATCAAATGCCTATCGCGCAAAGAAGCCTTGCCTTATGTGCTAAAAGACAAGCATGTATTTGCCGTGGCTGGGGCGCATGGCAAAAGCACCACAAGCGCGATTGCCTCATCGCTGATAAATGGCTCGGTTATCATCGGCGCGATTAGCAAGCAGTTTGGCTCAAATATGAAATACGAAAACAGCGAAAATATCATTTTCGAAGCCGACGAGAGCGATTCTAGCTTTCTTAACTCCAACCCTTATGTCGCTGTGGTAACCAACGCAGAACCTGAGCACATGGATCATTATGATAATGATATAGACAAATTTCACGCTGCATATCGCGGATTTTTGGAAAGGGCTAAAATTCGCGTTATCAACGCCGAGGACGAATTTTTAGGCTCGTTAAATTTAAGCGCGATTAAACTCTACCCTTCGCGCGATATCACGGATTTAAAAATGGTTTTACGCGATAATCAACCCTATCTTAGCTTCAATCTCAAAGAGCTTGGCAGATTCGAGGTTTTTGGGATTGGCGAGCATATCGCAATCGACGCATCGCTTGCGATTTTAGCCGCTGCGTGCGAGACGGGGCTAGAAAACATACGCCAAAATTTATTAAACTACAAAGGCATTAAAAAGCGTTTTGACATACTCTGCGCTAATCCAAATTTCGTCCTAATCGACGATTATGGTCATCACCCCACAGAGATCGCCGCTACGCTAAAAAGCGCGAAAGAATACGCCGCCTTGCTAGGCATTAGCAAGATTACGGCGATTTTCCAGCCACACAGATACAGCAGGTTAAAGGCAAATTTAGCCGGGTTTAAAGAGTGCTTTGGCGAGGGTGTGGATTTGGTGATTTTGCCTGTGTATGCAGCCGGCGAGAACCCAAACGGCGTGGATTTAAAAGAAGAGTTTAAAGGGCTTAATCCGCTTTTTGCCGAGAGAGTATTTAGAAACGGCGAAAAGATCGAATTCAGCGATATTTTTGGCGTGCGCCATATCATCAATGACGGCCTAGTAATCGGCTTTGGCGCAGGTGATATCACATATCAGTTGCGTGGAGAATTTTAAGGAAAAGTTGTGCGATTTTTGATTTTTATTTTTGCTTTTTTATTCATAGTGGCGATTTTTTTCGTGGATAATAAAATTTTAAATGCAAAATTTAAAATTTTGCTTACTGCAATTATTTTATGCGTGGGAGGCAGCGCCTATTTTTACGAAAATTTTAGCGCAAATTTTGCTAAAAATTCCCAGCAAATCGTAAATGCCTTTAACGCTGGAAAAAGCGTGAAATGCCGTGGCGAGAGCGTGGAGAGCGCGCATTTTACCTACTCGTTTTCGCTAAATTCCTTCATCGCCAAAAAAGACGCCCCACACCCATACAACGGCAAAATTTACGAGATTAAAGAGTGCGAATTATGAACATAGACGAGCTGTTTAAAAAACTCGATTTAAGCGAGTATTTAGCTAAATTTAACTCATATTTGGCACGCGAAAAACCACTATTTTTGCACGGCGATAACAAGATAAATTTCGAAAAAATAAATGAATTAGCCAAATTTGACATAAATCCTTGCGAAACTATCGCAAATCTCGATGACGCGCTAATGCGCCTTGGCAAGCACGCCGTGCTTCACATAAGCGAAATTTACGAATTTAGCAAGATTATCCGATATTTTTTGTATCTAAAAAGGCAAAACTTCGAAGGAAAACTGCGCGCGTATCTCGATAAAATCGAAATTCCAGATAGCATAAAAGCCATAAAAGACTATTTTGACGAAAACGGCGCCTTCAAAGACAGCGTCGATGAGCGTTTCATCGCGCTAAATGAGGCTTACAAAATCAAGCGCGAAGAGATTAATCAAACCCTAAAAAAGCTAATCTACACAAAATCCATTTCGCCCTACCTAGCCGACACGCAGATTCACTATATCAACGACAGCGAGACGCTTTTGGTGCGGGGCGGATTTAACCACGCGCTAAAAGGCGCAGTTTTGGCGCGCTCGGCAAATGGGTATTTTTATGTCGCACCCGATGCTGTAACCGCGCTCAAATCGGCTCAAAGTGCGATTTTGGATAAAAAAGAAGAAATCATTTTCGAGCATTGTAAAATAATTAGTTCAAATTTCACCAAAAATTTGCCGTTTTTGAAATTTATAAACTCGGCTTTCGACGAAATCGACGGACTTATCGCAAGAGCGCAGATGATGAGGGCAAACGACTATGAAATCGTGCTAGCTGATAGTTCAAAAGATATAGTAATTAGCGAATTTGCCCACCCTGCGCTAAAAAATCCTAAAAAAATCAGCGTGGAATTTAGGGGCAAAATTTTGCTTATTACTGGCGTAAATGCTGGCGGAAAATCCATGCTTTTAAAAAGCATAATGAGTGCGTGCCTGCTAGGCAAATACCTGCTTCCAATGCGAATTTGCACCCAAAAGAGCAAGATTGGCTCGTTTAAGGAATTTGAACTAATCATGGAAGATCCGCAAAATGCTAAAAACGATATCTCCACATTTGCTGGGCGTATGGTCGCATTTAGCAAGCTTTTTGGGCGCAAGGATATGATTGTAGGTGTCGATGAAATCGAGCTTGGGACTGATTTCGAAGAGGCTGCGAGCCTATATAGCGCGATGATAGAGCGCCTCATGCAAAACGATATCAAAATGGTCATCACCACCCACCACAAACGCCTCGCAATGCTTTTGGCAAAAGACGCCAATGTCGAGCTAATCGCCGCGCTGTATGACGAGAAAAACAGCGTCCCAAAATACGAATTTTTAAAGGGAATTATCGGCAAATCATACGCTTTTGAGACGGCACTTCGATATGGTATAGCGCAAAATTTAGTCGCAGTCGCGCGCCAAAATTACGGCGAAAATAAAGAGAATTTAAACGAAGCAATCTCAAAAGCGATAAATTTAGAGCTAGAATTAAGGCAAAAACTTATCGCCACCGAGCAAAAAGAGCGCAAACTAGACGCCCTTACCGCCACACTAAAAGAGCAAAAAGAAAACACACAAAACGAGCTAGCCGCCACGATTTCTAGGCTAGAAAACGAGTATTACCACGCTATAAACGAGGCCAAACGCACGGTTAGGCTAAATGATACCAAAGAAAAGCAACGCAGTATAAACCACGCAAACGAGCTAGTTAAGGCGATTTCTAAACCGGAATTTAGTGCCAGCGAGCCTGTGGATTTCAAGGTCGGCGATCGCGTAAAATACGGCAAAATCAAGGGCGAAATCGTAAGCCTAAACAAAACTATGGCGATGATTGAAAGCGACGGAATAAGGCTTCGTGTGCCACGCGATATGCTAAAACTAAGCGGAAATCAGCCAGCCCCAGCGCCAAATAAAATCAGCATAAAGGTCGAAAAACCACGCGAAGCCTCGCTCGTGCTAGATCTGCACGGACTGCGCGCCGATGAGGCGATAACGCGCCTTGATAAATTCATCAGCCAAAGCCTTGTAATGGGCTTTGACGAGGTTATCGTAAAGCATGGAATCGGCACTGGCAAACTAGCCTACGCCGTAAAAGAGTTTCTCAAATCACACCCAAGCGTGAAAGATTTCCGCGACGGAGCCCCGAATGAAGGGGGTTTTGGAAGCAAGGTTGTCAAACTCTAAAATCTGCGTGAAATTTCAAAATTTAGTGTGAAATTTTTGCTTTTATGATATTTGGTATCAGTTAAATTTAATCTACAATCCACTATAATAATATCAAATATCAAAATATAAAAGGTTAGCGATGAAAAATTTCACACCAAATAGCGAAATTTTCGGCTTTGCTGGAAACAAAGATTTCGTGCCAGATATTTTTAAAGAATTTTGCAAAGAGCAAATTTGCCAAATTTTTTTGACGCTGTATAACGCAAATCTTGGTAGCACTTATCAAATCCCGCATAAATTTAGCCGTAATTGCACCAAAATTCGCCAAATTTTTGATAAATTTATCAAATTTTCACTCGCCAAAAATAGCCTAAATTTCAAAAAAACAACCAAATTTTGCCTTACTTCAAATTTAATCATTTACTCATTTTTACAGGGCAAAAAGGCTCCACTTTGCGCGAGCTTGCCAAAACTCAAAGTCGCCAAAATCATCGCCCTACTCCAAAACAACGGCAAATTTGGCATTAATTTCGACGCTTCAAACGGTTTTAAAAATTTCGTGTTTGACAAAATTTCATACAAAAACAAAAACTGCCAAATCTCTCTAAATGGCGAGGTTATCGTCATACAAAAGGGCGAATTTCGCCTTGGAATTTTGCCCTTTTTTAGGCAGGTTGGCGACGCAAACGGCGCAGGTATTCAAAGCGACATCGCCCTTGCAATCTCGCAAAATTCGCACCTAGGGCTTGATTCTTTGTATCTCGTCTATCCTAGAAGCGAGCATTTTCGTCGTCATATCGAGGTCAAATCCCACTCTTTCGCGCCGGATTTCACTCTCAAACTCGTCCCTTACAGTATAAATAATAAAATTTTTTTGAAAGGATAAAACATGGTAGGAATTATTTTTGGTAGCTCTATGGGCAACACAGAGGACGCTGCAAAGGCGATTTCAGCGCAACTTGGCATTGAAAACGAGGTCGTAAATGTCGCCGACATCGCCCCTAGCGAGCTTGGCAAATACAGCTCGCTCATCGTAGGAAGCTCGACTTGGAACGACGGCGAGTTGCAGGACGACTGGGCGAGCTTCGATTTTAGTGCTCTTGAAGTTACGGGCAAAACCGTGGCGATCTTTGGCATGGGCGATAGTGCTAGCTACTCGGACGCCTACTGCAACGCAATGGCAGAATTATACGAAAATTTTGTCGCAAAAGGCGCCGTAATCGTGGGCGCGGTGAGCACTGAGGGGTATGAGTTTGACGCTAGCAACGCTGTCAAAGAGGGCAAATTCGTAGGACTTGCCCTAGATAACGACAACCAAAGCGATTTGACGGATTCTAGAATTAGCGCGTGGGTGGAGCAAATCAAGCCAAATTTGGCGTAAATTTATATAGTTTGGGGGATACTGCGCCGCGAAATTTTAAAATTTTGCGCGCCTTTTTAGATACTGCGCCGCGAAATTTAGTGGCGCAATTTTAATCAAAGTGGCGAAATCTCGCCACTTTTAGCCTTAAATTTTAAAATTTATTTTGTATAAAATCCCAAAATTTCGCAAATGTAAATTCTATGAAAATCCTTGTTAGAGTACCACATTTCAGGCTCTTGCGAGCTTATAAAATCCTCTTCTTTAAAATATGAAGTGTAGAGTTTTTTGCATTTTAGTATCAAATTCGCCTCTTCAAAACCGATTAAATCCCGCTCTAACAAAACCGAATTTAGCCCGCAGTTTGCGGCCTTGTCCTCGTCTTTTCCACTGATTTTGCCACAATATGCCAGAGCCTTTTTCTGACCTCCGCCAAAAAACGAAAGGCTCATAAGCTCGCCTTTTTCGCTAAATTTGAAGGTGTGGCGTTGCGGGCGGATGTAGATGTGCGCCACTGGCTTTTCCCACAAATAGCCAAATCCACCCCATGAAGCGGTCATTGTGTTGTAGTGTGGGTATTTTTCGCTAGTGCCGCTGCTAACTAGCATCCACTCTTTTCCTACGCTAGAAAACGGCTTTAAAACGCTATCTAAGTCCGATATTTTGGCTTCATTAAACTTAAAACTCATTGTTTTTCCTTTTGAAAAATTAGGTAAATTCTAGCGATTTTTTGTTTAAATTTGCAAATTCGCTTTAATCTGTCATTGCGAGAAGCGACAGCGACGAAGCAATCCAGAGAAATTTAAAAAAATTTTAATTCACAATAAAATTTGATAAATTTTAAATTCGCTCTAAATTTTACTGGATTGCCACGACGGCTACGCCGTCTCGCAATGACAATAGGGTTACCAAATTTTTGGTGGGCAAGGATGCCCACCCTACGCTAAAACTCATCGTTTTCTCCCTTATATTGAAGTTTATTTTCTAAATTTTTTATCTTATTAATTTTGTCTTTCCATTTGGTAGATATTTCAAAGTCGAATTCACTACTATATCGTGCTTCTGAAAATCTTTCGTAATCTGCAATCTTAGCCGTATAACTTTTATCGTGAATCGCTATTTTTTTGAAATAGTAGAATTCTTCTAACTCGTCTATACTTTTATCATAGATGTTTTCATAATGCCTACAAACTCTTCCAAAATCAATTCTATCATCTAACAATTCTGACGCAAAAACAATAAAATGTGGATTTTGTGGAATAAGCACATAGTATCGCTTATCTCTTTTTTCAATAAACGCATAATTAGTAAAAAAGTCAATCTTAAAGCCTTTATAAAAAAACGGCTTAATATATATAAAATTTTCTATAAAATCTCCGTTTTCATCGATTAAGTCTTTTTGTGCGAACGGGTCAAATAACTCTTTTTTTGGTAGCGGATTGCTTTTTAAAATTTCTTCATAATTTGCTTTAACACTACCATTGTTATCGCAAATTTTAGATACGATATTCATCAGTTTTTTTAAATTTAAATTTTTATCTATTTTCCAAAATCTACAATTTGTCTTGCTACTGTTATACAATGTGCAATCCTCATAATCCGAGTATGTGTTTCTAAGTTTCCAATCGCCCCTTTTGTGTCTCATTATCTCAATTTCATCTTCACTAAAATTATCAAGCTTATACAATTTTTGTAAATAATCTCTTAAATTTCGCTCCACCAACTCTTTAACGCTTACTTTGCCATTTTCCGTTATTTCTTCAAATGTTGCGTTATGATTATAAAAATACTCCCTATCTTGCCTGTCTTGTTCTCTTTCGTTGGCAATGTTATAATTTTTGTAAAAAACATAACAAGATACTATTAAAATATAGGTTCCTATTATAAACAATTTAATTTTCCAATTTTCCATTTTATTTCCTTTTTAATACAAGCAAAGAGATTTTAAATTGTAAAATTATTTCTACTTTATTTGTAGGGTGGGCATCATTGCCCACCCTACGCTTTTATAAATTTAATTAAAAGCAAAATTAAAGCATAAAAAAAGCGAAGAATTCAGCAAATTCGCCGAATTCTCCGCTTAAAAAGTATTAAAACTAGCTAAAATTAGCCGTTGCGTTTTTTGATGATTTCTTCGCTTACATTTTTTGGAACTTCATCGTAGTGGTCAAATTCCATTGAGTATGTAGCGCGACCTTGTGTTTGAGAACGAAGGTCAGTTGAGTAACCAAACATCTCTGAAAGTGGGCAGAAAGCGTCGATGATTTTGTTTCCACCGCGTTCGCCCATGTTATTTACTTGGCCGCGGCGTTTGTTTAGATCGCCGATTACATCGCCCATATACTCTTCTGGGGTTTCTACTTCGACTTTCATCATAGGCTCTAAGATAACTGCGCCTGCTTTGCGTGCGCCCTCTTTAAAGCCCATTGAAGCAGCTAGTTTAAACGCCATTTCAGAGCTATCGACTTCGTGGTAGCTTCCGTCATATACGGTAACTTTGACATCTTCTACTGGATATCCAGCCAAAACACCGCTTTGCATAGCTTCTTGGCAGCCTTTATCGACAGCTGGGATATATTCTTTTGGAATCGCACCACCTTTGATGTCATTGACAAACTCATATCCGCTACCTGGCTCTAATGGCTCTAAGCGCAAATATACATGGCCGTATTGACCGCGACCGCCTGATTGTTTAGCGTATTTGTATTCTTGCTCGACAGATTTGCGGATAGTCTCACGGTAAGCAACTTGTGGTTGGCCAACCTCTGCATCGACTTTAAATTCTCTAAGCATACGATCGACAATGATTTCAAGGTGAAGCTCACCCATACCGCTGATGATTGTTTGACCGCTCTCTTCGTCAGTTGCTACGCGGAAGCTTGGATCTTCTTGTGCAAGTTTTTGAAGCGCAATACCCATTTTCTCTTGGTCTGCTTTTGTTTTTGGTTCAACTGCGACGCTGATAACTGGATCTGGGAATTCCATACGCTCTAAGATAACTTTGTCTTTTTCGCTAGCTAGTGTATCACCAGTAAGTGTATCTTTTAGGCCCACAATCGCGCCGATTTCACCAGCGTAAAGCTCTTTGACTTCCTCGCGTTTGTTTGAGTGCATACGCAAAAGTCGTCCAATACGCTCTTTTTTGTTTTTACCAGAGTTGATTACATAGCTTCCGCTCTCTAACATACCGCGGTAAATTCTAACGAAAGTTAGCTGGCCGACAAATGGGTCAGTCATAATCTTAAATCCAAGACCTGCGAATTCGCCGTCGTCAGTAGATAGAACTTCTGCTTCGCTTCCGTCCTCATAAACGCCTTTGATAGCTGGAACTTCGTTTGGAGCTGGTAGATACCATACGACAGCGTCAAGTAGTGGTTGAACGCCTTTGTTTTTGAAAGCTGTTCCGCACATCATAGGGAAAAATGCTAGGCTTAGGCAGCCTTTTTTGATACCAGCTTTAATCTCTGCCTCGCTTAGCTCTTCGCCTGCGAAATATTTTTCCATTAAAGCTTCATCAGTCTCAGCGACTGCTTCGATCATTTTGTCGCGATATTCTTGTGCTTTTTCTTTTAATTCAGCTGGAATTTCGCCTACTTCTGGTGCGCTTGGGCCTTTTGCATCGTCCCAAGTAAGAGCTTTCATAGTGATTAAATCAACTACGCCTTTGAAGTTGTCTTCTGCGCCGATTGGAATTTGAATCGGAACTGGTGTAGCTTTTAATCTATCGCGGACTTGTTGCTCGACATTGAAGAAATTTGCGCCTACGCGGTCCATTTTATTTACGAAAATAATTCTTGGGACTTGGTATTTATTCGCTTGTCTCCAAACAGTCTCGCTTTGTGGTTGAACGCCACCGACTGAACAAAATACAGAAACAGCGCCGTCTAGAACACGCATAGAGCGTTCAACTTCGATAGTAAAATCAACGTGGCCTGGGGTGTCGATTAGGTTGATTTGGTGATCGTTCCAAAAGCAAGTAGTCGCAGCAGAAGTAATAGTAATACCTCTTTCTCTCTCTTGCTCCATCCAGTCCATAGTAGCAGCACCCTCATGCACCTCGCCGATTTTGTGGCTCATACCTGTGAAAAATAGAATTCTTTCGCTTGTTGTCGTTTTACCAGCGTCGATATGAGCAGCAATTCCGATATTTCTAACACGATTAAGTGGAGTTTTTCTTGCCATAGTTTTCTCCTACCAGCGATAGTGGGCAAATGCTTTATTAGCTTCTGCCATTTTGTAAGTGTCTTCTTTTTTCTTAAATGAAGAACCTTTTGAATTCGCTGCATCAAGTAGCTCATAAGCTAAACGCTCAATCATAGTTCTTTCGCTTCTTTTTCTAGCAAAAGTGATGATCCAGCGGATTGCCAAAGCTTGTTGGCGAGCTGGGCGAACTTCGATTGGAACTTGATAAGTTGCACCACCAACGCGGCGAGATTTAACTTCCATAAGTGGTTTTACATTTTCGATAGCGTCGTTGAAAACATCGATACCTTTGGCTTCGCCGCCTTTTTTGTCGATCAAATCAAGCGCACCATACATAATCTCAGTCGCAACGCTTTTTTTGCCGTCATACATAAGTGAATTAATAAATTTAGTGATTACTTTGTTGCCATAAATTGGGTCAGGCATAACTTCCCTTACGGGAGCTTTTCTTCTTCTCATTTTATTATTCCTTCAAATTTGAAAATTTTACTCAAATTTAACCAAAACTAAGGGTTAAATCTGTCTTAGCTAAACTATTTTTTAGGGCGTTTAGCACCGTATTTAGATCTAGAAACTGTTCTTTTTGCGACACCTGCGGTATCAAGCGCACCACGAACAATGTGATATTTAACACCCGGTAAGTCTTTTACACGACCGCCGCGAACTAGAACAATGCTATGTTCTTGTAGGTTATGACCTTCACCGCCGATATAGCTGATGACTTCAAAACCGCTTGTTAGCCTTACTTTGGCAACTTTTCTCAAAGCTGAGTTTGGTTTTTTAGGAGTTGTTGTATAAACTCTGGTGCAAACTCCGCGTCTTTGAGGACACTCTTTTAGCGCAGGTGATTTTGACTTTACAGTCACTTTTTTGCGCTCTTTTCTGACCAATTGATTTATGGTTGGCACAGTAAATTCCTTTCATCAAAAAATTTATTAAATAAAAAAGAGATTGATTTTACTAAAAAATTACTTAAACTACTATAAATTTATGCTTTTTCTAAGAAATGTAGATATTTTACTTATTAAATTTAAAATGTAGGGTGGGCGTTTCGCCCACCATTAAGGTTGCCAATTTTTTCGGTAGGCAAGTGCCACTCTACTTATCTAAAAAAATTTTATTTAGCTATTCTATCTTTTAAATTTTCAATCCATTTTTCAATAGTTTTTGGTTTTTTAGTTTGAAAATTTTTATCTGACGAAAAATACAATATTTCACTATCATCATCTATAAATGCACAATAAACTTCATCATCAGGCGTATGCATCAAGATAGCTTCGCATATAGTATATAATCCTGGAACCCCACTGCCTATAACTTCTGCTTCAAAATCATCTAAATTTTTTTCATCATAAATAGTATATAAACATCTTAAAAAGTTATTATATTTTTCTTCATCACTGCAACAAGAATAAATTTTTGATAATTTTATATCATTTAAATTTTTAATATCATCAAATATATCACTTTTTCGAACAAAATCACTTATATCAAAACTAACACCAACACCATGATAATAACCACAATTACTTTCTTCTACAATAATTTTATTGTTATATTTTCTAAACTTAATTATACTCGGTTCATCATTTAAGAAATTTTCTTGCGATACAAATTCTGCCTCATTGTCTGATATAATTTTAGCTGTACCAGAAATATTTCCTACAAGTGCTCCCTTAACAACAATAATTTCAAAATCAAATTTATGAACCGAAACATTATTTATTATCAAATTGCCACTAAAATACGGTAATGTACTTTGAACTTCCCATTTCCCAAACCATCTTTTGTCTATGTTTATTCCTATTTTTCTTACAAGTATGTCTGCTACTTCTATTGGAGTGTTCTCGTTAGCATTTATATAATACTTAGTTTTTGATATTCCGAGTAAATCTGTTTTATCAAATTTTATTAAAAAAATATCTTCTTTAGATTTTAAAATTCTTTCTTTTATAGAGTTAAATTCGTGTTTCGTCCATACTTTTTCTTTGTAGTATTCTGAAATAAATATAACAATATATTTGGCTTTATTAATAAATACATCAGGAAAATACTCGAATAAATCTTTTCCTTGCTTTTCTACTTTTTTATCTTTATCGTAGAATACATTTACTCCATAATTTTGCAAAGCTCTGACAACTTGTTCTACATATTCCCTATTTTCACCAGCAAATGAAACTGCAATATCATATTCATGTTTTTCTAAACTTTCCATATATTTTTATTCTCCATTACATAATCAACATTATATTTTAAATCGAAATATATTATATTAAAAATTTCCAAAATTTCTATTTTATCATCGTAAATTTTAACAACACAATATAACAACTAAAAATTTAATCTTTAATACTTTTGCATTATCTTTTGTAAATTTAAAATTATTGATTTGTTCTAACAAGCTTTATATCGATATTTGGGAATTTTTTGTCGTTAGTTATGATAAATTTGCAAAAGTGCAAATTTATCACTACAAACTTTTACTTATACGCATTTTCTCTTGTTGCGATTTCAATAACTTCGATTGTCAGTATATCATCGTGTTTTTCACCGATTACTCGGTAATGAATTCCGACATACCATTTCCAGCGATTTTCGTATCCTTCCATTTTGCCACAGTTTTTCAACGCAAATGGATTTTCTATTTTTTCTAATTCTTCTAAAAATATTACAATTCGCTCTGCACTTTTTTTATCGCCAGTTTTAATTTTTGTAAGTTGTTTGTCTGCTTTTTTTACAAGTCTGATTTTATACATTTTATTCACCAAACATTTGAGCTCTAACTTCTGCTCTCAATGCTTCCTGCTCTGCTATTGGCATTTTTTGAATTTCGGCTCTTATTTCTTTGATACTCGGGGCTTCATCTAGCGAATAGCCATCTCGTTTTTCTTTCAAAACCTTAAACGGCAAACCGCCTACTTTTAAGGCTTGTTTTAAAAATATTCTAAGAGCCGTTGTGGTATCAAGTCCCAAATCAGCAAACAACTCATCTGCTTGTTTTTTTAATTTTTCATCTACTCTTAATTGTATTAAACTTGTAGCCATTTTAAATCCTTTTGTATGAAATTTGATTGATTTTGTATTATATCATATTTTTAATTTATACAAATAAGAAATGTCAAAATAAATTATAAATTCAATCTTTAACAATCGCAAAGCGTCCGCCGCCGCAGACTAGCAAACAAAGAGAAATTCCGATATAAAGGTATAAAATTTCGGCTGTAAAACCGCCGTGAGAGCTCATCGCAGTTAAATCAGGGTAAGCAACATAAAGTATAATGCCACATAGTCCTAAAACTAATAAGGCACCGATTCGGCAAAATAGCCCAAGAATAATCATCACAGGCGCGACGATTTCGCCCAAATACACGCCATACGCGATAAACTCAGGCAATCCCTTTGCACCCAGCATGCCCTTTATACCGCCCACGCCGTTCATTATCTTTGCCACGCCGTGCATAAAAAGACAGACTCCAAGCGTCAAACGAAGCATTAATAATCCGAAATTTGGAAATGATTTAGGCATAGATAATCCCTTTTGTGGCGAAATTTTAAAATTTTAAAATTTGGCAAAATTCAAGAATTCTAAAATTTTAAAATTTAAAAAAGGGGCGAAATTTCGCCCCCAAAATTATTTTTTAAGCTTGACCTCTTTGTCTTTGTATAGACCGGTTCCGACTGGGATTATGTGACCTAAAATGATATTTTCCTTCAAGTCCTCTAATCTATCAAATTTCGCCGCGATACTTGCCTCGGTTAGAACCTTGGTAGTCTCTTGGAAGGAAGCAGCTGAAATCACGCTATCGCTTCCCACAGCCGCTCTTGTGATACCAAGAAGCACTGGCTCAGCAATTGCTGGCTCGCCACCCATTTTCATAATGCGCTCATTTTCTTCTTTAAACCTGCGGCGGCTGATTAAATCGCCAATGATTAGCTTAGTATCGCCACTATCTATAATGCGAACTTGGCGAAGCATTTGAGATACGATGATTTCGATATGTTTATCGTTAATCGCAACGCCTTGTGAGCGATAGACTTGTTGAACTTCGCTAACTAGGTAGTAATGAAGCGCCTTTTCGCCTAAAATTCTAAGCACATCGTGTGAGCTAATAGAGCCGTCAGTTAGCCTTTCGCCAGCATGGACAAACTCGCCGTTTCGGACCTGAATTTGACGAGATTTATCTATTAGATACTCAGCCACAGTGCCGTCCTCGCCCTCGATGATTACGCGCTCTTTTGAGCTCATAGGTTTGCCAAATCTCACAGTTCCGTCGATATCTGCGATGATAGCTGTATTTTTTGATTTGCGTGCTTCGAAAAGCTCAGAAACGCGTGGCAAACCACCTGTGATATCTTTCGATTTCGCAGCGGCTTTTGGCGTCCTAGCTAGGATATCAGCGATCGCTACCTCATCTCCGCTAGTTGCAAGAATTTGAGTTTTTGGTCCGATATTGTATTTCATCGGCTCGCCCTTGCTAGGTGTGATTACGATAGCTGGTTTTACGCCTTGTGGTAAATACTCATTAATCACCAAACTACTATGTCCTGTCGCTTCATCGTATTGCTCAGTAGCAGTGTAACCTGGCTCGATATCCTCGTAACTAACCACACCAGCGCACTCAGCTACCACAGGGGTAGTATATGGATCCCATTGAGCAATTACGGTGTTTTCTTCTTTTTTAGGTTTTGCGATGATATCATCGAATTTAACCTTGCTATTATCGTTAAATACAAGCACAGATTCGCGTGGGATATAGTGTCTGATAGCCTCTCTGCCGTTTTCATCAGAGATTACAGCATACATACCTTTTTCGGTTACGATATTTCCCTTTTTGATATCTTTTAGACGCTCTAAATAATCACCTTTTAAGATGAAATATTTGATCTCGCCAACTGCGCCTGATTTGATTTTTTGAGTTACAGGCTCGCCGTCTTGGACGCAAATTTCACTAGCAAACGGCACGCGAGCTGGGATATTCCAGTCTGTTTTGATGATTTCGACCAAACTCTCGTTTTCTTCGATATTATCGCCGTCTTTGCAAACGATATAGTATTTGCCCTCGACCTTACCGCTAACACCAGCTAGCTCGTTTGGTTTAGCCAAATCGTGGCGGCGGATATTGTATTTGACCTCATCTTTTTTGCTTTTTACAGAGATATTGACATCATCGTGAGTTACTTCTATGCTTACCTTACCGCTAAATGGAGCTTTGATTTTTGGTTCGACCAAAAGCACAGCCGCATTTCGGCGGTTCATTACGATATTTTTGCCATTGTTTTCATAAGTTTTGACATTGTAATATCTGATATAACCCTCATCGCTAGCGATAACCTTATCTGCTTGTTGATCAGTAGCAGCCGTTCCACCTGCGTGGAAAGTTCTTAGCGTTAGCTGAGTTCCTGGCTCGCCGATTGATTGAGCTGAGATGATACCGACAGCCTCGCCTGGTTTTACCAGTTTGCCCTCGCCCAAATTCACGCCATAGCATTTAGCGCAAACGCCCTTGTGAGCCTTGCAAGTAATCGGAGTTCTAATGCTAACTGATTTGATTCCAGCATCTACGATAGTGCGAACCTCTTTTTCGCCAAGAAGTGTGCCCTCGGTAAATAAAATTTCATTTGAAACTGGATCAATCACATCTGCACTTAGCACGCGACCCAAAATTCTATCGGCTAAATTCTCGACCAAAGTTCCGTTTTCGACGATTTCAGTTACTTCGATACCCTCGTGTGTGCCACAATCATGGATTGTAACGCGGACATTTTGAGCGACATCGATTAGCTTACGAGTAAGGTAACCAGCATTTGCCGTTTTAAGCGCAGTATCGGCTAGACCCTTTCTCGCACCGTGAGTTGAGATGAAGTATTCGTTCGCATCTAATCCCTCGCGGAAATTTGATGTAATCGGGGTCTCGATAATCGAACCATCTGGTTTAGACATCAAACCACGCATACCAGCTAATTGGCGAATTTGCTCTGAACTACCACGAGCGCCACTATCAGCCATCATATAGATTGAGTTAAAGCCGTCTTTGTCGTTTTTCATCAAATCCATCATCTCATCGGCTAGTTTTTTAGTCGTGCTTGTCCAAATTTGAATAGTTTTATTGTATCTCTCGCCCTCAGTTAGCAAACCGCCAGAGTATTGGTTTTGGACTTCGCGGACTTGATTTTTCGCGTCCTCGATCAAATTTGACTTAGAATTTGGCACGATGATATCTGAAACAGCGATTGAAATTCCAGCTTTTGTAGCGGATTCGAAACCTAAATTTTTAAGGTTATCTAGGAATTCAGCACTTACTTCCAAACCGCCATTTTTATAGACATAATCGACTAGTTCTGCGATATCTTTTTTCTTTAATTTTTTATTCCACAATGTATCTGGGATAAAATCAGGCAAGATTGATTTTATGACCAATCTACCAGCTGTCGTAAAGATAATGCGACCATCGACCATAGTTTTGATTTTAGCGTGGATATCGAGAGAATTCGCCTCCACAGCGACCATGACCTCATCGACATTGGCAAAAATTTTGTTTGTGCCTTTTGCGCCAGCTTTTTCAAGGCTAAGATAATAAATTCCCAAAACCATATCTTGCGAAGGCACAGCCACAGGCTTACCGCTAGCTGGAAGCAAGATATTCATAGAACTTAGCATTAAAATTTTGCACTCTGCGATTGCTTCTTGGCTTAGTGGGACATGCACGGCCATTTGGTCGCCGTCGAAGTCAGCGTTGAAAGCCGCACAAACAAGCGGGTGCAAACGAATAGCCTTACCCTCGATTAGGACTGGGTGGAAGGCTTGGATTGACATTTTATGAAGTGTCGGCGCACGGTTTAGCATGACAGGGTGGCCTTTAACGACCTCTTCTAGGCACTCCCAAACCTCATTTACCTTGCCCTCAATCATTTTTTTGGCTTGTTTTACGGTTGTTGCATAGCCTTTTTCTTGAAGTCTAGCTATCAAATGCGGTTTAAATAACTCTAATGCCATAGTTTTTGGCAGACCGCATTGATCCATACGCAAATTTGGACCTACGACGATAACTGAACGACCTGAGAAATCGACGCGTTTTCCAAGCAAATTTTGTCTGAAACGGCCTTGTTTTCCTTTGATAATCTCACTTAGAGATTTTAGTGGGCGTTTGTTTGCGCCTTTTACAGCGTTTGCCTTTCTGCCGTTATCAAATAGCGCATCGACAGCTTCTTGGAGCATGCGTTTTTCGTTGCGAATAATAATCTCTGGCGCGTCAAGCTCCAAAAGTTTTTTAAGGCGAGTGTTACGATTGATAACTCTGCGGTATAAATCATTGACATCTGAAACCGCAAATTTACCGCCGTCAAGGCTAACTAGCGGTCTTAAATCCGCCGGTAGAACTGGTAAATTTGTAATCATCATCCACTCTGGTTTGTTGCCAGAATTTAAAAAGCTCTCTACGACTTTTAGGCGTTTGATTATATTTTTTTTCTTTAATTCTGAATTTGTACTAGCCATTTCCTCTTTCAAATTTGAAAGAATTTCGACCAAATCAAGATCTGCTAGCATATCTCTGATAACTTCACCACCCATTTTAGCCACAAAACCAGTTTGCTCAAATCTCTCGCGCAAGCTTTGGTATTGCTCCTCGTTTAAGACATCGTATTTTTCGACTTTTTTAGTGTTTTCGTTATCATAATACGCACTACCAGCGCTCTCTACGATATATGCCTCGTAGTAAAGCACGCGCTCTAAATCTTTCATTTTGATATTCAAAAGCGTGCCGATACGGCTAGGGAGCGAATTTACATACCAAATGTGCGCTACTGGGGTAACTAGCTCGATATGTCCCATGCGTGTGCGACGAACCTTAGAACTAGTGATTTCTACGCCACATTTTTCGCATTTCCAGCCTTTGTAGCGCATTTTTTTGTATTTTCCACAAATGCACTCATAATCCCTTACTGGACCAAAAATTTTAGCGCAAAACAAGCCGTCTCGTTCAGGTTTTAGCGTGCGATAGTTGATAGTTTCTGGCTTTTTAACCTCGCCGTGGCTCCAATTTTTGATTTGCTCAGGGCTAGCAAGTCTTATGGCAAATACATCAAAATCTTGAACTCTACCGTCTTCTTTAATTTCAATTTTTTCTAAGCTATTGTTTTCGCTCATTTCTTTTCCCCGTTTCCGTAAATTTCAACATCCAAAGCAAGTGATTTAAGCTCGTTTGTTAAAACAAAAAATGTCTCAGGAATTCCTGTTGTTGGAACATTTTCGCCTCTGGTAAGTGCTTTATACGCCGCCAAACGACCATCGACATCGTCTGATTTGACGGTTAGCATTTCGCGCAAGGTATATGCCGCGCCATAAGCTTCAAGCGCCCAAACTTCCATTTCTCCAAATCTTTGACCACCAAATAGCGCTTTACCGCCGACTGGTTGCTGTGTAACAAGGCTGTAAGGGCCTGTGCTTCTAGCATGGACTTTTTCATCGACAAGGTGGTGGAGTTTGAGATAATACATACAACCCACATTTACGCGCTCTTTAATCTTTTCACCTGTGCGTCCATCATAAAGCTCGGTTTTGCCATCAGCGTCGATTTTTGCCATTTCAAATAGTTTCGCAAAATCCTCAGGCACGATTCCCTCAAAAATCGGAGCTGCAAATCTAACGCCTTTGCTCCAATCTCTGGCATATTTCAAAAGCTCTTCATCGCTGATTTTTTCTAGCGTTTTCTTAGCGTCCATAAGTTTAGAAACACTTGCAATATCAATCATTTTAGCGCGAAGTTCTTTTAACCACTCGCCAGTTTTTTGCTCTAAAATTTCAGCGATTTGCTCGCCCAAACGCCAGCCTACTAAACCTAAGTGGCTCTCCATGATTTGACCGATATTCATACGGCTTGGAACGCCTAGTGGATTTAGGACGATATCTACTCTTTGACCATTTGGAAGGTATGGCATATCGACCTCTGGGACGATATTTGAGACAATACCTTTGTTTCCGTGGCGTCCAGCCATTTTATCGCCGACTTTTAGTTTGCGTTTAGTTGCGACATAGACTTTGACTAGTTTTACTACGCCACTTGGCAAGATATCATCTTTTTCCAAAATTTCGATTTTTTCATCGTGCTCTTCTTTAAGCTTTCGTTTTTCGTTTTGGAAGTGATTTTTCAAATCCTCATATTCTTTTTGAATTTTTTTAGAATATCCTTTGATAAACGAATTTAGCGTAAAGCGGTTTGAGCTTTCAAGCTCTTCTTTGCTAACGATATCGCCTTTTTTATACTCTTTTTTATTTAGGCTTTGCGCACTTTCTAGCTTGCTTTTTGATAGCAAGGCTACGACTTTTAGCATTTCTTCGCGATCTAGCATCAAAAGTCTATCGTGGTGCTCGCGCTCTAACTCTGTCTTTTCGTCCTCATAAGCTTTGTTTGTTCTAGGATCTTTTTCATAGCCTTTTTTAGTGAAAATTTTGACATCAATTACCACGCCTTCCATAGAAGCTGTCGCATAAAGTGATTTATTTACCACATGTCCTGCTTTTTCGCCAAAAATCGCTCTTAAAAGTCTTTCCTCTGGGGTTGGTTTGACCTCGCCTTTTGGAGTTACTTTTCCTACCAAAATCATACCAGGTTTGACATGGGTTCCGATTTTGATAATTCCGCTCTCATCAAGGTGAGAAAGCTCTTCTTCCTTGATATTTGGGATATCTCTGGTAATCTCTTCTACGCCGTCTTTTAACTCTCTGGCTTCAATCTCTTTCTCATAAATATGCACGCTTGTGTATTCATCAGCGCGAATCATCTTCTCGCTCATTACGACGGCGTCCTCGTAGTTATAACCATGCCATGGCATAAACGCGATTAGAGCGTTTTTACCGATAGCTAGCTCGCCGCCGTCCATGCTAGGGCCGTCTGCGATGATTTGTCCCTCTTTGACACTATCGCCTTTGCGCACAATTGGGTGCTGAGAAAATGTAGTGTTTTGGTTAGTGCGTAAATTTTTCTCCATTGAGTAGTGATCGATAAACGGACCTTTTTCATCTTCGCCTAAGATAAAGATATTTTTGTTATCTACTTTTTCGACCACGCCGGCTCTTTTAGCCTTAATCGCTTCCCAAGAATCCCTAGCGATTGTAGCTTCCATACCTGTGCCTACAATCGGAGCAGTTGCGTATAGAAGTGGAACTGCTTGGCGTTGCATGTTTGAACCCATTAGCGCGCGGTTGGCGTCATCGTGCTCCAAAAATGGAATAAGTGAAGCAGCCACACCAGCAATCATACCAGAGCAAAGGTCGATTAGAGTGATGTCCTCGCGTCTAGCCATAAGGTTTTCGCCGTCTTTTCTAGCTTCTAGCATTTCCTCGATAATCGCGCCGTTTTCGTCTAATTTAGCAGAAGCAGGAGCGATTACATGACCCTCTTCTTGTGTAGCAGTTAGATAAACGATTTCGTCTGTTACCTTGCCATCGACGACCTTTTTATAAGGAGCTTCGACAAAGCCTAAATCATTTACTTTTGCATAAGTTGCAAGGGTATTGATAAGACCGATGTTTTGACCCTCTGGGGTTTCGATTGGACAAATTCTACCATAGTGAGTCGGATGGACATCGCGCACCTCAAATCCAGCGCGCTCTTTAACCAAACCGCCCTCGCCAAGAGCAGATAAACGACGCTTGTGAGTAACCTCGCTAAGTGGGTTTGTCTGATCCATAAATTGGCTCAACTGACCGCCTGTGAAGAATTCCATAAGCGTAGTTGTGATGATTTTTGGATTGACAAAATCATAAGGCATAAGTTCATCAATATTTCCGCTAATGCTTGCGAATTTATCTTTTATAGCTTTTTGAACCTTGATAAATCCAAGGTGCATTTCACTAGCTAAAAGCTCGCCGATAGAGCGAATTCTACGATTGCCTAGATTATCTCTATCATCGATAAAACCTTCGCCATTTTTAACTTTTATCAAATATTTTGCTGTTTTTATAATGTCTTCGTTAGTTAGCACCGTTACATACTCTGGTGTTTCGTTGCCAAGCTTGTGGTTCATTTTCATACGGCCGACTTTTGTAAGGTCGTATCTTTCAGGGTTAAAAAACAGATCATTTACAAACGATCTCGCAGTCTCTTTAACCACTGGCTCGCCAGGGCGCATAACTTTATAAATTCTAATAGCTGCTAAATCGTTTTCATCATCAACGCCTTCGCTTTGTTGTAAAATTTTAAGAGCTTCGCTATCTTGGGCAAATGAGTTGATGATAGAGGCATCGACACCGCTAGCTAGGTCGTTTGCGATAGTAAATTTTTTCTGTGAATTTGCAATAGCGACTAGCTTGGCTTCATCTAACGCGGCAAGTGAATCATATATAACCTCGCCACTATCTTTATCAAAAATCGCGTCTGCTAAGTGGCGTTCTGCTAAAATTTCAGCTGGGTATTCTATAAGCTTCAACCCCTCTTCTGCCAATTTTTCAGCTTTTTTTAGAGTTAAACGCTTGCTTGCTTGGTGCAAAACCTCGCCTTTTTCGTTGATGATATCATAATCAAGTCTGCCAGCATACTCTTTTGGATCGAAATCTGTTAAGAATTTGCCTTTTTTGACATAGATTGTTTTAATCGGATAAAATAGTTTTATAATGTCTTGTTTTTTATATCCAAGTGCGCGGAAAAGTATAGTAATAGGAACCTTGCGTCGTTTATTAATGCGCACATACAATACATCTTTCGCATCGTATTCGAAATATAGCCAGTTGCCGCGATCTGGTATGATTTGGGCTGTGTAGATTAGTTTGTTTAATACAGTCGGGCTCTCTTCTTCTTTGAAAATAACGCCAGGGCTTCTGTGTAGTTGATTTACGACGACACGCTCAACACCATTGATGATAAATGAAATTCTATCGGTGATAAGCGGAATATCGCGAATATAAATATCTTGTTCTTTTATATCTTTAACGCCGATTTTTTCGCCTGTTTTATCATCTCGCTCATGCACGATTAGGCGAATTTTCATCTTTAAATTTACAGAATATGTAAGACCACGCTCCATACACTCTCTAATCGAGTATTTTGGCTTGGAAAGCTCGCTACTTACATACTCGATGCTTAGTCTGTTTTGAGCATCATGAATAGGAAAGATAGCACGGAAGACTTTTTCTATACCACTATCTGCATTTGAGTTATCAAGATTTAAAAAGTGATCAAAACTTTTTTTTTGTAATTGTAATAAATTTGGTATCTCTATATCTTTTGGGACCTTAGAAAAATCAACTCTAAGACGATTACCTGAATATAAGCTATTTAACATTCTACTACCTCGTAGTTGTATTTTAAGAAAGAAGTGTCGGCACTCACGCACCGACACACATTATGATTTGCAAAACTAATAAATTTTGCGAGATTATTTAAGTTCGACCTTAGCGCCTGCTTCTTCAAGCTCTTTTTTAGCTTTTTCAGCATCTTCTTTGCTAACGCCCTCTTTAAGAACAGATGGTGTAGACTCAGTAGCGTCTTTTGCCTCTTTAAGACCAAGACCTGTAAGAGCACGAACGACTTTAATAACATTGATTTTTTTGTCGCCCGCATCAACTAATACGATATCGAATTCAGTTTTTTCCTCAGCTGCTGCTGCACCTGCTGCTGCACCTGCTGCGCCAGCTACCATAACAGGAGCTGCGCTAACGCCGAATTTCTCTTCGAATTCTTTAACTAATTCGCTAAGCTCTAAAACTGAAAGATTAGAAATGAATTCTAATACATCTTCTTTTGTAATTGCCATTGTTTTTCTCCTAAATTTTTATTTTATGCTGTTTGTTCTTTTTTTTCTTTAAGCGCATTTAAGCCGATTGTAAAATTTTGAATCGGTGCGTTCCAGACTTGAAGTAACATTGCGATAAGCTCGTCTCTGCTTGGCATTTTTGAAAGCGCGCGAACTTTTTCGATGCTAGTAACTTCACCATCGACATAAGCAGTTTTAAGTGCAAATGCTTCGTTTTTCTCTTCAAATTTAGCAGCAACTTTACATACTGAAAGTTGATCGCCCCACAAGAAAATATTTGTATCTTTGAAACTCATACCATCTTTTTCGGCGTTTTTCAAAGCGATAGCTGCTAATGTGTTTTTGATAACTCTGACTTTTACATCAAGCTCACGAGCGCTATTTCTAAGTTCTTCTAGTTTTTTAACATCTAGACCTTTGAAATCAGATATAACAATAGCTTCGCTATTTTTGAAAGCTTCGCTTAGTTCTGCTACGATTTGTGATTTTTCATCTCTCGTCATTAGGTTTCTCCTTTCCGATCGGTGATTTCAAGCCAAGAGATTTAAATTTAAGCTAGTTAAATTTAAATCAATTAAGTCAAAGCGACCTTGAACTATCTCCAATCTAAGATAAAAATTTTAAATTTTTATTTTAAATCAATAACTTCTTGGCTATCAAGAGTAACAGCTGGGCTCATAGTTAGCGAAAGTGCTGCATGAGTCACATATCTACCTTTTGCAGTAGCTGGTTTGTGTTTGTTAATGGCTTTGATAAATGTTGTAACATTATCCAAAAGTTGTTCTTTGCTAAAACTTACTTTTCCAAGACCAGCGTGGATATTTCCTTGTTTATCAACGCGGAAATTTACTTGACCACCTTTTGCATTTTTGACAGCTTGTGCTACATCCATTGTAACAGTGCCTGTTTTAGGGTTTGGCATTACGCCTTTTGGTCCAAGAATTCTACCTACTTTACCGACTAATCCCATTAAATTTGGAGTAGCGATAAGAACATCGAAATTTATAATACCTTTTTGGATTTCCTCGATTAAATCATCTGCGCCTACGATATCAGCACCAGCCTCTTGTGCCTCAGTTGCTTTTGCGTCTTTTGCGATAACAGCAACGCGGACGCTCTTGCCTGTGCCAGCTGGTAAAACGATAGAGCCGCGAACCATTTGGTCTGCGTGGCGTGGATCTACATTTAGTTTAAGAGCGATTTCAACAGTTTCGTCAAATTTAGCAGATGCTAGACCTTTTACTGTGTCGATAGCCTCAGATATATTGTATAGTTTATTAGAATCAACTTTTTTCAAAAGTTCATTAAATCTTTTCGAATTTTTTGACATATATTTCTCCGCAATTTTAAAGTGCTACCGCTTTTATTTAAATCTTAGCGGTCAAAAGATTAATCTACTATGGTAATACCCATAGAGCGTGCAGAACCAGCAATGATTCTAGCTGCTTGTTCGCGATCGTTGGTATTTAAATCAGCGATTTTTTTCTCAACGATTTCCAAAACTTGCGCTTTTGTTAAAGTCGCAACTTTTTTCTTCAAAGGATTGTCTGAACCTTTGTCGATTTTAGCTGCTTTTTTAATCAAATCTGTCGCAGGTGGTTGTTTTGTGATAAATGTAAAGCTCTTATCAGCATAAACAGTGATAACAACAGGAATATTATAACCTGCCATATCTTTTGTGCGCTCGTTAAATGCTTTACAAAATTCCATAATATTTACGCCTTTTTGACCCAAAGCTGGACCAACTGGCGGACTTGGATTTGCTTTTGTAGCGGCGATTTGTAATTTAATCTCACCAACAACTTTCTTAGCCATTTACTATACTCCTTATTAAATTTTTAAATTATCTTTTCGACTTGTGAATATGAAATTTCAATCGGCGTGCTTCTACCAAAGATAGAAACATTTAATCTAAGCTTGCCGTGAAGCATATCATACTCTTCGACAATACCATTAAAATTCGCAAATGGTCCATCGATAATTCTAACAGTCTCGCCCTCATCAAAATTGATTTTTGGTTTTGGTGCTTGACGATTATTGATTTTTTCAAGAATTATTGCGATATCTTTTTCCAATAAAGGAGAAGGTTTTTTAGCCTCGCCGATAAAGCGACTAACTTTTGGCAAAATTTGAATTCTATGCCACAAAGTAGTGTCTAAATCTAAATTTGCAAAACAATATCCAGGATATAAACTTCTCTCTTTGATAGTTTGTTTTGTGTTTTTGACCTCGATAACATCTTCTGTGGGAACTAAAACCTCACCGATTTTATCTACAAGCATCTCATCAGCTTTTAGAGCTTCGATAGCATTTTTTACTGCCATTTCACTGCCAGCATAAGTCTGAATTGCATACCATTTATGTGCCATAAAAAAACCTTTCTATGCAGTAATTGCAGTAGACATTAGAAAATCTACCAAAGCCAAAAATAACGCTATGACCACAACCACAACAACTACTGAAATATAAGCAGTTCTTGTTTGCTCTTTTGTTGGAAAAATTACCTTATCTAATTCTATTCTTGCTTGTCTATAATATTCTTTAATTTTTTCCATAATCCCTATCCTCGTGGCAGGGCAAGAGGGATTCGAACCCCCAACCATCGGATTTGGAATCCGGCGCTCTACCGTTGGAGCTATTGCCCTATAAACTTATTTAAGCTTAACTTCCTTGTGAAGTGTGTGTTTTTTTAATCTAGGGCAGTATTTTTTAAGTTCCAATTTTTCTGTTGTTGTTTTGCTGTTTTTATAAGTGCTGTAATTGATATCTCCGCACTCAGAACATTTTAGACCAATTTTTACTCTACTTGAATTTTTTGCCATATTACTTCCTTAAATTTAAAAAAACAGACGGATTCGAAAATCCGTCTGTATAAAAATTATGCAATGATGTTTGAAACAACACCTGAACCAACAGTTCTACCACCCTCGCGGATAGCGAATCTTGTTCCTTGTTCAAGAGCAACAGGAGCGATAAGCTCAACTGTGATTTTAACATTATCACCAGGCATAACCATCTCTGTGCCAGCAGGTAGAGTGATTGAGCCAGTAACATCTGTTGTTCTAACATAGAATTGTGGTCTATAATTGTTAAAGAAAGGAGTGTGGCGTCCGCCTTCCTCTTTTGTTAGAATATAAACTTCACCTTCAAATTTTGTGTGAGGAGTGATTGATTTTGGTTTGCATAGAACCATACCTCTCTCAACTTCTTCTTTTTTAGTTCCTCTTAGCAATACACCGACATTATCGCCAGCTTCGCCTTGATCCATCTCTTTTCTAAACATCTCAACGCCAGTAACTGTTGTTGTTTGAGTTGGTTTAAGACCAACGATTTCGATTGTGTCGCCTACTTTAACAACACCTTTTTCGATTCTACCAGTTACAACTGTACCACGACCTGAGATTGAGAAGATATCTTCGATTGGCATCAAGAAATCTTTATCAGTGTCACGAGTTGGAGTTGGGATATAGCTATCAACAGCGTTCATAAGATCCATGATTTTTGCTGACCACTCGCCGTCGTTACCAGCTTTTGCCTCTTCAAGAGCTTGAAGTGCTGAACCGGCTACGATTGGAGTATCATCGCCTGGGAAGTTGTATTCATTTAGAAGCTCTCTAACTTCCATTTCAACTAGTTCTAGAAGCTCAGGATCATCAACCATATCAGTTTTGTTTAGGAAAACAACGATGTATGGAACACCAACTTGGCGAGATAGCAAGATGTGCTCTCTTGTTTGTGGCATAGGACCATCAGCTGCTGAAACAACTAGGATAGCGCCGTCCATTTGAGCAGCACCAGTAATCATGTTTTTAACATAGTCAGCGTGGCCTGGGCAATCAACGTGAGCATAGTGGCGAGACTCTGTTTCATACTCAATGTGAGATGTAGCGATAGTAATACCGCGCTCTTTTTCCTCAGGAGCATTATCGATATTGTCGTAATCTTTAAGCTCAGCAAGACCTCTTCTAGAAAGAACAGCAGAAATAGCAGCTGTCAAAGTAGTTTTACCATGATCGACGTGACCAATAGTACCAATGTTTACGTGTGGCTTGTTACGAGTAAATTTTTCTTTAGCCATCATATCCTCCGTTATTAATTTGTGGTTACACAATAAAAAACTAAGCAATTTTCTAAATGGAGCTCATAGCGGGACTTGAACCCGCGACCTCTTCCTTACCAAGGAAGTGCTCTACCTCTGAGCCATATGAGCATTACCCCTGGCCAAGAGAAATCGCTACCTACTATCTGACAATGTAAGACGAAATTTGGATATAAAAGCGTATAAAAGCATTAAGTTTTTACAGCTCCCAGTAAAACCCAAATGGAGCGGGAAACGGGGCTCGAACCCGCGACCCTCAGCTTGGAAGGCTGATGCTCTAGCCAACTGAGCTACTCCCGCATAGATTCATGGTGGTGAGACGTGGATTCGAACCACGGAAGACATAGTCAGCAGATTTACAGTCTGCCCTCGTTGGCCACTTGAGTATCTCACCTAATGAAAATCTGGTCAAACACTGTTACAAAAAAATGGAGCTGGTGAACGGACTTGAACCGCCGACCCACTGCTTACAAGGCAGTAGCTCTACCAACTGAGCTACACCAGCATTTTGAAATTGAAGTTTGGATTATATCTGAAAAAAAAATCTTTGTCAAGGCTAAATCAGCAAAATTTTAAAATTTTACTCTTTTTTGTTATAATCGCTCAAATTTTGATAAAGGATTGTTATGAAAATCGTTCCTTGGATTATCGTTATATTTATGATTTATGTGGTGTATTATTTTATTTCTCGTTCCGAAAAGCGCATCACAGCGTTAGAAAAGCGACTAAACCAAGCCGAGAGCAACTACGACGAGCTAAAAAAACAGATCGAAACCAACCGCATGCTAATCCAAGAAAACAGCCCAAAAGAGCCAGAAGTAGAAGAAAACGCCTACGAAGATTGAAATTTAATTATTATTAGGCATAAAATAAAGAGGTCAAAAAATGGAAGAGATAAATTTCAATAATTCTATGTTCAAAGATTTAATTAAAAGAGCCATTTAAAATGAAAATTATAGATATTGCCTTAGATTTTATTAAAGAATATTGGTATATGGTGTATTAATATTGATTATATATAGTCATTATAATGAATATAAAAAGCTAAAAATATCCAAAACGCAAAATACCGATGAACATACTTTGAATAAACCTGATACACAAGAAAATATTTATCAAATTGTTCATAACCATAAAGAAACATACAATACTTATAATAATGAGTATAGTTTATTAAAACAACAATATCAAAAAATACTACAAGAATACAATGAGCTTAAAAGAGAACTTGATTTTATAAATACTAGATACCCCGTTTTAGATGACGATATTGTAAATTTGGAAATTATTAATGCAAGAAATAATAAAAAAAATTAATGATTTAAAAACACAAATAGAACACAAAAGCAAAAAAATCCCAAAAATTAAAAACTTTTTGTGTCCTTGCATACACGGTATAAAATACGCACAAATGCGTCCGTATTTATGCGAACAATGCGCCTTAGAGTATATAGCTAATTGCGAGAAATTAAACTTACCATATAATCACAATATTTACGAAGCATATTATCAAAAATTTAAAAATATCCAAGAAAAAGAGAGAATAAATAAATTGCAAAAGATTTTGGACGACTACGAAAATCCAAAATATAATTTATCAAATTCCGAAATAGGAAAACGCTACGAACGCTATATAGGCTATCTATACGAGTGGATTTATACAGAAAATGGCGAGTGGTATGAAGTAGAATACCACGGCATACGAAAAGGAGTTGATGATGGAGGAGTTGATTTATTTGTAAAAAAAGGGAAAAATGAAATACTTTTAATCCAATGTAAGTGGTGGGCAAAAGATAAGGTTATGCACGATAATGTCGTGGCTAGAATAGGATTTGCTAAAACTGACTATGAAAAAGATAACCCAAATAAAAAAATTACAGCAATGATAGTGAGTGCAAATGAGAACTTAGATGACAAATCTAGGAAACTATGCCAAAAACACAATATTGGGATACAAGAAGTACCTTATGACAAAAGTTACCCAAAAATTAAATGTAACATAACTAATCGTGGCAAAATTTATCATTTACCAAACAGCCCCTCTTACGATGCTATAAAAATTACTCGTAGTAAGGGAGAATATTATGTAAAAACGATACAAGAAGCCGAAGCTTTGGGATTTCGCCACGAAGTAGCAACAAAACCAAAACGACCATTCTAGGCAGAGTTATAGGCTATTATAGCATAGAATTTAAACTTCCTATTATAACTTTAAAGTTATAACTTACGAGTTTAAAAGGTTTTTTGTATGGGAGATTATATTTTGTAACGATAATTCAAAAAGTGAATTTTACGATTTACCAAAGCATTTAGTCGTGCGTGGGTCAATGTTATTAAAGATTTTGGAAATCAAAGGTAACAACATAGGCGAACCGATAACCAAAAAATTTGCGTAATGGAATTTTTGAAATTCGCATAAGAGCCGACAAAGACATAGCTAGAAGCTTGTATGCTTATGAAATCGGCAAGAAAATTATAATTTTAACCACATTTGTTAAAAAGACCGAAAAGACACCAAACGATAAAATTGAACTTGCATTAAAACGCTTAAAGGAATGGAAAAATGAAAATAAAAACTAAATCTTTAAAATTTGAAGACACTTTTAATGCGTGTATGCAAGATGCTGAATTCAAAAAGCTTTACGATGAAATGCAAGATGAGTTTAATCTCATAATTTCACTCATAGAAGCTAGGCAAGAAGCAAATCTCACACAAGCCCAACTTGCAGAGAAAATGGGCGTAAAACAATCAGCGGTAGCAAGGATAGAGAGTGGCAACCTAAATTTAAAATACGGCACTATTTGCAACTATCTCAAAGCGTGTGGTAAAAAAATAGCGAATTTTAATCTAGTATCTCTAAATGCCGCCAAGGCTTGATATTTAGCAAAATATGAACTACAATCACAATAAAGCTATAACGATAATTTTACTAGTAGTTATGATATTTTTCTTTGATAAAATAAATAACCCAACACACTCATATACTCTATTTTGGCTATCTGCTGACATAGCACTCCCTTGTTCGGCAAGTGGTTCGTGTTTAGGGCGTTGGTGCTGGGTTAGCTAATTTTTATCTAGTATTAATATTTCAATTATTTTCTTTCAATCTGTCTAACTTCGCTTGTATCAGCTTTAAACGATTAAATTCTTGCAATATTACTTCTGGGTTGTCTAGATTATCTTCTATAAACCTATGTAGTATTACCCATGGCGCTAATCCAGCGTATGGACTACGAATAGGTTTTTTTGGAGTATGTTCTTTTCGCCAAGCTCCTAATATTCCTAATGTTGCTAATGCATCAATATACCCTTCACGCGAAAGTTCTTTCACAGGTATTCCAAAGCTATTTAATCGGTCTAACTGCTTTTTGCGAGCCAATTCTCTATTTCGTTCCCGTTCCGCTTTATTATAGTCATCATAAATATCAAACAACGCCAAAGTTATTGCTATTATTATAAACAAGACCTCTAAGATTTTCCATAACATCATTATATCCCTTTTAATTTTTTAGGATTATAAGTTATTTATCCTAACGAATTTTCAATATTATCAGTATTTTATTGACTGTTCGCAGTATATTTTGCTATGAAAATTCAATCACAAAAAATATTTCTTATCCCAACGCCCTAGCAATCAGTTCTAGCGGATTTACGCATTTCATATCGATTTGCGCTAAGCCAAAGGCGTTATTTAGCTGCATTCTACACGCGCTACACTCCGCACTTACGATTTTTAGGGGGCTATCTTTGAGCGAGGCGACCTTGTCTAGCCCAGCCTTGCGCGAGAGATGATATTTTTCGCTTTGCATTGTTACGCCACCAAATCCACAGCATTGATCGGCGTTTGGCATTTCGATTATTTCGTAATTTTGCGAGAGCAAATTTCGCGGTTCGCGCCAAATTCCTTGCATTTTGCGTGAGTGGCACGGATCGTGGTATGTGATTTGCCCTATTTTTCCGCGCTCTGATAAAATTTCTTTTAAATTTGTAAATTTATCAAAATACTCCGTCGCTAGATAAATTTTACTCGCCACAGCCTTTGCGCGCTCTTGCCAATGCGAATCGCCCTCGAAAAAATGCGCATAATCGACTTTTAGCATACCAGAGCATGTGGCCTCTGGAACGACGATAGCATCGATATTTTCAAGCATTTTTTCAAAATACTCTATGTTAAATTTCGCGTTTTTCTCCACAGAGCCAAAATCCCCAGTAAAATACTGCGGCGCGCCACAGCAGGCTTGCTTTTTCATCAAATTCACATTGATTTTAAGCTCTTTTGCGATTTTTAAAAACGCCTCGCCAATGCCCGTATATGCGTAGTTTCCCATACAGCCGATAAAAAGCCCGATAGTTTTGCTTCCGCCATTGTCGATAAACTCGGCGTGCGAGTTCATAAAGCTTTTTTTCGCCACAGTCGGAAGTGTGCGCTCCACGCTCATCATCGGCACCGAAAATCGCGGCTTCATCGTATTTCCGCGCTCGCTGTCTTTTTGCGTCTTAAAGGCACACGGCACGAAAAAATACCCTAGCCTAGCTGCTAAGTCCAAAACTCTGCGGTGGCTCAAAAACCAAAACGCAGCCCTTTTATACCACGCTATGCCAAATTTTTGCGCGATTTTGTAGCGCGCGTTTTCGATCGCAGTATCGGTAGGTAGGGAGTCGTTGCATACATCGACACAACTCGTGCATAAAAAACAGCTCTCAAAGATATTTTTCATATTTTTATCGAGTTCGAGTTCGCCCCGCTCGACCGCACCAAGCAGGTCCAAAAACCCGCGCGGGCTGGTAACTTCGTCGCTATTGATATTATGAATCGTGCAGGCTGGGATACATTTGCCACATTTTACGCATTTATCGCTTAGGGTTTTGAAATCATACATTTTTTACACCGTTTTTGAGAATTTTTTCTCGCCCAAATTTTTGTGCATATACTCATCAAAGCACATTGCGATATTGCGGATTAGAAGCGTTCCAGTCGGCGTTACGCTAAGCTCATCGTCTGAAATTTTCACAAAATCTTTAAGATATTCAAGCTCTTTTAACGAATTTGCAAAATGCTCGAAAAATTTAACACCATGCTTAGCTTCGATCTCTTTGATATTTACCCTGAAATTCGCCATTAGGCTCATTACGACATCTTTGCGAAGCAAATCCTCGCTATTTAGCAAAATTCCCTTGAAAAACGGCAATTTACCGCTATCAATCGCCTCCTCATACGGCGCCATATCTTTGAAATTTTGCGCATAATGCCGCGCGCCCTCGCCGATACTTGTTAGCCCAATGCCCACCAAATCCGCGCCACCTTTTGTGGTGTAACCTTGGAAATTTCTATGAAGCGTGCCGTCTTTAAGCGCGGCGTGAAGCTCGTCGCTTGGCTTAGAGTAGTGATCCATGCCGATTGGCTCGTATCCATTAGCGGTCAAAAAATCATGGGTAAATTTTAAAATTTCAAGCTTGATTTTTGGCGCAGGAAGCGTGCTTTCGTCAAATTTACGCATTGATTTTTTTATCCATGGAACATGGGCGTAATTAAATATCGCAAAACGATCTGGATTAAGGCTAAGAGCCAAATTTAGCGTTTCTTGGAAAGTCGCTAAATTTTGATATGGCAAACCATAAATCAAATCCATATTAATCGACTTTATCCCAGCCTTTCGCGCCATATCCATTACGCTTTTTGTCAGCTCATAAGGCTGAATTCTATGGATTTCTTTTTGCACGCGCTCGTTGAAGTCCTGCACGCCGTAACTTATGCGGTTGAATCCATGCGAAATAAGCACATCAAGCTGCTGCTGTGTGAGAAATCTAGGGTCAATCTCACAGCTAATCTCAGCGTCAGCGCTGAAATTTTTAAAATGTTTTTTTATGTTTTTTATGTGGCGATCTAGTTGGTCCGCGTCGAAATATGTCGGTGTGCCACCACCAAAGTGCATTTGCGTAACCACTCTGCTAGCGTCTAAATGCTCGCACAAAATATCCATTTCGCGATCTATATAGTCTAAATACCTGTCCATTTTATCGCGTTTGCCAGTATAGATGACATTACAGCCACAAAAATAGCACGCCGAACGGCAAAACGGCATGTGAAAATAAAGCGAGAGTGGGGCGTTTTTGTCTTGGGTTTTTAGCTCGTTTATATACTGCTCGTAGCTGAAATTTTGGCTAAATTCTAGCGCAGTGGGATAGCTCGTATAACGCGGTCCTGGGCGCGAAAATTTAGCATACGCGTCAAAATCAATGTTTGCCATTTCTGCTCCTTACTAACTCTTCGATATCAATAAATAAATTTGGGTGTGATTGTTTCACGCGCGAAACTATGGCGTCTAAATCTAAATTTATCTTTTTTATGCTTGGGTTTTCGCTCGTGATTTTGCGGATTTCGTCCATGCACACAATCCACGCATCGCCAAAATCCACTGGGGCTTGCTGTAAAATCGAGCGTTCTAATTTTAGGTTGAAATTCTCTGCAATCGCCCCTTTTGCGACTTGGATTAGATTATTTAGCGATTTTAAAGATACCATTGTGTGCAATTCGCCACTCTCATCTATCCCAAACCACGGCTCCTCGTCGCTCCATGAACCCTTTTTTAGTGTTAGTTTTTTTTCGTTTGTTTGCGGGTCGTGCAAAATCTCAAAAACCGTGCTATTAGCGTCCTCGATACCGAAAAATTCATTGATTTGATCAATTTTTGTTAATGCTTTGTCGTTTTTTTCCACTTAATTACCTCTGTGTCTATCTAGCCATACCATTACGCCCTTTTGGCCGTGCAGTCTGTTTTCAGCCTCGCTAAAAACATCGCCCGCATGAGCTTCTATAATCTCATCGCTGACCTCGTATCCGCGATACGCTGGCAAGCAGTGCAAGAAAATAGCATCTTTTTTAGCTAGGCTCATCATATCTTTATCTACGCAAAATCCCTCGAACTGCTTAACCTTGCGCTCTTTTTCGCTCTCTTGTCCCATTGAAACCCAAGTATCAGTCGTAACGACATCTACGCCACAGACTGCCTCGCGCGGATCGTGAGTGTAAATGATTTTCGCCCCTGAAATTTTGGCGTTTTTCTCGGCTTGCGCTACGATAGACGCATCAGCCTCATAGCCCTTTGGCGTAGCGATTCTAAGCTCAAATCCCAAAATCGAAGCCAGCGAAATCCAAGTATGCGCCATATTGTTTCCGTCCCCGATATACGCGACGCAATCACCACTAGCACGCTCTTGCATAGTAAGATAATCCGCGATTAACTGCACTGGGTGGAGATAATCGCTAAGGCCGTTTATCACAGGCACGGCTGAGTATTTGGCGAATTCCTCCAAATCACTTTGTTTATAAACCCTAAGCATAGCCATATCGACCATGCTAGAAATCACGCGCGCAGTATCCCTCACAGGCTCGCCACGACCTAGTTGAATATCTTTTGAGCTTAAAAACAGCGCTTGTCCGCCTAACTGATACATACCAGTCTCAAAGCTCACGCGCGTTCTAGTCGAGCTTTTTTCAAAAATCATTGCTAGGGTTTGGTTTTTTAGATACGGTTTGTAATCCTTCGTTTTGGCTTCTTTTTTAATCTCAGCCGCAAGGCGCAAAATTTCAAAAATTTCATCTTTGCTAAAATCTTCAAAAGTCAAAAAATGTCGCATACTCACTCCTAAATTTAGCTAAATTTACGCAAAAGCTCAGCTACTTCTTTTGCGTGATATGAGATTATCATATCCGCTCCTGCGCGTTTTATGCTAATCATAGTCTCCATTAAAACCCGCTCATAATCGATCAATCCAAGCTTCGCTCCACCTTTTAAAAGCGCGTATTCGCCACTGACATTATACGCACAAATCGGAAGCAGTGTGCGCTCGCGCAAATCACGGATTATATCCAAATACGCAAGTGCTGGTTTTACCATTAAAATATCAGCTCCTTGCGTCTCGTCTTCCAAACTCTCATTTATCGCCTCAAATCGGTTTGCTGGATCCATTTGATACGAGCTTCTATCGCCAAAGCTAGGCGCGCTCTCCGCTACATCGCGAAACGGCCCGTAATACCCGCTCGCAAATTTCGTCGAATACGCCATAATCGGTAAATTTTCAAATCCATTGCTATCAAGTGCTGTGCGTAAAGTGGTGATTATGCCGTCCATCATACCGCTTGGGGCTATCATATCAGCGCCGTTTTTGGCGTGGATTAGGGCTTGTTTGGCTGAAATTTCAAGCGTAGCATCGTTATTTACGGTTTGATGAACATGATCTAGTATCCCGCAGTGTCCGTGGTCAGTGTATTCGCAAAAGCACAAATCCGTAATCACCATAAATTTCGGAAATTTATCCTTAATCGCGCGAAGCGCAGTGGCGATTATGCCATCATCACTCAAAGCGTCAGAGCCAATGCTATCTTTAACCTCTGGAATTCCAAAAAGCAAAATTTTATTAATTCCCAAATTTGATAAAATTTCACACTCTTTTAAAATTTCGTCCAAACTCAGTTGGAAAACGCCTGGCATGGAGTTTATCTCGTTTTTGACACCTTTTCCTGGAACGACAAAAAGCGGGTAAATAAAATTTCTCATCTCTAACGAAGTTTCGCGCACGAGCTCCCTTACTACGGGATTTATGCGCACTCTTCTAAATCGTTTAAACATTGTTTTTCCTTTTTTGGGTAAAATCATCGATTTATAATATCACAAATGGAGTAAATTTTATATGAATATTCAAATTTCGCAGATTGCAAATTTGCCCTCACGCTTCGGTAAATTTAAGGTGCAGTCCTTCAAAGAAAACGAAAAAGAACACTTAGTAATCGCAAAAATGCCGTTAAATGAAATCGTAAATGTGCGAATCCACTCCGAGTGCCTCACAGGAGATGCGATCGGAAGCCTAAAATGCGATTGTAGAGACCAGCTCGAAGAGAGCCTAAAATACATAGAAAAAAACGGCGGCATGGTGATATACCTGCGCCAAGAGGGGCGAAATATCGGGCTACTAAATAAAATCAACGCCTACGCGCTCCAAGATAAGGGCTTTGATACAATCGAGGCAAATCATCAGCTAGGTTTCAAGGCAGACGAGCGCACCTATGAAATCGTGGATTTTATCCTAAAACACTATGAAATCAAAAAGATAAATTTACTCACAAACAACCCTGAAAAGCTATCAAATTTGCACTGTGTGGAGATCGTCGAGCGCATACCGATTATCATCAAAGCTAACGAATTTAGCGAGAATTATCTGCGAACTAAAAAAGATAAAATGGGGCATTTGCTGTGAATTTGATTTTGCCTGAAAATTTCGACGAAAAGTGCGCTAAATTTGGCGAGTGTCTGCGTAAATTTAACGCAATCCATAGCCTTACGAATTACGATGATTTAAGCGAAATTATCGCCGATAGTATTGGCGGGGTGAAATTTATCCCAAAATACCCTAAAATTGCCATTGACATCGGTAGTGGGGCTGGGTTTCCGGCGATATTTTTGGCTATGGTTTTAAACCACACGAAATGGCATTTATACGAGCCAATCGCCAAAAAAGCGTCGTTTTTAACCTACGCTAAGGTAAATTTGGGGCTAAAAAATGTCGAAATTCATAGAGAAAAAATCGAAAATTCGCTAAAATTTAGGGCTGATTTGATAACTTCAAGAGCTGTGATGAAAACGAAAAATTTAGTCGAAATTTGCGATGGATTTTATGATAGCAATACACACTTTTTGCTCTATAAAGGCAGTAGCGTAGATGATGAAATCACCGAGACTAAAAGCAAATTTCCAAGTGCCAAATTTGAGATTTTTAACGCCGGTATGCGAAATTACCTACTTCTTAGCGGAATTTGTTAAAATATTGTATAATCTTGCGATAAAGCGAATTTTAAAAGGATTAAATAATGCAAACTTCAAAGGATTTTACGCCTATGTTGGTTTTGGTTCCAAATGGCGAAGTTGAATTTTTTGCGCAATTTTGCCAAAAAATCGGCTACAAAGCAGAGCAAACACAAGATTTTGAAAATTTCAAAAACGAAATTTTAAACGATATTTTCGAAAACCCTAAAAATCGCGCTGTCTTTGAAAGGCTAAAAGATAAATGAAATATTTAACGCTAAATCAAGCCATATCTTTGCATGACGGCGTTTTAGAAAAAATGGGCGGATTGATTGGCTACAATAACGCTCAAATCGGCTATTTAGCCTCAGCATTAGAAAATATCAAAAACGATTTATACTATCCTAGCATTGCAGAAAAAGTAACGCATTTAATGTTTTCGTGTGTCAAATTTCACCCATTTTTAGACGGAAACAAACGGAGCGCCATAATGCTTTCAAAGGCTTTTTTGATAATTAACGAGGCAGTTTTTGACAAAGATAGTTTTTACGAATTTATGGAAAATATAGTCGTAAGCGTCGCAGACGGCAGTATTTCAAAAGAAAAATTGCAAGAAATATTTGAAAATTTATTAAAAATTTAAAGGCCAAAAATGGGAAAACTTTTATCATTAGCGATAATTATTGCATTAATTTATTTTTTAATCGTGCCGAAATTTCGCGCCAAAAAGGGCGAGAGCGCAGACACAAAGGGCGAGCAAGAGCCAACAGCACTAATACCTTGCGATGAGTGCGGGACATACTACGAAACTAGCGCGCTTATCTCGCATAATTCGCGCCAAATTTGCAAATCTTGCTTGGCAAAAATAAAGGAAAAAAAATGATTATTCTAGGGCATGAATTGGTTGATTACGAGCCGTTTTACGCTATCAAACACACAGACGAGATTTTCAGATACGATAATTTGCTCTTTAAATTTGATCCTAAATTAATCTCGCTAGCCAAAAGCACGGAGAAAAATTTCAGCGTCATTACAAACAACCTAAACGAAATTCTGCTCGCAAACGGCGCAGGTGCGAGATTTATCATCGTAAATAAAAAAACCGCTCCACTCGCGCAAAAGCTGGCCAACGACTATCTTTTTGACGCTAAAATCGCGATGTTTGCAAGCTCGCCTCGCGCTCTAAAACAGCTTGCCGAGCTTGGAATCGACGCTGTGGTTTTCAAAGAAGCCATCGCAAACCGCCCAAAATCCTTTTTAAGCGGGCTTTTTGCGGGTGGGCGTAAATTTCACCTGCCACACATCAATCCGCAAGGCCTAATCGGTCTAACCAAAAATTTAGGCGGAAAAATCAAAAATTTAGACACAAAAATCAGTGCGAAAAATTTATCCAAGGAGGATATATGGAAAAAATAAAAACCGCCCTGCTAATGAGCGGGCTAGTGCTACTTTTTATGTTCGTCGGCAGCCTAATTGGCGGACAAAAAGGTATGATTATGGCGTTTGTCGTGGCGTGCGGTATGAATTTTTTCAGCTATTTTTTCAGCGACAAACTAGTCTTGAAACACTACCGCGCTACGCCTGTAACTGCCGAGAGTCAGCCTATGCTATACGACATAATCGATCGCCTATGCGCTAAGGCGAATTTGCCAATGCCAAAAATCTATATCATTAACGAGCAAGTTCCAAACGCTTTCGCCACAGGTCGCAACCCAAACAACGCCGCAGTCGCCGTTACACAAGGCCTGCTAAATCTAATGAGCCCGCAAGAAATCGAGGGCGTGCTAGCTCACGAGCTAAGCCATGTTAATCACTACGATATCCTAATCGGCTCGGTCGCTGCGATGTTTGCAGGCGCAATCGCAATGCTAGCAAATTTCGCCAAATTTGGCGCGATTGCTGGCTCAAACTCGCAAAATCGCGGTGGCGCAAACGGAATTTTCTTGCTAATTGGAGCCGTGATAATGCCGCTAGCTGCTAGCGTAATCCAAATGGCAATCTCACGCACCAGAGAATTCAAAGCAGACGCCGGTGCAGCCGCACTTACAGGGCACCCTGAGTGGCTGATTTCTGCTCTATCCAAGCTGGATAATTACGCCAAAAACTACCGCATGCACTCTGCGACGGGATCGACTGCGCACATGTTTATCATAAACCCATTTAGCGGGATTAAGGCGAATTTCTCTCAGCTTTTTAGCACGCACCCTAGCACAAGCGACCGTATCGCAAAACTCGAAGAGCTAAAAGACAAAATCGCTATCCAAATGTAAAATTTGACACTAAATTGCTTTAATCTGTCATTGCGAGCTTTCGCAGAAAGCGAAGCAATCCAGAAAAATTTAAATTCAAAATTCAACCTAAATTTAGCATTGAACGATTTTGTAAATTTTAGGCGAAATTTTGCTTTTCTCGTAAGGGGGAGGGCGCGCTTTTTAGGAGACGCTACCCTCCCCCTTACCAACCCCCACCCCTGTAAAACCTTAGAAGTGGCTAAATTTAGAAAAACTTCGTTTTTCTAAATTTAGCTGGCTTTATTTTTACGGAAATGCTTCGCATTTTTGCATACGCGCAGACAATAATCACAAATTTTCATTTTTTCAAATATTTACTATCTTGCGTTAAAATCACATTTTATTTTTCATCAAAGGAGAAAAAATGGGATTACTTTCATTTGTTGCAAATGCTGGTAAAAAGCTACTTGGTATCGGAAACGACGAGCAAAATGTCAAAGACGAGATTACCAAAAACCTTTCTTCTACCCCAATCGAGGGCTTAGATGTCAAAATCGAGGGCAATGTCGTTAAAGTAAGCGGAAACGCCGACAAAGAAACTCTTGAAAAAGCCGCTCTAATCGCAGGAAATGTAAATGGAATTTCAAGCGTAGAAATCGAAGGCGTCAATGAAGATAGCGAAGAGAACTACTACACTATCGTCAAAGGCGACAACCTTTCAAAAATCGCTAAGAAATTCTACGGCGATGCTAACAAATACCCTGTGATTTTCGAGGCCAATCGCGAAGTCATCAAAGACGCGAACCTAATCTATCCAGGTCAAAAAATCAGAATTCCAAAAATCTAAATTTATGGGCGCAAACGCGCCCTACTCTTTTTTTATTTTTCAAATTTTTGTATAATCACCCAAAATTTAGCTAGGAGCAGGTTATGAAAAACGCTTTTACTATGATCGAACTTGTTTTTGTTATCGTTGTTTTGGGAATTTTATCTAGTATCGCTCTGCCTAGAATGAACGCCAGCAGGGACGATGCTGAAATCGTGCGATTGATGACAAATATAAAGACCCTTACTAGCGATATCACAAACTACTACAACGCAAACGGCTGTCTTAGCAATAATCCAAATTTTATGAGCAATGTCGCCACATTTAGCTCAGCCGCTGGTGGCGCGCACGCGGGCAACGGCTCGTGCCTAGCTAACGGCGGTAGCGTGTCAATGCACATCAGAGTCAAAAACAAACCTTGCTACGCCCTAACTTACGGCGTGAGCGAATACATGGGTGCTTGGGTGCGCATAGATGGTATGAGCACGGGTGCTTCAAATGCGTGCGAACTAGCGCACAATCAAGCCACAATGAAATCAATGCGCGATGTGAGTTTCACATACACAGACGAAACTGGCGCGAACAAAACAGCCAAAGGCACACGAATCGGCGGATTAAATCCGAATAAATTTAGATAAAATTTTCAAAATTTGGTGCAAATTTTAAAATTCTAAAATTTTGCGCCAAAATTCTTTTGTTTTGGATAAAATTACGAAATTCTATCAAAAGGAGTTAATGTGCGAATTTTAATCAACGAATTTCCAGGAGACGGCTGTCCGCAAACCAAGGCTTTCGATGCAAAAGAGATTTTTTTAAACACGGCAAAAGACGATGAAAATCCTGGGAATTTCGTCGTTTCGATCTATGTGCAAAACCAAGAAATTGCTCTGTTTTCTTGCGCCAAAACGCCAGCGTTTGAGGAATTGCAAAAGAATTTCAAATCAATGATTTTCAAAAAAGGCGTATTGGTGATAGATATCCAACTTAACTATCTCAATGGAAAAATGGTTTTAAAATCATCATCTTTTTGTGAAGTATGATTGAAAATTGGCGCAAAATTTTGAAATTTGCGTCAAATTTAACTACTCTAAAACTTTTATCACTATTTATTCGATATTTTATAACCAATTTCGAACTAACTTCCTTCTTTTAAAGATAACCCACAAAAACGCAATCGCCAAAAACAAGGTAAAATTTTTGTATAATCGAAGCTCTTTTTGTGAAAATTTTACGATTTCTGCGTCTTTTCCACTATAAAATTTTAGAATTTTTGTTTTCTGCTCGTCTTCATAAACAAGCGCTTTGTAAATTTTATAAACATCGCCAAAACTTTCCTTTTTTACCCAAAATGTAAAAAAATAATTATTTTTGCTCAAATAACTAACTATCGACTCAAATCCCAAATTTGGCTCTACGACCTTAATACAACTATTCCCAGCGTTATTTTTAATGCAGACATTGTAATATTTTCTAGGCGATAAAACTTGATCTCTAAAATTTTTTACCGCTATTTCCTTGATAGATGTTACTTTTCCTTCGATATATTCGGTGTTTTTCAAATTAGTTTCTATATTAAACGATATGAAAAAAAGCGTAGCAGAAAACAAAATATAATAAATGTTTTCCAAAATAAATTGCATAAATTTATTTGATTTCATAGATATTTTTCGATAAACCACCCTTACAGGCGCAAATTTCGCTAAATTACGACCTGTAATCTGCGTTTATTTTGACATATTCATAGCTGAGATCACAGCCATACGCGCTAAATTCGCCCGCTCCTAGCCCCAAATCGCATGAAATTTCAAATTCGGCCTTTTGCATTACTTCGTGCGCTAGCCTTTCGCGCTCCTCGTCTAGCTCGCGGTGCGCGCTATCATACACAAGCGCGTCGTCGTATTTTATCACGAGTTTTTCGGCGTCGCACTCTATCCCGCACGCGCCGATTGTAGAGGCTATGCGCCCCCAGTTCGGATCCTCGCCATAAATCGCTGTTTTGACAAGCGGAGAATTTGACAAAGCCTTGGCAGCCTTTTTGGCTTCATTATCATTTTTCGCGCCAAAAACTCTAAATTTTACCAGCTTATTCGCACCCTCGCCATCACGCACTAGCATTAAGGCAAGGTCGAGTGCGAGTTTTTTCAGCGCGGCACGAAACGCCTCTTTATCATAGCTAGCGCGCGCACTGGTCGCTAGCATGACAGTATCGTTCGTGCTAGTATCGCCATCGACACTGACCCTATTAAAGCTATCCTCCACAGCCTCGCTTAAAAGCTCGCCCATATCAGAGTGCGGGATTTTCGCGTCTGTTAAAATATAGCAAAGCATAGTCGCCAAAGCTGGATTTATCATACCCGCACCCTTGCAAATGCCTGCTATGTGAAATTTCTCGCCACTATCTAAGCTAACTTCGTAAGCAAACTCCTTTTTTAGCGTGTCTGTCGTCATAATCGCCGTGGCTATGGCATCAGAATCGCGCGCCATAAGGTCGAAATTTTTCGCAGCGGCTATGATTTTTTCTTTTTTTAATCTATATCCAATGACGCCGGTTGAGCTCATCACAGGATTTACTAAGGGTGTAAATTTTGAAATTTCAGAGAAAATTTCATCTATATCGCCAATACCAGCTTCGCCGGTCATTGCGTTTGCGTTTTTAGAATTTATCAAAATGAAATTCGTGCGAAATTCCCCGCCGTTTTTCTCTAAAATTCGCCTAAAATGCGCTATTGGCGCAGCGGCAAATTTATTACTCGTAAAAATCGCGCTTATAGCAAACGGCTCATCGGCTCTAATAAATCCCAAATCATTTCCGACCTTTTTAAATCCAGAATTTAGCCCGCCAAAATAAAATCCATCGATATTTTCTAGGCCGTTTTGCAAAGGGGCGATTTTATACATATTTCATCTCCTGCGGTTTGTATTTGCTTCTAATTAGCTTTTTGGTATCCCTAATACCCTCGGCTGTGCCGATGACTAGCAATTTCGCGCCAGTGCCGATTAGATAATCCCCATCAGGCATAGCTACAAAGCGATTGTTAGCTTCCTTCACGCCCACGATATTTGCGTTTGTCATCTCTTTGAGGCGGGTTTCTTTGAGGCGTTTGAACCTCATCCACGAAAACTCAGGGACTAAAATTTCTTCGATATCAATCGGAGAGTCTTTTTGATAAACGAGGCGTTCTAGGATATTTTCCATATCTGGGCGCACGCTAATCGCCGAAAGACGCTGTGCGGCGAGTTTGGACGGCAATACGACAGAATTTGCGCCAAGTTTTTTGAGGCGTTCGCTGTCGCTGTCGCTGTCAGAATTTGCCATGATAAAATACGGCGTAATACGCCCTAGCTCTTTTTCATAAAGCCTAACAAGCGTGATAATAGCGATATTATCGGCTAAATTTGGACTTAGCGTGATTATGGATTTTGCGCTTGAAAGGTGCGCTTTTAAAAGCGTTTTTTGCTCGTGCGGATCACCGATTATGTAGTATGGGTATAAATTTTCATCAGCACTTTTTGCCAAATCTGGGTTTGGATCAATGACGACAAATGGGATATGATTGGCGCGAAATTCCTTCGCCAACTCCGCACAATACGAGTTGTTATAGCATATAATGTAGTGATTTTTGAGCCTTGCAATATTGTTTATCATAGCTTGCTCCCTGATTAAATTTTGCAGTGTTCCTTTTTTGATAACTTCGACGACGACACCCAGACAAAACGAAAATGTCCCAAAGCCCATCAAAATAAATGCGATTGTAAAAAGTCTGCCAGCAGGCGGGATTGGCGCCACCTCGGTAAATCCGACGGTGGTAAATGTCATGCCTGCTTGATAAATTGCATCAACTAGCGAAAATCCAGCGGTGAATATATAGCCCAAAGTCCCCACTAACTGCATTAAAACAATGATAATTAGTGGAAGTCTAAATGGGCGTAGTTCGTCGTAAATTTCGCTATAAAGGTTAATGTCCGGTTTAGTAGAGCCGGACCAGTTGAGGAATAATTTTATTCTGCCTAAAATAGACATAAATTCCTCTTTTTAAGGTTATCTTGATTGTTTTTTCATTGTTCTTAGAGTTGAAGCAGCTACTTTGATTTTTCTTGTAGTGCCGTCTTCTAGCTGAACGCGAACTGTGCGTAGATTGACTTGGAATTTTTTCTTAGTTCTGTTGTTTGCGTGGCTTACATTGTTTCCTACCATCGCACCTTTGCCAGTGATTGCGCATCTTCTTGCCATAATAAATCCTTATAATTTGAAAATAAACGGCGATTATATCTTAAAAAATTTCAAAATTTGCTTAAATTATACAAAGTATTAAATTTAGCAAAATTTATGAGAAAAATTAGTAAAATTGCGGGTTTTATAAATTTGATAAGGAAATTTGATATGTATGTAGCCCCTAGTATTTTATCGGCTGATTTTGGCAGGCTTAGCGAAGAAGTTCGCGCAGTATGCGACGCAGGAGCAGATCTGATCCATGTCGATGTCATGGACGGACACTTCGTGCCAAATCTCACAATCGGCCCACTTGTCGTAAATGCCGTAGCCAAGGCCTCCACAAAGCCTCTTGATATTCATTTAATGGTGCAAAATGTGCCGTTTTTCGCTGATTTATTTTTGCCACTAAAACCGAAATTTTTAAGCTTTCATATCGAGGAAGAAAAACACCCTTTGCGCTTGATAGATCATATCCGCAAAAACGGCGTCAGCCCCGCTATCACGCTCAATCCACACACACCAATTAGCGCGCTTGATTATATCATAGACGAGGTTGATATGGTGCTTTTAATGAGCGTAAATCCGGGCTTTGGCGGGCAAAAATTTATCCCCTCAGCCCTGCGTAAAATTTCAGAACTTAGAAATTTAATCGAAAAACGGGGCGCAAAATGTATGATCGAAGTCGATGGTGGCGTAAATGGACTAAATGTCGCCGAGCTAGATAGTGCAGGCGCAGACATCGTCGTGGCTGGAAATTTCGTATTTTCATCAAACGATTATAGCGAAGCTATCAAAGCCCTAAAAGTATGAGCCAAGACAGCAGAAAAGGGCTTGATAACCTAATCGAACTTTTGGCGCAAAAAAGCATAAACTACCACGATTTTATCGCCAAAGCGCAAAAAATCGAGCTAATTGCGGAGCTTTTTGAGCCAAAAGATTTTAGCATGTGGCGCGCCATGGGGCTAAATGTCATCAAGCTAGACAACGGCAAAATCACGCTCAAAACCCGCGAAACCGATATCGAAGACGAGATTTTTTGCTTTGTGGATATTGAGACCAGTGGCGGGCTAAGCAGCGGCCAAATCATCGAAATCGGCGCGATAAAGGTGCAAGGTGGGCGAGTTTTGGATAGATTTGAGAGCTTTGTCTATGCAAATTTCGTGCCAGAGGGTATCACCGAACTAACCGGAATTAGCGCGCACGATTTGGTGGGCGCACCAAGCCTAGCTAGCGTTTTGGAGCGGTTTCGACTATTTTTAGGCGACGCGATTTTCGTAGCGCACAATGTCAAATTTGATTATGGTTTTATCGACGCAAGTATGCAAAAATGCGGGTTTGGCATGCTGCTAAACCGCAAAATTTGCACCGTCGAGCTAGCGCGTCGCACGATAGAGTCGCCTAAATACAATCTCGGCGCACTAAAAGAGCTTTTGGGTATCGAAAACACCCACCACAGGGCTTACAGCGACGCTATTTCGTGCAAGGAAATCTTCGCTCACGCCATAAGCGCACTTCCATGGAGCGTGCAAAGCACGGAGGATTTGATACTATTTTCCCGCACAGCAGGGCTGAAAAATACAACGAGCAAAAATTGTAATTCATAAACAAAAATTTAAATTTGATTTTATAACGATATATTTATAACTTATAGAAATTTTAGACATAAAAAAACGGACAGGCGAACCTGTCCGTGAAATTTGACAAAATTTAGAAAATCAAATCCTAGAATAATCCAAATTTGCCGTCTTTACGTTTGTATAAAACGCGCATTTTAGCGTCCATATCGTTGAAAACTAGGAATTGATCGGTGCTTTCTTTTAATTTATTTAGCGCCTCGTCGATTTCTAGCGGTTTGTAAAGATCTAGCTCTGTTGGGACGATTTCATCGACATTATCGTCTAAATTCGGCTCGCTAGCCTTGATGATTTCATCTACTGCGCTTTGTTTCATATCATCGCGGTTTTTGTGCGAATTTACCTTGTCGTGGTAGCGACGAAGCACTTTTGCAAGGCGATTTGTTGCGTTATCTACCGCTGCGTATAGGTCTTTGTCTTTTTCGCGCACTACGATTGTGTCTTGGTGAGCCAAATTTAGCGAAAAATCCATGACGAAGCCCTTGCGACCTTGTTTTTCATCTGCTGATACGACAGCGCGACCTGATATAATGTCAAGGTTGTATTTTTTTAGACTATCAAACGCTTGTGTGATATAATCCTTAATAGCGTCTGTTAGTTCAAACTGTTTTCCTACTATACTTAAATTCATTCTTTCCTCCATTGAAATTAAGGTTTTTGTATTGTTCTTCTATGGTATCTGATTCTTGGTTCGCCAAGAGCATTGGTAGATGTAACAGTAACATCGATTAATGCTTGATGGCTTTGCACAACTCCACTATTTATTTTATTTCCAGGATTAGCAGGATCATCAATCATAGTGTTTTGTAATGGTATTTGTCCTATGGTATTAAGATTACATGCGCTTCGAAAATTCATATCCAAATAATCTATTCTCACATTTATATTAAACAATGGATTTTGTGCATTTGGATAGGTAATATTTATAGTTTGTAAGCAATTTTCTGTTGCAGCACAAGGAGCAATGCCACTATTACACGCTGGATACTGATGCTTTTGCATAGCCAAAACAGCATACTCTGTCGCACTTTGCGCTAAAAGCACAGCCTGCTCGCGGTTGTGAGCATTATTTGTATCGCGGGCTGTCATCGTAGCGATAGAAAGCGCAGTAATAGCCGTAGTGGCAACTAAAACGATAAAAAATATTGCGGCTATCAAGCCAAAGGCTCTTCTCATCTTTTTCATTAGTACACCACCTGAGATTTACACATAACCATATCTAATTGATTAGGGTCAAAATTTCTACCATTATCTCTCATACATAGTTTCATAGCAATCGATCCCGCCTCATCTCTAAGCCTAAACATAAACACATCCTCGGCCAAAAGTGCATTACTTGTAGTGGCACCATTGTATGTTTCACCAAGCCATGGTCTGTAATTATAAGCCAACATAAGATTGAAATTTTGACTTGCTTGGCCACCATAATTTACATTTGCGGTCCCAGTCGGATAAATCGTGTAAGCAGAATGAACCAAATAATACTGTTCCGAAAATTCTCTATCTCCACTTGCATTTGCAGGATAATTAGTGATAGTTAAAGTTTCATTTGCACCTGCATTTACAGTAGCATCTGCCACAAATATCCTATCAGCCGCCAAATTTGTCCCACTATAACCAAAAGCAGTATTAATCTGGCCACCATAAAAATCACTAGCCACACTTTTAAATATAACCGCGAAATTATTATATCTGCCAGCAGCACACCCTCTTGCGGCGCATGTTAGATTACTAATTATACCGCCTACGCTGGTTAAATTACTTCCTTGGGAATTTATATTGTTGTTGCCAGCAGCCCAAGGTGTTGGGATTGATTGTACATCTACAAATCCACTCCAACCAGGTCTTTGATTATTTATATCCTTAGTCTCTATACTTTGACCAATCCACTCTAAAATATTGTGTGCTGATGTAGTGCTAGGAAGCTCTAAAAATTGATTGATAGGTTGTCCATCTATCCTGCCTATTGTAGTGCCAGGCACACGATATTCCAATCTATTTGTTATCAAAGTTATTGCATTTTGCGTTCTTGATTCTAACTGATTTAAAGCACGGGTATGCAAATATGATCTATATATCTGAGAATACAAGTCTGCACCAAACATAGAGATTATACCCAAAATCACTATGACCATTACTAATTCTATTAAAGTAAAACCCTTTTTCATGTTCAATCCTATCTATAAGCAACGGTTTGGTTTTCTACGCCAATGTTAAAAGTATAGTATCTAAGAACTACACTAGTTCCATCTGCTGCATTTGTCGATGTTACTGAAACCAATTTGACATCAGTAGGATTTCCATTTGCAAAGGTATCACTAAAATTTGCCACTAAATTTTGGCTATTAGCATAATTAGATCCAGCATCTATTGGATCTGCTACATAATCCACTCTAACAGCTGTATTTGTAGTCAATACAAAATCGCCAGTTACCAAATCATCCACATTTAAAACATGAGCAAAACCATTGTAATCATCTACATCGTTGTAGTTAGTAGCATCTCCGAAAGATATCGCATTTGCTCCTGTACCGAAATTGGCGTATGGCGTAGGAGTAGCTAAGCTGATTTTTCTCATACCAGGATCAATACCACCACCAGTGACCGTATTATACCCCTTGTTAATTCCTGGCCTAGCTGCCGCTTCATCAGCTGCTACGGTATGTATCATCGGAGGTAACTTACATGCAGAATCGCTACCACAATCCACTACAATATAATTGCTATCCCACTTCGCTGGCTGGATACGGCTCATCATAGATTTAGCATTATAAACAAGCTCCTGTTGCACGGCAAACATATTCAAATTTACCGTCTGAGCGACTATACGCGGTATGGCCATTGTAGTAATAGCCAAGATTACGATGGTAAAGACCAACTCAATCAGAGTGAAACCCTTTTTCATCTCGCCTTCCTTAAATTTTACTCATGGATACTCAATATCCACTGCTAGACGCATAATTATACAACGCAAAACCTTAAATTTGCTATTTTTACGCATACAAAATGAAATTTTTAAAATTTGAGTGAAATTTTGGTGTATATTTACCTAAATATTATAGAATTGCGGGTTAAAATTTCACAAGGAAAAAATATGCAAAATTTAATCAAATTTCTACTTTGTGCCTTATTTGTCGCATTTATCAGCGGTTGTAGCTCGAAGGGCGATGGCACACTTTTTAACCTCAGCCAAGAAGCATGGTATGCGCAAATCCTAGACGATTTAAACTCGCTTTCATACGATGATGCTGAGACGCACTACACGAGCTTTGCTAGCGAGCACATCGCTTCACCGCTTTTGGAAGAAATGACGCTGATTATGGCACAAGCCTTCGTCGATGACGAAAATTACGAAAAAGCAAACAAATATCTAGACGAATACATCCGCAGATACGGCACCGCGAGAAAAATCGAATATGCAAGATACCTAAAAATCAGAGCAAATTTCGACTCATTTTCACGCCCAGGTCGCAATCAGCGATTAATGCTAAATAGCATAGACGAAATTCGCAAATTTATCATCGAATACCCTCAAAGCCAGTATAGACCGCTATTAGAAACCATGATGACCAAACTTCGCTTAGCCGAACACCAGCTCAATAAAGACATAAAAGACCTTTACGAGCGCACTGGCAAGGACGAATCAGCCAAAATTTATGAAAGTAGAATCGAAAATTCGCCGATGAACAGCACCGAGATTATCAAACCGCAATCCCCATGGTATCGTGCGATATTTGAGTAGGAAATTTCTAATGCAGTTATCACAAAATAAAAAATTTCCCACAGATTTGCCAATTTTGGTCGAGGACGAACTATTTTTATATCCGTTTATGATAACTCCGCTTTTCATAAGCGATGAAAAAAACAAAAGAGCCATCGATCTTGCCATAAAAAATGAATCTATGATAATGGTAGTAAGCTCGACGCCCGAATTTAACGGCGACAGAAGCTTCGGCGGGATTTATCATATCGGCGTAATCGGCACTATCATGCGCACAGTGCCACTTCCTGATGGCAGGGTTAAAATTTTATTCCAAGGCTCTGCAAAGGGCAAAATTCTGCACGAAATTTCGCAAAACCCGCTATTTGCCACTATCGGTATCGTCCATGACGAGCGAGGCGACGAAGCGAAAATCGACGCATCAATCAATGTTTTAAAAGAGAGAGTCAAAGCCCTAAGTAGCCTAACACACTTTTTCCCAAACGATCTGCTTAAAACTATCGAGGAAAACACAGACGCATCGCGAATTTGCGATTTAACACTAAGCGCGCTCAGGGTCAAAAAAGAGATAGCGTATTCGTTTTTTTCGCAGTTAAATTTAGAAAAAAGAATTTTCGATCTCATCGCCTACATTGCCGATGAAATCGAATCTTATCGCCTCGAAAAAGAGATCAAAAGCAAGGTTCATAGCAAAATCGATCAAACCAACAAAGAGTATTTTTTAAAAGAGCAGTTAAAACAAATCCAAAAAGAGCTTGGCTCAGATAGCGACAGAGAGGTCGAAATCGAAGAATATAGAAAAAAACTAGACCTAAAAAAGCCATTTATCAGCGATGAAGCCTACAAAGAGATAAAAAAGCAAATCGACAAATTTGCGCGCCTTCACCCAGACAGCGCAGACGCAGGGCTTTCGCAAAGCTATCTCGACTGGGTTTTGGAAATCCCATTTGAGCAAATAGCAAAGGAAAAACTCTCAATCCAAAGCGTAAGCAAACAGCTAAACAAAGACCATTATTCCCTAGAAAAGCCAAAAGAGCGTATCGAAGAGTATTTCGCACTAAAAGAGCTTTTAGAGCTTCGCGGAAGCGTGGATAAAGAGGGCAAACGCGTGAATAACGGCGCGATTTTGTGCTTTTACGGACCTCCTGGCGTGGGTAAAACCAGCCTAGCAAACTCAATCGCCACTGCGCTAAAACGCAAATTAATCCGTATTGCGCTTGGCGGATTAGAAGATGTCAATGAGCTAAGAGGGCATCGCCGCACCTATGTAGGCGCCATGCCAGGGCGTTTGGTGCAGGGTTTAATCGGCGCAAAACAGATGAATCCAGTCGTCGTGCTAGATGAAATCGACAAGGTATCCACCTCGTATAAAGGCGATCCGACCGCTGTTTTACTCGAAATTTTAGATCCAGAGCAAAATTCAGCATTTAGGGATTATTACCTAAATTTCGATATCGATTTAAGCAAGATTATTTTTATCGCCACAGCGAACGATATTTCCCAAATACCTGCCCCACTTCGCGACAGAATGGAGTTTATCGGGCTTAGCTCATACACCCCGCAAGAGAAATTTCAAATCGCAAAAAACTATCTAATCCCGCAGGAATTAGAGCGACACGGGCTCAAACCAGCCGATATCAGCTTTCACTCTACTGCGCTTGAAAAAATCATCGCCGAATACACCAGAGAGTCAGGTGTGCGTAACCTGCGCCGCCAAATCGCAACGATTTGCCGTAAAATCGCCGTTAGAATTCTAAAAGATAGCGAATTTAAAAAACTTGCCATAACAACCAAAAATTTAGAAGAATTTTTGGATAAAAAGGTTTTTGAAATCGACGCCGTGAAAAAAACGAACCAAATCGGCATTGTAAATGGCCTAGCTTGGACGAGCGTAGGTGGCGATGTCCTAAAAATCGAAGCGATTAAAATCAAGGGTAAGGGTGCGATGACGATTACCGGTCAGCTTGGCGATGTGATGAAGGAATCCGCTCAAATCGCATTTAGCGTGATAAAAGTCCTAATCGATAATGGAAAATTAAAATTTGAAAAAAGCGCAAATTTGGCAAAAGACGAGCAAATTTATAACAAATTTGACCTGCATATCCATGTCCCAGAGGGCGCCACGCCAAAAGACGGCCCAAGTGCTGGAATCACGCTAGCAACGGCGATTGCGTCGATTTTAAGCGAGAAAAAGGTGCGTTTCGATGTGGCGATGACGGGTGAGATTACGCTAAGTGGGGCTGTGCTTGCAATCGGCGGATTAAAGGAAAAATTAATCGCTGCGCACAAGGCCAAAATCACCCACGCCCTAATCCCGCGCAAAAATTTCGAGCGCGATTTGGACGAGATTCCAGATGAAGTCAAAAACGCCATGCAAATCACGCCAGTCGATCACATAGAAGATGTGCTAAAAATCGCATTGGTCTGAATTTAGCCTTTTAAAGGAGATGAAATGATAAGCAAAACTAGAAAAACGAAAGAGACCGACATAAGCTTAGAGCTTGAAATTTACGGCTCAGGCAAGGCTGAGATTAGCACAGGAATTGGCTTTTTTGATCACATGCTAACAGCTTTGTGTAAGCACTCGCTAATGGATATAAAGCTTGTTTGCAAGGGCGATTTGGAAGTGGATTTTCACCACAGCGTCGAAGATTGCGGAATCGTGCTGGGTGAAGCGATAAAAGAAGCGATTTATCCGATTCAAAATGTCGAGCGATACGGCGATAGCGTGGTTGTCATGGACGAAGCAGCGACTAGCTGTGCTTTGGATTTATCAAACAGAGCGTATTTAGTTTATGAAGGTTTGAAAACCGGCAAAATCGGCGAATTTGACGCTGAGTTAATCGCTGAGTTTTTCAGAGCCCTTGCGTTTAACGCTGGTATCACACTACATCTCATAAATTTGCGTGGCGACAACGCTCATCACATAGCAGAAGCGTCGTTTAAGGCATTTGCAGTCGCATTTAGACGAGCCGTCGCCAAAAACTCACGCACAGGAACGCCAAGCACAAAAGGCGTGTTGTAGCGTATGGATACATTACTTTGGCTTTTTGAATTTTTTTGGATACTTTCGTATTCTTTATTTATCCCAATTAGTATAACAATAGTTTTGTTAATCATTTCATTATATGGTTTTATTGAGCTAAAAAGAAGCGATAAAGAAAATTTGGATTATAAAAATTTGAAAAAAGTAGTCTTAAAATTTGCCATTATAACCTGCATTTGTGCAGTTATTACAATTGATTTATATATCACAAATTTAATATTCCAAGAGCCAATTTTTCATATGTAAATTTAGGAAAGTTTTAAAATGGGCGATTTATTTTTTACAATACTTTTATGGGGAATTCCGATTTTATTGCTTGTCGGAGTTGGAATTGTCGATAAAAAAATTAAAGCCTATCTTAATACAAGAGGTGGCTCAAAACTTACCAACACATTGATTTATATAATTTTATCTCTTGTAATTGTAGCGATTGTCCTTATTTCTTCTTTTGTGGTGTTTATGATTTTAATGTCATTGCCCGGTGCTACAATGTAAGGAAAATTTATGAGTGATGAAAAATTTTATAAAATAATCCTTGCGATTTGCGTTATTTGGGCATTTAGCGTGGCTGGGCTAATTGCTTATACTTTTGATTTGCAAAGCAAATGTTCGATTATTTCGTATATCGCAAACGGGAAATGATCCGTGAAAAAATCTCAAATTTTAACAATCATTTCGCTCATTTTAGCGTTTTTGGCGTTTGATTTGGCATTTTATCACGGCATTACCAAACGCTACAAAAACTCCACAAACCCAGAAATGCAGGCAAAATCAATCGAAATTAGCAAATTTTTGCCCTTTGATGAGAATTCACACATTTACAAAACACAGGCAAATTTAAATTTGCAAGGCGACTTGCCAGTTATAGACGGAGCGGCGGCTTTGTTTCCCGTATTTTCAGCTTTTGTGAGTGCGATTTATCCAAAAGAAAGCGTCAAATTTGACGGAGCAAATTTTACCGAGCAAAGCAGACTTCACTACACAAACACTCGTGGTGCTTACAAGGCAGTGGCTGACGGCACGGCTGATATTATCTTTGTCGCAAAGCCCTCAAAATCGCAACTAGAATACGCCAAAAGCAAAGGAGCAAATTTAGAATTTGTCCCAATCGGGCTTGAAGCCTTTGTTTTTATCGTCCATAAAGATAATCCTGTGTCAAATTTAAGCACCACTCAAATCAAGGAAATTTATAGCGGAAAAATCACAAAATGGTCGCAAGTAGGCGGGGCAAATTTATACATTGACGCTGTGCAACGAAACGAAGGCAGCGGTTCGCAAAGTGCGATGAGTGCGTTTATGAAAGATGAAAAAATGAAGCGAAACACGCTTGGATTTTTTGGCTCAGCCATTGGTTTTTCGTTTCGCTACTATGTGGAGAGTTTGGTTGCAAACGGTAAGGTTAAAATACTAAGCTTAAATGGAATTTACCCAAATAAAGAAAATATCAAAAACCGCTCGTATCCGATAATAGGCGAAATTTATGCTGTGTATGACAAAAATAACAAAAACGAAAATATCGCCAAAATTTTAGAGTGGATTTTAAGCAACCAGGGGCAAGAAATCATCGAGCAAAGCGGATATGTGGGGGTAAAATAATAAATTTAACAATTTTAATCCTATCTCGTTTAATAAAATGTCTAAATTTTAGCTATAATCCACGGATTAGATTTTTTAAAAGGGGCGATGATGAGCGAAACTCAATTTTCCAACTCCGTTACCTTGCGCGACAACCGCAATGGCGCGACATACGACTTCCCAATCCTTGATGGCACAATGGGTCCTAGCGTAATTGACATTTCAAATTTTTACAAAGACACTGGAATGTTTACCCTAGATAGGGGATATACCTCCACAGCCATGTGCAAAAGCTCAATCACATATATAGATGGCGAAAAGGGCGAGCTCATGCACCGCGGATACGATATCGCGTGGCTAGCGCAAAACAAACGCTACCTTGATGTCGTGTATCTACTGCTAAATAAAAAACTGCCTAGCAAGGACGAATACAACGCGTTTTTATACGAGCTAAAAACCCGCTCATTTATCAACGAAAAAATCCTAAAACTTTTCGACGCATTTCCAGATCGCGCCCACCCTATGGCGGTTTTGCAGGCATGTATCGCCACGCTTAGCGCGTATTACTCCAAAGATATGAGCTTTGATGATCCTAGCGAATACATGGAAATGGCAAAACGATTAGTAGCCAAAATGCCAACATTAGCAGCATTTTATTATCGCCACTCCAAAGGCTATCCTATCATTTACCCTGATTTGGCGCGCGGATTTACGGAAAATTTCTTGTATATGATGCGAAGCTTCCCACACTCGCATGTCGATCTCAAACCAATCGAGGTCAAAGCCCTAGATAGCGTGCTTATGCTCCACGCTGACCACGAGCAAAACGCCTCAACGACGACTGTGCGCACGGTGGGTTCTACTCACGCTCACCCTTATGCGTGCATAAGCGCAGGTATCGGCGCGCTGTGGGGACACGCGCATGGCGGGGCGAACGAAAGCGTAATTCGCCAGCTAGAAATGATAGGCACACCAGAAAATGTCGATAAATACATCGCCAAAGCCAAGGACAAATCCGATCCGTTCCGCCTAATGGGCTTTGGACACCGCGTCTATAAAAACTACGATCCGCGCGCCAAGGTGCTAAAAGGTCTGCGAAATCAGCTCATCGAAGAGATTGGAATCGATACGAATTTAATCCGTGTGGCAAATAGATTAGAAGAAATCGTGCTAAATGACGAATATTTCGTATCTCGCAACCTCTATCCAAATGTCGATTTCAACTCAGGTCTAATCCTAAAAGCGCTCGGAATTCCGACAGAAATGTTTGCCGTAATCTTCGTAATGGGACGAAGCCCTGGCTGGATGGCGCAATGGATAGAGCTCAAAGAGCAAGAGAGTATCAAAATAGTCCGCCCTCGCCAACTCTACATTGGCCCAGAGCGCATAAACGAATAGCCCAAATTTAGGGCAAATTTTGGGTTAAATTTAAATGCAAAATTTAACCCAAAAATTTTACGATAATTTAAAATTTATTAAAATTTTACGCTATAATCTTGTGTTTTTATGAAAGGGGTAAAAATGAAAAGAAAATTGTTTTTAATATCTTGCGCGGTATTTTGTTTGGGCTCTTTGTCTTACGGGGCACCAGAGCTCACGGTAGAAACCATGCCAGACGCGGCGAATTTGGATTTAGGCGCATATATGACTCCTGCTAATGCAAGCGAAACAAACGCTAATAGCGAGGTCGCAGCCGAGGCAAACGCGACTGCTACCCAACCAAGTGCAGAGGCAAATGCTACTGATGCGGCTGAAACCACAGCTGATACAAACGCAACCGCAGCCGCTCCTGCGCCTAGCGTAAGCCCAGAAGTGGCAGAACAAGGCGCATTGCTGTATAAAACCTGCGTAGCTTGCCACGGCGCAAAAGGCGAAAAAACCTACACAAAAGTCCCACCTATCGTAAATTTATCTAGCGAAGAGAGATTAGAGAAGCTCCACGCCCTAAAAGACGGCACCGCAAACGACGGCAAGGGTTACTATGGTATGGGCGCAGTGATGAGAGGCCAACTTCGCATAAGCGACGATCAAATCGGCGTTTTAAACGCATATATCGAATCGTTTAAAAACTAATTTAACTCAAAATTTTGCTAAATTTGGCCTTTGGCTAAATTTAGCAATCCTAAATTCCTTCAAATTTTAAAATTCGGAGTATTTATGCAAATACGAAGCGCGAAAACCGCAGATTTGGACGCTATCAAAGCCATAGAGGACATTTCATTTCCGCCAAATCAAAGGGTTAGCAAAGAGGCTTTTGGCGAGTTTTTGGTGAAATTCGCTGATGATATTTTCGTAGCCTGCGAAAATAATCAAATCATAGGCGAGATTGTGTCGCTATGCACAAATGAGCGAGATTTCGATGATGATATGTTTTTTGGCACTAAATTTCACGACAAAGACGGCGCGTGGCTAATGGGGCTAAGCCTTGGCGTGGTGCCAGAATTTAGGGGTCGTGAGATCGGCTCTGCGCTGATAGGCACCCTACAAAGACACGCCCTAGCGCGCGCAAAAAGCGGAATCGTGCTAACCTGCGAAGAGCGTTTGGTGAAATTTTACGAAAAATTTGGCTTTGTAGATGAGGGAATTTGCAAATCAAAATTCGGCGATAAAAGCTGGTATCAAATGCGCTGGGAGAGTAAAAAGGGTTAAATTTGGGTAGAAATTTTAGATAGGGAGAACATAAAATTTAGTTAAATTTAACCCTTAAATTCGCGCTAAATCGCGCGTTTTTTGCTTTTTATTAGCGCAATAATGCCAAAAAGTCCAAAAATAATGCCAATCACGCTAAGTAGCCCTTGATATTTCGCAAAGGCTAGCTCATCGTATTTGCTAACGCCGAAATTCTCATCAATATCCACGCTAAATTCGCTTCTGTGCTCGCCGTGATCACTCTGCGCACTTATTTCGACGCGGTATTTCCCGGGCGCAGGTGGCAAAAAGGCTAGTTTGCCGTTTTCGTCCGTCTGTGCGATTTGCATAGCAAGCGCACTTTCCCCTTGGTAAATGCGAACTTTGGCGTTTTTGGCTGGGATAGAAGTGGCAAAATTTGCATTGATTATCACAGCCTCGCCACGCGTGATATTGTAGCTAATACCATGCGCAAACGCCAAAATAGCGCAAAACAAAACGCTGATTAAAACTCTCATTTTCGCTCAAATGTGATTGAGGTTTGGATTAAGAGTTTGTTGGCATTTGGGTCTGAATACTCGCTCCTAGCGCTTTTGGCAGCGATTACATTTAGCCCTTTTTCGACAGGGATTAGCGCGATACCAAATTCGTTTGTGCTAAATTCCCAATCCTCATGCACGCCGACTTCAAATTTGGTTTTTGGCGATGGTTTGCCGTTTTTGAGCACCAAAACAGGGAGTTTGTCGCCGTCTTTTAGCGAAAAAGGATTTGCCAAAGCAACGATTTCGAAATCAAGGCCTATCGGGCTTAGCATTGCTTCGTTCCACGAAAAGTAAGTTTTGCCGATTTTTAGGCTTCTTGAATTTGCAAAAACTGCGCCTTTAACGCTCTTTAATCCGCCTTTGACGAAGCTTCCGCCCTCATCGGTTTCTATCCAATACCCAGCGTCGTAAATTCCGCTCATTACAGCTGGTTTGCTTGCTGTTAGCACGACAGGTGCGGCGTTCGCATCGTCAAATTTATAATCAATTCCTGTTTTGATAGGTTTTAGATTTTCATCGTAGCCGTTAGCTGCGATCAACTGCTCGCTTTCGTATTTTTCATACTCGCCATGAGCCCAAAATTTGACCTCGTATCTGTTCGTGTCGATGTTTTGGATAACGATTTGGTGGGCATTTGCACACATACAAAATGCAACGAAAAGAAGTGCTTTTTTAAACATAAAATTCTCCTTGAATATTATTAAAAATGGATTAGTATTATAGCGACTAAATTTTAATATTAATTGAATTTTGGTGTTACTAATATAAATTTTTTCTTTCGTTGCAATATATACGAATTTTAAGCCCTTTTATGCTAGACTAGTAGGCTATTTCAAAGAAAAGGATATGTTATGTTTCACGAATACAGAGATTTAATCACTGAACTTAAAGGCAAAAATGCACGCTTTGATGCGTTGTTTGAAAAACACGATGATTTAGATCATCAAATCGCAGCCGCAGTCGAGGGCAGAGTGCATATGAGCGATTTAGAAGTGGATTCTCTAAAAAGAGAGAAACTTCGTGTAAAAGATGAAATCGGTATGTTTTTGGCTAAGATTAAAGCTGAAAAAGAGGGCAAATAAAAAGGTTGCGCACTCCGCGCAACCACAAATTTAATATCAAATTTATAAAATTACAAAAATAATTTATCTTCCAGGCTGTGTAAGCGTTGTAATCCGATATCGATGTATTCCATTAATTTTTCGTTGTTTTTGACCAAATCGTCGTAGTAAGCTTTGGCTTTTTCCTTCGCTACGAAGTCAGGTTCGACATATTTTATGCCTGATTTAAACAAACCCTTTGTTTCGACAAAATATGTGCCCCAGATCTTATCACAATGCTCAATGCTAGATTCTGTAAAGCTCACGATCGAATCATACGCGACATTTCCAAGTAACTCTTGCAATTTATTAGCAGGATTTTTCAAAAACGAGTAAAAATCCTTAAACGGAGCAAATACCTGCTCTAAATTTTGCGCTGAGTCCTGATAAATCCCCTTTTTGACGCGAAACATCATCATTTCTTGCGAATTTACAAATCTCTCAACGGCTTTTATAGTATCCGCTTTATTCACTGGAAATTTCCTTTGGTTGAATTAATTAAATCGCTATTATAACACAAATTTATAAAATTTATGTTAAAATACCAGAACAAAAAGGATAATATATACAAAAATAGGAGGTAAGTATGGAAAGACCTGTTCCCATAGATGAACAAATCGAGCTGGATTTCAGCAAAATCATCATCTCAAAGACGGATCCTCGCGGTATCATTACCTATGTCAATGATTATTTTTTGGAGGTTAGTGGGTATAGCGAGGGCGAGCTCATCGGCAAACCACACTCTATCGTCAGACACCCAGATATGCCAAAAATCGCATTTAAGCTAATGTGGGATAGCATTTCTAAGGGCAGACCATTTACGGCTGCGGTGAAAAATCTAGCCAAAGACGGCAGGTATTACTGGGTCATCGCCAAGCTCGATCAAGTCATCGACCCGCATACCAAAAAGGTCGTCGGACACACGGCTATATCGGAGCATACGGCATTTCGCACGCCAGCACCAGCCGAGATAATCCAGCAAATCGAGCCGATTTACAAAAAACTAGTCGAGATCGAAAATAGCTCCGGCATAAAGGCTAGCTATGAGTATTTGGAGGGGTTTTTGCACGCCAACAATACGACTTATGACGAATTTATCGACGGAATCGTCACCAAAAAAGGCTTTTTAGACAAACTCCAAGCCAAATTTGGCAAAATTTTTGGAAGATAAATTTAGGTGAAATTTAGCGTTTGGCGAAATTTTGTAAATTTAAATTGCCAGACGCTAAATTTGTAAATTTTTAAGGTTTTTATTTTGTAGCATTTCACACGCTTCTTCGTTTAATTTATAAAATTCATCGCGAGAATATAAATTCGAAAAATATTTTTCATACATTTTTTCTACATTGCAAATTTCAGGGCGAGTGTCGTAAATATCGCACTCGTGGTCACGCAGATATTTACAAACTCCATCGCCTCTGTCAAATTCGCTAAGCTGGGGAATATTTGCGATATGCCTGCAACACTCCCCACATTTAGAACAATTAAAGCTCATTTTATCTTTGATTTTCTAGTTCGTAAATTTCGTCAGATTGTTCTAACGCCACTCGTTGTGAATCTTGCGTTAATTCGCCTTTTTCGTTTAAAAGTGGAGTATCAAGCACGGCTTTCATAGCCCTTAATACCGCGCTACTCTGGAAGAGAACTTTACGCTCATTGGTATCAAATTTCTCAGAGTCTGCCTTGCCAGTGCTTGGGTCTTTGTATTTTTGGGCTATGGCAAACAACTCCTCGTTTATCGGCATAGCTAGCGCGCCTAGTCTCACAAGAAGCCTATAAAACATATCCGCCCGTCTTCTTATGCCGTCGCACGCCACACTCGCAGTTTTTAGCTCCTGCGCATATTTTTCGGCTTTTGATAAATTTGCATAGGCTTCATCTTTTAGAGCACTTGCTTTTTCACTAGCTATAAATCCAATCACCGCTAGTGCTGGACCAGCTACCAAACCACCAAGTACAGCAGTTCCACCAGCTACTCCTAAGCCACCAGCTGCCAAGCTTCCGCCACCAAAAAATGCCAAAGTAGCGTTTGTAGCAGCCGCGCCACTAAGAGTGCTAATCGCCGTTCCCGTGCTAGCACTAGCTAACAAACCAGTAGCTCCATACGCGCCAAAAGCTGTCAAGGCCCCACCCATAGCACCTGCACCAACTCCGCCTAGTATAGATGAAGCAAAACTACTCATCTCTTTTAAACCATCAAATTCGCCTTTATCTATCTTGAATTTGCTTAACTCTTCAAGTCCTACACTATCTTTAACTTTGATTTTTTCAATCGTATCGACTAAATTTTTTATTTCGTTATTTAAGATAAAAAGTTTTTTCTCGCCCAAATTTTCAAGCGCTTTTCCACTTGCTTTTCTATGAGCTTCGATAAGCTTTTTCGCATCTTCGATAGTTTCGTTTGCTATATCATTTACTTTATTGGCATCTTCGTTATCTTCATAAGCGTCATAGCCTTTTTTAACACCATAAGCAGCACTTCCTAATGCTGCTGCTCCTAATAAAATTGGTATAAATGGTAATGGCATATTTTCTCCTTTATTTTAATGTAGATGAGAGTGAAATTATCTCCGATATGCTATTTTCTAACACAGCTTGATTTTTGTTTAACTCGCTTTCAAAAACTTTCATTTTATCGGAACTCATTTTTGAATTTTTCAAAAATTCCTTTTGCTTTACGATCGCACTCATAGCCTCGGCTGTATCTTCTAGCTCCCTAGCAAAAACTTTATCGATTTTGGCAATTTCGCAATAAATATCGACTAAACCTTGCTCGTATTCAGAATAATCTTTATCGATAAAGCCCATATTTATCAGCGTCCAGAGAAACTGCATATTGCTTTTTTTGTAATCTGCATCTATGCTTTTTTTTGCATACTTTTCAAAAATATCTTCATAATATTTATCATCTGATGATAGAAGTTCTTCGAATATCTCCTCAACCTCATCTATTTCATCAGAATTTAAACCGTATTCTTCGGCAATTTCTGAAAAAAGATTAACTTCTTCATCTTTTACACCATCGATATCCATTGCTAATCGCAATAAAACCATTTTTGGAACTTTGTTATCACTCATAGATGTAGCATATAGAGAATTTAATTTTTGCTCCGCATGCGATAATTTTTTCAAAGAATTATTCATTTCTTTGATTATTTCGTCTAAATCTTCCATATTTTTCCTTTCATTTTAGATTTCAATAATTCCGCCTGAATTAATCAGGTCATTAAATTCATCAAAATTTTTAAATTGCACTTCGCCTCCTAATTTTTGTGTAATACGATTAGCATTTTTTATAAAGCCGTCAGTATCGCCTAGCTTATACATATCGTCCATATTTTTTAACGCTACGCTAAATTCGGCTATATGGTCGCTCAAATACTCATTGATATAGCTCCTAAGTTCGCTTTCATAAATTTGCAATAGTTCTATGATTTTTCCACAAATTCGCTCCATATCAGCTCTATATTGTTTAGCTAACTTGGCATGAAATTTCAAATCATCCAACACAGCCAAACAAAGTCTTGCAACACCTATAAAATTCACACGCAAAATATTTGCTTGTTTGTATGCGTCAGCTAAATCTATGGCAGTAAAAGTTACAGATGAAATACTCAGCATTCGTTTAATCGTGCCGTTATTAAACGGCAAAACAACTTGCCAATCTATTTGTTTTAAGTCTTGTAAATTTTTAATTTCTTTCTCACTTATCTCCATAGCAAAACGGCGAATAAAATAAAACGCCCTAACAACACACTCGTTTATGATTACAGGCACTGCTTGACGAGCAAGTTCATAGGTTACGCCAATTTCGCCCCTTAAATCAAACGGTTTTATGCTCTCTTTTATAATTTTTCCATTTTTATCACGCTCGGAAAATAATGTGCCGTTAAATAATTTTGAAATAAACACAGAAAATTCAGAATTTCCGCTTTCATTTTTAAAATTTTGAAAAATAGGCAAAGATGAAATTTCTTTTAAAAGCGACACAATAGGTCCAGGAAGTCCCGTTCCAGCCCCAGCTGTGGCACTAGAACCAGCCATATCGCTAACCATGTGAAAAAACCAATAAACTACTCCAAAAAGAATTTTTTCATATATATCTTTTCCGATAAGCGTAGTATCTTTTAACGGAACTATCATAAAAGCTCCTGTTGTGTCTGTGCCATACACATTGCCAGTAAATTGCGTAAGCAAAGAAAACATTAGCCCGATTGGCGTAGGGTGGTGTGAAAAATCACGCAAATGGTGCCCTAAGCCACCGCCAAATTCAGCCGTAGCTTTATCGGCAACAATAGGAAATTTATCTTCTAAAAATTTTATAGCACCATCTAATTTATCGCCTTTGTATCCTTGCCACTTAGCTACTTTTTGCACAAAGTCATTGACTTTTTCGCTACCCCACTGCTTACCCCTATTAAAATCAAACGCTCCGACCCAAATTATATCAATAGCCCCCGCAATAGCACCACTAGCAAAAGCAACCATATAATCTAAGCTATCAGCATTATTTTTTAACTTACCATAACGCCTAATTATACTATCTGCTTCAAATTGTAAATCGCTTATTTGTTGCTCCAAAAGTCCTAAATTTTGCAATCTTGCAATTTGTTTTTCACCAGCAAATGAATACTCATAAGGAAATAAATTTGTCATTTTTTCTTCTTTATAAAATTTACTTTTTTAAATTCTTACAATTGCTTTCTTCATTTTGTTGCAATTTTTCTAAACTTTCCTGTTGTTTAGATAATTTTTCTACTAATTGTCTCTTTTGCTTTTTCAAATTTTCATCCAATTTATCATCTGGTGTTATTAATAAACGCATCATCATATGCATATACTTTTCATTTAACATATTTTTCCTCCTACTCCTGCTATCGCACCTACGCCTAAACCTAAGAAAAACTTCCACATTTTTCATCCTTTCGTAAAAATTTATGGTATTTTACGAAATGGCTGCGACAGGGTTTGTCGTTTCTTATAAATTTCCGCCATTTTTTAGATAATCTTGCAAAATTTTTTCAAATTTACTTTGCAAACTCGCTGGTTCGATGATTTTGATATATGGCAGATAGAGTTTTGCGAAATTTAAAATTTCATCTTCAAACGCCGCCGTTACGGCGAGTGTGGCGAATTTGTCATTTTGATTTATGATTTCTTGTTTTATAAAAAATTTCTTGTGTTTTAAAAATCCAAGCGCAGTATTATCCACACGCAATCTCGCATTTATGGGACTAGATGAAAACCAGTGGTTTTTGTTTTCTTTGATTTGGGCTAGTTTTTTGATTTCTGGCGAAAAGGTTTGCTCCAAAACATCTAAATTTGAAATTTTCTCAAATGTAAAAGTCTTTAAAACCCCCATTTCATCGCACAGCACATACCACACCCCAAGACGGAAAATAAAGGCATAAGGCTTTGCGGTGCGCTCCTTGCCCGAGTAAGTGAAATTTAAAATATTGTGATTTTTGATAGCATAGCAAATCTCCTCAAAATCCCTTTTGAGCGTGGAATTTGGGGTAAATTTGTCAAATTTGGCGTCGATTTTATAAACGCCGTTTAGTAGGTCTGTGATTTCCTCGCTTCCAAAGCTAGGGAAAATCTCGCTAACGCCTAAATTTCGCGCTAGACTAAGCGAGCAGGTATCTAGAACCCCCCCCCAACGCAGTTTGCGCGGATTTCGCCACCACTCTTTGCGAACTCAAATCCATGATTTTCCAGCGCCTTTATATCGCGTTTGAGCGTATCTGCGCCCACGCCTAGCTCTTTGCTAAGCTCACCAAGAGTGAAGCTTTGCGCGCTAAGTGCCAAGGTGCAAAATTTCGCCATGCGATAAGCGATATTATCACGGGTTTTGCCTGAGTTTTTTGCGTAAATTTCTAAATTTTTTATCATATTGCTTTCTTTTGGGGTTATAATAAAATCGTTATTATAACCCCCCATTAAATTTGGCTAAATTTATAGCGATGCGTAGCGCACCATGAGGCAAGTGTCTAGTTTAGCGAGCTTTTCGAGGACTGATTTTTGCACCTGAGAATCGACTAAGATCACGGCTAGTGCGTTGCCGTCCTCGCCTCTGCCTAGGCGGAAGTCAGCGATATTGATATTCTCATCGGCTAAAATCGTGCTTATGTTTTTGATGACGCCCGGGACATCGGTGTTTTTGAAGATTATCATCTTGCCTTTTGGCTTGAAGTCAGTTTTAAATCCATTGACATTGACTATGCGACCCTCTTTGCCGTCAAAGACCGTGCCCACGACGCTCGAAGTATCCTTGTCAGTGATAATCGTAACGCCAATCTCATTTTTATAGATACTGCCCACGCACTCTTTATACTCGGTTTCGATACCCTTCTCATCGGCTAGGAATTTCGCATTGACATAATTTAGCGAATCGCCCAAGCTATCGTGTAGTGCGCCCACGATAGCGAAAACTAGCATTGAATTTAGGTATTGTGAAATCTCGCCGCTACCCTCGATTTTGATAGATTTTATCGGGCCTTTGTTGATTTGGGCGGCTAGATATGCCATTTTTGATATCAAATCCACATACGCTTCGATTGAAGCTGGTAAATCCTCGGACTTGATAGGCAAATTTAGCGCATTTGGGTAGCTGATACCGCGTGCTGCGCTGATAGCTTGCTCAGCAGCTTCGACTGCGATATTTCTTTGTGATTCCAAAGTATTTGCGCCAAGGTGCGGAGTAGCGGTTAAATTTTCGATATCTAAAAATTCATGCGAAGTGGCTGGTTCTTTGTCGAAAACATCTATGCCTAGATATGCGATTTTGCCTGATTTTAGGTTTTTTACTAGGGCTGCTTCGTTGTATAATCCACCGCGCGCGCAGTTTATGAGGCGCACGCCGTCTTTCATCTTGGCAATTTGTGGCTCGTCAATCATATTGATAGTTTCGCGGTTTTTTGGTGTGTGGATTGTGATGAAATCGCACGCTAAGATATCGTCGAAATTCGTAGTGTATTTCACGCCTAGTTTCGTGGCCTTTTCTGGATCGATGTATGGATCATACGCGATGACACTCATACCAAAGCCAAGTGCGCGCACACCCACGCGAGAGCCGATATTTCCGAAGCCGATAATACCTAGGCTTTTTTTGTATAGCTCGGTGCCATACCATTTTTCTCGTTTCCAAATGCGATTGATTTTCAAATCATTGCACGAATTTACATATTTGCGGGCGGCATTTAGCAGGTGGCACATAGTCATCTCCACAGCGGCGATTGTGTTTGCCGTAGGGACATTCATAAGGATAATTCCGCGCTTAGAGCAGCCGTCGATATCGCAGTTATCCACGCCCACGCCTGCGCGCACGATAGCTTTGAGATTAGTTCCTGAATTTAAGAATTTCTCATCTACCGCAGTCGAGCTTCTAGTAATTGCTACATCTGCATCGCCAAGCATGCCGTAAAGCTCGTCTTTTGGGACATCGGTAGCGTCGATTACATGGATATCTGATTCTTTTGAGAGAAGTTCAAAACCTATATTGTGGATTGCGTCGCAAACTATTACAGTTTTCATAAATTTCTCCTATTTTGTATGTGGAGTTGCAAGGCAAAACTGCCTTGCAAGCGGGGTTATTTTAGTTGATCTTTAATAAGATCTCCCAAAGTCATTTTTTCGTCATCGCTATTTACTTCGTTTAAAAGCTCGCGCTCTTTTTGGTGAGCTAGTCTGCGAACACTTAGGCGAATACGATTTTTCTTTTCGTCGATAAATGCGATTGCAGCTTCGATTTCATCGCCGATTTTGATCTCATCTGCGCTCTTATCGCCCAAATCCTCTTTGCGAAGTAGCGCATCTACGCCACCTTCTAACTCTACGAAGATTCCGAAATCTTTGATATCGCGAATTTTACCTTTTACGACATCGCCTTGTTTGTGAGATTTCGCATAATCGCTAATCGGGCTATCGCCTAGCTCTTTGCGATTTAGTGAAATTTTTTGTGTGTCGTTGTCGATTTTGATAATTTTGACTTCTAGTTCATCGCCGATTTTGAATAAATTTTTGCATTTTTCATTTCTATCCCAAGAAGCGTCTTCATTGTGCAAAAGACCCTCTACTCCGTCGATTCTAACAAATGCGCCGAAATTTGTGATTGTTGTGATTGCACCTTTTACCACATCGCCGACTTTGTATTTTGCCAAAAATTCATCAAATGGTTTTGGAAGCAAGTTTTTAAGGCTTACTCTTAGTCTTCTTTCATCTGGGTTGATTTCTACGACTTCTACATCGATTTCTTCGCCCTCGCTGATGAAGTCTTTTGGATTTTTGATATTTTTATCCCATGAAATTTCGCTAATGTGCAAAAATCCCTCGATATCGTTGCCTAAATCAACAAATGCGCCATAAGGCTCGATATTGCTGATTTTTACGCGGATTGTGTCGCCGACTTCTAGGCTGTCTTTGATCTCGTTCCAAGGATCTGGCATTGCAGCTTTGATTGAAAGAGATAGGTGTTTTTTGTCGCTATCGTATTTGACGACTTTGACTGGGACTTTGTCGCCGTCTTTGTAAAGCGAGCTAGGATTTACAGGGCCTTTATATGAAATTTCGCTGTAATGAACTAGTCCATCTACGCCGCCTACATCGACAAACATACCATAAGTTGTGATTTTTTTAACAGTGCCTTCAATGACACCCTCAGTAGCTACGATTTTTTCGATGATTTCTTTGCTAGCTTTGCGGTCCTCATCAAGCAATTTTTTGCGTGAAACCACGATACTTAGCTCATCTTCATTTACTTTTAGAACTTTTACTTTAAAAGTCTTGCCGATAGCGCCATTTGGGTTTTTAAGCGCACTTTGAGAGCGTGGCATAAAAAACTCAACATCATCTTCGCTAACGCAAACATAACCGCCTTTGTTAAAAGAGACGATTTTGACATCATATACATTTTCTGCATTTTCATCGTAAGAATCAATAAATGCTTTAACTTTTTCTTTTTTTATAGCTTTTCTATATGATACGACCGGGCGACCACCTCTACTTCCGATTATCGCGACTTTAATGTCATCACCTACTTTTACACACAAGTTTCCTTGGGCGTCGCTCACTTCGGATACATCCAAAACTCCTTCTAGCTTTCTACCCACATCTACGAAAATCTCGTTGTCTTTAACAGCGATAACCTTACCTGTGACTACCTCATCGTGTGATTTTTGGTTGTCATACTCTTCTAACAATTTCGCAAAATCTTCATCTGCGTGATTTTGAACTTTCTCGTTCACCTCGGCCATAAAGCTTCCTTTAAATTTATTTACATTTTTAACAAAAATGCTAAAAACTAAATCTTACCTAAATTTTGCTTTTAATCAACTAAATTTTTTTAAATTTTGATATGTTAAATTTGAGATGAAATTTTAAAATTTTGATATTTTTTCGATTTTTTCAACGACTTTTTTGATAATCCAATCAGGCGTGCTAGCCCCTGCTGAAATCCCGCATAAATTTTTGTTTTTAAACCAAATTTGCTCGATTTCGTCTTCGTTTTCGATCAAATAACTATCCTTGCAAAAGCTTTGCGAAATCAAAAAAAGTTGCTTTGTATTTGATGAATTTTTGCCACCCACGATTATCATAATATCGGCTTTTTTGGCAAGTTTGGCGGCTGCTTCTTGGTTTTCTAGCGTTGCGTTGCAAATTGTGTTAAAAATACGCACCTCGCGCGATTTTTGCATTAAATAATCCACGATTTTGACAAAATTTTCGATTTTTTTCGTAGTCTGCGAAACGACAGCAACCTTCGAATTTAGCTTAATCTCGTCCAATTCACTTGGCTCTAAAACCACAAAAACCCTGCCCTTAGCATAGGATTTTACCCCTTTTACCTCTGGGTGGTTGCTATCGCCAAAAATCACGATATCATACCCCTCATCGCTCATTTTTTCGACGATTTGCTGTGGTTTGGTCACAAAGGGGCAGGTCGCGTCGATGAGTTCTTTATTTTGCTCTCTTAGGCGCGTCAAATCCTCTTTTTGGATACCGTGCGTGCGGATTATGAGCTTTTTTTCATCGCTTACTTCGCTAGCATCTTTTAGGGTTTTAACGCCGAAATTTTGCCTTAGACGGTTGATCTCTTCTGCGTTGTGGATTAGCTCGCCTATCGTCGAGGCTTCGCCTGCGTTTTCTGCGATTTTAATCGCTCTTTTGACCCCGAAGCAAAAGCCGTAGCTTTTGGCCATTTCAATCCTCAACGCTAGCTCCAATTTGTTTTAAAATTTCGCTGAAATTTGGAAAAGATGTCGCGATACATTTGGCATCTTCTATCATCATACCGCATTTAAGCCCCAAAATAGCGAAGCTCATCGCAATTCTGTGATCGCCATGAGGCGTGATGATTGCTGGGCTCATTTCTCCACCGCCCATGATTTCAAAGCCATCTTCTAGCTCGCTAGCTTTCACGCCACACGCCTTTAATCCCTCGACCATGACAGCTATGCGGTCGCACTCTTTGACGCGAAGTTCTTTTGCATTTTTTAGAGTGCTTTTGCCCTGCGCGCAGGCAAACGCCACGGCTAAGGCTGGGGCTTCATCTATCATCCACGGGATATTTTCGCTAACATCTACGGCGTGAAGCGGGGCGTAAGAAATTTCGATATCGCCGATTTCTTCGTAAATTTCATCAGTTTTTTTGTAGCTGATTTTCGCGCCCATTTTCTTTAAAATTTCGTAAGCTTCTATGCGAGTTTTATTTAAAAGCATATTTTTTAGCACGATATGCGAGCCCGGGATTATCGAGGCTGCCACAGCGTAATAAAACGCCGAGCTTGGGTCGTTTGGCACGAAAATTTCAAGCGGTTTAAGTGGCGCGCGTAGTGGCTCTACACGCAGTTCAAGGCCGTTTGTGCTGATGTCAGCTCCCATAGCTTTTAACATTTTTTCACTATGATCACGGCTTAGCTCAGGTTCGCTAAATTTGCAACCATTGCTATTAAGGGCGGCTAAAATCATAGCGGTTTTGACCTGAGCAGATGAAATTTTGCTATCAAATTCGAAATATTCAAGCTTATTTCCCTCGATTGCGATCGGAGCTTTGTTCGCATTATCACGGCCGTAAATTTTCGCCCCTACTTTACTTAGCGGATCACCTATTCTGCGCATTGGGCGTTCGTTTAGATATTTATCGCCACTTAGGACGAAAAATCCCTTAACCGAGCTTAAAAGCCCCATAAAAAGGCGAATCGTAGTGCCAGAATTACCACACTCTAATGGCATATTTGGCTCTTTTATCGCGCCTTTTGGCGTGATTTCGATTTCGGCACCCACTCGCTTCACCTCTGCGCCCAGAGCCTCTACGATTTTTAGCGTATTTAGCGTATCCTCGGCTAGCAAAAAATTTGAAATTTTGCTTGTCCTATCCGATAAAAGCGCGAAAATTGCGCTTCTATGAGAAATCGATTTATCCGAGCCGATATTTGAAATTTCGGCATTTAATGGCGATTTTTGAGCGAAAATTCTCATCGTAATTCTAATCCTAAATTTTGATTTAATGCTTGTAAAATTTTATCCATAAAGCCCGCTACTTCGTCATCTTCAAGGGTTTTGTTATCGTCTTGGAAACTAAATTTAATTGTCAAACTCGCGCTATCTTTTAGGCTTTCGTCTCTGTATAAATCAGTCGGCAAAAATTCCTTCAAAGCGTCGATTTTAAGGGAGCTTATAACCTCTTTAATCTTTTCAAATCTAAGCTCATTTGGCACCAAAATACTTAAATCGCGCGAAATACTAGGGAATTTCGAATAAGCATTTGCCATAATTCTTTCAAATTTTAGCTTTTCAAAATCAATCTCGCACAAATAAGTTTTTTCTAAATCCCGACTTTTTTCCACATCGCCATCTACGCGCCCTATAAAGCCCACAATTTCGCCATTTTGTTCGATTAGGGCTTGTTCAAATTCGCTTAAAAAGCCGATTTTTTGCTCTGGAATTTTCACGCTAAATTTACCAATCACGCTTTGAATTAATCCCGCAAAGTATAGAAAATCCACAGCCGCAGGTTTCGCGCCGTTTGCGATAGAGCTTTCGTTTTTTAGTCCGCTTGCAACAAATCCTAGTTTTTGCGATTGCACGCCCTCAGCGTCAAAAACCGTGCCAAGTTCGAAAAGCTTAACGCTTTTTTTCGAATTTTTCAAATTTCTCTCAGCAGAGGCCAAAAGATGATTTATTAGAGTTGGGCGAAGAGCGTCTAACTCGCTATTGATCGGGTTTAAAATCTCTTTTTTGCACGGCGCAAATCCAAGAGAGGCTAAAATTTTGCTATCGTCAAAGACATAATGCACGCACTCGAAAAATCCCAAAGCAGCCGCTTTTTTGCGCACTTTGCGTGAATTTTGCAAATTTATATAAGTTTCGTTTATGCGTGTTTTTTCCTCAAATTTCATCGGTGCTGAGGCGATATTATCAATGCCTACGATTCGCACGATTTCCTCGCAAATATCGTGTGCATTTAGCACATCGTGCCTAAAATGCGGAACTTTGGCGTTGATAAAATCAGCCTCTATGCTGATATCAAATCCTAGTTTTTTTAGAATTTTTACGATTTGATCGCGCGAAATATCTGCGCCAATCATTTTATTAATCTCTTTGTCGCTAAATCTAATCGTTACAGGCTCATACGCGCTCGAAATTCTTTGCGCACCAGCATACGGCAAAATCGAAGGATTTTCGCCCAAAATGCGAAATAAAAGATCCGTGCCCACGCCTAGGCTTGGCTCGCTACCACGAGATGAGCGATAAACCTGCTCGTCGCCTTTTAGGCTTTTGTTTTCGTTTATGGCTTTTGCGATGACAAGGGGTTTGGTGTAGTTTGCCTCGATGATTGCGATTTTTGTGTTATCGCAGGCTTTGAAATTTTCATCTTGGCAAATTCCAGCGATACTTAGCAGTTTTTCACCGCAATACACGCCAAATTCGCCGTTTTGTAGCTGTTTTATATCAAGTGAAATTTTTTCGCTCCCACCAGCGATTTTTTCGAAATCATACGCCCTTAGCAAAACTCCCGTCGCGTGTGTAACATAAGCTAAATAGTTTTGCACAGCGCAAGAGCCTAGCAAATCGGCAATCGCAAGGCGCAAAATGTGTTTGAAGGAAAGGCCGAAATTTTTCTTTGCTTCAAAGGCGCGAAACGAAAATCTCGCGTTGCTTTCAGCGTTTGTATGGACATTTAAAATTCTGCCGATTCCTGGGGCATTTTCAGGGTCTTTGAACTCGACTTTTTCTTTCAACGCTAAATTTAACCCTGCACTTAGATCTCGCGCGATACCTAAAATACTAAGGCAATCGCCCCTATTTGCAGTAAGCTCGATCTCGATTATGTCATCGTTAAAAATTTCATACTCATTTAACGCCTTGCCAGGGATTAGCTCGCCGATACTTTCGTCTAAAATCATAATCCCGTCAAAGGTCTTAGGAAGCCCAAGCTCGGTAGATGAGCAAATCATACCAAAGCTCTCTTCGCCACGAAGTTTGGCTGGTTTGATCTCCAATCCGCCAGGAAGCTTCGCTCCCACGAGTGCTACTGCTACGAACTGCCCTGCATCGACATTTTTGGCTCCGCACACGATTTGGAGCGTTTTTTCGCCGACATCGACTTCGCAGACATTTAAATGGTCTGAATTTTCGTGGCGTCTTTTGCTTTTGACTAGCCCCACGACGACCAAATTTGGGATATTCATGCGAGTGTGCGCATCGACTTCTAAACCAATCGAATTTAGCGTAAGGGCTAAATTTTCTGATGAAACTTCGCTTAAATCAATCCAATCTTGTAACCAATTTTTCGTTATTATCATTTAAATTGCTCCAATAATCTAATATCGCCTTCAAAAAGTGAGCGCAAATCAGGAATTTTATGAAGTAGCATAGCAAATCTCTCGACCCCAAGCCCAAAGGCATATCCGCTCACATCGCTCCATTTTACCGCTTTAAACACATTTGGATCTACCACGCCACTTCCTAGCACTTCTAGCCAGCCAGTTTGTTTGCAGACGCGACAGCCAGATCCGCCACAGAAAATACAGCTAATATCAACCTCTGTGCTAGGCTCGGTAAATGGGAAAAAGCTAGGGCGAAATCGCACCTTTACATCGCCAAACATATAATGCAAAAAATCCTCTAAAATGTATTTTAAATTTGCAAAGCTCACATTTGCGCCCTTTTCGACGACTAAACCCTCTACTTGGTGAAACATCGGCGTATGTGTCAAATCCATATCGCGTCTAAATACTGCACCTGGGGCTATCATACGCACTGGCGGAGTTTTGAATTTCTCCATTGTGCGGATTTGCACGCCGCTAGTGTGTGTGCGCAAAAGCTCGCCTGAATTTAAATAAAATGTATCTTGCATATCGCGCGCTGGGTGGTATTTCGGTAAATTTAGCGCTTCAAAATTGTGAAAATCATCTTCGATTAGCGGACCAGATTCTACGCTGAAATTTTGCGATACAAAATAATCGATTATCTTATCCATAGTTTCCATTACAGGGTGAAGTGCCCCGCTAGCGACATTTTCGTTAAACAGCGTAACATCGATCGCCTCTTTTTTCATCGCCTCTTTTTGCGCGATTGCCTCCAAGGCTGATTTTTTCGCGCCAATTAGCTCGGAAAAAATATCTCGCTTTTGGTTTGCCTCTTTTGCAAATTCCTTTTTTTGCTCGGCAGGGACGGACTTTAACTGAGCGAAAAGCTCGGTGATAACGCCCTTTTTGCCAAATAATTCAAGGCGGATTTTTTCGATTTCATCTAAGCTAGTGGCTGCTTCGATTTTGGCTTTGATTTCTTGCAAAATTTATCCTTTTTGTAAAAAAATGAATTTTGCGATTTTATTTAAAATTTCATAAAAGCAAGGTAAAAATTCATAAATTTGAAATTTTTAGCTATAATCTAGGCTGAATTTTTAATCAAAAAAGGATACATTATGAATATTTTCGAAAGAATTGTAGCAGGCGAAATTCCATGTAACAAAGTCCTAGAAAACGACGATTTTCTGGCATTTCACGACATTAGCCCAAGGGCGCCAATCCACATTTTGGCAATTCCGAAAAAATGCTATGAAAACTTCCAAGTAACCCCGCCAGAGGTTATGGTCGGTCTTAGCAGTTTTATCAAGGAAGTCGCTGTGAAAATGGGGCTAGATAAGACAGGTTACCGCCTAGTGTGCAACTGCGGCGAAAACAGCGGCCAAGAGGTCATGCACCTGCACTTTCATATCCTTGGTGGAACGAAACTTCCATGGGATAACACAAACGGCGCGAATACGCACGATAAATTCTAAATTTACAAATTTCACAAGTCGCCAAATTTGGCGACTTTTCTGCTTTTTTAAATTTTTTAAATTTTTTAAATTTTGCTTTTTGGTAATTTGGGTTAAATTTTAATAGTGAATTTTAAAGTGTAAAATTTAAAAAAGTCGCCGAATTTGGCGACTTTTATCGAGGTTTGCAAAGATTATTTTGCAAGCATTGCATCAAGCATCCAAAGGCGTTTTTCATATCCGCCAAGTTTGTCTTGTGCGAAATTTGATGTTACGATATCGCCTGCTTCGTCTGCGATTTCGGCTAGTTTTTTGAACTCTTTTAGCAAATATTCATAGGCTTTTTTCACATTTTTTAGCACCTCTTCTGCGCTATAATCGTCTTTTAGATCGATTGGAGCAGAGGCTAGTTTGATTAGCTCTTCGGCTTTGATTACTGGTTTGCCACCGATTTGCAAGGCTCTTTCAGCTGCGTCATCGAAAAGCACGCCAAACTCATCGTAAGCCTCCTCTGTGTAAGAGTGGATTGGCGCGAATTGTAGGCCTTTGATATTCCAGTGATATGCGTGAAATGCGACAAATAGTGCGTGTGCATCTGCTTGGATTTGGTTTAGTTGTTTTGTTACTTTTGACATTTTCATGTCTCCTTTCTTAATTTAAATTCGGCGGTATTATAAACGATAAATTTAAATAAAAAGTATCTAATTAATAAATTTTATTATTTAGAACTCTCAAATTTACAAAATTTACATATAATTAAGACTTTATAACAAAATTTAAAGAGCGAAAATGGTAAAAGTTTTTTTGATCGAAGATGACGCAGAATTTGCTGGATTGATAGCCGAATTTTTAGGTTCGCGGGGCATTAGCGTGGAGGCGTGCGAGGATCCGTTTTTAGCGATTAGCACGGATTTGGCGCAGTTTGATTTGGTTTTATTGGACCTGGGGCTTCCTGGTATGGACGGGCTGGAAGTTTGCAAAGAAATCCGCAAAAAAAGCAAAATCCCGGTTATCGTTTCGAGCGCGCGCGCCTCGACCGTCGATAAGGTAAGCGCTCTGCAAATCGGGGCTGATGATTATCTGCCCAAACCATACGACCCAGACGAGCTATACGCGCGCATAATCTCGCTTTTGCGCAGAGCAAATGATTTCAAAGAAGAGAGCGAAAATTTAGCGTTTAGCGTGGATAAAAATCTAGGCGATGTGCTGTTTAACGGCGTAAATTTGGGACTTACGCTGGCTGAGTTTGAAGTGCTTGGCGAGCTAGTTCGCAACTTCCCAGCCGCTGTCAGCAAGGAGCAAATTTTGCGCGCCTCGCCCTCGATTGTATCGGCAAATGAGAAAAATTTGGAGATGATAATCAGCAAAATTCGAGCCAAAATCAAACCTCACAGCGAGGCAAATCACATAATCTCGCTTCGTGGCAGAGGGTATCGCCTTGCCAAATAACGAGCAAAATTCGGCGCAAAATTCAGCGCAGGGAAATTCTCAAAAATCGGCGCAAACAGATACGCAAAAGGGCGCAAAAATTCCGGCGCAGTATTCAGCACAACCTAGTCTGCAAAACAGCGCGCAAAAGTCCATTTTCAGGCGCATTTTGATACTTTTTTTGGTAGCGTTTTTGGGGATAGTTTTTTTGTGGTTTGGCGTGCATAGCTGGAAGGATTATCGCTACAAAGAGACTTTGCGCCTAAATTTACGGCTAAATTTGCAAAGTTTCCAAGAAGAGCTTTTAAACGCTAGCTTGCCAAGCGATGAAATTTTGGCGCAAAATGGCTTTGTTTTAGCCGAAAATTTCGGCACCAAAAATGCCAAAATCATCGAGAGCTTCGGCGATAAAAACAGCGGTTATCAGATCGTAAAATCAGGGCGCGAGGAGCTGTTTTTCATATACACACCGATTAATTATATGGTTTTGCGCGCCTTGGATAATGACCGAGATTTCGCGGTTTTCGACATTTTTTTCTGCGTTTTGCTAGGTATTTTGGCGCTACTTTTTTTCTTTTTAAATAAGGCTTTGGCGCCACTAAATTTGCTTTATTCAAATTTGCTAAATTTAAAAAACGGCGAGTTTAAAATTTTGGAAATCAAAAGCGATTATAAAGAAATTTCTCGTATCCAAAACGCCTATAATAGCGCGATTTTGCGCATAAAACAGCTTCTTGGCACCAGAGAAATGTTTAACAAAATCTTCATGCACGAGATGAAAACGCCCCTTGCCAAGGGCGCATTTTACCTAAAAAACGCTCCCAGCCCGCAAAATCAGGGCAATTTAGCTAGGCTTTTTGCGCAGATAAACGAGCAGTTAGAAAATTTCAGGCTTCTTGAAAGTCTGGTTAGCTCCGAGGCGGTAGAGTGCGAGCAAATGGGCTTTGGCGAGGTTTTTGAGCGCACACGCGAAAAGCTAAATTTGCGCGAAAATGATAAAATTTGCATTGATTTAGCGCGCGATTTTAAAATTTATGGAAGCACCGAGCTGTGGGAGATTTGTCTGAAAAATTTAATCGAAAATGCGCTGAATTACTCGCCAAATCACGAGATTAAAATTTACGCCACGCATGGCGCGATAGTTTTTGAAAACAGCGGCGAGCCCCTAGCTAAGGACATTTCTAGCGCGAACGGCGAACTGGAACTAAACTGGAAATTGGATAAAAGCGTGCGCCATAAAAGTTCGAGCGGGTATGGATTTGGGCTATTTATCATACAAAAAACAGCGATTTTAAACGGCTACGAAATCGCCTATTCGCACGAAAATAGCGTGAATTTTATAAAATTTATAAAAAAAGCGGAGTAGAATTTGCGTAAATTTGTTAAAAAATTTTTTAAATTTATCGCTATATTGATGGTGATATATTTTTTACCGATAGTTTTGTTATTTTTTAGAGAACCTTTTATTATAAAAGCGATGAAAGATGATTTGATAAATTATGAGTTGTATTATTTAAAAACCCATTATAACGCTAGACTTAAAGCACTAGATAAAAGCGATGATGAGATAGAAAAACTAACAAAAGAGTATGATAAAATTTTGGAAAAACAAAGAACTAAATTTTATAAAATTTGTGAAAAGGAAGTTAGTTATACGCTTTCGCATTTTGATTCTGTATATTTTTATGTTACTTGTAAATTTGATGATGAGACTAAAAAGTTATATTCGGATTTGCAAAAAGTTATTAAAATCAATGATGAATATCGTTTAATTACTAAAAATAAAGCCCACATAATGTTTTCAAATATGCCTGCAATGTATTCTTATGAAGTGCAACAAAAACATTTAAATCACGATGAAGAAATATCATATATGGAAGTTGATAAAGATATGCTTTCGGAAGCTACCGAATTGCTTGATTATTTTGAAGCAAATGAAATGGATAAAAAAATATTTGTTTATGATGAAAAGCAAGAAATTTACTTTAAAATCAAATAAAGGAAACGAATTGCAAACTGCGAATTTAAAATTTTAGTAGTTAGGTGTCGGCTCGCAATGACAGCAAATTTAGCGCAAGGAATTTTATGCTCGTAGATTGCCACGAAACGGCTTGCGCCGTTTCTCGCAATGACAATAGCGAGCATATCGGCGCAGTATTTCAAAACTCCAAATTTATCGTAAATTTCTGCCAAAGTTAGCTTTGGTTAGCAAAGCGTGGGTTTTGGGGTTAGTTTGCGCGCGTATAATCACGCCAACTTTAAAGTAAAGGAGAAAAAATGAAAAAGTTAATTCTATCATTAGCGTGCGCGGTTTTGGCAACTGGGGCTTTCGCACAAGATCCGCAAGGCGGACAAACTCCGCTTCCATGCGCAAACGCAGAGCATAAATGCGCTCCAAATTTAATGCCAAAAATGGGCGGATTTAAGGGCGGTTTCCACGATAGCGCAATGCCGTGCGCTGGCGATATGAAAAACTGCCAGGCAAAAGGGGCAAAATTTGGCCAAGGTATGAAAAAATTCCACAAAATGGGGCACAATGACCGCTACACAGGCGCGATTATGCGCGAGCTTCCACGCCTTGATTTAAGCGACGAGCAATGGGCGAAGGTGCGCAGAATAATGTTTGAAGCAAACGAAGCGCGAATCGCCAAAAAATCAGAGCCACGCGAGAATTTGCTAGAAGATATCGCTAATTTTGACAAAGCAAAATTTATCGAAAATAATAGCAAAAAATTTACCGAGCAAATCAGCGCCGAGGCTGGTGTCATCGAGGCTTTACTTGGTGTGCTAAACGCAGAGCAAAAGTCAAATTTGGCTAAAAATTTAAAAGAGCGCAAGGAAAAAAGAGAGGCGCAAAAAGAGCTTAAAAAAGATAAAAAATAAGCCTTCCTAAAATAATTTCATACTCCCCTAACCCTGCGAATTTCGCGGGGTTTTTTAAATTTATCACTAAATTTAGCACCAAATTTTCAAAACTGCGCAAATTTCAAAATTTAACTCGCACAAAAATATTTCGCTTCGTATTTTAAGTAACAAAAGGGTAAAATTACAAAATTTAGAATTTTTAAGGAGAAGAAATGGGAAAATTTGTGAATAATGTCGATGAATTTTTCAAATTTTGCGAAGAAAACGAAGTTAAATTTGTCGATTTCCGCTTTACGGATATGAAGGGATTTTGGCACTCTATCAGCTACAATATCAAAATCGTCGAACCAGATCAGTTCAAAAACGGTATCCCAATGGACGCTAGCTCGATGGACGGCTGGCAGCCAATCGATCGAAGTGATATGCTAATGATGCCAGATGTCGAAACTGCATTTTTAGATCCATTTACCGCAGACCCTACGGCTGTGGTTTTTAGCGATATTTTCGATATTTACAAGGGCGAACTTTACGAAAAATGCCCTCGCTCAATCGCCAAAAAAGCTATGAAATACCTAAAAGATAGCGGGCTTGGCGATGAGGCGTATTTCGGGGCTGAAAATGAATTTTTTATCTTTGATAATGTCAAAATCGTCGATAGCACAAACTGCGCTATGTATGAGATAGACACCGAAGAGGGCGAGTGGAACGATGATACGAACTTCTCATCAGGATACAATAGCGGCCACCGCCCACGCAAAAAAGGCGGATATTTGATGACTCAGCCGATCGATACAGCCACTGATTTAAGGGCTGAGATGATGCAGGTTTTGGAACAAGTAGGCTTAGATGTCATGCTAGGACACCACGAAGTAGCCCAAGGCCAAAACGAAATCGGCGTGAAATTTGGCAATCTAGTCGAAATGGCTGACAATGTGCAAAAACTCAAATATGTCATCAAAATGGTAGCCCAACTAAACGGCAAAACCGCGACTTTCATGCCAAAACCGCTTTATGGCGACAACGGAAATGGCATGCATGTGCATCAATCAGTCTGGAAAGACGGCAAAAACCTATTTTACGGCGAGGGAAATTACGCGAATTTAAGCGATTTCGCTAGATGGTATATCGGCGGTGTGCTAGCTCACGCAAGAAGCGTCGCAGCCTTTACAAACGCCAGCACGAACAGCTACAAACGCCTAATTCCGGGCTTTGAAGCTCCGTCGATTTTGACATATTCTAGCCAAAACCGCTCAGCCTCTGTGCGAATTCCTTATGGCGCAGGCGAAAAGAGCGTGCGGGCTGAATTTCGCTTCCCAGATAGCACTTCAAATCCATATTTAGCCTTCGCTGCAATGCTAATGGCAGGACTTGATGGCGTGAAAAACAAAATCGAGCCAGCAGGGCCAATGGACGAAAATTTATTTAAACTAACCCTTGATGAGATTCGCGAGCGCGGTATCGAGCAGTTCCCGCACACACTTCGCGGCTCGCTAGAAGCGCTGATCCGCGATAGAGCGTATCTCAAAGATATTATGAGCGACGATTTTATCCAAGCTTATCAACACATGAAATTTAAAACCCAAGTTTGGCCATACGAAGCACGCCCTACTCCGTATGAGTTTAAGATGAATTTTTCGTGCTAAGGGCGCGTGGGCGAAAGTGATTTCGCCCAAATTTCAAAATTTTGAAACTCAAACTCTTTTATAACAAAAAAGAATTTTGCCTATTTTCGCTTTTTATCATTTTGATTTTTGCGCTAAATTTGGCGTTTAAATACCACGAATTTTGCGAATTTAAGGCAAATTCTCGCATATTTTTACAAAGCCAAATTCTAAATTCCTACGACAAAACAAAGGGTAAAGCCCGCACATACACCGTGCTAAAACTAAAATCAGGGAATTTTACGATTTATACCACGACCAAAATCGGGCGAGAATTCCCACGATTCGCGCGCGTGAGTGTGGGTATCATCACGCAAAATTTGAGTTTTTTGGATTTTGTGAAGGCTAGATTTTATGCGCCAAATTTTAAAATTTCTGCCCCGTTTTACGAAAATTCGCCCAAAACCAAAGCCATAAATTTTATTCGTTCTCAGCACGAAAATCAACTCATAGCCGATCTTTACAGCGCGCTGTATTTTGCTACGCCTATGCCTTATGATTTGCGCCAAAACATCACGCACTGGGGGATCGCGCATATTGTCTCGATTAGCGGATTTCATTTAGGCATTATTTTTTCGTCGTTTTTCCTAATCTTTGCGCCGATTTATCGCATTTTGCAAAGACGATTTTTCCCGTGGCGAAATCTCAAATTTGACCTCAGCGTCACGGCGATTTTGCTGATGATTGGCTATCTTTTTGTGCTGGATTTCACGCCTAGTTTTTTACGCTCGCTAGCGATGTGTGTGGTGGGATTTTTCCTTTTGTGGCGCAATTTCGAGCTTTTAAATTTCGCCAATTTATTCCTTAGCATTGCGCTTTTGCTAGCCGTTTTTCCGCATCTAGCTTTTAGCGTGGGGTTTTATTTTTCCTCCCTTGGCGTGCTTTATATTTTTTTGTATTCGCACCATTTTTGGGGCAAATTTAGCACTTTCGCAAATTTGGCACTTTTTAATCTTTATGTCTGGTTTGCGATGAATATCGCGGTGTATTTTTTCTTTCCGCTGGCTTCATTTCAGCAAATTAGCGTGATTATCATTGGGTATATTTTTGTGATTTTTTACCCTCTTAGCGTGGTTTTGCACCTGTGCGGACTGGGCGGGGTTTTTGATGAGGCTTTGATTAGTTTTTTAAATTTCACGCTTCCAAGCTTTAAAGCGCAAATTCCACTTCCACTTTTTGTGCTTGCAAATTTGTGCGCTCTTGGTGCTATTCGCTTTAAAACCTGCGCCTTGATATGCCCTATTTTAGGAATTTTGCCGATATTTTTCATAACTTAAATTTTAAAATTTATTTTGAAATTTAAGCAAAATATACACCCCATCGCTGTATAATAAAAAGTTAAATTTTCATTTCATTTTAAGGGGTAAATTATGTTAAAGATTCCTTATGGCAACACCTTTATCGACTTTGACGAGGGGGACGCAAATGTTTTGCGCTCTAAAATCGACGAGCTTAAAGCCGAGGGTAGCGGCCTAGAAATCGTAAAAAAAGCTATGGCAAACCCAATCGATAGCCCGCGATTGTGCGAGCTTGCCAAAGGCAAGAAAAACTGCGTCATCATCATCTCAGACCACACCCGCCCAGTGCCAAGCAAGGATATTTTGCCAAATATGTTTGCCGAGCTAAAAGAGGGAAATCCCGATATCGAAATCACGCTTTTAGTTTCCACTGGATTTCACCGCCCTACCACAGAGGCCGAGCTTCGCGCCAAACTAGGCGATGAAATTTATGAAAGCTCAAAAATCGTGGTGCATGATTGCTTCGATCCTGATTCAAACACACAAATCGGTATTTTGCCATCGGGTGCGCCTTGCGTCATCGACAAAGTAGCCGTAGAGACCGAGCTTTTGGTATCAGAGGGCTTTATCGAACCGCACTTTTTCGCTGGATTTAGCGGCGGCAGAAAGAGCGTTTTGCCTGGCGTTTGCGACAAAGTAACCGTGCTAGGAAATCACTGCTCGAAATTCATAGATAGCGAATTTGCCCGCACTGGCGTGCTAGATGGCAACCCATTACACACAGATATGCTAGCAGCGGCGAAATTTGCCAAACTCGCCTACATCGTAAATGTCGTAATCGACGAGGATAAAAAAACAGTCGCAGCATTTGCGGGAAATTATGTCACAGCGCACAGAGCGGGTTGCGACTTTTTGCTAAGTTACGCCAAAGTCGAGCCAAAAATGGCAGACATCGTCATCACATCAAACGGCGGCGCACCACTTGATCAAAATCTCTACCAATGCGTCAAATCAATGACCGCGGCTGAGGCTACCTGCAACCCTGGTGGCGTCATCATCGAGTGCTCATACTGTGCCGACGGACACGGTGGCGAGGGATTTTATCGCTCGCTTAAAGATTGCGAAAGCGCGCAAGCCTTTTACGATCAATGTATGGCAACACCACAAGAAAAAACAATCCCAGATCAATGGGAGAGCCAAATTCTCGCGCGCGTTTTGATCAAACACACAGTCATCATAGTAACACGCCCTGAGATCAAAACCATGGTAGAAGATATGAAAATGAAATATGCCGCTAGCCTTGAAGAAGCCCTAGAAATGGCGCATGCGCTAGGCAAAAAGAGCCTAACTGTGATTCCAAACGGAATTTCCGTAATCGTAAAAAAATAAATTTTACTCGGGGGCTTCGCGCCCCCTGATTTTTGCTTTTTTAAAATTCAATCTCTAAAATTTATCAAATTTGTCATTGCGAGGCGACTTGTCGCCAAAGCAAAATGAGCGTAGCGACCCGAGCGAAGCGAAGGGGCATTTCACAGAAACATTTTTGCTTCGCAAAAAGCGCTTCGCTTGTTTTGGACGAGCCGTAGGCGAAGTCAATCTACGACTTTAAAATTCCTTGCGCTAAATTTGCTGTCATTGCGAGCTTTTGCAGAAACAAGAAATTCCCACACCCTTAATTTGTCATTGCGAGAATTTTTGCGAAGCAAAAATTCGTGGCAATCTACGAGTTCAAAATTCCAATCGCAAATTTTGCAAAAACACTGACCTTAAATTTTAAATTCGTAGATTGCTTCGTCACTATTAAAACAGCTCCTCGCAATGACAAATCAAACAAAATTTACACTCAATAGCGCATTATACACACGCCCAAATTCTCGGCGCAGTATTCCCCAACCCTGCCACAAAACAACCAAAATTTCAAAATTTAGCGAAATTTTAAGCGTTATATTAGTTTTATTCGATATAATGCGATTTCTTATTACTTGGACAGGTGGGTGAGCTGGCCGAAACCACACCCCTGCTAAGGGTGCAGCTTCTAACCGGGGCTCGAGGGTTCGAATCCCTCCCTGTCCGCCACCAATCAAAATCCCAAAATCTACCCTTTCATTACCAATTTTCTGTATAATAGGCAAATTTTATGAAAGGTGAAATCATGAAAAATATCAAACAAATCTCACACCCCCTAATCGAGCACAAACTCTCAATCCTGCGAGATAAAAAGACAGATCCGTTTCAGTTTCGTATGCTAATCGACGAGATTAGCTACCTAATGCTTTTTGAGGCAAGCAACGATTTGCGCCTAAAAAACGCGCCGATTACTACGCCTGTGGCAAAAATGACAGCAAAAAGATTAGACGAAAAGATTATGATATGCCCTATTTTGCGCGCTGCGCTTGGTATGCTGGATGCTGTCTTTAAGCTAATTCCAGATGCGAGCGTAGGGTTTTTGGGCTTTCAGCGAAATGAAGAGAGTTTGCAGGCTGAGTTTTTCTACGCAAAACTCCCGACTGACTACAAAGAGCGCACCGCAATCATCATAGATCCGATGTTTGCCACCGGTGGCACGGCGATTGACGCGGTGAAATTCCTCAAAGAAAAGGGCGTGAAAAAGATCAAATTTATCTCTATCATCGCAGCACCTGAGGGACTGAAAAAATTCAGCGAAATCTACCCAGATGTGCCTGTATATACCGCTGCAATCGACGAGAAGCTAAACGAAAACGGCTACATCGTCCCAGGCCTTGGAGATGCTGGGGATAGAGTGTTTAATACGATGAAGTAATTAAATTTTTAGAAGAAATCGTAAATTTTAACTACCAAATCTCTTCAAGCTTTCCTTAAATTTTCAAGGAAAGCTTTATATTTATATTATTTTTGAATAATCGCTAAAATTTTATGCTTATAACCAACTATCTTTCAAAATAGTATCTTTGTATTTCAAAAAATCTGTTATTCGGTGGCGCTCGTTCGTTACTTCGATATAACAATGCCCTCCGAATAATTCTTTAACTTTTTCTACATTATCTACCAAAACTTCGTCGCTTTGGGATACAAAAATACTCATTGCAATCGTAATTGACGGGTTAAATTTATAATTGTAAGTCGCTCGTTCTGTGATGAAATCGTAGTTTTGCGGGTCAAAACACGGATTAAAAAGGACCAATTCGCTGTATTTTTTCTCAGCAAGTGCTCTGGCATAATAGCACCCAAGCGATGAAGCGATTATTTTAAAATCGTCTTTTTCTGGAAGTTGCGCTAATAAATTTTGATAGTTTGTTTCGAAATCCGCCCTGCTATCCCAGCCCAAAACCTCAACCTCAATCCCTAGCTTTTCGATATTTTGCGCGGTTTGTGCGCCTGTCGAATTATATCCGTGGATGTAATAATATTTTGTGATATCGTTTTCTGGCGCACACGCTATGCCTAATTTTATTTTTCGTCTCATTTTTAGATTTTTTACTTTTCTTATCATTTTTAATTCCTTGCGGATAAATTTCACTCTTATCTCGTTTTAAATTGGCAAACTATTTTTCTAACATTTTTACAAAATATCAACCACAATATTCACAATTACTCTATTTATGCTTAAATTTACAAGAAAAACAAATTTAAAAATAAAATTCTTTAATATCGCTCTCTGTATCATCAGCATAATACAGCTTAATTACCACCTTTTTAAAATCACGATCAATGTTTATCATAAAATTATCATTTTCAGAGCCAATACTAAACGGCGGTAAAATTTCGGTATCGGGCAAATCCGTATCTATACCATACATTATTTTACTTATTCCATCGCCATAGCTAAAAAGATGCGAAAAATACAATATATAACGATTGTTGTAATATCTCTTGCTTTCAGGAGATAGCCAAAGTCCAGAATTAGATTTTAGCATATTAATATCACTTTCGGCTTTTGGACTTAATGTTTTGCCAGATATTGTCTTTTTTACCCACTCGTATCTAAAAATTTCGCTTTCATTTCCTCTTTGATTGATATATTTTATCTCAACAAATTTTTCTGGCTGTTTTGCTGTGTGGGCTATGCTTATTTGATCGTTTGGTATAGGTTTTCCAGTATCTTGATAATTTACATCATAAAATCCAGTGCTCACAAATTCGCCTTTTCCGTCAATTCTATAAAAAATTTCAGCAGGTTCATCTTGGATACTAATACCCAAAAAATAACCAGAATTTACATATGTTCTATTAACTTTTATAATATCATTATCAAATTTTATAAGGTCAAGTTCAGCCTTGCGTTCGTTTGCATATTTTATCTGTTCATCTAATTCATCTTTATCGATAAAATATCTAACTAATTTTCCAGCTTGATTTAGTTCGATAAATTTATCGATATAAAGCTTTTCTAATTTTTTGTCGTTAGTTCCCTGTGTTCCTAAAACAGATTTTGAATAGCTTCTTGCTAATTCAAAATATGCAGGGGCAAATTCAGTATGTTCTTTTATAAAATTTTGTAATTTTTCAAGTTTTTTATCGCCGTCTTCTAAAAGAATAAAAGCATATTTATCTGTTATTAACTCACTTTTTTCAAACATATCGTTGTATATCTCTTTGGTTCCAGCCTTTCCTTCTTGAATTTTAAGAAATTTTTGAAATCTCAAATGCGGGTCGAGTTTGTCTGTCTTAAAACTAAAATATTTAACATATGCTCGTCTAGCATTACCATAATCACCATTTAGCTCATAAATTCTTGCATTGTGATAAAATTCTTCGGCAGTTGTAGGGTTTGCTACGATACCGCCTTGTTTGCCTATATTGTCGGTTAGTTTATCTATTTTTTGATCTACGCTTTGCACCGATGATTTTATTTCGGTGGTATCTTTTTTAATATCTTGCGTTGTTTGTTTGATTTGCTCGACATCTTTTTGTATGATACCAAGAGACTTTTGTATCTTTTCGAAAAATGGCACAACACTGGCGACAAAACCACTTTCATCGCCATCTTTACTAGCACTTTGCAAACCAAACATTAACCCAAACACAAAACTAGATATTACAGTAAATACTATAACTGGTAAAATTTTAGTGCGTAAATTTTTAATCGCCAAATACGATAACGCAGATAGAAAAAATATTGCAATGCTTATAAAAAACAGATACTTGCTAAAAGGTGCAAGTGGCTGACATACATCGGCGATAAATCCCATGACACTAGCAAGTGTCCCAGCCCATATTTTATTTTGACTAAAAGCTTCTTTTATATTTGAAGTCATTTTTATCCTTTTTTAAAATTAATTTAGTTTAATAAAATTTAATACTATTTTCTCTTATCAATAAGCAAAATTTAAGACAAATCTAAGCTTCATTATTTGTGTTATATATAAATTTATCCTTTAAATTTGCTAAAATTATTTTATAAAAAATTTAATTTCTCGCCCAAATTTGTAACAAATCCTAAAAACGAACTAATTGCATTTGTAATTTTTATAGTCGTGTCTATATTGGCTTTTTTATTCATCTTATTTTCTTTTTCGGTCAAAGTTTCTTTAACACGACTTAATTTTTCAAATAACTCTTGCTCTTTTTCGCTTAATTTTTTAATCTTCTTTTTTGCTTCAAGTTCTTCTAATTCTTTTAAAAGCATATTTAAAAAATCATTTATTTCTATCTCAACAATTTCTTTATTTAGATGATAATCCAAGGTATTGCTAACTGATTTTTTTAGCTTACTTTCTAAGACTATGCGAATTGCTGGATTTTCCAACACAAACTTGATTTTGCCTTTTTCTATGGTTTCTGTAAATTTAACAAGATTGTCTTTGCAATTATTCAAAAAATTTACAAAAATTTCATCATAATCAGCCTCTTGCCCCATAAATTTAACTAAAATATTTGCCTTAGCCGTTTTGATGCGAGTTTGAGAAATCTTTAAAAGCCTTGAATTTTCAGCATTTGAATTTTTATCAAAAAAGTGATTTTCATCATATTTGTTTATCAGATAAATCAGATAATCATAAATATCATTTTTCGAGTAGGCATAAAGCCCACTCGATTTTATAGTATTCCAAAGTTCGTCTAGTAATTCGGTTGAATTTTTTATTTTTATATCGTTATTCATCATTTTCTGCGCCACTCTCTTTCTTCTATTATTTCACCCTTTTTATTTTTTATTATCATCGTTCCGCTATCATTATCACCACCGCGCATCAAAACACCAATAATACCGCTAATAATAATAAAAAAGCAAAGAATAATGGTCTCTCCTATACCCCATTCTTCTTTTTTCTTTATTTGTTCTGTTTGTTTTTCAGATTGAGAATTTGCTACAACTTCTGTCTGTGCAATCTCTCTTTTTTCGACAGTTTGCAGTGAAGTATCTTGTGGTTGCTTGATAGCTTCTTCTTGTATAGTTTGCTCTTGTTCGACAATTACTGTCTCTTCAATATTTTTTGTTGGTTCTTTTGCGCAATCTTCTACCGAATTTCCTGCCGTAAAATTTTCATAACATAAACAATTCCCGCCGAGTTCGCAAGATTTTTTTAGATATTGAGTGGCAAATTTTGTATCTCCTTGCTTTGCAGCTATCTCGCCCAAAGCTCCGCACGCACTAGCAATGCCCTCTTTGCATAACAACATTAGTTCGTTCAGCTCATTTTTGATAGCTTCTGCCTCTTCAATATTTTGTTCTGGCTCTTTTTCGCAATCTTTTATCGGATTACCTGCCATAAAATTTTCGTAGCACGAACAATCTCCACCAAGTTCGCAAGATTTTTTCAAATATGAAATAGTAAATTTATTGTCTCCTTGACTAGCAGCTATCTCGCCGACAGCCCCACACGCACTAGCCTGCCCATTTTCGCATAACAATATCAACTCGTTTAATCCGTTTTGGATATTTTTACCTTGAAATATATCCGATTTTATGGTAGAAACATCCGTGCTTAATAAAAGCGAAAATGTAAAAAATAAAGCTATCAAAAATCTCATTTTTATTCCTTATCCAAATATTTATTGCAATCAGGAATTGTGTTTTTAAATTGTTCATTTTGGTTTAAAATACAACTGATTTTACCGCCATATTTATCAGCTACACTTGAAAAATCACAAATTTTAGTGCGGTATTCACGAGCTTTCGCCTCATTTCCGGCTTGTAAATACATACACGATGTATAAAGGCAGAAATTTTCACTTACATTTTGTTCGCAAAGCGTAGCACAAGCATTTATTCCTTCGCTTCTGCAATCAGGTTCTGATACGCTCTCTTCTAATGCTTGATTTAATTCTGCACAGCCGTTAAATAACATTACGGCAACAACTAAGATAGAAAATTGAAATAATTTTTTCATAATTTTTCCTTTTTTTAAAAATTTTCCCTAATTCTACCCAATTTTCCCTAAATTTATTCAATTCGAAGTCTATAAATATTCAATACGAATAAAAAAATATTTAAAATTCAAAGAAGTTATTCATTTTGAATATTTAGGACAAAAATGGAAATTTACGAAAAAATCGCCGAAATCGCAAAAGAAAAAAATATCAGCAAAAAAGAGCTTGTCAGGCGGATTTTATCACTCGAACCACACCTCAACTCCACAGGCGAAATCCCTAGCGAACCCGCACTTTACAACTACCTCAACGGCAATCGCGAGCTAAAAGTCGAGCTAATCCCGTTCATCGCCCAAGCGTTAGGCGTTTTCGAGCAAGAGCTTTTCATCTGCAACGAAAACGACAAGGCGAGATTTTACAACCATTTAGCCAAAACCTACGCCACGCTCGACCCCGAATTTAGCGAACTTTTACCCTATGCTTCACCTATTTTGCTAAAACACATAAAGCTACTTTTGCGCGAAAGCAAAGCCCAAACCCAAAATTTAATGCAATAACTCAAAACCCGCAAATTTAAAACCAAATTTCTATCCCAAACTAATCAAATTTTTTCAATCAACTCTAATCAAATTTCGCTACAATTCGCCCCGAAAAAAGCAGGTCTGCTTAACTTATCCAAAAGGCAATTTAATGCCAAAATCAACCATACTTTTTATCATTTCAGGTGCCCTTCTAGGCCTTGGCGGAGCCGCGCTCGTACATTATGGCAACCCCGCGAATATGGGCGTTTGTGCCGCGTGTTTCTTGCGCGATACAGCTGGTGCGCTCGGCTTTCATAGAGTGGCCGTGGTGCAATACATACGCCCAGAAATCATCGGCCTTATCATCGGCGGTTTTATCGCCTCGCTAATTAGCGGCGAGTATCGCACGCTCTCGGCCTCATCGCCATTTACGAGATTTATCTTAGGGATTTTTGCGATGATTGGCTGCTTGGTGTTTTTAGGCTGTCCGTGGAGAGCGTTTTTGCGCCTAGGCGGTGGCGATATGAGCGCAATCGCTGGCGTGGTAGGGCTATTTGCCGGGGTGGCTTGTGGCAGGTTTTTTAAGGCTAGCGGATACGAGACGGAGCGCGAAAACGAGCTTTCAAAACCGCTTGGCGCTATGCCACTTATCATCGGAATTTTGCTTTTGTTAGCACTCATTAGCGGGGTGAAATTTGGCGAAAATGGCGCGATTTTTAGCTCGACTTCTGGTCCTGGCTCACAACATGCGCCGATTTTTATCTCTCTAATCGTAGCCATCATCATCGGCGCGGCTATGCAAAGAAGCAAATTTTGCTCCGTTGGCGCACTTTCGCGCACTTTTAACGGCGATTTTTCTATGTTTTGGGGCATAGTAGCAGTGATCGCGAGTGCCTCAATCGCAAATTTGGCGTTTGGGCAGTATAAATTCGGCTTCGAAGCTCAGCCAATCGCGCATAACGAATTTATCTGGAATTTCGCCGGCATGGCATTGGCGGGGCTGTGCTTTTCGCTGTGCGAAGGCTGTCCTGGCAAACACCTAGTCCAGGCTGGAAGCGGAAACCTAAACTCTGCGATTTTCATCGCTGGCATGGCGTGTGGCGGGGCTATCGCGCATAATTTCTCGCTAGCTAGCTCGGCTAAGGGAATTAGCGAATTCGCGCCGTATGCAGTGGCGCTTGGCTTTGCGTTTTGTGCGTATTTTGGGATTTTTAGTAGGCAAAAAGCCTAAATTTGAAATTTGGCGCGATCTAACACTCGCGCCAAATTTTTAAGAAGTTAAAATTTTAATCAATGCGAATTTCGCGGTGATTACATAGTTAAAAATTGATTGTATAAATCATCTAACAAAAAGTAGTGTTTAGGGACATTTCCGTTATAAAATGGCCCGATTGTCTCATCGTATTTTTTATCAAAATACCCTGCTTGCGAGAGCTCGAAAATCTTTTGATCGACCAATTGTAGCATATCTTTGTTGCCCTTTTGGGTGACGACGCAGTCGAAAAATGTCTCGCCGATTTTTGGAATCGATACTTCGAAATTTAGATCTAGCACCGGCACAGAGGCGACTGAGACGATATTGTGCATATATGCGTCAGCCTCGCCACGATTGACCTTGTCGTAGCAGTCTTTGTTGTTTTGGCATGGCACTGGGGTGATATTAGGGTTTTTGCGCACCCAGACATCTGAGTTGCTCTCGCCGATGACAGCTATTCTTTTGCCCTCTAAATCCTCGATTGATTTGATACCGGCTGATCTTTTCGAAACGGTTGAGAGATTGATAGAAAAATACGGCACCGAAAAATCAGCCACTTGGGCGCGTTTTTCGTTTCTAGTATATGCTGCGATTAGCAAATCGACCTTGTTGTCTTTGACATAGTCTAAGCGCTCTTTTTGAGGCACGCCTACGAACTCTATCCTGCCCTCATCGCCTAAAATAGCCTTTGCGATCTCTTTTGCGAAGTCGATCTCAAAGCCCACAAATGAGCCATCGCTTTGCAATACGCTAAATGGTGCCATGTGCTCGCTCACGCCGATTCTTAAAACCTTGCTAGATTTGATTTGATCTAGCGTGTTTGCGCTGGCTACGCTCATACCCAAGCAAGCTACGCCCGCCAATGAACAAAGAAATTTTTTCATGATTTCCCCTTTTAACGAAATAAAGTGTGATTATAACCCGTGTTCATTAAAGCATTTTAAAATTTAAAACTAAAATTACACTAAAATTATATAAAATATAAAACTTATTGATATTATAAAAATTTAAATAAGAATTTTTAAAAAAATTTAAAAAAGGGGCGTAAATTTAAAATTTACGCCCAAGCAAGGGATTTTGGATCGATTTTTTCTGCGCCAAAATACTTGCCATACACATCGTTGTAGATAATTCCTAAGCACTCTTTAAATCTCGGATCCTCTTCTGCGCTAATCGCGTTTAAAACAGCTGTTTTGACGCTAGCAGGGTTTTTAGGCTCACCGCTTGTGCGAAGCGCGTCCATAAATTTGTCATAAAGCTCGTCAGCATGGACATAGCTCATCAAAAATTTTGCCTTTTGGTAAGCTGATTTTTCAAACGCCATATCGCCGACTAACGAAGGTTTATCTGCGAAAATAAAATTCTCACTTTTTTCAAATTTCTGCTCTTTTAACTTTTGATCTACTAGCCCAAGCGCGCTAGCTAGCCCGTATAAAATGCCAGCTGGGTGCGGAGGACAGCCAGGGATAAAGACATCTACTGGAATTACGCTTTGCGCACCGCCCCACACGGCGTAACTATCGTGGAAGATTCCGCCACTTGAACCGCACGCGCCCAAGGCTACGACGATTTTTGGCTCAGGGATCGCCTCATACGCGCGCAAAAGCGGATAATACATCTGCCTAGTAACAGGTCCAGTTACGAGCAAAATATCGGCGTGGCGCGGGTTTGCGACGAGTTTGAAGCCAAATCTCTCCGGATCCCATTGTGGAGCAAGAGTGGCGAAAATCTCGATTTCGCAACCATTACAGCTACCGCAATCGACACGAAAAACGCTGAAACTTCGCCTAATTTGTTTTAAAAATTTTAATTTATCATCGCCGCTCATCACACAATCCTTTGATAATCATTTTCTCGCATTTTCGCTGCTGTGTTTTCGCGTTTGCAAGCAGGGCAAATTTGCGTATATTCTCTGGCTAGCTTTTTGCGATCATCACTCATATTCGAAGATGCGATTCTACTAAGCGCAGTTTGGACAAAACGCTTCGAAGTAAAGGCCTTGCCACACTGCGAGCAGTTATGCGCCTCCATAATGCCACACACATGCAAATCAGCTCTATTGAAATTAACGCCTAGTTCAAATTTAGAGCTAAGTTTGATAGCCTTTGTAGGGCAGACCTCCTCGCAACGACCACAAAAAATGCACCTGCCAGTATCGTATCGCCACACTACTGACTTTTCATCTTCGATTTTGACGCTGATTGCGTTTGGCGGGCAAGCCACGCCACAAGATGCGCAACCAATGCACAAAGCATAGGTGTATTCTGGGCGACCTCTGAAATTTTCGCTCATTTCATACGGCACTAACGGATAAGGCTTTGTAACAACTCCCTTTTTTTTCACTAAATCAAAAATTTTCATCTAATTTCCTTTTTGGCAAATCGCTTTAAGCTCTTTTCCGGCTAAAATTTTGCTTTTTCCGCTTTTTATATCAACCACGGTTAGCCTTTCGGTGCATGAATAGCACGGATCTAGGCTACATACGATAAGCGCAGCATCAGCGACGGTGTAGCCACGAAGCTGATGAGCTAGGGCTGGCCAGTTGCTAAATGTAGGGGCTTTGACACGCCATCTATATACCTTTTGGCTACCACTTTGCATTATCCAGTGTATATCTTCACCGCGTGGAGCTTCGATATAACCGATTGCGTAGCTGTTTGGCTTAACCCTATAATCGCTACTTACGATGATATCGCCACCTGGCATTATATCAATACACTGCCTAATCACACTAATCGCGTCTTTTGTATCGTGGTAGCGCACCTTGACTCTGCCATAGACATCGCAACTAGTTTCGGTATTTATGTTAAATTTGAGTTTTTTCGTAAATTCATCAGGGTAATCGTAGCGAACATCTCGCTTAAATCCACTAGCCCTGATTGTAGGTCCTACTGAGCCATAATCCCTACCGACCTGCGGATCTAAAACGCCAATTCCCTTCCAGCGAGACATTTGTCTTTCATCATTTATGATGACTTCCCAGACATCTTCAAATTCTTGCTCGATTTTAGAGAGCAAATTTAAAATCTCTTTTATCTCTTTGGCTCTGATATCTCGCCTCATACCGCCTACGGTTACCGTGCCGTAAGTTTTCCTGCCACCTGTTAAAATTTGGGCCAAATCGAGCGTGTATTCACGCACTCTAAATACATGCATAAATGCAGTATAGTTTCCTGTAACCTCGCACGCTAAACCGATATTTAGCAAATTTGAGTGAAGTCTTTCGACCTCTGCGCTCATTATACGGAGTGCCTGCGCGCGTTCAGGGATTTCTAGCCCCATAGCGTTTTCTGTGGCTCTTGCCATAGCGATAGAGTGCGCAAAACCGCAAATTCCGCAAACTCTCTCGGCTAAAAATGCCATTTGAGTGTAGTTCATACGATTTTCGGCTAGTTTTTCCATGCCTCTATGCTCATAATACAGCCTATAATCCGCATCTACAATCGTGTCGCCGTCACAATAAAGCCTAAAATGTCCCGGTTCATCAGCCGTGATATGAAGCGGTCCAAGCGGGATAGCTTGGGTATTTACTCCCTTTGGCTTTTTAAATTCATAATCAGGCTCTATGCTTAGTGGATCTGGACGAAATTTATAATTCATCTCATCTTTTCTAAGCGGATATAAATCTAGTGGCCAATCATCACTCATAGCAAGTCTTCTTGGATCGATTAACCCTTCCGCTCTAAGCCCAAAAAGATCAAAAGCTTCTCTTTCATACCAAACAGCAGCCTTAACGAGTGGCGTAACTGAGGGATAAACAGGATCATCAGCCGGAATTAGAGTTTTAACGGTTATAAAGCATTTCTCTTCTAATTCATCATCTTGGCTAAATTTAGAACCCTCCATAGAAAGCACATAATAAAGCGCAAAATGTTTATTTATAGACCTTTCATCATTTGCTACCATCGTCACCAACCAACCGCCGATACCATAATATAGCTTATTTACCACAGCAGGCAGGTCGTTTCTATCGACCAAAATCGTTATTTGTTTATCGGTTTGTCTAGTGGTTTCAAGTATGTTAAATTCGCTTTCGATTTGACTAATGTATAAATCACCTATCATCTTAAATCCTTTATTAAATTCACGCTCAAATCAAGCAAATTCCAGAAAAACTCAAACTTCCAAAGTCCGAAAGCGATAACAAAAAAGCCCAAAAATATAAGCGGTAAATTTTCAAACAAACTCATCTCTTTATCGTATTTTAACTCGCTTTGGTTTTTGCCAAATGAAGCTAAGAAAAAGTGTGAAAAGTCTGCTATGAAAATAACTGCTAATGCAATCGCAAAAATAATCGCTACGACATATCGCTCTGTCAAAATTGCTTGTGTAAAAGTCATAAATTCGCTTACGAAAATCGCAAAAGCCGGAACTCCAACAAGTGAGCAAATCGAAATTCCAAAAAACACGCAAGTAAGCGGTGCAGTGTATGCTAGACCGCCCATTTTGTGCATATTGTTTGTTTGGTAAATTCTCCAAGTATTTCCCGTGGTAAGGAAAGCTAGGGCTTTTGTAAGGCTGTGAGCTAGGCAATGGAAAAGTGCTGCCGCTACGCCGATTTTCCCGCCAACTCCCAAAGCAAATGCGATAACGCCCATATGAACTACGCTGTGATAAGCAAGCATGCGTTTTACATCGTGTTGAGTTACCAAGAAATACCCAGCCACATAAAGTGTAATCACGCCACTTACAAGCATAGTATCCATTACAAATTCCATGCCGACTGAATTTGCAGCGATAAAATAGTATCTAATGAGAGCTAGCATTGCGACTTTTAGCACTATACCGCTAAGCACAGCAGAAGTCGGAGATGGACCTTGCGCGTGAGCATCAGGAAGCCAAGTATGGGTTGGAACAAGACCTGCTTTTGTGCCAAATCCCACAAGAGCTAGGATAAAAATAACTTTCATCGTAAGCGGATCGATTTTTTTATCAATCAAATCTGTAAATAAAATCCCGCCACTTGAATAAAGCAAAATAGTAGCCAACATAGCAAATGCTAGACCAAGAGAGCAGACCATTACATATTTATAACCGGCTTCTACGATTTGTTTTTTCTTGTTATAAACAACCATAAAAACACTACTTAGCGTTGTCGCTTCGACCGCTGCCCACATAATAGCAATATCATTTGCCACAGCAGATAGTATCATAGCAAATGTCGTGATATAGGCTAAAACTAGCATTTTTTTGATTTTTTTAGGACTTTCATCTCTCCAACCAAGATAAGTAGGAAAATATAGCGTTACCAAAGTCCCTGTAATGCCGATGATTGTCAGATAAATTCCACCCAAGCTATCTAAAAACAGCATTTTATTTAGTGCGAAAAGCGGCGAATATCCTATAAGCGAAATAGCTTTAAAAATAACCGCACAAATAATTAGCGCAAAGACCAAATTCGCGACTTTTATCTTGTTATCAGGCACGAAATAAATCAACGCCGCAAATATTAACGGCAAAATAAGCAATAAACATATTATCATACTCAACCCTTTAACTCGCTGGCTAAATTCGTATTTTGGCTACCAAAGACCTCTTTGTATCTAACCGCCAAAATAGCCATAATCGCAATTCCAAACACAGCGTCGCTTAAAATTCCAAGCTCGACTAGCGAACTAGCATTACAAGCGTTTGTGGCTAAATTTAGATGAACCGCATTTTCTATCAAACAATAAGCCAAAATTTGTTTTAAAAACGACCTTCTTAAAATAAATCCGCAAACCCCAATCCAAAATGTAAAAATCGCAGCGCAAATGACAAATTCATTTTGAATAATTGCAAATTTCATAAAGATTGGCGTCAAAAGATAAGCTAGCCCAATCGAAAAAGCAAAAGCTATCACAGGCGATAAGAAAAATCCTGTGTATGGGTCGTTTTCGTGCTTTTCATCGATTCTAATAAGGGTAAAGAAAAGTATCGCAGGCACCAAAATCACCTTGGTAATGACCGCGATTATCGCCCACGAATACAGCTCGCCAGCTCCAAATTTGGCCGCCATGATAAAAAATAGCGTCACCAAACAAAGGGTATTTAACGCATAAAGAGAAATTGAAATTTTATAATCCCTAAACGAAAATACCGCCAAAGAAATCATCATTAAAAGTATTGCAAACACTTCCATATCAAACCCCCGCAGCAAACAAAATTACGCTTAAAACGCCAAGTCCTAGCATCCACGAAGCGTTTAATTTCAAAGTCGAAAGCATTGCATACCTAGGACCGAAGTTATCGATTAACACAGCAGCCGTTGTGGCAAATTCGACCAAAATCACCGTAAAAATGCAATCTAGTAGTAAATTATTAAACCCAAAAGGGATAAAAATTTTAACAAATAGGCAAATTACGGCAAATTGTTTTAGCATAGCTCCAATGTCGATGAGCGCCAAATCTCTACCGCTAAATTCAGCCACGACGCCTTCTTGAACCTCTTGTTCTGCTTCTGCTATATCAAAAGGCTTTCTTGACATTTCGATATAAACAGACCATAACAATACGATTCCTGCTATTATAAATGAAATTTTAAATCCAACTTCGCCGTTAATGACCGCATTATGAATAGTGGTTAAATTTGTAGTCCCAAACATTACACAAACCACAATCAAACCGCAAATCATAATAGGCTCAGCATAAAGGGCTAGCATATTTTCTCTGTTTGCGCCGATTGCCGCAAATGGGTTAAGGCTATCAAATGCCGCTAAATTTAGAATAACCCTAAATGCGACCAGCAGATACACGATAACAATCAAATCTGAAATGCTCTCACACCTAGCAGCAGTTAGCATTACCAAAAATGCTCCGATTGCCACGAGCAAATACGGCGTCCATTTAAAGACAAAATGGGCTGAATTTGGAGCTGTTCGCTTTCTGCGCAAAAGTTTTAACAAATCATAATAAGTTTGCCAAATCGGCGGTCCTTGGCGAGACTGGATTTTTGCACGCAAACTTCGACAAATACCGTCAAATAGTGGCATCAAGGCAAGAGCTAAAAGTAGTTGTAATATCATAGTTTGCCTCCAAAAAAGTAAAATATTCCCACGCCTAAAATGCCAAGATAAAGCACCATATAAAATGCGTAAGTCGCACTCTTGCCGTTTTGCATAATGGCGATTTTATCGGCTATTTTCATATTTATATCAATTATAGGCTTATAGATATACTCCATAAAAACATCTTTTACGATAATACTATAAGAGCTACCTTTTTTGCGCATTTTTATGCACATAAATTTAGCCAAAACTCGCCTTAAATCACCCACGGCTGTGTTTGAATTTGGCAAGAAATCGTTGCTGAATTTAAATCCGTTCGCCCACGGATCGCTTAGTTTTGGTTTATCAAAAGGCGATTTGAAAACTAGCAAAATCACAAATGGCAAGATTAACATAGCAATCAAACATAGCCAAAGTAGCGAAAATGATAGCGTCGCTCCACTATCTGCCACTGGCATAAATGACCAAATTTTGCTTACAAACATAGGCGATGAAAGAGCCAAAATCACGCAGAAAAGTGCCAAAATCACCATAGGCACGAGCGAGAAAATCGAAGCCTCCCTATACTCGCCTTTGGCTTTGCCACTAAATATTAATCCGTAAAATTTAACAAAGGCAAACGCACAAAGCACGCCAGCTAGCGTCAAACCGATAGTTGAAAGCGCAAAAACTAATCTTGAAATTCCAGGATCTGTTTTTGATAAAAGCGCTTTATATATCAGCCACTCGCTCGCAAAGCCGTTAAATAGCGGAATTGCGACTATGCTTAACACAGCTATTAGCGAACAAAACGCAGTGATTGGCATAAATTTGGCCAAACCACCCAAAGAGTTGATTTTTAGCTTTTTGCTTGCATTGTAGATATTTCCAGCAGCAAAGAACAAAACAGCCTTGAACACGCTGTGATTTAAGCTATGTAAAATCGCACCAGCCAAACCAAAGGCTGCCAAAATATTATTTCCGGTAGCAAGCCCGTAAAGTCCAGCACCAAGTGCTAGCAAAATAATTCCCATATTTTCGACAGAACTATATGCGATTAGTTTTTTATACTCGTTTTGAAGCGCAGCAAAAATGATACCCCAAACAGCACCAAATGCGCCCAAAATCATCATAGCTAAGGCAAAAGAGGCAGGAATTTTGGCAATCAACATAAATTTAATCAAACCAAAAATCGCGACCTTACTCATCGCGGAACTAAATAACGCTGAGACATTTGAATTTGCAAGAGGATATGCTAGTGGGCTCCACACATGAAACGGCGCAAGACCAGCCTTCGTGCCAAATCCGATAAAAAGCAAAATGCAAATAAATAAAGATGAAGTATTGAAATTCCAGTCGCTAAAATGCAAACTTCCAGCACTATGCGCCATAATCAAAAACGCTATAACGATACAAAACGCGCCCACTTGCGCCACGCCAAGATATAGCATAACTGTGAAATTCGAACTTGGAGTGTCGTTGAATTTGAGCATTAGCGCAGAAACTAGCGTCATTAACTCCCATAAAACCACGAATCCAAAGACATCGTTGCTACTAATAACCATTAGCATGCTTAGCATAAAAAAGCTAAAAAGCGCAGATTTTACAGCGAAATTCAGCTTGAAATTTTGCAAATATCCAAGCGAATAAATTGCACTCATCGCGCCTATAAAACATACTATAAAACTAAAAAATGCACCCAAAGGCGTTAGCAAAAAGCTTGGTTCAAACAAAAATCCCCTAAGCACAAATTCGCTACTTCCATGCAGTTGCGATAGGAAATACAACGCGCCCACTACCGAAATAGCGGCATTTGAAATAAATCCAAAATACAAAGCAGTCTTTTGCGAATTATAAAGAGCTAAGCTGATAACGCCTATTAATAAGTATGAAATAAAAATAAATTCAAGCATTGTCATCCTTATTATCGTTAGATTTCAAATTCGGATTTTTTGCCCCTTTGCTCTCTTTTTTCGGTTTAGAGGCTACTTTTTGCGGTTTTATCTCATCACTAGGCTTAGCTTCTACTTTTGGCTCAGCTTTTGGCTCAGCTTTTGGCTCAGCTTTTGCTTCGACCTTTTGAGGAGCCGGTTTTTGAGCTACTTTCTCAGCTGGCGCAGGAGTTAGGGCAGGAGCTGTTTGTGGGGCTAGTTTTTCAGCCAGTTTTTGGACTGGCGCACTCTGTGGCGCAGAAGCCGTATCAGGAGCCGCTTTTTCAGCCACTTTTTCAGCTGGTTTTTCAGCCACGCTCGCTTCTGGCGCAGGTTTTGGCGCAGGTGGAGCCACGAACTCGCTTAAATCAACATCTCTATCGCTGATAGCCTTGATGAAATTTTGCATATTTTCCGTATTTTTGAGTTTTTTTCCGATTTTATGCTCTAAATTTGAATCTAGCATTATAATCGCACCTTTTGGACAGGCTTCGACACAGGCCGAGCCCTCTTGCCTACCATCACAAATATCGCATTTGACAGCGAGACTTGGAAATCCCGGTTGGCTAAGATAGTTCGCGTCTTTTTCGACTCCAAAAACACTAGTGCTATCTAATGAGACGGCGCCATACGGACAGGCTACGGTGCAAAGCCCACAGCCGACGCATAAATGCTCATTGAGATGGACAAAATCTGTTAAATTTTGCAAAGCACCGCTTGGGCAAACTACGGCACATGGAGCATCGTCGCATTGGCGACATTGGTTTGTAGCAGAAGTTTTTTCTACTTTGAATACTCTAATGCGTGTAATTCCTAGTTTGCCGCGTTTTATAGATTCTTTAACACAAGCCTTCTCGCACGCCTTACAACCTATGCAAAGCTCCGGATTTGTGATTACAATTTGATGAATTTTACTCACACGACAGCCTTTCAAAGAAATCTGATAATTGACATGTAAATTTATCAAAATTCGTCTAAATTTAGGTTGAAAAATTTATTTATTATTAAAATTTTATTAATATGAAACTAAAATTTAATTTTAAATTTTTTATACATTTTTATATTTTTTATTTCATATAAACAGATGCGATACTAAAAATGAAACAGATTAAAATCACAATACCCATAACATTGCAAAATTTTAAATTTTTAAAACTATATGTTTTTAAATGGAAAAATTTACTATGATTTTATTTCGATAAATTCGCCTTAAATTTAAAATTTCAAGCTATGGGCTAAATTTAAAATTTAACCCATAGCCTAAATTTGGAAATTTGAGAATTTTGCAGAATTTATAAATTCTAAATTCTTTATTCGCTCACAGCTTTTTTGATTTTTTTAGCTTCATCTGCCATATCTTTTACTTTTTTGGCTTTTTTAGCTGTATCGGTGCTCGCGGCTTTGTCTTTTAGATTTACGACCTCTTTTTTGACCTTTTTATCAGCCTTTTTTGTGGCTTTTTCTTTTTCTTTTTTCGCGGTAGATTTTAGATCGCTAGTATCTGTCTTGCCAGTAAGCGTTAGGTCGTCCTTGATAGCCTCGAAGCGTTTATCGCCGATGCCTTTGATGTTTTTAATCTCGTCGATTGAGTTAAATTTGTTGTTTTTTCTGTATTCGATGATAGCCTCAGCCTTGGCCTCGCCGATGCCAGGAAGCGCCATTAGCTCGTCTTTTGTGGCGGTATTTAGGTTGATCCCAGCGAAAGCTAGGCTTGCAAAGATTGCGGTTGTTGATAGGATTTTAAAGATTTTCATTTTTTCTCCTTTGGGTTAAATTTGAGAAATAATTCTAAATTTAAGCCACTTAAAATTTAATAATTTTTTTAAATTTCGATAAGAATAATTTAAAATTTAGCGATAAAGTTAAATTTGCAAAGTGAAATTTTAAATTTAAAGATAAAATTTTGCCTATTAAACCGAAAAAATCATAGAATTTTATAGTAAATTTTCTAAAATTTCAGATTTTAAATTTAAAAGAGAACATCCGCCCATTTCACTCCCATCATTTAACTCAATATAGTGCTCTAAAATTTTTTTGCGCATTGACACAGAAGAGTTATCATACATGTTATCATCAAAAAAATCATAAGGACCAAATAATTCACGATAGTCACTACTGTATTTAGCGCGAAGTTTGGCTTCTATATCTTCTATAATTTTGTTTTTTGTCATTTTTGATAAAACTTCAATAGCTACTTGTTTGGAACCATAAAGGCGCTCTAAAAATAAAGCAAATCCGACATCTTCCCACTGCTCGGCTTGGTATGAATTTGAATTTCTAAAATCAATAATTGATTTGTAGATAAGTTTGCAAAGCTCTTCTTTTTGAATTTTTATTCTCAATCGCTCGAATTTTTCATATTTTGAATTTTCATTGTCAATATTTCGATCATCAGAAATTATAAAATTTTCTCCGTCGTAATCAAAATACCAATAACTGCCCTCTTCATCGCATTGAAATTCTTCATATAGACCTAAATATATATTTTCAGCCCATTTTACCAAATCACATGGGCTTTCACAGAGATCGCTAAAACAATATTCTAATTTGACATTACCATAAATAATCTCAAAATATATCCAACCCACTTCTGCTCTAAGGAATTTAATTTTTAATTCTTGCATTTTTTATATCCTTGATTTATTTTTAAAATTATATAAAAATATTTTGACATATTTTGTCAATATTTTAAATATAAAATTCTAAAAACTTTGAAATTTAAAATTTCAAAACTATAAGCTAAATTACTAAGATTAAATTTTAAATGATTTAAAAAAGCATAAAGAATAAAACAAAGTCCGCAACGACCTACTTTCCCAACATCCGAGTAACGGAGAGTATCATCAGCCATGATGAGCTTAGCTTCTTGGTTCGGTATGGAGCAAGGCGTTTCCTCATCTGTATAGTCACGGACAGTGTTAATTAAAAAAATTATTTCGTCTTTTTTCGCTATGCTTTGTTAGATTTCGCTTCGCACCGCAGTCACGAACCAAAGTTCGCTCCTTTGTGCTTGCTCATCTGCCTCGCCTAGCAAAAAAATACTTTATAATTTTAGAAATTGCAAATTCACAAATTCTAAATTATAAAATTTGATATTTTCTTAATTAACACTGCAAAAGTCATCAAGCTTAATAAAATCTTTTACCATATTGTTAAAGGATTTCTAATACCTTTAACAAGGAAGTAATGCTTAAAAAGATAAGCAAACGAGCTATTAGTACCGGTCAGCTAAATGACTTTCATCACTTACACATCCGGCCTATCAAACAGA